>JAEMQU010000060.1 GCA_016463705.1 Opitutales bacterium | reverse complement strand
TGTAAGGCTCTTTAAAAATTCTCCAAAATAAATCTCTTTCCGTAACACTACCCCAAGAGTTTAGGCCTTGGATAGCAAAGTAAGCAAACAGTGCCAAGCCCATCCAGAACGGGACACACCTTAATAAATTATTGAAAGTTTCCGAAGCGGGACGCGATTTAACATCGTCGTAAAGTAAGCCGACACCCAAAAGTTGAGCAAATAAAGCAGCCAACGGGAGAGCGATGTAATTTAAAATTTCGTTAGTTCCAGAAATTACGCCACGAATACTTAAAACTACGATAACGACTAAGATTGTCGTCCAGATTCCTGCGCAAATGGTTTGTGCTCGAAAATTACCTACGGCAATAATCAGTGCCCCTAAGGAGAGTCCTAAGGTAAGCATAGTTGCCCACCAAACCACTCCACCCCAGGCCCAAGGCATGATGGTCAATAAGGTGGCTGCCACAGCAAACAACGCTAACTCACGGGGAGTTAACGAAGGCCTGCGCGTTTTTATATTTTTATAAAAAACGTGCTTAGAATAAGTAGAATCTTCAGCCATTAATTAGACGAGTCCAGCTTGGTAGATATCGTGAATGCGGAGTAAACCTAAACACTTTTGGTTTTCTGGGTGAGTGACTGGCAAAACTGAAATTTGCGACGGGCGATCTTCCATCACACGAGCAGCATCTACGAGGGAAACCTGCGGATGGGTTCGAATCGGATTTTTGGTCATTAAGTCGACAACCTTGGCGGTGTTTAAATCGATACCTCGACTTAATGCCCGACGAAGATCTCCGTCGGTAATCAATCCCATTAAAATTCCTTCCGCATTTAAAATACAGGCGGCTCCATTAGGATAAGTAGTCATCGCAATAACCGCTTCACGTAAGGTGGCGGTGATATCAACTCGAGCGCAGCGGTCGATGGATTGAAAAACTTCTCCGACGGTCAATGAAAGGTTACGACCCAATTGACCTGCGGGATGAAATCTTGCGAAGTCCGAAGCCCCAAATCCGCGATGGGTAATTAAAGCAGCCGCCAAGGCATCACCTAATGCTAAAGTTAAAAGTGTACTCGTCGTTGGGACGAGTCCCAGGGGGTCCGCTTCGGGTCGCGCACCAATATCTAAAACGAAATCCGCTTGGATTGCTAAGGGTGACTGCGTGTTGCCCACTAAGGCGATTAAGGGTGACTTAAAAGAACGCAACACGGGTAAGAGTCGAACCAGCTCAGCGGTCGCACCCGAACGCGAAATTAAAATAACAGGGTCGCCCGATTGTAAAATTCCTAAATCACCGTGAACGGCATCCGCAGCGTGTAAAAATATGGCTGGTGTACCTGTGCTGCAAAGGGTGGAAGCAATTTTTTGGGCGATGAGACCCGACTTACCCACGCCGATTAAAACAACTTTACCGGAATGTTTAGCAATTAAATCAACCACCTTGGTGAACGAGCCGTCAAGACGTTGGGAAAGTTCGGTCAACGCTTCGGCTTCGGCTTTCAATAACGACTGGGCAGACTGGAGTGGTGTAGTCATAAATTATTTTAAAAGTTTTCGGGCAGCCGCTAAGTCTTCAGCGGTATCAATCGCAACAGGGTGATAATGCGTTTCGATGGTTTGAAATTTAAAGCCGTGCGCTAAAAATCTTAGTTGTTCTAAAGATTCTACCG
>JAEMQU010000059.1 GCA_016463705.1 Opitutales bacterium | reverse complement strand
GCAGAAAGAGGTGAACTCGCAGAAGAAAAATTTATGTGTGTTAATGCAGCGTGGCCGACTCGCCTGGCACAACGTGGAGGTTGGAGTGCGAAGGTTGAAGCCTGGACACGAGCAGCTCAGGAGGAAGGTGCAGCGCGAGCAGCAAAACATTTCGGAGCCACCGTGATAAACGAGGCCACGGATGATTTAGCAGAAAATTTAGTAACATGGTCCAAGGAACATAACCTTAATAGAATCATTGCCTACCGACCCTTTGTTGGACCGTGGCTAGAAGAAGCCATGCGTGCGGAACAAGCCCTACGATCGAATGGCATTGAAGTCACTTGGCGCCGACGTCGCTGGGATGCGGAACACTTCCCGCATGCCACTCGCGGCTATTTCCCTTTCTGGGAAAACGTTAAACAAAAACTCTCCAACGGCTAAAATAAAAAAGGGGTCAGACTACGCTTAAGGGGTCAGACTACGCCGGCGTAGTCTGACCCCGTTTTTTGGAAGGGGGTTATGGGATTATTTTGCGGAGAGCTCGACGACGACTTGTTCGCGGCTGGCGCTACCCACTACCTCTTGTTGCTTAATTTTGGTAAAATCAATTTTACGTAAATCAATCTTACGGATCTGACGGTTGTCCATCGTGTGGAAATAAACGGTGCGGTTTTTTAGATCTGATACGGTAGTGATCTGCGTCGCACTGGTAATGTCCTTGGCAACTTTGGCGGGTGACGCTGAAGCTCCAACAGTAATGTTAAAACTGTCGAGAATCCGGAAAGCTTCAAAGACCGCATCCTGCGATGTGGCCAATGGGCGAGCGGAGGCGGTTAAAGCAGCAGCTCTCACAAATCGGGAGGGAGGCGTAAAATCACCAGGCAGCCCGTGTAGACCTGAGCCGCCACCGAGGGGTGCTAAGTCTACTCCACCCAACGTTAAAGGAGTGCGAGGCTCAGTTGTTAGACCGAGGTAATTTCTTAAATTTGTTAGGTGCCAACTATATTCGGGTGAGTTGGTGATCACCCCGAGAAATGCATCATAAATCCTAACCTTACCGCCTTCGACAATTTCAATAATGATACAATCACCCGAAGCATCGGCGATCTTCCAGTGGAACGGTAAAGGTGCACCACCGAAACGTGGGTCTTCGACATTCACAACAGTCACTTTATCCAAATTGGCACGTACTTCTTTTACAGAAGAAAATGAAGACAACATCCATTGCATGAAATCACCGACACTCACCGACCGACCCGATTGAGATGCCTCATATTTACTGAAATCGGCAAACCCGGGAAAATAATACATGCCGACATAGAGTCCGGCTTCATTCATACCATCAGGACCGTAATCCTGACCATAAGCCGAAACAGAAATAAAACCGTAACGCCCTTCCCACTTTAAGCCATTGTTACCACCAGGGGTTAATCCGGTAAATGCTTTGCTACGTGGAAAAAGTACGAGGCGATCGTGTTGAGCATCGCCCAATGCCCATTCAACGGTGCGGGCTACCACAACATCGCCCGAGGTGGACTTGAGCGAAATACCCGTGCAGGCAAACAACGCCGTAGGACTAAAATTTAAAATGACCGCTAAAAGAATGAGAGAATTTATGGGGCGCTTATTCATTTCCGAAAATTATCTGCCCGAACATTTCATGTCAAAAGAAACCATCTATTTAAGGGGACACGTGGGCAAGGTGACACGG
>JAEMQU010000032.1:5303-6738 GCA_016463705.1 Opitutales bacterium | reverse complement strand
GTGGGTATTTTGAGAAATCTTCGTTCGGGCCAAATTGAGTGGGGTTAACAAAGATAGAGACTATGGTGAAATCTGCTTCACTGCGGGCCCGTTTAACTAACGCAAGATGACCCTCGTGAAGACAGCCCATGGTCGGAACTAGTCCAATCGTTCGCCCTGCTTGACGCTGAGTTGCGAGGATTTGGCGAAGTTCGGTGATGGTGTTAACGACCAGCATTCGGACGATGCTAGGGCAATGACTCTAGGTTGCAAGTGACACTTGTTTGTCGTCTTAGTAATACTAATGAATCGTGAAATATCTACCTTGGTATTGTTGAGTCACATAAAACAATGCATAAAATGAGCTATTGGAAGACCCGTTGAAGAGTTTTTAAGAAAGTAGACTGTCGTAAAAGTACAAAATTAATCTTCTGGTTTTATAGAATACCCACTTGGCAACCCGTGTTTAGATATTAATTATAATCTGCCTACCCCTTAAAAATATGTCACACTTCAAGAATGTGCCGATGATTCGGTATGAAGGTCCAAAGTCGAAGAACGTTTTTGCTTTTAAGCATTACAATCCAGACGAGAAAATCGGCGGAAAGAAAATGAAAGACCATATGCGTTTCGCGGCCGCCTATTGGCACGTGATGCGCAATGGCTTGAGTGACCCCTTTGGTAGTGCCACCGCCTTGATGCCGTGGGACGATGGTTCTGATTCTCTCGACAACGCTCTGCGTCGTGTGCCGGTCTTTTTTGAGTTTCTCGAAAAGTGCCAAATTGATTTCTACTGTTTCCATGATCGGGACATTTCCCCGGAGTCTTCAACCTTAACCGAGACTCACGCTAATCTCGCTCGGGTTACTCAAGAGTTAAAAGCTTACCAGAAAGCTACAGGTAAAAAACTCCTCTGGGGTACGGCCTGTCTTTTTGCGCATCCGCGCTACGCCCAAGGTGCGGGCACTTCTCCTAATGCCGATGTATTTGCGTATGGTGCCAGCCAGGTTCGTCATGCGTTGGATGCGACCAAGGCACTCGGCGGTGAGGGCTATGTTTTCTGGGGCGGTCGTGAAGGCTATGCGACGTTACTGAATACTCATATGAAGCGTGAGTTGGATCACTTGGCTCAGCTCTTACACCTCGCTGTCGACTACGCGAAGAAGATTGGTTTTAAAGGACAGTTTTACATTGAGCCTAAACCACGCGAACCGTCTACGCACCAATACGATTCAGATTCGGCCGCCTGTCTCAACTTCCTGCGTGAATATGACTTATTAAAATATTTTAAACTTAATATTGAAACCAATCACGCAACGCTGGCTGGACACACGATGGAGCATGAGCTCGAAGTAGCCATCGGTGCTGATGCCTTAGGCTCAATCGATGCTAATCGCGGAGATACACTCTTAGGTTGGGACACCGATCAATTTCCTACCGACCTTTATCTCACGAC
>JAEMQU010000032.1:0-5203 GCA_016463705.1 Opitutales bacterium | reverse complement strand
CGCAAAATTGAATCGGGTAAGACTTCGCTCATTGCGCTCGATCAATACGCTCAAGGCATTACGCCTCCACGTCTCGACTCGGGTCGTCAGGAGTTGCTGGAGAATCTTATCAACGAATATATTCGGTAATCCTTATGGCGATTGTTCTCGGTTTAGATTTATCAACGCAAAGTGCAACTGCACTGGTGTTAGATACTAAATCTGGAAAGCAGTTAGCGATGGCTCGTGCAGCCTTCGGTCCTGACTTTCCTGAGCGAGGACATCCCGAAGGATTTATTCCCGGCGGTTACAATAATGAAGTCCATGCCAGTCCATTGCTTTGGTTGGATGGATTAGAATTAGCTTTGGGTTGTTTGGGGGTCTCAACTGATCTTTCTAAAATCGAAGCGGTTTCAGTTTCTGGTCAACAACATGGCAGCGTTTATCTTGGTGCGGATTATCTCGCTGCGTTCGCGGATGGTAATCCACAAACTTCTCTCGCTGAGAAAATTAAGCCTGTGCTCTCTCGCGAGACTTCTCCGATCTGGATGGATAGCTCAACAGCCCAAGAGTGTGCGGAGATTGCTGCTGCCCTCGGTGGCAATCAGGCGGTGTGTGATTTAACCGGAAGTGTCGCCACGCCCCGATTTACTGGTCCACAGATTCGTCGTTTCGCTAAAAATAATCCTGCACTTTGGGCGAAAACCGAACGCGTTCATTTAGTTTCCTCATTCATGGCTTCTATTTTAGCAGGCAAGGATGTTGCGATTGATACGGGTGATGGTGCGGGGATGAATTTAATGGATATTCGCAAAGGCGATTGGTCGCCAGCCGCCCTGCAAGCGACTGCTCCCGACTTAGCAAAGAAACTTCCAAGTATTAGTCCTGGTTCCACCGTGGCTGGATCTATTTCAAAATATTTTGTCGCGCGTTATGGTTTTTCAACAACTTGCCGAGTGGTGATTGGTACGGGCGACAATCCTTCTAGCTTAGTGGGCATGGGTGCATCTCGTCCTGGAAAAATCGTTATTAGTTTAGGAACCAGTGATACACTTTTTGCCGCAATCGGAGGAATCCGTACGGATGCGGCTGGCCTGGGTCATGCCTTTGGAAATCCATTAGGCGGGAGTATGAGTTTGATTTGTGTTCGTAATGGCTCACTCGCCCGCGAAGCCATTCGTCGCGAATGCGGATTAAAAAGCTGGGATGATTTTTCTGCGGCGATTGATAAATCGCCTGCCGCTCAGTCTGCGATACTACCCATGGAAGTGGACGAGATTACTCCACGTCATTCTGCTGGCCGGATTACTCTAGGAAAAAATGTTTCCAAAGAATCATTACCGCGCGCCGCGGTAGAAGGTCAGGCTTTGAGCATGCGCTTACACAGTCGTTGGGTGGGAACACCGACCACTCAGTTATTACTCACGGGAGGTGCTTCTAACAACTCATCGATTGCACAAATTTTTGCGGACGTTTTTGGTGCTCCGGTTTTACGTTTAGCGGTTTCGGACTCCGCTGCACTCGGTGCTGCGTTACGAGCTGCGGAAGCCGCCTGTGGAGAGAAAATGGATTATCTTGAATCTCTATTTTGTGCACCGGCTCCAGGAGTCATCCATCCTAACCGTGCATTGCGTTCCGCTTACGACGCACTTGAAATTGAATTAGCCCAAAAACTTTTTTAATGATTATTCATATCAATTAAACCCAACAACTCTATGTCACAACGTCCAACCACATTATTTACCGGCCAGTGGGCCGATCTCCCGATTGCCGAATTATTACCTAAAGTTAAGTCCATGGGTTACGATGGTGTAGAATTAGCCTGCTGGGGTGATCACTTTGATGTCACTCGTGCCGTCAAAGAAAAAGGTTACATTGAATCTCTTTGGGCTTTATTGGAGAAAAATGGATTAGGTTGCTGGGCGATTTCATCACACCTGGTGGGTCAAGCTACCTGTGATAATATTGATGAACGACATCAGGCGATTCTCTCTCCACACATCTGGGGCGATGGAAATTCTGAGGGCGTCCGTACGCGTGCAGCGGCAGAAATGATTCTCACGGCAGAAGCAGCACGTAAATTCTTTGATCACGGTAAGTCCTATATGTCTAAGTTGCCCAAGGGTTCGGGTAAGGTCGTGGTTAATGGTTTTACCGGCTCATCCATTTGGCATGCGCTTTATGCGTTCCCTCCAACGTGTCAGGCTTTTCTCCAAAAGGGTTATGATGATTTCGCTAAACGCTGGCTACCAATTCTCGAAGCTTTCGAAAAACAGGATGTTTATTTCGCACTCGAAGTGCATCCGACAGAAATTGCTTTTGATATCGTTTCTGCACAACGCGCTCTAGAAGCTGTCGGAAATCACAAGCGCTTTGGCTTTAACTACGATCCTAGTCACTTGGGTTACCAAGGCGTGGATTATATTAAATTCATCCGCACTTTTGCTAAGCAAATTCATCATGCGCACATGAAAGATGTATGGTGGGGTCATGGTGATGGCACGGTGGGGGTTTTTGGTGGTCACACTGATTTCTGCGACGCACGTCGTGCTTGGGATTTTCGCTCTGTAGGTCGAGGCGATATTCGTTTTGAAGACGTCATTGTGGCACTTAATGACATTGATTATGCTGGGCCGCTCTCAGTGGAGTGGGAAGACGGTCGTATGGATCGTTTCCATGGTGCAACAGAGAGCTGCGCCTATGTTAAACGTCTTGCATTTCCCACGAACAAGGTCGCCTTCGATGCTGCCTTCGACAAGGCTAAGCAAAAGAAATAATTTTTATAACTACTACTAAAAGCTATGAGTTCATTAAATCGTAAAATTCTTATGGGCATGGTCGGCGGTGGCCGCGGTGCTTTTATTGGTGCAGTCCATCGTATGGCTGCCGCTCTCGATGGCCAGATTGAGTTAGTCGCCGGCTCCTTCTCGGCTGATCCAGAAAAGTCGCGTCTCTCCGGCCAAGATTTATATCTTAACCCTAAACGTGTCTATGCCTCCTATCAGGAGATGGCTACTGCCGAGGCAAAATTACCGGTCGGTGAGCGTATCGATTTCGTTTCTATCGTCGCCCGAAATGATATGCACTATCCAGTGGCTAAGGCTTTTTTAGAAGCAGGTATCCACGTCGTTTGTGAAAAGCCCCTCGCGTACAGTTTAGCAGAAGCCAAAAAGTTGCTCGCACTGACAAAGAAGAAGAAATTAATTTTTGCTCTCACTCATAATTACACCGGTTATCCGATGGTCAAAGAAGCACGCGCCATGGTCGCCGCGGGCAAGCTCGGTAAGATTAACAAAATAGTCGTCGAATATCCACAGGGGTATGCTAGCCCCTCTTTGCAGGCCGCTAAGCCTTCCAAGATTTCCAATTGGCGTATGAATCCCAATGTCTCTGGTATCTCTAATTGTATTGGTGATATCGGTACTCACGCCCAGAATCTCGCCCAATATATCACCGGTTTAGAAGTCAAAGAAGTGGCTGCAGAACTGACGGCCTTTATTCCCGGTCATACCTTAGATGATGATGGTAATATGTTGGTGCGTTACAAAAATGGAGCACGTGGGGTTCTCTACGCATCGCAGATTTCCACCGGCGAAGAAAATAATTTAAATATTCGCGTTTATGGTTCCTTGGCTTCGTTGGAATGGCATCAAGAAGACCCGAATGAATTAATGGTTAAGTTTGTTGACGCACCTCGCCAGGTTTGGCGTCGCGGTAATTCCTACAACGGACCTCAGGCTAAAAAATATACTCGTACACCATTCGGTCACCCCGAAGGTTTCATCGAGGCTTTTGGAAATATCTACTGTGCAGTCGTTGAGGCAATTACCGATCGTCTGCTTAATCGCAAGGCTCCGAAAGAAGGTTACGATTTCCCAACTATTGATCACGGCGTGACGGGTATGGCCTTTGTGGAGGCAGCGGTAAAATCATCCAAGGCCAATGCACGTTGGACTAAGCTGAAGATCTAATTGAGTAAATAGATACCCGCGTTGAGTACCGTTGCAAAGCTCACCCATAATACGTGGGGGCTTTGCAGGTACGCCGCGGTTTTGTTTTCTTGGTAAAGACAGCGCACCCAGGTACCGAGTGCGATTAAGTAGAATACGATTACTACGAGGGCCCAACCGAGTTGGTGGTATTTAAAAAAGACCGGTGACCAGAAGGCGTTGGAAAATAGCATTAAGAAGAAAAATATTTTGGTGAGTTTATTTTGAGTCGATTTCCAGACCATCCATTGCGAGATAGCCATTAAAAGATAGAGGGTGCTCCAGACTGGTCCAAAAAGATAGTTGGGCGGATTGAAGGATGGCTTAATGAGGCTTGCGTACCAGCCGGTGATTTCAGGTGAGGTTGCACGAGAGCCCATCCAGCCAATTCCAAGTGTGAGTAAAATCAAAAGCCCTAAAATACCTAAACTTCCACGTGTCTGGGATGATTTCATGGGTTTAAACTATTCGATAGTCGCTATTGAGCAAGGGAAGTATTTTGACCGCTTGCCATTCGGCGTTTTGTTCTTCTTTTTCGTGTCACTAAGCCATGTCCGATCCTTATATCCAAAATCTCTTCGCCGAACGCATCGGCGGAATTAATTACGGTAAATCTACCGCAATTTATAAATTTGAAAAAATCAAGCGCGCGAAGGCTGCGGCAAAAAAGGCGAAGCCTGATGTGGCATTGATTGACCTCGGAGTAGGGGAGCCTGATGAAATGGCTTTCCCTCAAGTGGTGAAAGCTTTGCAGGTCGAAGCCGCCAAGCCCGAGAACCGTGGCTATGCCGACAATGGCGGCGCCGATTTCCGTTTAGCGGGTGCACGTTATCTAAAAAATCTTTTTAATGTCACCATCGATCCGGAGACCGAAATTCTTCACTCAATTGGTTCCAAAGCAGCCCTTTCAATTTTACCAGCCTGCTTCATTAATCCTGGTGATGTCGTACTAATGACTGTTCCTGGTTATCCTGTATTAGGAACCCACGCTAAATATTATGGCGGGGTGGTTCATAACATGAAATTAAATGCCGAGAATCAGTTCTTGCCCGACTTAAAGTCAATTCCCGCTGATGTTTTAGCTAAGGCTAAAGTAATGGTGTTAAATTATCCAAATAACCCGACTGGTGCTTGTGCGACTCTGAAATTCTACGAGGAGGTCGTCGCTTTTGCGAAGACACATAATCTGATTGTGATTCAAGATGCGGCGTACGGTTCGCTCCACTTTGGTAGTG
>JAEMQU010000058.1 GCA_016463705.1 Opitutales bacterium | reverse complement strand
AGCGATCGCACTCACGAGCGGCGCCACGGCCTTCATTAAAGGCCCAGACGACGAGACTTTGACCACGACGGCAGTCACCCGCGGCAAAGACGCCAGGGAGGCTCGTAGTGTACTTCTCGTGCTCAGCCTTGATGTTGGTGCGAGCGTCGCGTTCGACATTTAAAGCGTCGAGCAACGGCTGTTCGGGTCCCAGGAAGCCCATCGCCAATAAGACTAATTGAGCAGGCAATACTTTTTCAGTTCCAGGAATGTTCTGAGGAACGAACTGTCCTTTCTCGTTCTTCTTCCATTCAACTTGAACAGTGTGAACAGCTTTCACATTTCCTGCTTCATCATTTTCAAACTTGGTTGCGGTGGTCACGTAGACGCGAGGATCGGAACCGAATTTAGCGGCCGCTTCTTCTTGTCCGTAGTCGACCTTGTAAGTCTTGGGCCACTCAGGCCATGGATTATCTTTTTGGCGAGTGAGCGCTGGCTTCGGCATGATTTCAACCTGGGCTACAGACTTACATCCGTGGCGAAGGGAAGTGCCCACGCAGTCAGTACCGGTATCACCACCACCGATGATCACGACGTCCTTACCTTGAGCGGTAATAAAGTCGGTGCTAGATTCTCCATCGAGAACGGACTTGGTGTTCGCGGATAAGAAATCCATCGCGAAGTAGATGCCTTTACCTTCGCGACCAGGAATCGGTAAATCGCGTGCTTTAGTTGCGCCTGTGCAAACTACGATGGAGTGAAAATCCTTACGGAGTTGTTCGGCTGAAATATCTTTGCCGATATTCACGCCACATTTGAAAGTAACACCTTCGTCTTCGAGTAAGCGAACACGGCGAAGAACGACTTCTTTTTTATCGAGCTTCATGTTCGGAATACCGTACATGAGTAAGCCGCCTGGACGGTCGGCGCGTTCGAAAACAGTGACGTTGTGGCCGGCGTGATTTAATTGAGCCGCTGCGCTGAGTCCAGCAGGACCAGAACCGATGACGGCCACTTTTTTGCCGGTGCGTCTTGCAGGTGGACGGGCCACCACCCAACCGTTTTCCCAACCTTTATCGATAATCGAAACTTCGATATTTTTAATCGTCACAGGGGGGTTATTGATTCCTAAAACACACGCGCCTTCACAAGGAGCAGGGCAAACGCGACCGGTGAACTCGGGGAAGTTATTGGTTTTGTGTAAACGTTCTAACGCTTCTTTCCAGAGTCCGCGATACACGAGATCATTGAACTCAGGAATTAAGTTATTGATCGGACAGCCACTGGCCATGCCACTGATCATTTTTCCAGTGTGACAGAAGGGTACGCCGCAATCCATACAACGCGCACCTTGCTTGCGAAGTTTTTCATCGCTGTGGTGGTGGTGAATTTCCTTCCAATCACCAATGCGGGTCAGCGCATCGCGATCGGGGGGTAATTCACGTTGGAATTCTACAAATCCGGTTGGTTTTCCCATATGATTTAAATCGTTTGGTGGTTAGGTGTTTAGGATTAGCCTCCGCCAACGCGCGCAACGTCGCGGGCGTTGATTTCGAAAGCTTCGTCGAGGGCAGCGTCACCGCTGAGGCCTTTGGCTTTAGCTTGTTCAATCGCTTCGAGAACACGCTTGTAGTCCTTGGGCATGACCTTGACGAACTTCGTCGAATAATTTTTCCAGTCGGCAATAATCTTCGCAGCTTTCTTCGAGCCAGTGAGATCGGCGTGACGTTGGATTAAATC
>JAEMQU010000018.1:26009-27519 GCA_016463705.1 Opitutales bacterium | reverse complement strand
CCGGCTTGAATTAAAACCGGAAGGTAGGTGGATAATGTTTGGGCTTCAGCGATGACCATTACAGATAGATACGAAAAAGCCCTTGGCCAAAGTTGCAAGGGCTTTTGTAAAACACCTAATTATTTGGTGTTTTCGGTAGGCGGACTTAATCTTTTGTTCAGATCGGCGATGGATGACGGAATTTGCTCCATCAACCAGGAGGGGCAAAGGAACTCGGCTTTTTGACCCACTTGGTTGATTTTATTTTGGGGGTCTGAGTGTTGAACTCTGACGAAGTATTTAGGCTCTTTGGATTCGGGATCAGTCTCCTTGGCCCAAGTGGTCGTGATAGATCCACCCTCAAATAAATCAAAAATGATGGCACTGGATTGTTTAAATGCCAGTTCGGTGGTGGTCATGTCTTTTCCTTGAGCGTCAATGATGCGAAGGGTTGCGAGATTAAGGACGAAGTTTTCTAACCAGGGATTTTCCTGTTCATTGAATTTTTTATCTTTAGCTGAGCGGGCAAAGATAGTCTTTCCGTCCGCAAATTTAAAGGTCACACTTTTAACCTCTTCGGGTTTAATAGAATATAAAATAGGATTAATCCAGGCAGCGGGGTCTGCCTCAATGTATCCGGTGAAGTTCGTGCGAATAGCAGAGGTTTCTCCCTGGATACGCATCGCATTTCCGAGCGCGTCATCGGTCGGCTTGCCTATTTCGGCCGCAAAGGTCTTTCCGTTCTCCCCGGTGATTAAAATTAAAGCGTCCGACAAATTAAGTTTGTCGAGACGTTTGGGATTACTCGTGAGGAGGCCGAAGTTCTCGGTTTTTTGGAGGGATGAAATAAAAGGGAGGAGGCGATTTTCGATATCCACCGGCAGATCAAATCGTTCTTTAACTACCCAAAGACCATTGAGCTGCTCGATGGTCGATGTTTTTCCGCCGCTCTTAAGAACAAGGCGGGCTGGGCGATTAAGAATCTCGTTATCGATTAAGGGTTTAGTGACAGGTTTCACTTCGTCGCTCGATTTATTAAAATTTAAGACAACGAGGGTAATCAGTCCAAGCACCAGTGTGCCCACTAAGAGGGTTTTATTTCGCATAGAGATTAGGCGCTTTTACGACGACGGTAGAGTGTGTACAGTAGACCAAAGAGTGCGGCGATGGCTGGTCCGATGAGCAGATTGATAATTTGAAGTCTGCGCCCGAGGGAGTTGACGTCTTCGTTTAAGCCTCGGCGAATAATTCTCCGCTCTTCAGATAGTTTTTCTATCTCCGTTTGGAATCGCTCGAGTTCTTTTTGTAATTCGGGCGTAATCACCAGTCCTTTGGATAGATCTCCGCCTGAACGTTTTGATATTTCAGTAATCTTGGTAGTCGCTACCTCGATACTTTTCTCGATCTGATCGAGTTTCGATTGGTATTTGATTTGGGCTTCGCGTTCTAAATTATTAACAACTTTAAAGGGACGAAGGGATGTGCCTTTAGCACGCAGGCTAACCAAGTCGTTACTGCCACCCAAGCTTTC
>JAEMQU010000018.1:20378-25909 GCA_016463705.1 Opitutales bacterium | reverse complement strand
GAAATTAAACTTATCTTACCTGCTTCCATGAAAGAAATTTCGCGCAAGGAGGATACCAACATTGAATCTTTGGCAAAAGAATCTGAGATGACCGAGAACGCGGCAGGATATTGGATGGGCTGTCCGCGCGAACCGCGAATCGCCACGGAATTTTCCGCATCACCTGTCAGTGTTTCAATGTCTACCTGGACACCCCAAGCCTTAAGCAAGGCGGGATCGCTCGCTGCGCCCATGGCCAGCATGGGAGAAACTTGAAAGGGCATGCCCCCTTGTTGGTATTTTTGGAAACGCGAGAGAGGGTCGACGGCGGCGAAGATGGAGCCACCGTTGAGAAGAAATTGATCAACTGAGTAGGCAAGTTTGTCGGAGAGATTGTGCGGATGAATTAAAAGAACTACGCTAGTGTCTTTCGGTAATTCTTCTGATTGATTGCTTAAGGCGGTGACTTCGTAGGTCTGACTTAATTCGGAAATCAGAACATCGGCTGGGCCAGGCTCTTGTTGTCCACCTTGGGGCAGTCCGGTCGTGATCGCTAAAGTACTAATCAGCGCGAGTTTGGGTCGATCCAAGCGCATCGCCGAAGTGATTAATTTGGAAATATCGTACTCCAGGAATTTTTCGCGACTCGGATCAAAAACATTAATTACCTTAATCGTGTCGGCTTGTTGAATGGTGAGACCTAAATAGGCCGTACCATTGAGCGCGCCCATGCCGCTCAAGGCATAACGCTGGGCCCGCTGTTCTTCTTTGGTGTCGGGCTTGGGGTCGGTTAACACCAACTTAATTTTTCCTTGAGAGGCGGCGACGTATTCGCGCAGAAGAACTTCGATGCGACGAGAGTAGCTCTCGAGGTAGGGGCGCAATTTAACATCGGAGCGACTGGCGTAGAGTTCGAGCGTGATGGGTTCTTCGATTTTATTGATAATTTTAAGTGAACCTTCCGAGAGCGTGAAGGTGCGGTCTTCGGTGAGGTCGGCCCGGGGACTGAGGGTGCTGACGAGAAGATTAACAAAGATGGCAGCGGCGATTACCGCAAAAATAGCCAAGAAGGTTTGGAGGCGTGACATATTAAATTAGCGACGTTCGATGATGATGGTGCTTAAGCCTAGTCCACCGAAGGAGAGGGTTAAGAAATAAGCAACGGGTCTTAAATCAACGAGACCGAGGGTGAATGGTTCGAGGTTACGCCAGAGTCCGAGACGACGAACTTCTTCGATAATATTACGGGAAAATAATCCACCAATAAATTCATCGAACACACCGTAGCCGATGAGGACGAGAAGGAAGCAGGCCAAGAATCCGGTGACGAAGGCGATCACTTGATTACGGGTGAGCGCAGAAGCAATCGATGCGATACCGAGGCAAGCTCCCGCACAAAGTAGTGAGCCAAGATAACCTGAAACGATTACGCCCACATCGGGGTCGCCGAGATAACCAATCGTAAAAGCAATGGGTAGGGTAATAAAAAGTGCAGTCGCCAGAAAAAGCCACGCAGCTAAGAATTTTCCCACCGCTACTTGCCAAACGGAAATAGGCCAGGTGAGTAAAAGTTCGATGGTTCCTTGGCGACGCTCTTCGGCCCAGAGTCTCGCGCCAGCAGCGGGAGCGAGGAAGGCCCAGAGCCATGGATGATAGAGGAAGAATCGATCGAGATTAGCGACGCCGGCTTCGTAAATGTTGCCAACGAAGAAGGCTAAAGAAATCGCAAAGGCGTTGAAGACCGCTAGGAATACGTAGGCCAGTGGCGTGCGAAAATAACCGGCGAACTCGCGATTAAAAATTGCCCAGACTGCTGACGGTGCACTGGGGGTGGAAGGAGAAGATTCAGAAGACATAAATTTAGGCAGTGAGTTGGCGGAAGACTTCGTTTAAGTCGGCACCGCGTTGAAGAAATTTTTCTTTAGATTCATCACAGCGTACTTCGCCGTGAGCGATGACAATGACGCGCGTGCACAGCTCATCGATTTCTTCGAGGATGTGAGTGGAGACGATGACAGCTTTCCGTGAGGCCATCTCTTTAAGAATGCGACGCACCTCAAATTTTTGATTCGGGTCGAGTCCATCCGTCGGTTCATCTAAAATTAATACTTCGGGGTCGTGAATCACGGCTTGGGCAAAGCCGAGGCGCATACGATAGCCTTTGGAAAGTGTATCGACTGTTTGATGAGCGACTTCATTTAATCGGCAGAGCTCGAGGGTTTTCTTAACTCGTTCTGATGGATTGGGGAGATTGCGGAGGTCGGCCGCGAAACGTAAAAATTCTCTAACGGTCATTTCACCATAAGCAGGAGCACCTTCGGGTGAGTAGCCCAGGTGGGTTTTTGCTTCGATGGGATGAGCGGAAATATCGAAGCCGGCGACGATGGCTGCGCCGTGGTCGGCGCGTAGATGTCCGGCGATTAATTTCATCGTGGTCGATTTTCCGGCGCCATTGGGCCCGAGAAAGCCGACGACTTCACCGCGTTCGACGGAAAAAGAAATACCGCGGACCGCGTGAATCGATCCGTAAGATTTTTTTAAATTTTTAACTTCGATGAGTGTCATAAATTAGCGGATTTGTGGAGTGCCTTGGGCAGCTAAGCGAATGCCAGATTTCTGAAATCTCTCGGAAATTTGAATCATCAGCTTTTCGTTGAAGTCCATTTGTTTGGTAAGGTTTGGTTTATACCAGTACATAAATCTAATATTAATCGACCATTCCCCAAATTCCATGACGTGAACAAGGGGAGGTAGGCGACGATCGAATTCATCGTGTTTGGCTAAAAGCTCGCGGATAATTTCGACGGCTTCTTTAACTTTCTCGGCCGGTGTATTCATTTCTAAGTGCACCAAGTCTTGGGCCCGAATGTAGTCACGGCGGGTGATGTTTACGATGGAACGACTGGCTAAATCGCCATTCGGAATGGCCACACGTTGACCATCGAGGAGGACGATGACGGTGGAGCGAAGTCCTAGCGACTCAACTTTGCCTTCGTGTGTTCCAATATTAATATTATCACCCAGGGTGAAAGGCTGATCGATGATGAGCATGACGGCACCGAAGATATTTTTGATGGTATCTTGCGCGGCGAAACCCACGGCAACTGCTCCCGTCGCTAGTAAAGCGAGGACGGACTTCGCCGCTTCCGCGTCGATAATAGAAACCGCCTTAACCGTACCTACTAAGACCACCGCCACCCGAATGACGGTGCTCAGCATGGGAACGAGAACATCGTCCAATTTATTATCAGTTTTATCGGCAAATTTTTGAGCCCAGGCGATGGGAACGAGGACCATGTGATAGACCGTGGTCGTGTGGGCGACCGACAATAAGAGACTTATCCCGACTTTAAAATATTCCTGTTTGCTGGCGGAAATGTGCACCATGTTATGATCGACTAAAAGCCAGACGGTATAGGCAGGTAGGAGGACTTGAAGGCTTTTACCAGCGGCGGTGATGATTGCCTTGGCAATTGGGCTGCGGGTTAATTTGTTACCCAACCAGCCGAGGATTTTTTTCACAGCCCAGCCGGAGATAAAGGCTAGGGCAATCAATACTGCCGGATTGAATAGTATATCCTCTAAATTGGCTAAGGCGGCAGTGTTTGTGGGCGTCGGTAACGGATTCATGGTGAAAGTGGATAGGGTAGTCGGACTAAAACAGGTATGCTTATATTTTCAAGCGTCACTAATCTCCCAATCCGCTTGAAGATTTGCCCGCCTCTTGCCACTCTTCGGGCAAGGAATGACTGATACAGCTGATAAAAAGCCCGCCAAGCCGGTGGTTCTAACCTGTGCCCAGCCCACTGGGAGGCTTCATCTGGGTAATTATTTAGGCGCCGTGCTTAACTGGGGCCGTATGCAGGACGACTACGAGTGCTTTTTTGGAATTGTCGATCAGCATGCCATTACGGTGCGTCAGGTCCCCGCTGAGTTGAGAGATAATACATATTCTTGTTTGGCTCAGTACATTGCGTGCGGACTCGATCCTACGAAAAGTCATTTATTCGCGCAATCGCATGTCATCGGGCATACCGAGCTCGCTTGGATTTTAGGATGTCTCTGTCCGCTCGGTCAATTAGAGCGTATGACTCAGTTTAAAGACAAAGCCCGCAAGCATGAGTCGGTTGACGCAGGGTTGCTTTTTTATCCCGTTCTCATGGCGGCAGATATTTTACTTTATAATGCGGAATTAGTTCCCGTGGGTGATGATCAGAAGCAACATTTAGAGTTAGCTCGCGATTTGGCGGAAAAATTTAACCATCGTTATTCGGACACCTTTAAAATTCCTGAACCTTTTATTTCAAAGGTAGGTTCACGTATTATGTCGCTACAGGATCCCTCGGCGAAAATGTCGAAGTCGGACCCTAATCAATCGTCGACCGTTTATATTACCGACTCGGCTGATGAAATCAGAAAAAAGATTATGTCGTCGGTCACTGATTCGGGTAGCGAAGTAAAATTTGCCGAAGATAAGCCAGGGGTTTCTAATCTCTTAACCATTCTTTCCGCTTGTACGGGTGAATCTATTTCTGTGTTAGAAAATAAATTTATCGGTAAAGGTTATGGCGATTTCAAAAAGGCCGTGGCGGACGCCGTGGTCGCTACTTTGAATCCGGTACGTACGCGTTATGAAACGCTGATTAAAGACCGTGCGGAATTAGATAAAATCTTTAAAATGGGTGCAGAACAGGCCCAAAGTCGCGCTTTTAAGGTTCTCTCAAAAGTTAACCGTAAAGTGGGTTTCGTTGAGAGACCCCGATAAATTTACCCCACAAACTACCTATGAAGAACCGCGAAATCGAAAAAATACTCCAAGAGAAATGGTTTCTAGTCGCCGCAGATTTTCTGGCGGTACTCGCCATTTTATTTATTTATTCCGACGCTCCGAAGCGAGATGGTTGGGACGCTTTTCTGGCCGGTGCGGGCATTTTAATTGCTTCGTTGATTGTCGTTATCCCGGTGATGTCGGAGGGCGGTGACAAAAAAGAAAGAATGGCTGAGCAGGCTCGCTTACGGGCTGCTCTGAAAGAAGAGCTCGATCGTCAACGCGATGAATTCAGATCAGCGATGGAAGTTATTTCCCGTCGTCTCACCGAAGTAGAGCAAAATAGTCGCTCCGCCAGTGAGGCGATTGCCCAAAGAGCTTCGACGGAAATCAACCAAATCAAATCGGTTTTCGCCATTTTAGAGAATAAAGTTAAGTCGGTGGAAAAAGATATGAGTTCA
This sequence comes from Opitutales bacterium, assembly GCA_016463705.1. GTDB lineage: Bacteria > Verrucomicrobiota > Verrucomicrobiia > Opitutales > UBA953 > UBA953. The sequence goes on along the minus strand of JAEMQU010000018.1, from coordinate 20,701 downwards.
ACGGCTTCGTCGGCAAAGAAAGAAGATATCGATGATTTAAATGAAAAAGTAAGTTCGCTCACGAATACCCTGCGCGGCTTGGTGTCGGATACGGAAGAAGTGGCCGACGATTTTAAGAAAGTGCGCGATGAAATTAAAAAGATCGATCAACAAATAGAGAAAACGAGCGACCGCATTGACGATTTACAGTCTCAGGTGAAATCGATTCAGGAAAACCCCTCTAAGGCCTCCGCTCCTAGTCCCGCTTCCGTTCAGGAAGAAGAGCCGGAGGCCGAAGCGGTTATTTCTGATGATGAAGAAGATGTAGATGATCAAGAAGTGGA
>JAEMQU010000018.1:0-20278 GCA_016463705.1 Opitutales bacterium | reverse complement strand
GCGCCTGCTACAGCCTCTGCCCAAGGCACCGCACTGACGATCAACCTCATGATCGGTATTGGAAATAAGCCTTATGTGCGTGGTACGGGTCCTGGTTTGAGTATGGAAAAAGGTATTCCGATGACATTTTTAGGGATCGGCCGCTGGCAGTGGATTTCTCCAGATGCTGAAGCGCCGGCGACGGTTGAGGTTTGGAAAAATGATCAAACACCTTTGGGTGAGCCTCTGCATCTTTCAGGTGGCGAGCCAGTCGAAGTGAATGAAGATCATTTTGCGGGATCTTAATGTATGTTGAGTTTGTTGGCCGCTTGTATTCTTTTAACGACTCCGCCTTCGACTCCGGAAGTTCCTCCCGCTGAGCCCCATCTCTATATTAACGAGACTTCGTTGGGGGTAGTTTTAGGATATAATTTAAACGAGATCAGTTTTGTCGCTTCGCATTGCGAGGCCATCAACCGCTACATGGAGCAGGTATTATTCATGCCAGCTTTGCCTCCGCCTAAAGCCCGCATTGAATTAGTAGAAACTCAAAACGCCCCTCCCGTTTCCGTACGAAATATGGGCGGAGAAATTCTCACGCAAATTAATGTTAATACCAAAGACGACATTACCGGACAAGTCGCCGAGGCCGCCGCGTGTACCTGGTTGGCACGGGCAGCTTTGGCGGGAGGGCGCCCTTACGATAAAAGTCCCCTCTGGTTGCGCCAAGCTTTGAAGTCTGAAATCATTGGGTTATTACGACCTGCGATGGTGGATTGGTGGTATCGCCAAGGCCGCACAAGTACCCCGTCGTCATTAGAGAAAATTATAAAGGGGCAGGCCGCCGATAGAGAATCTTTTTTGTTTTGGCGCGCCGTCCGAAATGAAATGGGTTCGAGTGCTGAACAGATTAAAGTTTTAATTAATAGTGCGCAGGGTGAAGATATTTTGAAATTAGTTGTTAAGAATAAATCACTCGATGAAAACTGGTGGTTAACCGCGCGGGCTAATTTATTATTAAATCGGACACCAGTGAGTTTGGGTATGCGCGAATCGGCTGAGACGCTCGATGATTTATCGCGATTCGTTTTCGATTTAGGTCAGGGCGATGTCATTTTAACTGGTCCCATGGCAGTGAAAAATCGCGACGCCCCAGGGGTAAAATTAGAAATGAAGGCGCGCCTCGTTGCTTTGCGTCGAGAGGTTTTACGGCAAAATCCCGTTTATCATAATGCCTGGCGAACGCTGGGTGCGTGGCTGGAAAATTTTTCTACCGCCCAGCCCAACGAATTGGATCAGCAGTGGGAAGAGTTCTTAAAAGAGCGCGGCGCGGCTAATGAATTAAGAAAAGAAATCGAGGCGGCACTATCGTCTGGTTTATCTAAAAAAGAAGGCCAGCAGTGAGCTGGCCTAATTACGACAAAAGAATTTTTAAATTAGTTATTCTTCTGTGATTCTACTTTTTGCAGAACTTGGTCGGCCAGCGTGACGCGGAAGAGTGAGAGGGCTAACCAGAATACGCCCGAAAGGCAGGCTGAGGCATAGGCGGCGCCGAGTAATACTGCGAATTCGCCGGCTTCGACCCAAGGCACGTGATTCTTGAGTACGTCCGTCATGGCGACGAAGAAAATGAGCGTCAGGGTAATATCGATTCCTGCACCTTGTTTGGTGACTAGCTTTGGCTTCGCGTTATCCATGGATTGAACATTGGTGGCTTTATCTCCATGTCTGTCAACACTACCCGATTTTTACCTTTTATATTTGATGCGGTGTGGTCATTTTTCGCATCTACCCCTTGCCAATATGTGTATCTCCATCATTCTGCCCGCCCGGTGGGGTATTGCCACCCGCTAATAAACATACACTAAACTTTATCAATTATGGCCGTAGAGCTCAAGGACACCCTGAATTTGCCTGTGACTGACTTCCCAATGCGGGCAGGTTTGGCCGAGCGCGAGCCCGTGCGAATTGCTCACTGGGATCGTCTTAAATTATACGAAAAAATCCAGCAGCGTGCCGCAGGTAAGCCAGCGTTTGTTCTGCACGACGGTCCACCGTTCACCAATGGCGACGTTCATATCGGGACGGCACTCAACAAACTTTTAAAAGATTCTATCCTGCGTTTTAAATCGATGAAAGGTTTGCGCACGCCGTATGTGCCTGGGTGGGATTGTCACGGTTTGCCGATTGAACATAAAGTAATGAAGGAACTGCAGGCGAAGAAACAAACCTTAGAGCCTTTGGGCATTCGCAAAGCGTGTGCGGAATTTTCGGCGAGCTACATCGAAAAACAACGCGGTCAATTCCGTCGTTTAGGAGTTCTGGCCGATTGGAAATCGGAATACCGTACGATGGATCCCGCTTATGAATCTGAAATTCTCAAAGGATTTTCTAATTTCGTTGAACAAGGATTGGTGTATCGTTCGAAGAAACCGGTTTACTGGTCGATTCCCTGTCAGACCGCTTTAGCAGAAGCGGAAATCGAATACATCACGAAACGCTCTTACTCCATTTGGGTAGCGTTCCCGGTCGCTCAACCGGAGAGCAAAGGACTTAAGCCCGCGCATCCTCTCTCCGTAGTCATTTGGACCACAACTCCTTGGACGTTACCCGCCAATCTCGCAATCGCGGTTCACCCTGAGTACGATTACGTCGAAGTGATCCACGGAGAAAAATCTTATCTCGTAGCTACTGCTCGTCGTGACGCTTTTGTTTCTGAATGCGGATTAGAAGGCGCCGTTGATGGATTTAAAGTGAAAGGGAAAAATCTCGAAGGTCTCTTACCGCGCCATCCTTTTATTGAGCGCGATGCACCCGTGGTTTTAGCGGACTACGTAACTACCGATGCAGGTTCGGGCTGTGTTCACACGGCGCCGGGACACGGCTTAGAAGATTTTCAAACCGGAAATAAATATGGTCTCGAACCTTATTGTCCGGTTCGTGACGATGGCACCTACGCCGATGATGGACGTGTACCCCCCGAGTTAGTTGGCATCACGGTTTTAGAAACCGACGGAAAAAATCCTGCTAACATTGCCGTGCTCACAATCTTAAAGGCAAAGGGCGCCCTCATCAAATCATCCACGTTTGAGCATCAATACCCTCATTGTTGGCGTTCGAAATCACCGGTGGTTTTCCGCGCACTTGATCAATGGTTCGTTGGATTAGATCGCGGTGGACTTCGCGCCAAAGCTTTAGCTTCGGTCAGTCAGGTAAAATGGATTCCAGCGAGCGGAGAGAATCGTATTCGCGCGGCGCTCGAAGGCCGTCCCGATTGGTGTATCTCTCGTCAACGTGCTTGGGGCGTTCCGATTCCTTCATTTTATTCACCCTCAACGGGCGATTCTTATTTGGATGCTGGTGTGGTTCGTCACGTCGCGGCTCAAGTTGCGAAGCAGGGTGGTGATTGGTGGTGGGCGACGGAGGTGAATGAAGTTCTCAACGGCGCACCTGTGCCTAAGGATTGGCCGAAGGATTTAAAGAAGGGTAGTGATACGCTAGATGTTTGGATTGATTCTGGTTCCAGTCACTTAGCGGTCTGCGCACTCCACCCCGACTTACACTGGCCCGCTGATTTATATTTAGAAGGATCCGACCAACACCGTGGTTGGTTCCAATCATCACTCTGGACCGCGATCGCGGTTAAAGGGGCACCTCCTTATCGCGCGGTACTCACTCACGGATTTGTGGTGAATGAGAAACGTCAGAAAATTTCTAAATCGGATAATTCAGGCAAACCACAAACCGCGGACGACTATGTAAAAAAATACGGAGCCGATATTGTTCGTCTGTGGGTCGCTTCAGAAAATTATCAAAGCGATATTCCCATTTCGGATGCCATCTTCGAGACGATCTCCAATCAATATCGCGGAATGCGTAACTCGCTCCGCTATCAATTAGGAAACTTACACGATTTTAATCCAAGTACCGATACCGTACCGACCGCAAAATTATCTCTGATTGATCGCTGGGTCTTAGTGGAGACGGCAAAACTCGTTCGTGAAGTCTCCGATGCCTGTGAGCGTTATGAGTTCCATCGTGCGGCCGCTGCGATTGCGGCATTTACGACCGGAACCTTATCCGCGACCTATCATAATATTGTTAAGGATCGTTTATACACCATGGCGGTGAATCATCCGTTACGTCGCTCCACGCAGACGGCGATTTATCAAGTCCTTCAGGTATATCTAAAACTGATTGCTCCCTTCGTGCCCTTTACGGCGGATGAAGCTTGGTCACATCTGCATCATAAAACCGAGTACAATGATGACACCGCCGTGCACTTGCAGGATTGGCCAGTGGTCGAAAACGAGTGGGAAGATGTGGCGGGCCTGGAGGCTCATGCGGCTTTCATCGCTATCCAAAATTTAGCCGCACAGGTTAATATCCCTCTCGAGAAGTTACGTCAGGAGAAGAAAATCGGACAATCGCTCGAGGCTGCAGTGGATGTTTCGGCCGATCCTCAGAATAAGGATTTTGCCCTATTAAGTCGTTATTCTGAACTTTTAAGCGAGTTTTGGATAGTTTCGGCGGTGACTCTGACTCCGACACATGGGGCTGACTTGACATTTAAAGTAGACCACGCACTTGGGGTGCGTTGCCCACGCTCTTGGCGCTGGGTTCCTGAACTTGTGAACGCCGGAGAATTTGGTATGGTCTCTCCACGTTGCCGCGAAGCCCTCGCTTCTAAATTTTCACTCAGCTAATTTTCATGCCTAAGAAAACTCCTCCCAAAAAACCAGCTGCAAAAAAATCTGCAGCTAAACCTGCACCGAAGAAGCCAGTCGTTGCTGTTAAAAAAAATACTGCGCCGATCAAAGCCAAGCCGGTCGCTAAAAAGAATGTTAAGCCTGCTGCTCCCGTCAAAGGTGCGAAGGCTCCGGTTAAACCTCTTGCTAAAGGTGTCGCGAAGAAACCTGCGGTGGTCGCCAAAGTGCCGACTGGTAAAAATGCTAAGGGCACAGCCAAAATCGACAACAAGGCAAAACACGATAAACAAAAAGCTACTTTAGATAATCACCGTAGCGTAAAGAATGTTAAAAAAGAAGATGTGATTATCGCTCCCGTTCGTCCGAAGTTACAATTTTTCACTATCGAAAACGTTCACGAATTTTTAAAGGCTCATAAGAAGGGTGGCGCTAAACTGAATTTATGGGTGCCCGACGAGGAACGTAAGGCGCGTGAGAGAGCGGCCACTTCATCCCGTGCCCAACCCGTTAAAGTTCAAAATGTTGAATCCGCTTCGATTGCTGATTTATTGGGCGGATCTAATCCTTTCCGCAAGGGCTCCAGCGCGGGTGATGAAGTTAAAGAAATTCCAGAAAAACTTCGCCGCTATTATCACCTCTTGATGGCCATGCGTGAAGCCATTCAGAAGGGCTTGGCTTTTCACTCCGAAGAAGCACTCAAGAAGAACGGTAAAGAGGACGCTGGTGACCTTTCTGGCTACTCACAACATATGGCCGATGCGGGTAGCGATACCGCCGATCGGGACTTTGCGCTCTCCTTGATTTCCAATGAGCAAGAAGCCCTGAAAGAAATTTCAGACGCTATTGTTCGCATGAAGAAAAACTCTTACGGTGTTTGCGAAATCACCAATAAGCCTATTCCGCACGCTCGTTTGATGGCTGTTCCATTCACGCGTTATTCCCTCGAAGGCCAAAAAGAACTCGAACGGACTCGCCGCGCTAGCCGTCGTCGTGGGGGTAATCCACTCGGCGAAATCGGTGATGAAGTCGGATTTGGTTCCGGCGGTGGCGGCGGTGAAGATGATGCTCCCGAGACTTGAGCTCAGGCCTTATCCAGTTTGATCGGTTTCGTCCTTATCGCACATTCTGGTGCGTCATGGGCGTATCCGTTTTGTTGGATTGGCTGACTAAAGTTTGGGTCGTGCAGACGATTCCCTTTGGTGCTTATTTTCTCGATGATCCCGACCGCCAACCGATTATTATTTTTTCCAGATTTTGGTTAGTGCATGTCGGCAACAAAGGTGCCGCGTGGGGCCTGGGTGCGCAGCAGGATGTTAAGCCGCTCCTCATCTTTCTAGCCCTTGCCGTGCTGGCTTTAATTTGGCGTTGGCGAAAGCCTTTGATGCGTGAGCTGAATTACGGACAACTTGCCTTCGGCTTATTTGTTGGCGGCACCCTCGGAAATGTTTTGGACCGCTTGCTCGGTGATCACGTGATCGACTTTATTGATATTCATTTACCTTATTATCGTTTCCCCGCTTTTAATATCGCCGACTCGTGTATTTGTGTGGGTGTAGGTTTGTATTTATTTATGTCGTATCGCGAAGATAGTTTGAGACGCGAAGCGATGGCCTCGCACGCGGGAGAAGATAATATTAAAAGATAATTTTGCTACGACTCGATGGTGCCGCGAATCTAGGCGCCTTTACGTAGTCGCTTCAACACCGTGGCGAAGTCGGTGGGTAACGGCGCTTCAATGGCAAATGATTTACCATCCACGACTCCTTCGACTTTTTGTAGGTGAAGGAGTAAGCAGCGATGGAGTGGATGATCTTCACCTTTGTTGATTCTTCCGCGTCTTACGGTGTCGGCTAAAGTAATTCGGCCTGTGCGTTCGTAGTTTAACTCACCGGCGATTTTTATTCCGCATTCGTGTGCGTGGATGCGTATTTGATCGCGTCGCGGGTAGCGCGTTTTTGCCGTCCATTGTCGCCAGCCATTAAAAACTTCTCCGCCCGTGAAATCGGTTTCTGCCTGTTTCCCGCGGTGACTCGAGATAAAGGCCCGCCTGCGGGTATCATCCATGCCAATCGATAAATCGCACACTCCGCCTTCGTTAGGAGCGTCTTCATTTTTAGCCATGAGCGTGTAGGTGAATTGCAGTTGAAAAGACCCCAGGGCGTCACGCCACGCAGCTAAAGTGCTGGCACGGTCGGCGACCACGGCGACTCCCGAGACTTCGGGTTCGGGTCCGAAAGCTGAGGCAGGTTCTTGTAGGCCTAATCGTACGATTTCGGGTTTACCCATTTCGAGTTGTGAGCGAAGGGCACCGATCAAATGCGTTTCCCCGTTTTGCCAGGGATGGTCGTCGAAAGGAATTTGACCAGGTTTAGAAATCGCGAACCAACCCTCGCCCTGTTGCAAAATATCGAGACGCAAGGCTTCCTCGCCAAAGAGTCCGCTAGGAAATCCGATGGAGAGAGGTTTGGTCATGGTTAAAATAAAAAACCCCGACGTCGTGAAGACGGCGGGGTTGTTAGAAAAAACTTTAAATCACTATTTTTTAGCAGCAGCTAATTTCTTCGCGAGGCGTGCCTTGATGCGGTTAGCCTTGTTGCGATGAATCACGCCGGACTTAACTGCTTTATCAGCAGCTGAGGCAACGAGTGAGGCCACGGCGGCAGGTGCGCCTGTAGTGAAACCTTTAACGAGGGTTTTCAGACGGGTGCGGACGATCTTATTACGAGCGGCGCGAGCGGCGGTCTGACGGACGCTCTTTTTGTTAGCTTTGATGTTGGCCATGTGAAGTATTAGGGAAGCCGTGGCTAGCCCTCGGAGTCAACGCGGATTTAATCAAAACACCCCCTTTCTTCGGGGGCTTTGAAATTCCTGCTGGTGGAAGGGGTGGGATTCGAACCCACGAACAGCGAAGCTGAACGGATTTACAGTCCGCGACCTTTAGCCACTTGGATACCCTTCCAGACCAGTAGGAAGGGCTTATTTGGCACTCTGGGAGTATGATGACAAGCGCTTTTCGACGTTTTGAACTCTTTTCCTAATATTGTATGAAATGGACTAAAAGGCCTTCACTCTTGGGCTGATTTCTTCACTCTATGGCTATGTCGATTAGCCCAGCTATTGTCCTCATTGACGGGGATTGCACGCTTTGTAATCGAACGATGATTTGGTTTAGTGCCCGAAACCAAAGTAAGCATTTCATTTTTGCTAAGAATGCGGGCGAAGTAGCCCGAATTTTGGGCGAACCTCCCGGAGGTGACAATGATACGGTGGTCGTTTGGGTTGGCTCTCGTCGATTAGTGCGATCGGCGGCCGTCATTTATCTTTTAAGCAAATCGGACGGACTTTGGCCTGGGGTGGGTCTAAGCCTGAAAATTATTCCCCGAGTCATCCGCGATTTTTTCTACGACTTGGTCGCTCGCTCGCGTCATCGATTAAATTTATCCAAAGTCTGTCCGTGCTTGAGCCATGATGATCTCGCTGAATAGTAAAGCTATGAGATTTTTAGTAACGAGCATCGTGGCTTCAGGATTATTGATGGGTTGCTCCTCTTATCGCGACCGCGCGGATAAAGAATCCATCGAGCAAATGCAGCGCGATAGTGCAATTCGCCAAACTCGATTAAAGACCAAGAGTTCACTCAATGATAAAGAGTATGAAACAGTTTCAGACCGCATGGGTTGGTCGCGCTCCGATGCTCGCGGTTTACCGCCTCCTCCGACGACTGAAGAATTAGAGAAAAAAGTTAAAGCCGCTAACCCGTAATGTTTTTGTATGTCTTAAAAAGGTTAGCGGAAATGATTCCGGTTCTCCTGCTGGTCGTCATCGCCACTTTTTTCTTAGCTCATGCCGTGCCCGGTGGGCCATTCGATAAGGAACGTCCATTGCCACCCGAAGTGAAACTGCGTCTCGAAGTTTATTACGGCTTGGATCAACCCTTAGTTATTCAACTCAAAAACTATATTAAAAATTTATTACAGGGAGATTTAGGACCTTCCCTTAAATATCCTGGATGGACGGTGAATGAAATTATCGGATCAAGAATTCCAGTTTCAGCGACGCTAGGAACCGTCTCAATTATCTTAGCAGTCTTGATTGGTATACCGGTGGGTGTTTTAGCGTCGTCGTACCCTAATTCTTCCTTAGACCGTGTGCCGATGGGCTTCGCCTTATTAGGAATCTGCTTACCGGCATTTGTTTTGGGTCCGATTCTCTCATTAGTATTTTCCAAAACTTTAGGTTGGTTTCCTCCTTGTGGCTGGGGTTCGCCCATTCACTTAGTTTTACCTGCGCTGACTTTAGGTTTAATTACCGCTGCCCCTTTGGCTCGTCTGACGCGTGGTGAATTATTGGAAGTGGGCCAATTAGATTATATTCGTACGGCTAAGGCCAAAGGCATCTCGCCTTTCCGTGTAAGATTCATTCACGTTTTAAGAAATGGCATTCTGCCGGTGGTGACTTACCTGGGTCCAGCTACCGCCGCCTTAGTTTCTGGAACTTTCGTGGTAGAGTCTTTATTCGATGTGCCCGGCTTGGGACGTTTATTTGTGACCGCGATTATTAACCGCGATATCACTCTTATCCTGGGGACCACTTTAATTTACGCCTTGGCGTTGTTGGTCTTAAACTTAATTGCCGACTTGGTTAAAGCGGCGCTCGATCCGCGCTTATTGCGCAAAAACCCATGAGTGAATTAGCTTTAGATACGGCCGCACCCGCGACTCTTTGGCAGAGATTCACCCGAAAGTCGTTACCGCTTTTGGCTTTAGGTTTCTTGGTGATTTTAGCGACCGTCTGTTTTCTTTCTCCGTGGATTTCGCCCTACGATTATAAATCACAAAATTTATTATTAGGCCCGACGAGTCCGTCCGCGGAACATTGGTTTGGCACTGATTTATTGGGACGCGATTTATTGTCCCGCGTTCTGCAAGGTGGCTTAATCTCTATTACCGTTGGTTTGATTGCTACGCTGGTCGCATTATTTGTCGGAGTGATTTATGGCATCGTGGCGGCTGAGTTAGGGGGACGCTTCGAGGATCTTTCGATGCGGGTGATTGATATCATCAGCACACTTCCGTTAACCCTCATTGTGGTTTTATGTACGGTTGTTTTCGGACAAAATATTTGGCTAATCTTTTTGGCGGTGGGCGGAGTATCTTGGCTGACTATGGCGCGCATTATTTGTACGAAGACGCGTCAGCTGAAGAGCCGGCAATTTGTCGACGCCTCGGTCGCGTTAGGCCAATCGCGCTTCGGAATTATATTACATCACTATTTGCCCAACCTCGCGGGCACCATTGCCGTTTACGCGACGCTAACGATTCCGAATGTATTAATGCTCGAAGCCTTTGTGAGCTTCTTGGGTCTGGGAGTGAAGGCGCCCATGACATCGTGGGGACTCTTAATTAAAGAAGGTACGGATGTCATGGAGCAGTGTCCCTGGCTTTTAATTATCCCTGCCACCACGTTTGCTCTATCACTACTTTCATTGAGTTATTTAGGTGATGGCTTGCGCGATGCTTTTGATCCGCGTAGTAATAAAAATTAATTATGCCGCTGCGACGTTATATCGTGATCAAGTCCGACGGTTCCGAGGGGCAGGAGTTTGAAGTAGATTTGCCGAAGGATGCGCCTGATTTTACTTTGCATCCCGTAACGAAGGAACCTTGTCGTCGGGTGATTGATTCACCGAGTCTAACGATTAAGTACGGTGAGGGGGCGATGAAACAATCCGTCTCTGATGAAAAATTACGCCAAGCCGGTTTTCAGAAATTAGAAAAAGACGGCGAAGGTGGATGGAATAAAATTAATTAACCCCTAAAACGAAACGCCCCGCGGTTGGGCGGGGCGAGACGTCGTCAGGGTGAGGCGTTTCCGCCGTCGAAAAATTTACTTATGCTTTGATCGTCGCGCGTGCGCGTTTGACCAGAGACTTAGCGGTGTCGGAAGGTTGCGCTCCGAGCTTGATCCAATGATCAACGCGTTCGACGTTGATCACGAGAGGGGTGGCTTTGCCACGTGCGCTTGGGTTGTAGTGACCCAAGACTTCAACGAAGCGACCGTCGCGACGGATGTGTTGTTCGGCCACAACGAGACGATAGGTCGGCTCGTTTTTGGTTCCGAAGCGTTGGAGGCGAATGCGTAACATAAATAAGGAGAAGGTGAGAGAAGGCCTAACTTGGGTTTAGCCAAAAGAGGAAAGAGAAAAAACGCAGGCGGAGGGAGGGGAGTCAAGCCTGCACCTCCCAAATTGTACTAATTTATTTAACGAGTTATTCACGATTTAACCAAAAACACGATTTAAGTGCTTAATAATGAACGGCTTCATTCGCTTGAAGTCGCTCATTTAAATTAGTCCATCGGCAGAATCTGCTGAAATATAAAAAAACCCGCCGGAGCGGGTTTTTTAAAGTTAATCGTTAGACGATTACTTGGCTGCGGTTTCAGCAGATGGATCGTAGCGCTTTTCTTTAACCTTGGTCGCGGACTTACCTTGGCGACCACGGAGATAATAGAGACGAGCCTTCATGACTTGTGATACGCGTTCGACTTCGATTTTTTCGATATTGGGAGAGTGAACTGGGAAAGTACGCTCAACACCTTCGCCGAAAGATACGCGGCGAACGGTAAAGGTTTCTTGAACGTTACCACCTTTGCGGGAGATCACGATACCCGAGAAAACCTGGGTGCGTTCTTTGTCGCCTTCGCGAACTTTGGTGGAGACGCGTACGCCGTCACCGACTTTGAACGTGTCGTGACCGCGGTTAGCTTTAAGTTGCGACTGGGTCGCGAAGTGGAGGAGGGGATGGTTGCTCATGGCTAGTTTTATTTGTCTTCCAGTAGGTCCGGCCTTCGTTGCTTTGTCTTCTCGATTTGCTTTGTCCGACGCCATTTTTCGATTTCGGCGTGGTGGCCTCCGAGGAGGACCGGGGGCACTTCGAGACCATCATAAACAGCGGGTCTAGTGTACTGCGGAAAGGCGAGCAACTTGCCGTTGTAGCTATCCCCAGTCAAGGAGTTTTCCTCACCAAGTACCCCGGGGATCTGTCGACCGACACAATCGACCACAATACAGGCCGGAAGGGTGCCATTGGTTAGCACATAGTCCCCCACCGATATTTCACGGGTAACCCGGGCATCCCGGAAGCGCTGGTCGATACCCTCGTAATGTCCAGAAATGAGGATTAAGTGAGATTTCTTGGCTAATTCGCGGGCTAAATCGTTGGTCAGCTGCTCACCATCGGGGCAAAGGTAGATGACTTCGGCCCCTGGGGTCGCCAGGCCATCCACCGCATCAAACAGCGGCTGGCAGGTCATTAACATACCTGGACCCCCGCCGTAAGGGACATCGTCCACTTTATGATGTTTATCTTTCGACCAGTCCCGAAGGTTATGGGCTTTGAACTGAATCAGCCCCGTGTCAATGGCACGACCAATGACCGATTCCTGCAAGAAGCCGTTGGCCATTGCAGGGAAGAGAGTGATGAGATCGATGCGCACAGCCATACGATTGAATATTATAACCACGAATAGCCCTCTCAGTGCAAGACGTGGATTTGATTAAATTTAAAAGTGTTTAAATTTGGAGAGAAAGTAGCCAATTAGTTTGTGGATTCATAAAGATTTAGGAATTTAACCATTCCCACTTCTCCACTCCTCCTCTTTATTCACCCCACGATTTTATTTAATGCCTTCGCCTTTTGATGATCTTTTACCGCGTTACGATGCCGTCGTGATTGGGGCTGGCTTGGGCGGAATGACGGCCGCTAATAATTTAGCGAAATTTGGGCGAAAGGTTTTACTGGTTGAGCACCATTATCAATTGGGTGGCTTAGCGACATTCTTTAAACGGGCGGGTGGACATATTTTTGATATTTCTCTGCATGGCTTTCCCCACGGGATGATTAAGTCCACTCGACGTTATTGGTCGAAGGAGATTTCGGATAAGATTCACCAACTGAAAGATGTCCGGTTTATTAATCCCGATTTCGACGTTCGTACGACTTTTGACCGCGTCGATTTTACGCGTATCATGATTGAGCAATTTAAAATTTCGGCGGAAACGGTGGAAGCATTTTTTGCTCATTTAAGAGAGATGAATTATTACGATAACGATCCGCGCACCACCCGTGAGTTGTTTGAGCAGTTCTTCCCCGGCCGTCCTGATGTGCAGCGTCTTCTCTTGGAGCCGATTGCTTATGCGAATGGTTCAACTTTAGAGGATCCCGCCATCACCTTCGGCATTGTTTTTTCCAATTTCATGTCCAAGGGCGTATTTATTTTTCAAGGCGGCACGGACACGATGATTAATATTATGACGGCGGAAATGAAAGCCAACGGCGTAGACATCCGCCGTAATGTCTTAGTCGAAAAAGTGGTCGTCGAAAAAGATTCCGCCGGCGTGCGTCGTGTCGTCGGAGTCAAATTGCGCGGTACGCGCCTCGGCGAAGAAGCCGAAGTGGCCTGTGCTACGGTGATATCCAATGCTAATATTAAAGATACCGTTTTAAAACTCAGCGACGCCTCGTCCTTTGATGCGGAATTTTTAGCTCAAGCCAAAGCGGTACGCGTGAACACTTCTTCTTGTCAGGTCTACATGGGTATTCGTGAAGGAGAAAGTATTCCGATGATTGGAGATTTAGTTTTCACGTCGGAAGCCAAACCATTTTCCAGTCACGAGCTTACGGATTTCCATACGACGTCGCGGACTTATTCAGTATACTATCCTGACACGCGTCCGCACACCAAGACGCCACGCTACGGAGTTGTTACCTCGATTAATCAACGCTGGGAAGATTGGGCAGATTTATCGGAGGCAGATTATCAGACGCATAAAAATCGCGTAATCGAAGAGTCTCTCGTTGGACTCGAAAAATTTATTCCCGATATTCGTCAAAAGGTTAATCACCTTGAAGCAGCGACCCCGCGCACGGTTAATCGTTATGTCCGACACATCGGCGGAACTTCCTTTGGCACTAAGTTTGAAGGCCTCAAAGTGTCGATGGGCCTACCTGAACAAGTCGCTGGTTTATATCACGCCGGCAGCGTGGGCATTATTATGTCGGGCTGGCTCGGCACGATTAACTATGGTGTGATTGTTTCCGCCAAGGCCGATTCTTATTTACGCGATCCTTTAGCAAAACCCTTAGGCGAAGCCGAAGCGAGCGCTGGAGTTTAATATGAAATACCTCGCACTTATATTCATCGGACTCACTTCGGTCTTACCCGCTCGTGAAGTTACTTTTTACGTTGGCACATTGGGGCCCGAAGCCCAAGGCATTTGGCGTGGAACCTTGGATGATCAGACGGGAAAAATATCTGCCCCTGTTTTACTCGCGGAAATAAACAAAGCATCTTTTTTAGCCCTTCGGCCTGATGGACAGACCCTTTATGCGACGACTGAAATGTCTGATGGCTCAGGTGGAGTCGCTGCTTTCAAATTAAATGCTGATGGCACAGCAAAATTATTAAACGCACAAACGACCGGAGGGAAAAACTGTAATCACCTCGCGGTGGATGCGACGGGAAAAAATTGTGCCGCTGCTAATTATGGCTCGGGTTCGGTGGCTTCTTTGCCCATCAAAGTTGATGGATCACTCGCTGAGTTTAGTGCATTCATTCAACATGAGGGTAAAAGTGTTCATCCAACCCGTCAGAAAGGTCCTCATGCCCATGGAGTTTATTTTGATGCGACCAATAAATTTCTCGCGGTACCCGATTTAGGCATCGATCAAATTAAAGTGTACCGATTCGACGCGGCTGGCGGAAAGCTGAGTCCCGCTGATTCGGTAGGTGCGATCCAGAAACCAGGTGACGCTCCGCGCCATTTAGTTTTTCATCCAACTCAACCACGGGCTTATGCTTGCAATGAGTTAGCGCTCACGGTGACGGCTTTTCATTTTGATGGAAAAACCGGCGCGTTAAATCCGTTTCAAGTGATCGACACTTTACCTGCAGCAGCTGAACGTAAAGGCGCTTCAACGGCTGAGATATTTTGTAGTCCTCATGGCAAGAACCTTTACGTTTCCAATCGGATTCACGACTCGATCGCGGTCTACTCAATCGGCACAGATGGTTCGTTGAAATTGATTCAGCATCAAATGGGTGTACCCGCCACCCCTCGCGGATTTGGTCTCTCGCCCGACGGCCATTGGCTGGTGTGCGCTGGGCAAAAATCGGGTACATTGAATGCCTACCGGATTAACCCCGAGTCGGGCATGCTGACCGACACCCAACAAGCGGTGAAGGTTGGGTCGGCTAGTTGCGTCGTTTTCGCCCAATAAGCCCTCTCAATTAGGCCTATTCAGTCGGGCGTGTTATATTTACACAATTTAGCAACCTTTCCGTTGGATTAGTGTTATATTAAGTAGCATCATAGCTAACAAATCATGCCCCGATTTTTAGTTTATAATTTTATTATTTTTTTACTGGGCGGGGTCGTGCCTACTTACGCCGCTCCCAGTTCGGAATTACCGCTCATCGCCCAAAAGGCTTTAGAGCAAAGCCAGACTAATTTTAGTGCGAGTGAGTTAGAATTTTTTGAAAAAAATATCCGTCCCATTTTAGCTGACCGTTGTTTTAAATGTCACTCGGCCCAAGAGGGAGTTTCGAAAGGCGGTTTAATTATGGACACGCGTGCGGGGTTGTTGGCCGGTGGCGACACGGGAGCTGCCATTGTGCCGAACGATGTTTCGCAATCACTTTTAATTAAGGCGATTCATCAGACGGATCCTGATTTATCGATGCCGCCCAAAAAAGGTGGGGCGAAATTACCTGATGCGCAAATCGCCTTGCTCGAAAAATGGGTCAAGATGGGAGCTCCGGCACCGGTGGGCGCGGGGGCGGTTAAATTAACTGGCTTATCCGAAAAGGCTCGCGATCACTGGGCGTTTAAATCTTTTACGAAACCCGCTTTACCCAAAGTCAGTAACGATGCTTGGTGTCAGAATGAAATCGATTATTTTGTTTTAGCTAAATTGGACGAGCAGGGATTAAAACCTTCGGCACCGACTGATGGGGAATCTTTGTTGCGACGACTGAACTATGATTTAATTGGCCTGCCTCCTTCCAATACGGAAGTTGAAGCCTTCAGTCGCGATTACACTAATGCCAGCGCGGTCGATTCGTATTTATTACAGAATAATAAACCCGCCCATGCCGTAACGGATTTGGTAGAAAAGACGGTCAATCGATTATTAGCGTCGCCACAATACGGTGAACGTTGGGCGCGACATTGGTTAGATTCAGCGCGGTACGCTGACACTCCCGGTAATGGTATTAAACGCGGCGAGGCTTACGCCAATGCTTGGACCTACCGAGATTATGTGATTGATGCATTTAATCAGGATAAACCTTACGACCAATTTATCGTCGAACAGTTGGCCGCTGATCGCCTGCCTAACCTCGCCAAAGACGATCCCCGATTAGCCGCCCTCGGTTTCATTACGGTCGGCAAGCGTTTTGAAAATAATGATGATACGATTGACGAAAGAATTGATACGACGACGAAAGCCTTTCTCGGTCTCACCGTATCCTGTGCCCGTTGCCACGACCACAAATTCGATCCGATTCCCACGGCAGACTATTATTCATTGCACGGTATTTTTGCTTCAACCATGGAGCCCTTAGACGAGCCTACGATTAAGACGATGCGTATACCGAGTGCGACTGAGCGGGTTGATTTTGATAAAAAAATGAAGGACTTAGTGGAGTCGAACGCCCGTGGTTATTATCGTTACATCCGCGCGCAATTGGCGACCTTGCATAAAGATTTTGCCGGCCGAGCCTTATCCGCAATGGCTGGATTTAGATCCACGCGCTCCGCAGATTTACAGAAGACCTATAACTTCGCGCTCGTTCGCGAGGTCGATACTTCAATCATTATCAATAAAATTTCGCCCATCACGGCGCCGCTCTTTCAATTGCAAAGAATCCCGGCCGACCAATTTGAAGAAAAAGCACCGCAGGTCATCGCTAATGTTTTAGCCGATAAAAAAGTTTTAATTAATCCACTCGTGGCCGAGGCTTTAGTGAATTTAAAACCTAAGACCATAGACGATGTTGCTTTGGCGTACCAAGCGATGTTCAAAAAATACAGCGCGCAGATTGATAAACACCTCGACCTGCGGAGTACACCAGGGCGTGCGGGGGAGAGGGATAATCCCAATATTATTCAGCTCGCTGCCTGGCCCTGGCCTTTACCCAGTTATGAGGATATTGAGAGTACGCCTAAGATTCTTTCCTTAATAACGACCCGGAGTTTTTGTTATGCGTGGCAGGACAAGCCCAATTTCTTAAATAACAAAATACCCGAAAAATATTTTCGGTTTAAGGAAATTAACCAATTGGAACTCACCCACTCGGGTGGACAAGGCAAAGCCATGGCAGTTGCGGATGTAGTGAGTCCTAAAAACAGTAATGTATTTTTAAGGGGCGATCGTAATAAACGTGGGCCAGTCGTTCCCCGACAGTTCTTAGAAATTCTCTCGGGTCCGAGTCGCGTACCCTTCACGCAAGGCAGTGGTCGAAGTGAGTTGGCTCAAGCGATTGCCAGCCCAACTAATCCCCTGACGGCACGCGTTCTGGTGAACCGTGTTTGGATGCAACACTTTGGGGCGGGTATTGTGAGCTCACTGGATGATTTGGGAAATATGTCCGAAAAGCCCACTCACCCCGAATTGTTAAATTGGCTAGCGGTGCAGTTTGTGGAGAACGGCTGGTCGATGAAAAATCTCCATCGGAAAATGCTCACGTCGCAAACCTATCGCCAGTCGGCCAATCCCGCGATGAATCCGCTTGTTGCCAGTCGCGCTCAAAATAATCCCAACAAGATTGATGCGGGAAATAAATACCTCTGGCGCTCTAACTTACGTCGCCTGGATTTCGAAAGTATTCGCGACGCACTCATTATGCTCACCGGAAAAATGGATTCCACGGTGGGTGGCCGCCCGGTGAATATCACTGATGAACCCTTGAGTTATCGTCGAAGTATTTATGGTTATATCGATCGTGAACACTTGAGCGACTTGCAGGCGCAGTTCGATTTCTCGGATCCGGATATGCCGAACTCTCGTCGTAATTCTACGATTGTTCCGCAGCAGGCTTTATTCTTCATGAATAATCTGTTATCGGTTGAAGTAGCGCGTGCGGTGGCCGCACGTCCGGAAGTGGTAGGGGCCATCAACGATGATGCCCGAATCACCACCATGTACCGAATCATGTTCCAAAGAACACCGAAGTCCGACGAATCACGTATGGCTAAAGAGTTTATCAAAAAAGTCACGGGCGTCGCGGCTGAACCAGTCACTGCTCAACCCACTAAAGGTGAGAAAAAGAAGTTGGCCAAAGAAGCTCCTAAGCCGATTGAAAATCCCGCCGTCACCACGAAAATTGTGGGTGGTGTCATGAAGAATTTAGGGGTTTCTGCTTCGCGGGCCAAGGTTTCCCCTTGGGAAATGCTCGCTCAAGCCATGATTTGTTCGAACGAATTTGTATACCTCGATTAACATACTATATTTTAACTATGGAAACCCCCAATTGCAGTAACCGGATTCCCGAGGCGAATTCTCGTCGCGAGTTTCTTCGTCAAACGGGACTGAGTATGGGAACGTTAGCATTCGGCACAATGCTCTCACGTGGACTGATTACCGATGCGCGTGCGGAAGGGCCTTTAAATTTAAAAGTACGTGCCGCACCGTTACCGGCTAAAGCCAAACATATCATCCATATTTTTGCCGGTGGAGCTCCTTCGCACCTGGATACTTTCGATTACAAACCGGGCATGAAAGACTTGGCCGAAAAATCTAAAGCTGGTCAGGCGGGAGTTATCTTTCCCACGCCTTTTGAATTTAAGCAGTGCGGAAAATCGGGTTTAGCAATCAGCGAAATTTTCCCGAAGTTACAAGAAGTGGCTGATGACCTTTGTATTATTCGTTCCATGCATTCGGATATTCCAGCGCACGGCCCTGCGTCTAAACTTCTGCACACGGGCTCAGCTATTTTAACGAAGCCGTCCTTGGGTTCATGGGTTTTATATGGACTCGGAACCGAGAGCCAAGATTTACCCGGGTTCGTCAGTCTGGGTGGTCAGGTCGAGGCACGTCAGGCGGCCTTTTTACCGAGTATCTACCAAGGTGCGAAAACGACTTTCCGTACCAATGTGGCCTCGAATCGCGTCATCCCCAATTTACAAAGTGAGTTCACGAATGAGGAGGCCCAAAGAAAACAGCTCGATTTGGTGCACCAGCTTAATCAACAGCATATACAGACTGTGCAAAAAGATGAACAGCTGGAGGCCCGTATTGAATCTTTTGAATTAGCTTTTCGCATGCAGACCGCGGCGACGGATGCTTTTGATATTTCTAAAGAATCACAAAAAACGCGCGATGCTTATGGTAAGACCGAATTAGGGGCTAAACTTTTATGTGCGCGTCGTCTCGTTGAACGTGGCGTTCGCTTTGTACAAATCGACGCAGGTGGCTGGGATCACCATACTAACATTCAACTTGCGGCGGCTCGCACGGGAGCGGCGATTGATGGTCCGGCGGCTGCTTTAATTAAAGATTTAAAGGAGCGCGGACTCTTGAGCTCCACGTTGGTCATCTGGGGTGGTGAATTTGGTCGCACGCCCACGACGGCAGGTAGAGTCAATCCAAACAGCGGTCGCGATCACTGGTCGAAGGCTTATTGTGCTTGGATGGCGGGTGGGGGAGTGAAGGCCGGAATTAGTTATGGTGAGACGGATGATATCGGCGGCGAAGTTGTTTCCAATGGCGTCGACGTGCATGACCTGCACGCCACTATCCTACGCTTGATGGGCTTTGATCACACCAAGCTTACCTATCGATACAACGGACGTGATTTCCGTCTGACGGATAATTATGGTGAGGTTGCTGAAGGTATTATCGCGTAAATTATAAATCGACGTTGTCGATTAAGCGAGTGTTGCCCAAATAGCAGGCCAGGGCCAACACGCATTCACCTGGAATAATCTTGGTGACTTCGCTTAAAGTTTCTCGGTGTACGATTTTTAAATACTGTACGCGAAGAGACGCATCCAACGTAAGTCTTTTAAAAGCAGCCTTCTCAATGAGAATGGGATTCGTTTCCCCCTTTTGTGCTAACTCTTGCGCTACCTTACAGGCGGCTGGTATCGCTGCAGCCTTTTGTAATTCTTCGGGCGTGAGGTATCGATTTCTTGAACTGAGGGCGAGTCCGTTGGGCTCACGCACCGTTTCATCGATGATCACCTTCACCGGGATGTGTAGGTCGTGAACCATTTGTTTAATGACCACACATTGTTGTAAATCTTTTCGACCAAAAATTGCGCATGTCGGTTGAATCACATTGAAGAGCATCGCGACAACGGTGCTGACGCCGCGAAAGTGTCCGGGTCGAAAGGCCCCGCAAAGACCCGTAGTTACTTTTTCAACATCTACCCAAGTGGTCGCATTTTGGGGATAAAATTCTTCCACACTCGGAGCAAAAATGAGATCCACGGAAGCGTGGCGGCAGGCATCGCAGTCCGCTTCAAATGTTCGTGGGTATTTTGAGAAATCTTCGTTCGGGCCAAATTGAGTGGGGTTAACAAAGAT
>JAEMQU010000017.1:19414-28090 GCA_016463705.1 Opitutales bacterium | reverse complement strand
GGGTGTCTTTGAGTTTAAGCGGTTATGCTTCGACGGAAGGTGTGCGGAAGCGTTATGCGGTTCTTCAAGTGAATGCCGATGCGGCGGAACATGCTTCGCTATCGGGTGCCGTCACGGTGCAGGGCTTGTATGGGGCCGATTGGAAATTATCGGAAGAGTGGACGGTCGGTTATTTATTTTTAGCGGAAACACGTGCAGTCAGTTCGCCGACGGTTTTAGTGGTGCCTACTTTTCGTTGGAAGTTCGCGCCCAATTGGTCGCTCGGCACGGGGAGAAAGTCATTGGTTTTAGATTACAAGATTGATGACGTATGGAAGACCTCGCTGGCGGTTGCCTTTTTACAGGAGGAAGCACGGTTAGCGGATGTGGGCGGACAACGTCGGGATTTTGAAAGTGAACGCGTGGCTGCTATTTTAGGCTTTAAGCGTCAGACGCCTGGTCGCGTGGATGAGATCAATTTAGGTTGGGCTTTTAATGCTAAAGCTCGAACCGAGTTGGGCGGAGTGGAGTCGAAATTTGATTTAGCTCCTGGTGCGTTGATTAGTTTGTCGTCTAGGTGGAAGTTTTAATTGAGGGGACAAGGAACGTGGCCGCAGGCCACGAGGGGACACGTGGGCAAGGTGACAGGGGGACAAGGGGAGATACAAAGATACAGGGACGCGTAGTAAGGAAAAAAATCATTACTCATGAGGGGGGTATTTGCAGGAACGGGTTGCGGTGGGAAAAAATCGTGATACATAAACGGGTATTACCCTTGCTGGCTGAATCCATAAACAGATTCTGATTTTATTTTTAACTTTAACCCTAATCATATAATAAAATGGCACTCATTCATAAACCTGGAACAAGTTGGGACGAAGTGTATCGTCGAGCACGTGCAGCGGCGCCTGAAGCGTTTGAGGCCGATCGCGCTGCCAACTTGATTGGTGGTAAGTGGGTATTTGTCGGAGAAACCAAGCCGCATCCTTTGGCTGTGGATGGAACTTTAATCCCTGGCCCACCCCGTATCAGCCGCGAGATTGCGGTCTCAGCTGTCGAACAATCCGCTAAGCAGCATAAAGAATGGGTGAAGGTTCCGTTGGATGAGAGACAACGTCGGGTGAAAAAGTCTTTGGATTATTTACGTGAGCATCGCGAAGCGATTGTGCATTTGTTAATGTGGGAGATTGGGAAACCCTGGCGCTTGGCTTGTGCTGACTTTGACCGCTGTGTTGAAGGGGTTGATTGGTATCTCTGTGAGATTGAACGGCAGATGCAGGGGAGGGGTCCTTTACCGGGTCCAGTTTCGAATATCGCTTCATGGAATTATCCACTGAGCGTATTGGTTCATGCTGAATTAACGCAGATGTTGGCGGGTAATGCGGTGATTGCAAAGACACCTTCGCAGGGTGGATTTCATGCGTTGACGTTATCGCATGCGTTGATGGCGCGGGCTGGTTTACCGGTCACTCTCGTTTCCGGTATCGGTAGTAATTTAAGTGATGCGCTTATTTCTTCACCTCAACTCGGGGCGCTGGCGTTTGTGGGTGGACGCTCGAATGGCAGAAAAGCGGCGAGCACTTTGGCTGATTTAAGACGTCGACATATCTTAGAGCAGGAAGGCTTGAACGCTTGGGGCATTTGGAATTTTTCGCAGTGGGATTTGTTGGCTGGTCATATGAAAAAAGGTTTCGAGTATGCTAAACAACGTTGTACCGCTTATCCGCGGTATGTGGTGCAGCGCAGATTGCTACCTGACTTCCTGGCGACTTATAATAAGGTTATTCAATCGCTGCGCTTTGGTAATCCCTTTGCGGTGGAAAATGCCTCGGATCCCTTGCCTGATTTCGATTTTGGTCCGGTGATCTCTCAGTCCAAGGCGACTGAATTACAGAAGCGTTATGATGAGTCGATTAACACGGGAGGAATTCCGCTGGTGCATGGAGACCTTGGTGCGGGAAGATTTATTAGTGGTCAGGATACATCGGGCTATGTGGCACCGGCGTGTGTTTTGAATCCTCCTACTGGATGGGCATTCCATCACAGTGAGCCCTTTGGACCGATTGATTCAATTGTGATTGTCGACACCGAGTCCGAGCTCTTATCGGCGATGAATGTATCTAATGGATCGCTGGTGGCTTCGATTGCGACTGACGATTTAGAATTT
This sequence comes from Opitutales bacterium, assembly GCA_016463705.1. Taxonomy (GTDB): domain Bacteria; phylum Verrucomicrobiota; class Verrucomicrobiia; order Opitutales; family UBA953; genus UBA953. The sequence goes on along the minus strand of JAEMQU010000017.1, from coordinate 25,944 downwards.
GCTGAACGCATTAGACCGGATGTGCAGGCCTTTAAATTCGGGGTGAACGTTCCGCGGAGTCGGGGCGATCGAGCCGAAGTATTTGGTGGTCGGGGTGCGTCTTGGCGCGGAGCGTTTGTGGGCGGTGACCACCTGATTTCTGCTTTTACCGATGGCGACCAGCCTCTGTTTGGTAATTTCCCCAACGGTTCGCTTTATCCAGCGAAGACGTAAAAATCGAGGGGGCACGTGGGCAAGGTGACACGGGGACAAGGGGAAATAAATTAGGGGCAGGGTGTAGTTATAGTATTATTCCATAAAGCCCTGTGGTTTATTTTTGAAGATTTGGGGTTGCACACGAAAAATTTTGTGCTAGGAATAACAACGTACCCCTACAACTACTATGACCTCATACCTAAAATCAGCGTATAATAAGGCATTCATGTTCTTCATGTTTTGCTTTATGATCACCCCAGCATCTGTGAAAGCCGCTACACTGGCTTCCGCAGATTTAAAAGCAACCGACTACGTGGGAGTATCCTTCTGGGTAATCTCCATGGCGTTAGTTGCTGCCACTGCGTTCTTCTTCCTAGAAATCCAGCGCGTGTCTCCTAAGTGGAAGACCTCGTTGACTGTTTCAGGTTTAGTGACGCTCGTTGCTGCTACTCACTACTTCTACATGCGTGATGTATGGGTCCTTTCACAATCAACCCCTACCGTTTACCGTTATATCGATTGGTTGATCACTGTTCCTCTCTTGATGGTTGAGTTCTATATTATCCTTTCAGCTGTAACTAACGTACCAGGACGCGTTTTCTGGAAATTAATCATCGGTACTTTAGTCATGCTTATCGGTGGTTATGTTGGTGAAGCCGGTTTAATGGCTGCAACTCCTGCCTTCGTTATCGGCATGGTAGGTTGGGCATACATCATCTTCGAAATCTATGCTGGTGAAGCTGGTCAAATCAACGCCAACTCGGCAACCCCTGCTGTACAAGAAGCTTTCAAGCTCATGCGCAACATCGTGGTGATTGGTTGGGCGATCTATCCTCTTGGATACTACTTCGGTTACATGACCGGTGCATCTCCTGCTGAAAGCCAGAAGACTCTTAACGTTGTCTACAATCTTGCAGACTTCGTGAACAAGATCGCCTTCGGTGTTATCATCTGGAAGTGCGCAGTTAGCGAATCCGACAAACGATAAGTTTGTGCGAACGATCGGACAATGAAGTCGACTGGCTTCATTGTCCGATTTTTTCGTATTCAGTATCCGTGGGCCCTTCGCCCTCTTTGTTAGGTAACCTTTAATTTTCGGAACTTACCCCTACCGATGAATACAATCACCGACATCACCCAACAAGCGGTTGAACGTCTGATGCTTGATATGGTCATGGTAGCAACGAAGCCAGAAGATCAAGCCATCCCGGCTACGATTAAGGCTGCACAATATCACCTAGAAGCAGGCGGACAACGCGTCCGAGCTAAGTTAGCCCTGCATGCCTGTCAGTGTCTTGGTATTAAGATTGAAGACGCTGTGCGAATCGCAGCGGCAGTTGAATTACTCCACAATGCATCCCTGGTGCATGACGATTTACAAGACGACGAAAAGCTTCGTCGCGGAATGCCGACCGTTTGGGCGGCCTTTGGCAAAGATGTAGCCATTTGTACGGGCGATATTTTATTATCAGCGGCGTACGGTGCGCTTTCCGAAGTCAGCAACCCAAAATTAATCCCTTCGCTGCTTCGACGCGTCCATGTGCGCACCGCGATGGTGATTCAGGGTCAATGCTCAGAGCTTTCGGCTAAGGATTGTGCGGTGACTGACTTATCACAGTACGAAGCGATTGTGATTGGTAAATCTGGAGCGCTGTTGAGTCTCCCGATTGAGTTAGCATTTATCGCGTCGGGACACGAAACATGGACGAAGCGCATTCAGGATGCGGCTCATACCTTTGGTGTCGGTTATCAAATGGTCGACGATTTAGAAGATATCAAAACCGATACCGAGAAACATAATCTGAATATTGTATTAGTGCTCAAGGCTTCGGGCGAAGGTCAGCAAGCGACCAAGTTGGCGCGTAAATTCGCCCAACAGTATTTGGATCGGGCGATTTCATTGGCGGAGAGTTTACCGGAAGATTCGGGATCTTTGTTAGCTGAATTTGCCTTAGTTCTGGGCAAACGACTGAAGACTGATTAGTCGTATAGCGTGAAGGCTATCGTAATCGGATCAGGCTTTGGTGGAATTGCTGCGGCGCTTCGCTTGCGGGCGAAGGGGTATGATGTGATTACGATTGAGCGCTGTGCGGCGGTGGGCGGTCGTGCTCAAGTTTTCGAACGCGAGGGATTTCGGCATGATGCAGGGCCGACGGTCATTACCGCACCGTTTTTATTTGAGGAACTCTTTTCACTCTTTGGCGAAAAATTAGGTGATCATGTAAAGTTGGTGCCCGTGAAGCCCTGGTATCGATTTCATTTTAGTGATGGGAGTGAGTTTGATTATGGTGGGACGTTGGATGAGACCTTGGCGGAGATTGCGAAGATTGAGCCGGCGGACTGCGAGGGGTATTTAAAGTTATTAGCTCACTCTAAGAAAATTTATCAGGTCGGATTTGAAAAATTATCGGCTGAACCGTTTAATAAATTTTGGACGATGGTAAAGCAGGTACCGGCGTTGTTGAGATTAAGAAATTATGAGACCGTTTGGCAGATGGTATCGCGGCATTTAAAAAGTCCGAAGCTCCGCCAGGCTTTTTCGATTCAACCTTTGTTGGTCGGCGGAAATCCGTTTGATACCACGAGCATCTACGGGCTCATTCACTATTTAGAACGAGAGCATGGGGTACATTTTGCGATGGGCGGAACGGGTGCGCTCACGAAAGCGTTGGCGGATTTAATGGTTAGGCACGGCGTGCAGTTGCGACTGAACACCACCGTAGCTTCGATTAAAATAAAAGACGGCGTGGCCAGTGGGGTGGTGTTAGACGATGGTACTGAAGTGGCGGCGGATCTGGTGGTATCGAATGCCGATGCGGCGCATTTGTATCAGAACATGGTAAAGCCGGAGGACCGTTCGGTGATGAGTGGGCTCAAGCTTAAGGCGGCGCATTATTCGATGGGCCTGTATGTGCTCTATTTTGGGACCAAGAAAAAATATGATGATGTGGCGCACCATACTATTTGGATGGGGAAGCGTTATCGGGAGTTATTGGATGATATTTTTCATAAGAAAATCTTAGCGGATGACTTTTCACTTTATCTCCATCGTCCGACCGCGACCGATCCCAGTTTTGCGCCGGAAGGGTGTGACAGTTTTTATGTGCTGTGTCCGGTGCCCAATATGCAGTCGGGCATTGATTGGACGATTGAGGAACCCAAACTGCGGGCTAAAATTATCCAGGCCTTAGATGAAACGATGTTACCGGGCCTAAAAGAAAATATCGTGGCAGATTTTGCGATGACACCGGCGGACTTTAAAAATAATTATCAGAGTGTACATGGTGCGGGATTTTCGATTGCGCCGCTCTTTAGGCAGTCGGCTTGGTTCCGTTTTCATAACAAAGCGGAGGGCATTAAGAATCTCTATTTAGTTGGGGCCGGGACGCATCCGGGAGCGGGATTGCCGGGGGTGTTATGTTCGGCCAAGGTGATTGACGCTCTCATACCCGCGACGAAATGAAATCGGACAACCCACAGCTTCGTCGGGCGGAAGAAATTCTGGCTAAAAAAGGGAAAAGTTTTCATTGGGCGAAGAAGTTGTTGAGTGACAAGCACGGTGAGCGGGCGACGAGGCTTTATGCGTTTTGTAGATATTTAGATGACTTAGCGGATGAGGCGACATCACCGATGCAGGCGAGGACGGTGCTGATGGAGGTAAGTCAATCACTCCAGACGGGTCGCACGAACGATCCCGTGGTGGCTGATGCCATAAATTTGATGAGTGACTGTCGGATTGAACCACAAATTCCGCAGGAGCTGATTAATGGATTATTGACTGACCTCGATGTAGTTGAGCTAAAGACCGTGGATGAATTATTGCGTTACTGTTATCGGGTAGCGGGGACGGTGGGATTGATGATGAGTGATGTTTTGGATGTCAAAGATCCAGCGGCGTCAGCTTTTGCGATCGATTTAGGAATGGGTATGCAGCTCACAAATATTTGTCGGGATGTATTGGAGGATGCAAAAATGGGTCGCCGCTATTTACCTTTAGAAATTATCGGTAAAATATCCTTAGATGATTTGATTAATCCATCGGCGGGGCAGCAGGAACGTCTGCGTAAGGCACTCTATTTTTTACTCAATTTAGCTGATGAATATTACGACAGCGGGGAGAGTGGCTTGCCTTATTTGCCGTTACGGGCGCGGCATGGAATATTGATTGCAGCGAAGGTATATGGGGCGATTGGGCTGAAATTGAGGTCACTGGATTATCGTTATTGGGATGGGCGGGTCGTGATCCCGAAAACGCGAAAGCTGAGTATTACTTTTATGGCGTTGGGTGGCACATTAGTGGATAAGGGATTTTGGACGAAGCCGATTCGACATCGGGCGGAGTTACATCGAGCGCTGCATGCTTTACCACGAGTCGATACCAGCTATGGAATCTGATTATGATTTAATTATTATGGGAGGCGGGTGTGCGGGGCTGAGTTTAGCAATGCGTTTGGCGGAGTTGGGTGGGGAGTGTCCGCGTGTGGCGATTATTGAGCGCCGTGAAAACTATGTGCATGATCGCACTTGGAGTTATTGGGCAACGGAGTCTGCACAATTAACTCACTTGGCTAAATCGGATTGGAAAAAGGTCTTAGTCGGTGCGGCTGACCAGCGTGTGGTTGTGGATTGTGATAAGACACCTTATCAATCGATTTACTCGGACGCCTTTTATCAGTCGGCCCTGCGTAAAATTTCGAAAAATAAGCGGATTGATTTATTTCTGGGAGAATCAGCGGGAGTCGTTCACCAGAAAAATAATCTTTGGCAGATTAATATTAAAAATACATCGGTGAGTGCACCGCAGGTCATCGACACGCGGCCCCCGAAACGCGTGAGTGACGAAGCACCTATTTTATGGCAGTCGTTCAGTGGGGTTGAGGTTAAGTGCAGTCAGGATGTTTTTGATGATCGCGTGGCGACGCTCATGGATTTTACGGAAGTTACTTTGGGCGAGATTAGATTTTTATATTTATTACCCTATAGTCCAACCTGCGCTTTGATTGAGGCTACGGTTTTTGGAAAGCGGGCGATGTCACCGAGTGAGCTCGCTGGGATGTTGGATGGATTAATCAAGAAATCGGTCGGTTCGGTTGCTTACGAGATAACCTATCGGGAGCATTTTGTGATTCCGATGGGGTTGGGTGATCACGTGCCAGGTGGTGACCCCTCTTACGTGACTGTCGGGTTGGAATCAGGTGGCGCTAGGGCGTCGACTGGCTATGTGTTTCAGCGGATTCAGCGATGGGCTGAAGGGGCGGTATCGGAGATAAAGAACGGTAAACCAGTCCCTGGGCATGTACGGGACTCTTGGGTGATCAGAAAGATGGATAAGCTATTTCTGAGGGTTTTGGAGCGTTATCCTGAACGGGGGCCGGAGATATTCGTCAGGCTGTTTTCGATGCGCGATTCGGGGTCGGTCATACGTTTTATGAATGACGAGCCAACGCTTTGGGATAGTATAAGGGTTATGAGTGTCTTGCCTTACGGAATTTTTATCAAGGAACTCGTGAGAGGAATTTTCCGATGAACCTCATTCGAATTCAAGGTGTCCTCTTTGGAGTCATCTCCATTATCTGTTTATTGGCTTCGCTATTTTTACCGGCTCTGGATAAGCAGACTGAGCTGATCTTAGTGGCGGCTTTGATTATTATTCTCGGTGTTCCGCATGGAGCTTTGGACACACTCTTTGCGCGGGAATTATATGGAGTTAATTCCGCAACTGCGTGGATTAAATTTTCGGTGATTTATTTGATGATGGCCGCACTGGTGGTCGTTTTGTGGTACATGGCGCCACTTTTATTTTTAGTTGGGTTTATTGGAATTTCGATTGCGCACTTTTCGGGTGATCCAGATGGTGAGACCGGATGGTTGATTCGACTTATTTATGGTGGGGCGATTATTTTTATACCGGTATTAAAACATCCCCAGGAAATTGCGGATGTGTTTAGTTTGTTGGTGGGGGAGAAGAGTAGTCAGGCGTTGATGCCATGGATGTCGGGTTTAGCACTACCTTGGCTTTTAGCGCTATCGGGTGTGGTACTTTATTTGATCGTGAAGAAGTCACCCCTCAGTTTTGAGTTTTTATGTCTAGGTCTGATTGCCTATTTCGTGTCGCCCTTGATTTCCTTCACGGTGTTCTTTTGTGGAATGCATAGTGCGAGGCACATTATCCGTACGGCGGCTTTTGCGAAATACTCTCAGCCCGTTTTGCTTTTAGGGGCGATGTTATTGCCGATGCTGGGCGTGATTGCGTTATCGGCCGTCTCATGGTTTATGCTGAAGAACCAGACGCTGGATGGTCGGGTGGTGCAGATTGTCTTTGTGGGTCTGGCTGC
>JAEMQU010000017.1:12465-19314 GCA_016463705.1 Opitutales bacterium | reverse complement strand
TACTTAGTAATGAAGGGGCGGGCGGAGGCTTGGCACCAGAGCTTGTAAATATTGATTACGTTTTTGCGAATACCGGTGACGGGGATTTTTAGGAATCCATTGCGTTTGGCGGCTTCGAAAAGAATGCGTTCTTTTTGGGTGAGTCGATGACCGACACCGCGATTGCCGATCTTACCACGTGTCGACTCTCCGCGGCTGAGTTTCTCGATATCGTCAAAATTAGGGGACATGTGGGCAAGGTGACACGGGGACAAGGGGAAGAAACCTCAAGGCAGGAGCCAATATCCAATTAAGGTGACATGGGGAGAGACAAAAGCAAATCAGCACGAGTGAAACTCGCGAGGGGGTACGGGGGCACGTTGGCAAGGGGGGAAGTATTTGCCTATTTTGTCCGGAGTGTTACTGAATAAACGAATGAAGGGGGCGTTATTATTTTCTTTAATCCTAGTGAACGGAATATTTGCGGCCGAGTTGCCGGTATCGTTCGTGGGGAGTGGGCCGGAATTGAAATACTTAAAAACTGAAAGAGGAGATCAGGTGTGTGATTTCTCGTATGCGGGCTATGGTGGTGGTGGCGTTGCATTTCCGACATCGAATAATAAAAAGTCAGTCGGGTCCGTGACGGGTGACGCTTCAGACGCGATTCAATCAGCGATCAATCAAGTGGCGTCGATGCCCTTAGTTGACGGCGTAAGGGGTGTGGTTGAATTAGCTGCAGGAACGTACAATTGTTCGAAAACTTTGGCGATTAAGACGAATGGAATTATTTTAAGAGGGGCGGGTAGTGCGGCGGGCGGAACGGTAATTAAATTAACCGGCAAACCTCATATTGCGATTATGATAGCGCATGAAGTGACTCAAGGTGAGGGCAAAGACTCCAGGAAAAAATCGAAAGCGGAAAATAGCAACGAAGGGAAGTCGAGAAGTGTATCTAAGCCTATTAAAATTACCGATGATTATGTACCGTCGGGAACTACGGTAATCAATGTCCAGTCGGTGTCGGGTCTGAAGTCAGGCGACACTATTGAAATTACACGGGAGGCGACCAAGGAGTGGATTCGTTTTATGGGAATGGACAAACTGATGGACGGAGGAAAGTTGGAGACGTGGATGAAGGAGGATCGTCAGATTACATATGTCCGAAAAATTAAATCGATTAAGGGAAATCAAATCACGGTTGATATCCCGTTGACCGATTGCATCGATACTCAGTTATTAAATAAGTCTGATACTCTACGCATCCTGGCGACAGTGACGAAGGTTGAGCAGCCCAAAAAAATTTCTAAGTGTGGGCTGGAAAATTTCAAAATTGATGCACCCAATCCGGTGGGTGATTGGCGGGACGCGCAGAATATAGGAGTGATTATTAATGATGCGGAAGACATTTGGATGAAGAATGTGGGCATGAAGAATACTTTTCCAGATGTGCAGGTGGGCGAGGATTCGCGGCGGGTGACGGTTGAGGCGTTAAAGACTGAGCATCCTGGAGAGATTAAGCAGAGTGAGAGATCGAACGGGTATGCGTCGTATGTGCGACTCTTGGGAACGCAGGTATTAATGAATAAATGCAATATCAGTGGGGATAATGCATTTTATATTTCGACGGCCAATCCAGCTTCGCAGCTGAATGTCGTTTTAAATTCAACGTTTTCAGGCAATGGATCGATTGAGCCACACATGACGTGGTCGACTGGATTATTGCTCGATAACTGTAAGCTGAATCAGGGTGAAATCAGTATTCGGAATCGCGGCAAGGCGGGATCGGGTCACGGCTGGACGATGGGATGGTCGGTCGTTTGGAATTGTTCAGCAAAAAATATCAATGTGGAGCAGCCGCCTGGAGTGACTAATTGGTGTGTGGGGACCAGTGGAAAATATGAAGTCGAGGATAAGGGCAAGAGCGGGTGGCTCTTTATGAAAGGTTCAACAGTCACGCCGAATAGTTTGTATCAGGCACAATTAGCGGCGCGCCTAGGGGACAAGCTGGCAAAGTGATAAGGGACGCGTGCGCAGCACGCGAGGGGACACGTGGGCAAGGTGACACGGGGACAAGGGGAATTAGTTAACTGGCAGTTGGGCGCTGGTGGATTGAAGCCACGCGTCTAACTTTTTCTTTAAGCTAATTTTTAATTCTACTTCTGAATTTGAGAGGTCTTGTGACTCGCTTGGATCTTTGGCTAAATTGTAAAGTTCATCACGATTATCTTCGTAGAAATGGATGAGGCGATAATTGCCGCTACGGATGGCACTGTAAGGTCGGGCACCACCAACGCGGTGGTAGTGTGGGTAGTGCCAGAAAAGATCACGCAATGGAAATGGCCGTGAAGTATTTAAAAGTGGAGCGAGGCTGACGCCGTCGATGTTGGATGATTGTGACGCGATACCAGTCATTTCAATCAGTGAAGGATAGATGTCGATTGACTGAACCGGGGTAGACTGAGTCGACTGATGGAAGTTCGCTTTAGGCCAATAGATGATGAAGGGGACGCGTACGCCGCCTTCGTAGGCCGAGCCTTTGCCGTCGCGATGGGGTGAGTTGTCGGTAACTTTTGGTAATCCGCCATTATCACTGGTGAATACGATGATGGTGTTATCCGATAATTTTAGACGTTTAAGTGTTTCGCGGATTTTCCCGACTGAATCATCCACGCTAGAAATCAGAGCAGCGTAGGTGGCGTTGTATTTTTTGACGTTCTGGCTGTTTTTTTCTTCAAACTTTCTGATGACTTCTATTTTGCCGGCGATTGGTTGGTGGACGGCGTAATGCGCGAGATAAAGGAAGAAAGGTTTAGTTTGGTTTTGTTCGATGAATTTAACGGCTTCGTTGCTTTCGCGATCGGTTAAGAATTCGTTCGTCGGTCCGTCTTGAAGATTGGGAATTTTATAAGGTGAGAAAAAACTTCCAGGCTGTCCGAGGTGATTACCGCCGAGATTAATATCAAAGCCGTATTTCTGTGGGCTGTAGTTATCGAATTCTTTGGCATTGGGCGATAAGTGCCATTTGCCGATGAGTGCGGTGGAATAGCCTGCGGATTTAAATTGCTGAGGAAGTGTATTCGTATCGGTCGAAATAAATTTCTGCCAATCTGGGATTTTTACTTTAGCGTTGTCTGGCGCAGGATAACCAGGAATCCAATCCGTGAGGTGGAGTCGGGCTGGATATTTTCCGGTGAGTAAAGCGGCACGACTGGGAGAGCAGACGGTACAGGAAGAATAGGCCTGAGTGAACTGAACGCCGTCTTGAGCGAGCCGATCGATATTGGGTGTCTCGTAGAATTTACTGCCTGTGCAACCAAGGTCGGTAGCGCCCAAGTCGTCGGTGAGGATGACAATGACATTGGGAGGGCTCGCTAAGACTGGCGCGGTAAGCGCCAGGCATAATAGTAAAACATAGCGCATGCGATTCATTCCCACGCAACGTCACGCTAAGCCGCGTTTGGTGGCTTGAGCGAAGGCGATAAACTGTTGGGTGATTCGATTTTGAGAATCGCTCTTAGCTTTTTCAATCGCCTGTGAGGTATTTAATCCGTCGCGGTAAAAAAGTTTAAATAAGTTTTTTGCTGAGGCGACTTCTTCGGGAGAAAATCCAGCGCGAGTGATACCGACGACGTTGACCATTTTAGTTTCGGCGGGATTACCATCGGCAATCATGAATGGGGGGACGTCTTGCACGCATTTGGAACAAGCGGCGATCATGGCGTAGTCGCCGATATTACAGAATTGGTGGATGCCAGCATTCCAGGCGATGTTGACGTGGTCACCGACGTGGACGTGTCCGGCGACGGCTGAGTGGCTGGAGATGACGACGTGGTTGCCGATAACGCAATCGTGGGCGATGTGCGAGTAGGCGAGGAGGACATTATTATCACCGAGGGTGGTCCATTCGCCTTCTTGGGTGCCCGAGTGAACGCTTACGTATTCGCGGAAAATATTTTTAGCACCTACTTTGAGTCCAGGTTTACCGGGTCGAGCTTTCAGATCTTGAGTGCGACCCCCAATGAGGGCGTAGGGGAAGACTTCGCAGTCGGGCCCCAGTTGAGTGTAACCTTCGACTGTGGCGTGGTGATGGATGGTACAACCATCGGCAAGGGTGACGTCTGCACCGATGAAGGCATAAGCACCAATGGTTACGTTGTGCCCGATTTTAGAGCCTGATTCGACGATTGCCGTAGGGTGAATCGAAGAAGCCATCGTGATTACGATTGATTAACGGAGTCAGCGATAGAGAAAAGTAAATCAGCGGACGAAACGGTTTCGCCATTCACGAGGCATTCGCATTCAGCAGCAGCGATACGACCGCGAATCTTGGTGAGCTTGGCGCGGATTTCTAAAGTGTCGCCAGGGGTGACGGCTTTGCGGAATTTAACATTATCCGCGCTCATGAAGAAAACCACTTTGGGTGCTTCGTCGATCGCGGCACGTCCGAGCATGATTAAACCGGCGGCTTGAGCCATCGCTTCGATTTGGAGAACGCCGGGCATGACGGGTTGGCCGGGGAAGTGTCCTTGAAAATAAGGTTCGTTGATGGTGACATTCTTAATCGCGACGAGTGAGTCATCGGTGCGTTCGATCACGCGATCGACCATGACGAAAGGATAGCGATGAGGAAGGGCGTTAAGGATTTGGCGGATGTCGAGTGCAGTGCCGCTGGGTGCGGTGGGTGCTTCGATTTTTTTAGAGGACGCCGTAGATTTTTTCTTCTCTTTAGATTCTTGCCACTGTTTACGGACGGCGGCGGCGAGGCGGGAGTTGAGGGCGTGGCCTGGGCGGACGGCGATGATGTGGGCTTTGAGGCGGATGCCGGAGAGGACGATGTCGCCAATGATATCGAGGATTTTGTGGCGGACTAATTCATCTTTAAAACGCAGGGGTTCTTTGCTGACGACTTTGTCGCCTTTTAAAATAATTGCGGAGTCGAGTGAGCCACCTTGGATGAGACCTTTTTTGAGAAGTTCTTCGATGTCTTCGTAGATGGTGAAAGTACGAGCGGGGGCGATTTGTGCTTCGTAAGTTTCTGGATCGATATCGATGGTTAAATGTTGAGTATGGATGCCACGATCATCGGCGGAAGTGCAGGTGATGCGAAGTCCGTCGAAGGGAAGAGCGATGATGGAGCGGCTACCTTCGTTGATGGTGATCGGTTGAGTGAGGGTGAAAACTTCGCGTTCTTCGTTTTGTTCAACGATGCCGGCTTGGTGGATGAGGGTGGTGAAGGGGCGAGCTGAACCGTCGACGATGGGCGGCTCAGAGGCGTCGAGCTCCACGATAGCGTTATCGATGGCCATACCGCTGAGGGCGGAGAGCACGTGTTCGATCGTGTGGAGTTTGACGGTGTCGGATGTGACCGTCGTTTTACGTTCCAACTCCGTGACCATTTCGGAGACGGGGCGAATTTCAGGTTTACCGATAATGTCGGTACGGCGGAAAACGAGACCCGTGTTGGGGGCGCCTGGCTTGATCGTGAGGGTGACCTCTTGGCCGGTGTGAAGGGCTTTGCCTTTGACGGAGGCCTCTTTGCCAATGGTTCGCTGTTTCATACCTATATTCAGTTATTCACACCCTCAATAGGGTGTAAAGCCCTAGTTGAGGGGGTAAGTGGGTACGGTGACATGGGGATAAGGGGAAAGGCATATAATCGAGGGGACACGGTGACAAGGGGCCAAGGTGCGCGAGTGAAACTCGCGAGGTGACAAGGGGACACGGTGACACGGGGACACGGTGACACGGGGTTGTGTTAGGACGCGACGCTGTCGCGCCCCTACAACTAATTCAGGGGACAAGGTGACAAGGGGAAATAAAATTTAGAAATATTCAGACATTAAAATGGATTTTCAGTTGTTCACACGTGGGTGCGACTCCTTGACAGTCGGCTTGTGTATGCAAATCTTACGGCGTGCTTCTGGTCATCGATAATTACGATTCTTTCACTTACAATCTCGTTCAATATTTTGGACAGCTAGGGATTGAGCAAAAAGTTTTTCGTAATGATCAGATCACGGTTGAACAAGCGTTGGCATTAAATCCCGATCGCGTGATGATTTCCCCGGGTCCATGTTCGCCGGTGGAAGCGGGAGTATCGTGTGACATGATTAAAGCTTTTGCGGGAAAGAAACCCTTGTTGGGAGTTTGTTTAGGTCATCAGTCGATTGGTCACGTTTATGGCGGTCGAGTGATTCGTGCACCGAACTTAATGCACGGAAAAACTTCCAACGTTTTTCATAATAATACAGATTTATTTAAAGGGATGCCGAATCCCTTTGCGGCGACCCGTTATCACTCGCTCGTGGTGGAGCGCGAAACCTTCCCGGAGTGCTTAGAAATCACGGCATGGACGGAGGACGGTTTAGTGATGGGTCTCCGTCATAAGGAATTGCCTGTTTATGGCGTACAATTTCACCCTGAGTCTTTTGCAACGGATAATGGCATACAGATTCTTAAGAACTTTTTGAGTCTCTAAGGTATGTTTTGCCCAAAGTGCAATCATGAGGACACCAAGGTTCTCGAAACACGACTCGGAAAAGGTAATCACTCCATTCGTCGTCGTCGGGAATGCTTAGCTTGCGAAACTCGTTTCAGCACGGTTGAAGAAATTGTGCGCGAAGGTTTAGTCGTGGTGAAAAGAAATGGGGCACGCGAAGAATTTAACATCGCAAAAATTACCTCAGGTATTCGCAAGGCCACGGATAAACGTCCGGTCGAAGTTGAACGCATCAATTTACTGATTTCAGAAGTTGTCGAAGGACTGCAAAAGAAATTTGAAGATGAAGTTCCCTCGAGTGCTATCGGGGAAGAAATCATGACCCATTTACAGTCGGTCGATCAAATTGCCTATGTGCGTTATGCGAGTGT
>JAEMQU010000017.1:5146-12365 GCA_016463705.1 Opitutales bacterium | reverse complement strand
TCATGACCCATTTACAGTCGGTCGATCAAATTGCCTATGTGCGTTATGCGAGTGTGTATCGCGAGTTTCGTGATATCGAAGAATTAGCGAAAGCGATTGAACAACTGCGGACTAAGGGGAAGAAGCCGAATGACCGCTGATACTCCGATTCGCACAGGACAATTGCGTACGCTCAACTCCATGCTGGCGAGATTGGTGGGGACGGATTCTTTATTGCGCCGAGACGTGGATGCCGTGGTACGACTTTACGAGGCGGACGAGCAGTCGTCGCGCGGGTTGGATACCAAAGGTCTTGCTGAGGCAGCAGCGCATTTGTTGCACTTGTTATCGCCCGATCAGCCCATGCCGGCGATTGCTGTTTTGGACCACCGGGAAGAACCCTTTGAGCCCCTTTGGGCGTCGCAACGTCTAGAGAACGCCTTGGCAGAGGTGGGCGATGCTCAGGATGTTTTATTGTGGGTGGTGGGCCTACAGGACCAGTTTTTATCGGGTGCTAAGGCACGTTCGGCCAAATGTCGCCGGGCCTATGATGAAGCGGTCGAATCGGTTAATGTACTGACCGCCCGATTATCTAACCGTAGACGCGTGACGGTTGTCGTGTTATAATCGACACTATGTCTGTTAAATCTTTATTTCAGAAAATTGCAGATAAAGAAATTCCAGCGAAGCTCATTTACGAAGATGAAACGTGTGTAGCGTTTCATGATATCGCACCGCAAGCCCCGGTACATTTTTTAGTCATTCCCCGTAAATTAATTCCAAGAGTTGCAGAAGCGACTTCGGCAGATGAAGCGCTAATTGGACATTTATTATTGGTCGCGAAAAAAGTCGCCCATGATTTGAAGTTGGAAAAAGGATTTCGCATTGTGATTAACAACGGACCTGATGGTGGCGAAAGCGTCCCACATTTGCATGTGCATGTATTGGGAGGTCGTCATCTCAACTGGCCTCCAGGATAAAATGAACGCTCACGACCAGCCCTGTTTGGTGATTGATGGATCGGCCCGCGAAGGCGTGAGGGTGGGCGTGTTGGCAAATGGACGTTGGGTGGCGGAGTCGGTGGTGGCGGCTGGTGCGTTAGAATCGACGACCGATTTAACGGCGGAAGTTTTACAGAAAGCGCATTTAAAATTTACGGATATAAAATCTTACGCGGTATGTATTGGGCCTGGTTCGATGTTAGGTATTCGCGTATCGGCGATGGCTGTGCGTACTTGGGCTACGTTATATCAGCGCCCCATTTACGTTTGGGAGTCGCTTAAACTCTTAGCCGAGCATGCCTTAGCACAGGGCGTGAAGGTTCCTTTTGCCGTGATTAATGAATCACGTTTAAAGCGTTGGAATTTGTTAGCCGTCAAGTCGGCTGATTCTTTTGAGCCCACCGTAGAATTAGAAGTGGATGAGGTGAATGCCAAAGCACTTGCTTTAGTGATTAATCATTCCGCTGATTCATTTCCGAACGCGCATGTTATCGACGACATTTGGAGTCATTTACCTAAATTATTTCTTAAGAAAGAGTGTCTGAAGCTCGAACCCAAACCTGATGCCTTGAATCCGGCGGCTGATTATGCTTTATGGTCAGGTGAACGTCACCGTCGCACCCCATGAGCCAATCCGGACATAATACAAGAGCTTGGGTGGAGATTGATTTACCGGCGCTTGATCGAAACGTTGGTCGCATTAAACAAGCTTTGCCAAAGCATATTCGTTATGTCGCGGTCGTGAAGGCGGATGCGTATGGACACGGCATGCCCGAGGTTGTGACACGTCTATTACAAGCGGGAGTGGATACTTTTGCGGTGGCGAATGTTGCGGAAGCGAGCCGATTAAGGGAGATTAGTCCCGACGCGGATATTTTATTATTAAGTCCGACTTTACCGAATGAAATTAGCCGAGCCATTGAGTTGGGTTTAGATATCACCATCAATTCATTAGAAGAAGCTGAGGCCATTATTCAAGCGGCCGAGGTAATGAAGGTGAAAGCACGCGTACACGTTAAAGTGGATACGGGCATGGGCCGTTCGGGCGTTTGGCATGTGCAAGCCGAACAAGTTTTTGCTAAGGTATTGGCGAGTTCTTCCATTACTTGGTGCGGAGTTTACACACACTTTTCAGATGCAGACACGGACACCGATTACACCATTAAGCAGCGCCGAATTTTCCTCAATTTATTACAAAAAATTCCGAGCGATATTCACAAAGATTTTCTTATTCATGCTGATAATAGTGCGGGCTTAGAAAGCTTTTCATCCGACTCACCCTTTAACGCAGTACGCATTGGCTTAATGCAGTATGGTTTACCGCCTTCGGCTGGTTCATTTTTAGCGAGTTTAAAGCCTGACCCCGTATTGTCGTTTCATGCCAAGGTCGTTTTGGTGAAAGACTTACCAGCAGGAACTTCGATTGGCTATAATCGTACCAAGACTTTGAGTCGCGATTCGAAGGTCGCTACCGTTGCCGTGGGTTATGGTGATGGCGTGCCGACGGCGGCGAGTAATCGCGGACAATTTTTAATTAACGGAAAACGCTGTCCGATTTTAGGACGGGTCAGCATGGATCAGACGGTGGTTGATGTGACTGATGTCGGACCGGTGAAGTCCGGCGATGTAGCGACTATTTTAGGAGCACAAGGAAGTGACCGCATTACGGTGACGGAATTCTGTAAGTGGTCGGACTCAATTCCTTGGGAAGCCTTATGCACGCTCACCCAACGGGTGCAGCGCGTTTATCGTTCGGATCGAACCTAGAGTTTGAAACCAAAATACTTTTTAGCGTTTTGGTAACTCACGTCGGCGATCAGTTTCTCGGTCCACTCAGAGCGATTAGGGATGCGACCGGTGTCGACATCACTGCCAACGAGGTCGCAAAGAATGCGGCGGAAGTATTCGTGACGTGGGTAGGAAAGGAAGGATCGTGAGTCGGTAATCATACCCACGAACTGACCGAGCAGGCCAAGGTCCGAGAGGGCGTTCATTTGATCGCGCATGCCGCGTTCTTGATCGAGGAACCACCAACCGGAACCGTACTGAATCTTTCCAGCGGTGATACCGTCTTGGAATGAACCAATCATACAGGCGAAGAGGGCGGTGTCGGCAGGATTGATATTATAAATAATAGTTTTACCGAGGGCGTTTTCGCCGGAGAGCGTTCCGAACCAACGAATTAATCCAGGGCCTTGGCGGTAATCGCCGATGGTATCGCAACCTGCGTCAGAACCGAGACGATTAAGGAGTCCGAGATTAGGATCACGAACTGGTCCGAGGTGAAGCTGAGTGGTCCAACCCTTTGCGTGATTTAATCGGCCCACGTGGAGCATAATATACGCGGTGAATTTTTCGGTTTCGGTAAAAGTTGCGGCGGTACCTTTTTGCGCTTTTTCCCAGATCGATTTTGCTTCGGCGTCGGTGCAGGTGACGTCGGGTAGGTATTCTAATCCGTGGTCGGTGGCGCGGCAGCCAGCGGCGGCGAAATCGTCGTGACGTTTATTGAGTGCAGCGATGAGACCTTCAAAAGTGTCGGCATTTTTTCCGCTGATGGCGGAGAGACGCTTGGTCCAAGCTTGAACGCGTTCAGGGAGGTGAACTTTTAGGCAGGCGTCGGGACGGAAAGTGGGAACGATTTGTGTTTTGAATCCGGACTTCGCGATGGCGTGATGGTAATCGAGCGAGTCAGCCGGATCATCGGTGGTACCGACTAATTCAACTTTCATTAACGACAAAATACCGCGAGCGGTAAGGTTACCGTGTTTCAGTTGGCGATTCGCTTCGTCCCAAATCGGTTGAGCGGTGGCACCTTCTAAAATATCGTTAATGCCGAAGTGACGACGCAGCTCGAGGTGAGTCCAGTGGAAGAGTGGATTGCGTAAAGTTTGAGGAACCGTTTCGGCCCAAGCTTGGAATTTTTCGCGTGAAGTAGTTTTAGTTCCGGTGATGTAATCCTCGTTCACGCCACAAGCGCGCATGGCACGCCACTTGTAATGGTCGCCGGCGAGCCAGACGGCGGAGATATCTTCGAAGCGACGATCTTCAGCGATATCTTTGGGGCTAAGGTGGCAGTGGTAATCTACAATTCCCTGCGACTTCGCTACTTTGTGGTAGAGAGACTGAGCGGTGGGCCCAGCGAGGAGGAAATTATCGTCGAGGAATGCCATAGGATTAAATTGCTTTAGCGGCGAAACCACCGTCGACGACGATTTCAGCTCCGGTCATGAAGCTGCCGGCATCGGAGGCCATCAATAAGCAGGCCCCGATGAGTTCATTGGCTTCACCAAAACGTGCCATCGGAGTTTTTCCGAGAATTTGGGCAACACGCTCAGGGGTGAGCACTTTGCGGTTTTGTTCAGCGGGGAAGAATCCAGGGATGAGTGTGTTGACGCGAACGCCGTGGGGAGCCCATTCACGTGCAAGGTTCTTCGACAGATTATGCACCGCTGCTTTGGTCGCGGAGTAAGTGAACACGCGTGAGAGAGGAACGATTCCTGATTCTGAACCGAGATTGATGATGGAGCCTTTGCCCGCTTTGACCATGGCTTCGCCGAATACTTGTGAACCGAGAACGACGCTCTTGATGTTAACTGAGATGATGCGATCCAGTTCAGTTTCAGCGATTTCGAAGAACGGAGTAGCGGAGTTCACGCCGGCACCATTGATAAGGATATCGATTTTTCCGTGAGTGGCTAAAATTTTATCACGAAGAACGATAAGATCATTTTTATTAGTCGCTTCGCAGGACATGAATTCACCTTTACCGCCAGCAGACTTAATTTTAGCGAGACGAGCGTCGGCCTTAGCGGGGTCACGTCCGACTAAGATGACGTGAGCACCGGCGGAGGCAAAACCTTCGGAGATAGCGCCACAAAGTTCGCCAGTACCGCCGATGATTACAGCGACGCGACCTTTGAGTGAAAACAATTCGAGAGCGGAGGACATAATTTTAATTAGCGAACGACGCGAGCGCCGCCACCGGAGATTTGTTTTTCAACTTCTTTGCGGGTCACCATGGAGGTGTCACCAGGAGTGGTTGAGGCAAGTGCGCCGTGAGCTGCACCGTAGTTAACGGCTTTTTGAGCGTCATTGAATTCCATAAAGCCGAAGACTAAACCGCTAGCGAAGCTGTCGCCACCGCCCACGCGATCGAGAATTTCGAGTTCAGGGAATTTGATTGAGTCGTAGAATTTTCCGTCGTGGTAGCAAATAGCACTCCAGTCATTCTTGGTTGCGGTGATTACACGACGCAGGGTAGTAGCGGCTACTTTGAAATTCGGGAACTCTTTGACGGCGGTCTTGATCATTTCTTTGAACGCATCGGTTTCGATGTGGGCGAGGCTGTGGTCAGCGCCTTTGACTTCGAAGCCGAGTGAAGCGGTGAAATCTTCTTCGTTGCCGATCATGACGTCGACGTACTTGGCGATTTCGCGATTAACCTCTTGGGCTTTTTTAAGTCCACCGATGGTCTTCCAAAGTGATGGACGATAATTTAAATCGTAAGAAACAATCGTACCATATTTCTTAGCTGCTTTAACCGCTTCGATGGTCACCAGTGCGGTAGATTCGGAGAGAGCGGCGAAAATTCCGCCCGTGTGTAACCAGCGAACACCGAGTTTACCGAAGATATGTTCCCAGTCGATATCACCAGGTTTTAATTGGCTTGCGGCGGTGTTACCACGATCGGGGACGCCGACGGCGCCACGGATACCGAAACCACGTTCGGTGAAATTGAGACCATTGCGGACGGTGCGGCCGATGCCATCGTCTTCGCGCCATTTGATGAAGTCGGTATTCACTCCACCTTGCATGATGAAGTCTTCAACCAGGCGACCTACTTCATTATCGACGAAAGCGGTAGCAACGGTGGTGCGGTAACCGAAACATTTACGGAGACCACGAGCGACGTTGTATTCGCCGCCGCCTTCCCAAACTTGGAATTCACGAGCGGTGCGGACGCGGCCTTCACCGGGGTCGAGGCGAAGCATGACTTCACCGAGAGAGATTTGATCGAAGGTACAATCCTTCGCTGATTTAATTTGGAGTGCCATGGTGTTTGGTAAAATTAAGCCGTAGGGAGTTGAGAAACGTCGAATGGTTTAATACCGCATTCGTGGGCGATTTCGTTGAGGGCTTCGACTTCTGCTTTGGAGAAGAGAAGGCCGCCTGCTTTTTGACTGCGCGCTGCGAAGGTCGCTTCCATTTGTCCGGGGAGGATACACTTTTCGTTTCCGTGTCCGAGAATATCACCAAGAACGGCTTTGATATTTTGCTGTTGGTTACGACCATGAGCAAAAACTCCGCTGCTGATAGCGTCGGGGTGAATGACTTGGAAGAAGAAGGCACAATCTTGTTTTTCGCCGGCGACGCGTGTGCGGCTACGAATGGTGGGGATTGATCCACCGATGAAACCTGCGACGATTTCGTTGATTAAAGAAAGACCGTAGCCTTTGTGAGCGCCGAAAGGAATGAGTGAAACAGCGGCGGAAGGATCGATGGTTACTTTGCCATCTTTATCTACTGCAGCATCGGGAGGTAATTGTTTACCTTCGCGTTTTAATTGTTGAACGCGGCCCATCGCGATGACGGAGGTAGCCCAGTCGATGACGATGGGGAATCCGACAGCATCGGTTGTTGGGAAGCCCCAGGAGTGTGGATTGGTTCCGAGGGTTGGGAATTTACCTTGGAAAGGAACCACTTCAGCGAGAGTCGCAGTGCAATTAGTGTAAGCGATGTAACCACGCTTAGCGGCTTCCATGACATAACCACCGCCCCAGAGGTAGTGGAAAGCGTTATCAACGGATACGGTACCCACGCCGTATTGATCAGCGAGTTTGATACAAGTTTCAATGGCATCGGTGGCGACCGCTTGACCGAGTTTTTGTTTGGCGTCCCAAACTTCGGCAGCAGCGAAGCGTGAGGATTTTTTAACGACAGAAGCGTTCGGGGTGCAACCGCCCACTTTGGAACCGAAGAGCTCGTCCAAGTGTAATGCTTTGATAGCATTGTGCGTGCGGATGCCGTGGCGAGTAGCCATTGAGGACATCTTCGCCGCTTGGGCTGACTCGGTCGCACCGAAACCGCGATGCATGTAAGCGGCGCTGATGAGAGCTTCGTGAGCTTCGGTTGGAACGACGTGAAATACTTCAGACATTGTTATATTAGATTAGGGGAAAGGGAATTAGACGACTTTCTTAACTTTAACTTCTTTGTTAATTTGAGCGAGGGGCTCTTCG
>JAEMQU010000017.1:0-5046 GCA_016463705.1 Opitutales bacterium | reverse complement strand
TTAGACGACTTTCTTAACTTTAACTTCTTTGTTAATTTGAGCGAGGGGCTCTTCGCCGTGCATAGCGCGGATTAAGTTAGTAACAGCGGCGACGGCTTGGCGTTGAACGCTTTCGGCGGTGCGTGAACCGATGTGAGGAGTCACGACGCAGTTAGGAAGTTTAGTGAGCGGGTGATCGGCGCGAGGTGGTTCTTCGTCGAGAACGTCGGTACCGTATCCACCCACTTGGCCGGACTTGAGAGCGGCAGCGATGTCGTCGGTGTGCACGATTTCACCACGAGCGCAGTTAAGAATGAGAACGCCTTTCTTCATCTTAGCGATATTCTTGGCACAGATGAGATCGCGAGTTTCAGGGGTTAAATTAGTGTGGAGGGAAAGGTAATCGGATACGGCAAAAACGTCATCCATCGTGTTGGCGCGTTGTACGTCGTATTGAGCGGCGAATTTATCGTCCCAGTATAAATCGAACCCGATGACTTTCATGCCGAAGGCACGAGCGCGGATGGCGACTTCTTTGCCGATGCGGCCCATGCCGATGATACCGATAGTTTTGTCGAGAAGTTCGCGACCTGTTTTACGTTTCCAAGTACCTGAGCGAGTGGAGTCCGTGTGGAAGTAGAAATTCTTTTCGAGAGCGAGAAGAAGAAGGAAGGTGTGTTCAGCAACGGTGGTGTGATTCACGCCAGGAGTGAAGAGCAGGGGGATGTCTTTTGAGGTGAGGTACTTTACGTCGATCTTATCCACGCCGATGCCGTACTTGCTGACGACCTTGAGGCGGGGGAGGGCTTTATCGATGACCGCTTGGGTGATCATATCGTCGCCGCAGATGTATCCGTCAAAATCCCCCATTAAAGCTAAAGTGTCGGCTTCGCTTAAAGGACCGCGAGCGTTGACAACTTCCCAGCCGGTGGCGGCTAACAATTTATGGTGTTCGCCGGGGGTGTCTTGGAATGAGGTGGTTGTGAGGAGGATTCGTGGCTTCATAGTGTCGTTTTAATCCAACCTAACTCGGCTCGAAAAGTCAAAGAAAGTATAAGGTCGACACCAAAAAATCCCTCTGTTTATTAAAGTTACCCATGAATAACACCCCTAATTCAGCCGCTCCGGCATCACCCTATCGCTGGGTGATTTTAGCACTCCTGTTTTTTGCGACCACGATTAATTATATCGATCGTCAGATTCTGGCTTTATTAAAGCCGATGCTCGACGGCGAGTTACATTGGACGAACGAGCAATATGGTATGGTTAATTCTGCATTCCAGGGCGCCTACGCTTTTGGTTTACTTGGCTTTGGTTGGTTTATTGACCGTTTTGGAACCAAAATTGGTTACTCGGTCTCGATTCTTGCCTGGTCGGCTGCAGCTGCAGGCCACGCCTTGGTCGGTTCAATCTCCGGTTTCTATTACGCTCGTATAGCGCTGGGTATTGGTGAGGGTGGTAATTTCCCGGCGGCAATTAAAACAACCGCACAATGGTTCCCTCGTGCTGAGCGGGCATTTGCCAATACACTTTTTAATTCAGGATCGAACATTGGCGCTCTGATTGCACCAGCGGTGATTCCTATCATGGCTGTTACTTACGGATGGAGATCTACCTTCGTAGTGGCAGGTTTACTGGGTGTGGTTTGGATTCTTTTCTGGATACCACTCTTCAAGAAAGCCCCACAACTCGCTGAAGAAGAAGTCGCACCCGAACGCCAAATTCCTTGGGCAAGTCTGTTGCGTGTAAAACAAACTTGGGCTTACATGATTGCGAAATTCTTAACGGATCCCGTTTGGTGGTTCTATTTAATTTGGCTGCCTGATTACTTTAAAAAGGAACAACACCTGGATCTTAAAGCGATGGGTCTACCCTTAGTGACACTCTATGGTATTGTTACCGTATTAAGTATCTTTGCTGGTTGGGCGGTTAAGAAAATTGCGGAGCGTGGTTATGATATGGTGACGGTTAGAAAAGTTTCCCTGTTATTCTTCGCCCTCTGTTCATTACCTATCTTCTTCGTGAGAGGTTTAGGCATGTGGGAAGCGGTGTTCCTCATTGGATTTGCAGCTTCGGCTCACCAAGCTTGGTCAGCCAGCCTTTATGCGGCGGTATCAGAAACCTTCCCGCGCGATGCCGTTGCTTCGGCCAGTGGATTAGGTGGTATGGCGGGATCGATCGGCGGAATGATTTTCCCGATTGTTGCCGGTCGCATTCTCGACGTTTCAACTAACGGTTATGCAATCCTCTTTACCTTCTGTGCGTTTGCTTACGTGGTAGCGTTTGCGATTCACCACTTCATGTTGCCGCGCTTAGAGAAGGCTCAAATCTAACTAGTAGATTGACCAAATAAAAAGGCCTCCATTTAGGAGGCCTTTTTTGTGGGTAGCTATTTAGATTACCCGGCGACCACGAAGTTCACGAGCTTACCGGGCACAATAATTTCTTTGATGATGGGTTTTCCATCAAGGAATTTTTGAACGGCGGGATCAGCTTTCGCGAGGGCGACCAGAGCTTCCTTAGAAATATTCTTATCAACCTTGGTGGTGGCACGTACTTTGCCGTTCACCTGGAAGACCACATCGACGGTCGATTCAATGAGTTTTGATTCATCGTATTTAGGCCAGCCTGCTTGGGTGATACTTTCTTTATGACCGAGACGTTGCCAGATCTCCTCGCAGACGTGAGGAGCGAAAGGTGCGGCGAGGCGGGTGAAGTCTTCGACTGTTGAGCGTTTTAATGTCGGAGATTTTTCGGCGACATTCATCAAGATCATCATTTGAGAAATCGCGGTATTGAATTGGAGAGTTTCAATATCGTGGCTGACTTTCTTAATGGTACGATTCAGTTCGCGGACGAGTTCTTCGGTTTCATTTACGCCGTCGTTAATCTTATGAGAAATATTTCCAGTGGTTTCATCGACCGCGAGGCGCCAGAGGCGACGGAGGAAACGGGTAATGCCTGAGATGCCATCGGTGTTCCAAGGTTTGGACGCTTCGAGAGGTCCGAGGAACATGAGGTACATGCGCAATGCATCGGCACCATGTTCTTTTACGATGATGTCGGGATTCACGACATTGCCACGGCTCTTAGACATTTTTTCGCCGTCTTCACCGAGGATGAGACCTTGGTGGAATAGCTTTTTAAATGGTTCAGGAGTGGGCAGGACTTTGATGTCGTAAAGGAAGCGATGCCAGAAGCGCGCGTACAATAAGTGAAGAACGGCGTGTTCGGCGCCACCGATGTAGAAATCGGGATTGCCCCAGTAGTTAAGATTTTCGGCGGACGCTAATTCCTTCGTATTTTGGGGGTCGAGATAACGCAGGTAGTACCAGCAGGAACCTGCCCATTGAGGCATGGTGTTGGTTTCGCGTGAGGCTTTGATCCAGAGTGGTCCAGGTTGGGGTTTGGATTGGGCGACCGTTTCTCCGTTGGAAATATTATACCAGACCTCGGTCCATTCAGGTTCTTTAGAGAGAGGTGAATCTCCAGTGGGTGAAGGTTGGTATGATTTTACTTCCGGTAAAATAAGTGGGAGCTGTTTAGACGTCAGTGGCACTGCACAAACTTCCACTCCGTTGATTTGGCAAGTGACGGCTTCTTTCGGGAGGAACTCACGGATTTCGGAGTCAGCTGGAATTTTTGCGTAATCCGTTTTGGAAATCCAAAGAATCGGGAAAGGCTCGCCCCAGTAACGTTGGCGAGAGAAGAGCCAGTCGCGCAGTTTAAAATTAACCGCCAGTTTACCTTGGCCTTTATTGGTGAGGTCGGCGGTGATTTTCTTTTTCGTTTCGGTGGCAGAAAGACCATTGAATGCACCCGAGTTCACCATCGGACCGTCTTCGGTCCACGGTTTTTCTTGAACGTCGATCGGTTCTTTCGACCCCACTACTTGAATGATGGGTAAATTAAATTCTTTGGCGAATTCCCAGTCGCGAATGTCGTGAGCAGGGACGGCCATGATAGCGCCTGTGCCGTAACTCATGAGCACGTAGTCAGCGGTCCAGACAGGAATTTTATTTCCGTTAACGGGATTGATGGCGTAGCTACCCGTGAAGACACCTGTTTTTTTCTTATCGGCGAGATCGGTGCGTTCGAGGTCCGATTTATTTCTTACAGCGGCGATGTATGTATCCACATCGGCTTTTTGTGCGGATGTGGTTAGTTTACTAATGAGTGGGTGTTCAGGGGCGACGACCATGTAGGTTGCGCCGAAGAGGGTGTCGGGTCGGGTGGTGAAAACCGTGAGACTTTCGTTAGGAATATCGGCTAACTCAAATTTAACTTCAGCGCCTTCGGATTTTCCGATCCAGTTTTTTTGAAGGCGCTTAGTGGAGTCGGGCCAATCGAGTGAGTCGAGTCCTTCGATTAATTTATCGGCGTAGGCGGTGATGCGGAGGACCCATTGGCGGATGGGGCGACGTTCGACTGGGTGATTACCGCGTTCTGAGCGTGGGCCTTCTTTAGTATTAAGAACTTCTTCGTTTGCGAGAACGGTACCGAGGGCGGGGCAGAACCAGACAGGTTTTTCGGAAACGTAGGCGAGGCCGTGGCGGAAAAGTTTGAGGAAGATCCACTGCGTCCAGCGGAAATATTTTTCATCGGTCGTGGAAAGTTCGCGTTCCCAGTCGATGCCGAAGCCGATCATCTGAAGTTGGCGACGGAAGTTATCGATGTTTTTGCGAGTCTGAAGAGCGGGGTGTTCGCCGGTGGCGATGGCGTGTTGTTCGGCGGGGAGTCCAAAAGCGTCCCAGCCCATCGGGTGGAGGACGTTGAAGCCTGATGCTTTTTTATATCTGCCTAAAATATCTGAAGCTGTGTAACCTTCCGGGTGTCCGATGTGTAAGCCGGCACCTGAGGGGTACGGGAACATATCGAGGACGTAGTATTTGGGTTTCCCGCAGGTGGAAGGTTCGGTACGGAAAGTGGAATGACTTTTCCAATAGGCCTGCCAGCGCTGTTCGAAGGCGGTAAAGTCGTAGACTCCTTGAGAGTGTTCCATGAATATGAGGAGATAGGAGAGTTGGGGCGATGCTGGCAAGGATTTGGAGAGGGAACTTGCCTAGG
>JAEMQU010000031.1:1995-7018 GCA_016463705.1 Opitutales bacterium | reverse complement strand
CAAACTTTTGTGCAGGACGCCAGCTGGTCTTCGCCCCTCGGCATAGCGGTGCTCGATAACGTCATTATCGTTTCACATGCTCCCGACTTAATTAAATACACTGACGTCAACCGCGACGGAAAATTTGATCCAGCAGTAGATAAAAGAGAAATTTTACTGACGGGCTTTGGTGGACAAGATCACGACCACTCACTCCACGCGGTAGTTGCGGGCCCTGATGGTAAACTCTATCTTAATTTAGGAAATTGCGGCGGAGTTTTTACCGATAAATCAAATAAAACTTTTCGTGTTTCTAGTAATTACGACGACCAACGCGGAGCGAAATGGCCGTTTGATCGAACAAAGTCTCAAGGTCAAAAAAGTGACGATGGGTTTGTTTGGATTGCGGGTGCCTCGGCCCGCATGAATGACGATGGCACAAACGTTGAAGTCATCGGTAATGGCTATCGCAATAGCTTTGAGCATTTTCCAACTTCCTTCGGTGATTTATTCCAAGGCGATAACGATGACTCGATGAGTTGTCGCACTTCCTATGTTTTAGAATACGCAAGTGCCGGCTTCACGACATCTACGGGCCAAAGTTTCCGCTCGGTTCGTCGCGGCCCGGCGCAACCTTTCTCACGTGCCCATTGGCGTCAAGACGATCCCGACACCTTTGATGTGGGTGATATTTATGGTTCGGGCTCACCCTCTGGTATGGTGGTTTATGAAAATGGTGCGTTAGACGAACAATGGAATGGCACGCTGCTCACTTGTGAGTCTTCCCGTAACACCATTTTGGCCTATAAGATTCAGCCACAAAAGGCTGGTTTTAAATTAGATGCCGAGTCGCGCCTTGAGTGGATAACTTCCAATGCGGAAAAAGAATATTACGGCGTCGATTTTAATAAGCCAAAAAAAGATACTGCCGCGAAAGAAAAAGTTTTATTCCGTCCGTCCGATATTTGTGTGGGTCCGGATGGTGCGATTTACATCGCCGATTGGTACGACGCCCGCGTCGGTGGCCACCAAACGCTCGATGACCAATGCCTTGGTTCCATTTACCGTCTCGCTCCCAAAGGTTTTAAATCGGTCATTCCGAAAATTGATTTAGCGACTCCTGAAGGCGCGGTTGATGCCTTACGGAATCCCGCCGTGAATGTCCGTCACCAAGCTTTTAAAGCGATTCAATCCTTTAAAGAAAAATCCTTACCGGCGATTACGGAACTTTTACGTGACAAAAATTCATACATCGCTGCCCGCGGGATTTGGTTGCTGCCGTATTTAGGCGAAGAAGGAAAGAAACGCTGCGAAGAATTATTAAAGGACACGAATCCCCAAAATCAAATCACGGCCTATCGGGCGTTACGTCGTGCAGGTGTGGATGTTTTAGGTTACGCCAAAGTTTTAGCGAATGATTCTAATAGTGCGGTGCGTCGCGAGGTGGCGACCTCGCTGCACGGGGTTTCGGCGGACAAAGCTTTGCCGATTTTAATCACCCTCGCTGCGAAGATTGATCACACGGACAAAAATTCCTTAACTGCGTTTGGCGTAGGTTCTAAGGGAAAACAGGAAGAAGTTTGGTCAGCGATTAAAACCGATGCCAAGACTTGGTCACCGCAGATCGAAAAATTAGCCTGGATTTTACATCCCGCCTCAGCGGTCCAAGATTGTGTCACGCGCGTTCGCTCGACCGAACTTACGAAAGAACAAAAACTCTTAGCGCTCGAAACACTTTCTTTTATTGAATCTAAGGAAGCGGGCCTTGCGATGATTCAATTATCTTCGACCGAGTCTGAATTGAAAAATGAAGCGACGCGTTGGGCCTTGATGCGTATCTCCGGATTATGGGCGGCTTATGATCTACGCACTGAGTTAAAAAAATCCGGTGTCTATGATCCCGAAAAAATCGTCGTAAACCCCATCGTGTCGATGGAGCCTCCGCGCCCTACTTATACCGAGCAGGATGTTCTTAATAAAAAAGGTGATCCTGAAAAAGGCGGTCAGCTCATTATGCGTTGTACCATGTGTCACCAAGTTAATGGTGCGGGTATTGCGCTCGGACCTGAGCTTCGTGGATGGGGCACTCGCCAAGGAGTCCAAGCCGTCGTTCGCTCAATCGTTAATCCCTCGGCGGATATCGCTCACGGGTACGATGGATTTACCATAAAATTAAAAAATGGAGTCCAAGTGGACGGAATCATGCAAGGGGAGGGCGATCCGCTGTCCGTCCTTTCTGTGGGTGGAGTCAGCCAACTTATTCCCAAAAGCTTTATCAGCCAACGAGTTAACAAAGAAGGCAAGCCCGATGGATTAGAGATCAATAAGATGAACCGATCTTTAATGATGACGGCCGAGCAACTGGGTTTAACTGCTCAAGAGGTAGCTGATATCGCCGCTTGGATGGCCACTTACCGATAAAACTGAGGTAAACACCCTATTTTAGGGGATAATCTTTAGGTAAATTTACCGCTTGCAACTCGCTGGCCGGTTACCAAGTTGAACCTTCCTTCCTCTCGTCAAGGCACGGCCGCACTACGCGGGCCCGCGACTTACGAGAATCTAATCCAAAATTTACACACAATTATGAAGCAGCTCAGTCTCTCCGTCACTAGTCGTCAGAACCACGGCCGTGGTCACTCCCGCCGCCTGCGTATTGATGGCTCAATCCCCGCCATTATTTATGGCCCAGCCGGCACGCACAGTGTGGCGGTGGACCAAGAAAATTTCCGCGACCTCATGCGCCAGAAGGGCACGGCCGCTGCGCTCATTGAGCTCGAATTCAACGGTGCCAAGATGCTCTCGATCATCAAAGAGTTTCAACGTCACCCGATCACTCAAAAATTCCTCCACATCGACATTCAACAAATCGATCCTAACGCACCGATGTCGGTCGCAATTCCGATTCGTACCGTGGGTGAAGCTCATGGTGTGAAGACCGACGGTGGTACGCTCGCGATTGTTTCGCAGACCATCAACGTCCGTTGCTTACCGAAAGACTTACCGGAATTTATCGAAGTCGACGTCACTGCTCTGAAAGTCAATGAATCGATTCACGTAGGTGATATTAAAGCACCTGCGGGTATTACCTTCCCTGGCGATCGTGGTCGCGTCGTCGTGGTTTGCTCCGAAATGGCTGCCGAAGAAGCGGTCGCCGAGCCAGTCGCAGTTACGACTGCAACCACTGCAGATGGCGCTGCCGCTCCGGCCGCTGGTGCTGCTGCCGCTACTCCTGCTGCTGGCGCTCCCGCTGCCGCTGCTCCCGCCGCCAAGAAATAATTTTCCGCGCCAGGCGTTCCTGGTACCTGTTCTTTGAAGTCAAATGTCATTCTCGGTTATCGCCGCCCTCGGCAATCCAGGCCCTGAATACATCTCCACCCGACATAACGCGGGATGGATTCTCTTGGACGCACTGGCTCAAAAAGTCGGTGCGGTCTGGAAGGAAGAAAAACGTTTTTCCGTTCAAGTTGCGAAAGTGACTTTCGGAAATGCTAACGTCTTTTTAGTAAAGCCCCAATCGTTCATGAACGAAAGCGGACCACCCTTAACTAAGTTCCTCCACTTCCATCAAATCCCTGCAAGTGACATCGTTGTCTGCTATGACGACATTGCATTTGAACCAGGATTGATGCGACTGACCCAAGGAGGTTCCGATGCCGGTCACAACGGTATCACGAGTTGTATGCAACACCTGAGCAACGATTTCATTCGTGCTCGCTTAGGAATCGGCCCCAAGAAACACCCCGCTCAAGATTTAGCGGACCATGTACTCGGCAAAATACCCGACGATGACTTAGCTCGCCTTCGCCAAAGCTTACCAGACTTCATTCACGGACTCGAAATTTTAATCTCCCAAGGCCTTCCCGCCGCCCAAAACTTTACCAACCGAAAAAACCATTCACTATGACTACAGCCACCACACGCCGACGCCACTATACCGTCAGCTTTATTCTCGACCTCCGCGGTTCCGCCGAGGCTCCTGATGCCGCGATTGATCGTTTAAAAGAAATCCTCAAGTCCATCGACTGTAAGGTATCCGAAGTCGAAAATCTCGGACAACGTGAATTCAGCCGCGCCGTCGACCGCAAGTTCCTCAGCGGCCTCTACGTCCAAATTAAATTTGAAGGTCCAGTCACTGCGCCTGCTGCTTTCGCCGAAAAACTTCGTCTCGATCGCACGGTGGACCGTATTCTGGTTCAATCGGTAAAATAATTTTTAACTAAACTCCCACCATGGCTTCGTCCTACAATCGCGTTATTCTCGCGGGCAATATGACCCGCGATCCTGAAGCCAAAGCTTTGCCTTCCGGCCAAGCATTAACGAAGTTCTCTCTAGCTGTGAATCGTGCCTACACCACCAAAGAAGGTGAGAAGCGCGAAGAAGTGACTTACGTCGACATCGAAAGCTATGGTAAACAAGCTGAAGTGATTGCCAAATATTGTGGCAAAGGATCCGGTATCTTAGTCGAAGGCCGTCTTAAGCTTGATCAGTGGGAAGATAAAAAATCCGGCGAGAAGCGTTCGCGCCTCGGCGTGGTTTTAGAAAACTTTACTTTCTTAGGTGGCAAACCCCAAGGTGGCGAAGAAGGCGGATCCGCCCCTCGCTCCCGTGGTGGCAACGACACTCCTGCACCGTCTGCACCTGAAGGTGGCGACGATGTACCATTCTAAATTTTATAATCATAATTAAACCCGACCACCACTATGGCATACACCGAAGTTTTACTCATTAAGCCCGTCGACGGCCTTGGCGCCGAAGGCGAGCAAGTCCGCGTCCGCGCAGGCTACGCACGCAATTTCTTGTTCTTACAAGGCATTGCTCTCCCCGTTAATCGCGCTAACACTAAGTACATCGAGTCTTTGAAAGAAGCTCGCACCGTACGCGAGGCCCGCGACCTCGAAGTAGCCACTACCTTGGCTGCTAAGTTAGCTGCGGTGAAATTAACCTTTGCCGTGAAGACCGGTGAAGGAGGCAAGATGTTTGGCGCGATCAGCACTGCTGAAATCGCTGCTAAGCTCGCCGAACATGGTATCGAGTTGGAGCG
>JAEMQU010000031.1:0-1895 GCA_016463705.1 Opitutales bacterium | reverse complement strand
GCTCACGCTAAGAAAAAACCCGCCAAGTTGGCGGGTTTCTTTTTGGCTAAGTGACTGAAGGCTTAGCGAGGGAGGAGGAAGTTCGTATTATTAATCTCGAACTCTAATTCATTTTTATGGAAGTGCAGAATGCCGACCCACTGTACCGCCGTACCTTTAGCGACCGATTTCATGGATTGTACTACTTTGGGATTAGAGAGGTAGAGGTTATAAGTTTTCTCACCGACTTTTACGGCTGAGGTTTTCTTACCGCCACCGAGGAAGGTGCCGTCGATGATGAATAAGTCATTGATGGAATTAGCGATTTGTTCTGGGGACATTTTTTCAAGTGAGCTCGCACGTGGGAGTTGGGAGCGATCGATTGGGCCGGGGATTTCGACCAAGCCTTCACTGGGGGTGACTTCGGCACGTTTTAAGGGAACAGCTGCTTTAGTATCTTTACCGTAAACCGTGAAAGTAGCCATGACGGGGAAGTGATCGCTGACGCCCGCACCAGATCCGTAAAGGGTCACTGGATTAGGCATCCGGGCCTTTGATTTAGCGGTTAATCCATCAATAATCACTGCACTAAAAGTGCCGCCCACGTAATCAACGCCTGAGCCGTTGGCGAGGCTTTTGGAAATAATGATCTGCATCAATGTGCCCCATTCGCCTTGGTAGGAGTCGGAGTATCGTTTGCTGGTTTCGACGTCGTACCATAAATTATAAAGCACGGCGCCGTTGTTATTCGTAGAAGTAAATTTTTCGATATTACCTTGTGAGCCGAGGACATCTTGCACTCCGGTACGTCCCATTTTGGGATAACGTTGGAGTTGGTTATAATGAGCATTTAAATCTCCGCCGATGATGACATTGGCGTCGGGGTTAATTTTGAAAATTTCATTGAGACGGTTACGTAAGACGCCCGCATTTTGAATCCGAGTTTTTTCAAAACCAGCGTCACCCGCGCCACTCTTCCAGTGATTGGAGTAAACATAAACGCTTTCGCCAGCGACTTCGATTTCCGCTTCCACAATCGTGCGTGCACCTTGGACGTGCAGTTGTTTGGTGCTCTTGATGGGGAAACGTGTGAGAATAGCGCAGTGAATAGCCTCTTTGCTGATATCCAGCACATCACCTAAAACCACTTGATAACCTTTGATGCCTTCGTCTTCGAGGGCTTTGACTAACCAAGCTTCGATCGGCATGCCGCGCAGTTCATTGGAGAGGTCGTTCTTTAAAATATCTTTATAGTTTTTATCTTTTTGGGCGGCGAGAAAATCGCTGACGCTGATGGTTGATTCGGGAGAGTGATCGGCTTCGAGTTCACTGATGATGAGGATGCTCGGACCTTTACCGTCTTCGGCGGTGCGCAGAACTTCAGCGAGGCGTTGTAACTTGCCGGCGAGTTTCTCCGGAGTCCAGTGATGCTCGGTGGTATTCGTTACAGGGAAGTCCGCGTAAATGGATTTGTCATCGAGATCGAAAAGATTCTCCACATTGAATGCCATGACGCTGACGCTGCTGGGCGCCTTGGTTTCTTCGGCAGCACCGAGGTTGATGAATGAGCCGAGGAGAATTAAGCTCAGTGAGGTAATGAAGCGGGGTGACATACGGGTTCACCCTAACCTCCTCATTTTAATTCTCCCACCATAATAAACGCGGGAAGTACTAATTCCTAATCGCAGTTTAAATTCCTGCTTAATTTACCTAAAATGTTGAATGATAGAGATATACATAAATTATGACATAATTGACACAAATCTGACACATAATCGTCAATTTCGACCCAATCTATTTGTTTCCTATTAGGTAGTTTGCCTCCTAACTAAACCCACTGATGAAGCGTTTCGATCCCCAAGTCGGAAGAGCTGGACAAGGTGTGTCCGCATCGGAAACCCATCGCAGTTTAAAAA
>JAEMQU010000006.1:74539-90043 GCA_016463705.1 Opitutales bacterium | reverse complement strand
GCACCAGGGAAACGCTCCCCTTCAGTCTTACGTCCTTTAATCACCGGCATCGCCATATAGTTTTCAGCGAAGTCAGCATACACTTCCAACATCTTCATCGTTTCTTCTTCCGCTTCTTTTTGGGTCGCGTGAACGGTGTGACCTTCTTGCCATAAAAACTCTGCAGTACGTAAAAATAATCGCGTACGCATTTCCCAGCGAACAACGTTAGCCCACTGATTAATTAAAATAGGCAAATCGCGATAGGACTGAACCCACTTGGAATAGGTTTCTCCGATAATAGTTTCAGAAGTAGGTCGAACAATTAAAGGCTCTTCGAGTTCGCCAGCGGGAACTAATTTACCATCGGGTCCGGCCTCTAAACGAGAATGAGTAACAACCGCACATTCCTTAGCAAAACCTTCAACGTGCTGGGCTTCCTTCTCGAGGTAACTGATCGGAATAAAAAGTGGGAAATAGGCATTCACGTGACCCGTCTCCTTAAACATCGTATCTAAATCGCGCTGAATATTTTCCCAAAGGGCATAACCCCAGGGCTTAATCACCATGCAACCACGGACGGGGCTGTTCTCAGCGAGCTCGGCAGCCTTGATCACTTGCAAATACCACTCCGGATAATTTTCAGAGCGAGTGGGTGTGATCGCTGTTTTGGGCTTGGGTGCTGGCTGAGACATAAATCTATTTTAAGACGAAAGGTGGGAATGAGGGCAAGAAGAGACCCGTAGTATAGGCTTAAATAGCCTTCTGAGCCTTCCAAAATCTAGGGCGGCCACTCATATCACTGATACCCTCATATTCCTTGTAAGAGTTTTGTTTAGAAATTTCTGCCAGTGCGACGTGTTGGTCGATTCCTGTTTCACATAGCACCCAACCTCCTTGATTTAAAAACTTAGGCGCCTGGGTTAAAATGATTTTTAAATCAGCCAGACCATTTTCGGGTGCAATGAGTGCGGAATACGGATCGAAGTCTTTTACTTCGGGATCGGCCGATGCGACTTCACTTTCCGTTAAATACGGCGGATTCGAAATAATTAAATCATACTTATCCGTCACCGCCTCAAACCAGTTGGACTGTCCGAAATTAACTCTACCCTCTAATTGAGTGAGCTGAGCGTTTTCTTTAGCCAAAGCCAGAGCCTCAGCGGATTTGTCCAAGGCATCGATTTTCCAAAGCGGACGTTCGGCAGCGAGAGCCAAGGCCATAACGCCCGACCCAGTGCCTAAATCCAAAACCCTCACCACGGAATCAGCCGGAAATAATGCCAGCGCTAAATCAATGATCTCTTCGGTTTCGGGACGAGGAACCAACGCTCGCTTATCGGACTTTAAAACTAAATCACGAAACGAAACTTTACCGGTAATATGCTGTAAGGGTTCGCGATTACCGCGCCGTACGGTCATCGTGCGTAACGTTTCGACCTCGGAGTCATCGAGCAATCTTTCGAACTGCAAATAAAGGTCTAAACGCTTTATGCCCAAACCAGCGGCGAATAAATGTTCCGCCTCCATGCGTGGTTTCTCTAGTCCCTTACGACTCAGAAAATCGGTCGCCTTCTTTAATGTGTCCAAAAGATTCTGCATGAAATTAACGGGCAGCAGCGCGGGTTAACCGATCATTGTAAGCTAAGCCCAATTCAGCAGATTCAGCACGTTCAACATAAATCTTGGAGAAACCCCGAGTATCTAATTTGCGTAATAAATCAAAGAGGTTCGCGGCAGCTTCAGTGAGTGAATTATTTTCGGAAAGATAAAATAGCTCACCGCTGGATGAGAATTCATTGCGGCGACTTAAAAAAAGAATCGCTGAGTTTTTTTCGGTCAATGCAGGTAAGGCTCCGTGAGCGAATAATTCAACTCGAGTACTTGGGCTGTAATGTCGCTCCAACATTCCTGGGGCGACTTGAGCGGCTTGCGCTGAGGCGACTTTGGTAACGACTTCAATGTCACCTAATTTTTCGCGAAGCGATTCCAGGGTAATCGGACCCGGACGAAGCAATCGAACTGTATGCGGTGATGATAAATCAATAATCGTAGATTCTAGTCCGTGCCGACAAGGTCCGCCTTCGACGATCCATGGACAACGTTCAGCTAATGAATCACGGACGTGTTGGGCTCGCGTGGGGCTGACGTAGCCAAAGGGATTGGCGCTCGGGGCGGCCAAGGGTCGATTTACTAAAGAAAGTATCTCACGAAATAAAGGATGGGCGGGCACACGAACGGCGACCGTTTCCTGACTCGCGGTAACTAAATCGGGCACGCAAGATTTTCTGCGTAAAACTACAGTGAGTGGCCCGGGCCAAAAGCTAGAAATTTTTTCGAGGCGCGAATCGTACTCCGCAATTTTTTTCAATGCTTCGATATCGAGTACATGAACAATTAAAGGATCAATCAGTGGACGGCCTTTAATCGTAAAAACTTTCTTGAGGGCCGATGGATTAAGAGCGTCGGCTGCCAAACCATAGACCGTCTCGGTGGGAAGGGCGACGCATTCACCCTCGACCAATAACTGCGCCGCCTTTTGAAGGTCGACCTTTGTAGCAGTCAGAAATGGAGGCAGGGATTGGGACACGCTAGTGAGTCGTTTTAACTAACCTAAGAAGTGACGGTATGTTGAGCAACCCAAGTCCGTAAAACAAAAAGGCCGCCCAGAAGGCGGCCCGTGCGGAAAAAGAGAAGTCGATTACTTCATCGTGATCATATTACGGGCGCGCTTAACGGCCTTCGAAATATGACGTTGTTGACGGGCGGTGAGGCCGGTCAATTTGCGAGGCAGGATTTTACCTGTCTCGGTGACGTAACGGGACAATGCTTCGGGTTCGGTGAAATCGAAGTCGAGAGGATTGCGGGAACGCTTGAGCTTACCTTCTGTAGTCATGGGAGAGTTTGAAGTAAGGGTCTACAACCCGCCTGCAACCCAAAAAAGGGGTCAGACTACGCCGGCGTAGTCTGACCCCTTTTTTGGAGGGCGATAAGGAACTCGCGATTTCCATCTCCACCCTCAATTGGCGAGGGAATTACCCCTAAAACTGAGCATAAATGGAGGGATTGGGCTGCCGAAGTGAGGGATTCCACCACCCGGGCGTGAATCACAGGATCTTTAATAATTCCCCTACTTTTGTCCGCCTCCGCCCTGGTGGCTTCAAACTGAGGCTTTATCAGAGCTACCAAATGTCCACCTGGGCCCACCCTCTCCCAGGCCACGGGTAAAACTAAATTCAGAGAAATGAAGGATAGATCCATGACCACGATGCCATAAAACTCGTGGGGTAATTTCATCGTCGGCAATTCCCGGGCATTATATTTTTCAAAATTAGTAACGCGCGAATCGGTTCTTAATTTTTGATGAAGTTGTGCCGTGCCGACATCGACACATGTCATGCTCACAACACCGCGCTGTAATAGACAATCGGTGAATCCTCCGGTCGACGCACCCACGTCGAGCCCATGCAATCCATCAACCTCTATTTTAAAATGGTCTAAGGCGCCTTCTAATTTTTCACCACCGCGCGAAACAAATCGTGGGGGTTGATCAACCGTGAGTATGGAGTCTTCGGGAAATGACTGAGATGATTTATTGACGACAGCGTCCGGACCCGAGCGAACCTTGCCGGCGAGAATAAGCGCCTGAGCGATGGAGCGTGATGGAGCTAAACCTAATTTAAGAAGTAACTCATCGGCCCTCATTCTTCCAGGCTTTGCGGCCATAAAATCAGTCGAGAAAACCAGTTAAAGGAGAAGTGGGCTGAGCCGATACTGAGCCTGAGCCGAGTCCGGACTCACGGGCTAGGCGGCCCGCTTCCACAGCGAGACGAAACGCTTGGGCCATCACTACCGGATTACTTGCCGAAGCAATACCGGTATTCACTAACACGGCATCTGCGCCCATTTCTAAAGCCTCGGCGGCGTGTGACGGAGCTCCCAGTCCCGCATCTACAATCACGGGAACGCGTGCCTGCTCGATAATGATACGGATAAAATCACGTGAGAGTAATCCGCGATTGGAACCAATCGGTGCACCCAGAGGCATCACGGCGGCCGCGCCGACTTCTTCTAATCTTTTTGCTAAAACAGGATCAGCGTGAATGTAAGGTAAAACGGTGAAACCTTTTTTTACCAGCTGACGACAGGCCTCGAGTGTTTCCACTGGATCGGGCATTAAATATTTCGGGTCAGGATGAATTTCTAATTTCAACCACGATGTACCTAAAGCTTCACGCGTGAGTTCGGCGGCGAAGATTGCTTCAGCCGCCGTGCGCACGCCCGAGGTATTGGGTAAGATTAAATGTTTTTTGGAATCTAGTGCCGAAAGAATACCGTCATCTTTCACTCCGAACTGAACGCGCTTGATGGCGACGGTGATGATTTCGGAGCCACAGGCGTCGAGCACCGAACGTAATTGCTCAGCCGATGCGTATTTACCCGTGCCCGTGAGTAGGCGCGAATTAAAGGTGCGGTCTGCTATGCGTAGTGAAGACATCCGACCTCAAACAATCCAAGTCCTCGGCAAATTGTCCAGCCCCTCCCGAAAAAAGCTTATCAAGAAAGGGCGGAAATGATTTCTCGTGAAGCCCTTATGGGATCTTCGGCCAGAGCAATCGCACCGCTCACCGCAATTCCATGAGCTCCCAATGAGCTCAAATGAGCCCAATCGAGTGCGGTTACACCACCGATAGCATAACACGGAACCGCTGCTTTATTGATTAACTCCTTTAACGATTCGTCGGTATGGACTGGAGCTAGATTTGTTTTGCTCGGAGTAAAACGAACGGGGCCTACGCCTGCGTAGTCGACGCGTGCCGATTTTAAAACGTCGAGATGGTTAAGATGATTTAAGGTGACACCGATGATGGCATACTCGCCAAGAATTTTGCGCGCTTCCGCGGGCGAGCAATCATGCGGGCCGAGGTGTACGCCATCGGCTTCCGCTTCATAAGCCACAATGGGCGAATCATTAATGATTAAAGTAGCACCAAAATCTTTGCAGAGATGGGCAACATCTTGAGCGATTTGAATCCACTCGGGTTCGGGAAGATTTTTTACTCGAAGTTGAATCCACTGCACTCCCCCTTCCAAAGCCAGACGGGCCTGCTCACGATGAGAATGAGGCGAGGCGTCGAGCGTGAGAAACTGGAGCCGGGGATAGACCAACTTAATATTTTCTTTTTAATTTACGGGCCGATTTTCCATACCACGCATTTTCAATTTCGATAAAGGATTGAACGGGATTAGAAGTTTCCCAAACCGAACCAATAAAGGCGACACCATCGAGGCCCATTTCGCGCACGCGGGCTGCGTTTTGCGGAGTGACTCCACCCAAGCCATAAACCGGGCAACCCCCTTCGGATCTCCAGCGTTCAGCGATTACCTGGAATTCACGCGTGGTGCGTTGGGGTACATAATCACGCTTAGAAATCGAGGGAAAAATCGGGCTGAGAAAAACGTAATTCAGACCTCTCGGTAGGCTGCGCATTTCGTCGTAGGAGTGACATTTACAACTCAGGGTAACCGACTTCGGCCAGCGTCCGGGAATGCGATCGCTGTGGTACATTTGGAATCCGCCCAGCTGGTGATTTAAAACGAGTTGGTGATGTTCTTCTAAAACAATTCTTGGCCAATACATCTTGGGAACTTTTTTGAGAAAATTTTCGTAGTCACTGACGCGCCACTCACGGTTTGGCTGGACATGTAATTTGCCCAACCCGGCGTCGAACAACTTGATGACAGTCTTGGTGTCCCATTCCGTCTTCGTCGGGGTGAATAAAATTAAATTACTCGGCGCGGCCGCTTCAGGCTCGGGTGCAAATAATCCTTTGATATATTTAAACATAAATTATCCGCCTTGGGCGGCACGAATCATGAGCACGGACATATTTTCCGTTAAGGCATAGGCGGCCCATGAACTTCGAGAAATTACTTTTTCACCAATCGCAATCGCGATGGCGGGTTGGTCATTAAGCCCAAGTTCCTTGACTAATTCGGCAAGGGTTTTGGCCGAGGTCTCTTGGGGCTTATCGTTAATAACCACTTTCATGATTTTTATCTGTGAAGGGTGAGTGACAAAGTGGCAAGCGGAGGTTTTTGCATTGCCGAAAAAGACGGCAGTCTTTGGCTGGTTTTATGAAATCTACACTTTCAGCCATCCTCCTGCTATTAACTTTTAGCCCTTGTATTTCCCAAACTCTCAATTCTTCTAAATCCACTCCTATGAAAGAATCCACCAACCCCTCCACCCCTCAAGTTATCGTTCACACCACCTCCGGTGATATGACTTTTGAATTTTGGCCCGACGTTGCGCCTAAGACCGTCGCCAACTTTTTAAAACTCTCCCGTGAAGGATTTTATAATGGCACTGCCTTTCACCGTATTCTTAAAGGTTTCATGATCCAAGGCGGTTGCCCTAAATCCAAACAAGGGGCCAACGGTATGCCCGGCACCGGTGGACCTGGATATCAAATCAAGGCCGAGTTCAATAATCGCTCGCACCAAAAAGGCGTTCTCTCGATGGCGAGATCTCAAGACGTCGACAGCGCTGGTAGCCAGTTCTTTATCTGTCATGGGGATGCCTCCTTTTTAAATAATAAATATACCGCCTTTGGTAAGCTCATTAAAGGAGAGGACGTTTTAGATAAAATTGCCGCGATTGCCTGCACTGGACCAGAACGCTCCAGCCCCACCGAGCGTGTGGAAATCACTAGCGTTGAGTTAATTGAGTCAAAATAAGCATTTTAAACAGAATTATATAAACCTTCCGCCTTTACAGAGTCCCTCACTTTAATAGGTTAAAACTTCCCCATGAAATTATTACGTACCCTCGCCCTCCTTCCTTTGGCTGCCGCTGCTTCACAAGCTGCAACGATTGAATTCCAATTCGGAAAAAATGACCCATCTGGAAGTAACTCCGACTCAGGTGTTAAATATAACTCTGGCACCTTGGCTGGTATCACGGTCGCGGGAAACATCAGCCGCGAGGTTGAGTTAGGATTGAATGTTAACCGCAAAAACCTCGCAACGGACGCGGAATCAACATTCACCAATTCGAAGATCGGTGTGCTTAATGCCTCCTTAGACTTTACCTACAACCTCAACCCACGTGGTGGCATTAGCCCCTTCGTTGGAATCGGCTTAGGTTATTCTTGGTTATCGAACCGCGATTACGCTGATGACGGCGTCAATCCCGTCACCCCCGTCACCACCAGCAAAGGCCTATTCACCGCTGCGGCTTTCGTAGGTATGCGTTTTGCGATCAGTAACAAAGTTGATTTCTCGATCACTGCACGTAACACCCATTACATGGGTTTAAAGAACTATGATGGTACCACAAAAAGCGATGTTCAGAGCTGGGAAGGAATCGCTGGTCTTCGTTACCGCTTCTAAAAAATTAAGTCGCTCTCTAAAAGGCCGCTCGATGAGCGGCCTTTTTATTTGGCTAAAATCCCACGGTCTTTCATCCAAAGACCCATGAGTTGGGTCCACTCCCGCGAGGCCACACATCGATCCGTCGCGCCCCAGCCGTGTCCGCCACCCGCCCAGACATGGACTTCTACCTTTGCCCCCATGGATTTAAGCAAGGCCCCCATCGCTTGCGAGGCTTCGGCCGGATAAGGATCGTCCGCACTGTGTGCGAAAAATGCTGGAGCGAGTTTTTTTATTTCTGTGGTTGGAACAACACCCTCCGGCCCCTCTCGCAAAACGCTATTGGGTTCATCTTTAAAAAATAAATATGCGGGATAAATCAACGCAACGAAGTCCGGTCGATCCACATTAACCTCAGCGGGGGCGTAGGCGAGTCGCGCCGCTAAATTTCCGCCCGCAGAAAAACCGACTACACCAATATTTTTAGAATCTCCGTTCCACTCTCCGGCTCTGACTCGAGCGATTTCTAAAGTTTTTCGTAAATCTAATAAGGGTTGCACCCATGGAGTGTTCTCAGAGCGACGAGGTACGCGGTAACGCAATACTAATGCCGTACATCCTAAATCATTTAATCTTTTCGCTACAGCGACGCCTTCATGTTGTTCGGCGAGCTTGTTATAGCCGCCCCCTGGACAGACAATCACGACCGGAGAATTAGGCCGAGCGGCTGGCCACGGTACAAAGGTGGGGCTGAATACATCGGAGCGACGACCCTCAGCGCCGACCACTCCGCGCGGATCAGCACCCGGCTGAGGCGTCAACGTTTCCAGCGGAGCCGCCCCATCCCAAACTAATATTTCTTTTAGAGGTTCGGCCGAGCACCAGGAAAATAAAAAACCCAAACTGCATAAATTGAAAAACGATTTCATGATTCAGTGTTAAATATTAGATCACCCTTATGACAGAGTCGGCAAAAAAACCAAAAGAAAAAGGCGCACCTGCGTGCGCCCTTTTTATCGAATTCTCGTGGAATTATTTAAATTCTACTAATTCAACTTCGAACTCTAAAACCGAGTTTCCAGGGATAGGTCCTTGGCCTTGTTCGCCGTAAGCTAGGTTAGCAGGAGCGTAGATAAGAATCTTTCCGCCTTTACCGATTAATTGAACACCTTCGGTCCACGCTGGAATCACTCCGTTTAACGGGAACTCAGTCGGCTCATTACCGCGAGTAGATGTAGAATCAAAAACGGTGCCGTCGACGAGTTTACCAGTGTACAAGCACTTAACTAAACTGGTAGCGGATGGCTTTGGGTCGGTTCCGGGAGTGACGATTTTATAGCGAAGACCTGAAGCGGTTTTGGTGACTGATTTATCGGCATCAATCTTAGCGAGGAATTCATCGTTCTTACCCGCCATGCGTTTGGACTTAGCTGCGATACGATCATTGAATAATTTTTCGGCACCAG
The DNA here is from genome assembly GCA_016463705.1 of Opitutales bacterium. Classification (GTDB taxonomy): domain Bacteria; phylum Verrucomicrobiota; class Verrucomicrobiia; order Opitutales; family UBA953; genus UBA953. The sequence goes on along the minus strand of JAEMQU010000006.1, from coordinate 81,224 downwards.
GAATAATTTCTTCGGCCTTAAAGGAAGGCTTCTCGCGCTTCAATGCGGCGCGCATCCCATCCAAGAGCGAATTCAACTCGGACTCATTGAGGTCGAGTTCATTCACGACACCAGCCCACTCGGAGCGACTAGCGAGGATGAAGCCTTGCAAGAAGAAGGCTTGTTTTTGTTGTTCGGGGGTTAGTTCTTTCACGGCGGTTTGGGTAGAAGGAGGAGTCACACTCGCCTGCTCAGCTTGAGGCGCTGCAGGATCAGCATGAAGTGAAGCGACAGCAAAAGCCATCAAGGCGAGGGTTGGTAATTTCATGAGTAAAAATTTTGTATCGTAATTAACCTTTTGGGGGAAGCACCTTTGCGTGTTCCTGCAAAGAATTTACGGTCAACGGACGAACTTTTAATGAGCGAATACCTAAAACAGCAGCCCGTGCGGCATTAAGCGTCGAGGCCATATACACCCCACGTAAAACAGCTTCCGCACGCATGGCGTTTTCATCTTTGCGCGGCAACATTCCCGCCGCCGTATTCACAATCATTTGTAACTGATTATTTTTTAGAAGATCTAAAACGTTCGGACGAGATCCTTCGGAGATTTTTCCAAGTTTGGTAATCTTCACACCGGCAGCTTCAATCGCCGCGGCGGTTCCACTGGTAGAATAAATATTAAAACCGAGAGACGCTAAATCGCGAGCAATTGCCACGGCACCGTCTTTATCTCGATCCTTAACTGAAACGAAAACATTTCCGGCGACAGGTAAAGCTGGGTGTGCGGCCATCTGTGCTTTGGCATAAGCCATTCCTAAATCATCATCCACGCCCATGACTTCACCGGTTGAGCGCATTTCCGGAGACAAGGCAATCGGTGCACCCGGGAAGCGACTGAATGGAAAAACGGATTCTTTAACCGACCAATAAGGCGGACGAATCTCGCGGGTGAAACCAAGATCTTTTAATTTCGCACCCATCATACAGAGCGAGGCTAATTTTGCGAGAGGCACGCCAATGGCTTTAGAAACAAAAGGTATGGTCCGCGAGGCGCGTGGATTTACTTCCAACATAAACACTGTGTTATCTTTAATCGCGAATTGGATATTCATCAAACCCACCACACCCAGTCGTTTGGCGAGGGCGTGCGTGATACGACGAACTTCGTCAATAATAGCAGGGCTAAGGGTGTGGGGAGGTAAAACCATTCCAGCATCGCCCGAGTGGACACCGGCGTGCTCCACGTGTTCTAACATGCCACCAATCACGGTCATTTCACCATCAGAAATAGCATCCACATCCAACTCGATTGCGTCTTCTAAGAATTTATCGAGTAAGACCGGTTTACCTGGAGCGACGTCAAAAGCTTCGCGGACGACGGATTTTAATTCATCCATTCCGTAGACGATAAACATACCGCGACCACCGAGAACGAAGGAGGGACGGAGTAAAATCGGGAAACCAATTTGTTCCGCCAACGTGTAAGCTTCGTCAGGTGATAAAGCGGTCTTATTCACGGGCTGACGAATATTGAGTTCGATTAAAATATCTTTAAACAACTGACGGTCTTCAGCGAGGGCGATGCTCGAGGGCGATGTTCCCACAATCTTAACTCCGTGAGCTTCGAGATCGGCCGCTAAGTTTAATGGAGTTTGGCCGCCAAATTGGACAATCACCCCGACACATTTTTCGGTGCGATAGATTTCTAAAATATCTTCAAGCGTCAGTGGCTCAAAATATAAACGATCGGAAGTATCGTAGTCGGTCGAAACCGTTTCGGGGTTGGAATTCACCATCACCGTCTCATAGCCAGCCGCGCGCAAGGCGTACGATGCATGCACGCAACAATAGTCGAATTCAATACCTTGACCGATACGATTAGGACCGCCGCCTAAAATCATCACCTTCTTTTTATCCGAAGGTTTAACTTCCGACTCATCACCATAAGAGGAATAAAAATAAGGGGTGAAAGATTCGAACTCCGCTGCACAAGTATCAACCAGACGGAAGACTGTGCGAATGCCCACGTCGTTACGCTTAGTGTAAACGTCAGCGGACTTTAAGCCTGTCGCAAAAGCAATTTGGCGATCTGCGAAGCCGGCTTCTTTAGCCTGACGCAATAAATCGATACCGACATTTTTACCGGCAGCCTTAAGGGCTAATTCAATATCAACAATTCCACGGAGCTGACGTAAAAACCAGGGATCAATTTTAGAAGCTTCAAAAATCTCCACTTCCGTCATCCCTGCTAACATCGCGTAGCGAATGTAGAAAGGGCGCTCAGGATTAGGGCGGGCCAGCCGCGCACGAATCTCAACATGATCGCAAATGGTGTCATCGCCCATCTTGCCGCCACAACCCAGACCCCACGCACCGATTTCGAGTGAACGCAGTGCTTTTTGGAAAGATTCTTTGAAAGTGCGGCCGATAGCCATCGCTTCACCCACCGACTTCATTGCGGAAGTTAAGGTGGTATCAGCGCCGACGAATTTCTCGAAAGTGAAACGAGGAATTTTGGTGACGACGTAATCAATGGTAGGCTCGAAGCACGCCGTAGTGGATTTTGTGATATCGTTCTTCAGTTCATCGAGTGAATAACCCACGGCCAATTTCGCGGCGATTTTGGCAATCGGGAATCCGGTGGCTTTCGAAGCCAGTGCGGATGAACGAGAAACGCGCGGGTTCATCTCGATGACAATCATACGGCCGTTCGCAGGGTTGACGGAGAATTGGATATTGGAACCACCTGTTTCAACCCCCACCGCACGAATTACCGCGAACGAGGCATCGCGCATTAATTGATACTCTTTATCGGTTAAAGTAAGGGCAGGTGCGACGGTGATTGAGTCGCCCGTGTGGACGCCCATCGGATCAAAATTTTCGATAGAGCAAATGATGACGCATTGATCTTTGTGATCTCGCATCACTTCCATTTCGTATTCTTTCCAGCCTAATAAACATTCTTCAACGAGGACTTCGTGCACGGGTGAAGCATCTAAACCGCCTTGGACCATTAGTTCATACTCTTCCCGGTTATAAGCAATACCGCCGCCCGTTCCACCGAGGGTGTAAGAGGGACGAATAATAACCGGAAACTGTCCGCCGATTTGTTCAACAGTTTCGCGAGCCTCTTCTAAATTTTTGATGACGCGGGAGCGCGGGACATCGAGTCCGATCTCCAACATTAACTTTTTAAATATTTCGCGATCTTCGCCGCGCTCAATCGCGTCTTCTTTCGCACCGATTAATTCGACGCCGTATTTGGCAAGGACACCCGTGCGAGCAAGTTTGAGCGAAAGATTTAGTGCCGTCTGTCCACCGAGCGTGGGAAGAAGTGCATCTGGTTTTTCTTTCGCGATAATTCTTTCTACCGATTCAACCGTGAGTGGCTCGATGTAGGTGACATCCGCGGTTTCGGGATCCGTCATAATCGTTGCCGGATTTGAATTAACTAAAACTACTTTGTAACCCTCTTCGCGCAGAGCCTTACAAGCCTGCGTTCCTGAATAATCGAATTCACAAGCTTGGCCTATGATAATAGGGCCAGATCCGATGATGAGGATGGTTTTGATATCGGTCCTCTTAGGCATGTGTTCGGGCGGACTTTCATCTACTCGTCAAAGGGGGGTCAAGTGGGGAGTTTAAACATTTTCGAGAAACTCTTGCACGGGGTGACCAAGCTGACATCACTAAGGGTGTGGATATTATAAGAATCAGTGGAATCAGGTCTTTCGGACACCATGGCGCCCTCCCCGAGGAAAAGCGTTTAGGCCAACGTTTTATGGTGTCGGTCGATCTCGAGGTGGACACTCGCCCCGCCGCCGCAACCGATGATTTAAAAAAGACGGTAAACTACGCCGATGTCATTCGAACGGTGGAAGCTCAACTTACAGGAAAACCTGTCTACCTGATCGAAACACTGGCTCAACAAATAGCTGCACATTTACTCGGAACCTTTCCTGTAGTTAAAGCCGTGACCGTTGAAGTTACCAAGCCTTTCGCCCCGGTAGCCGCCGATTTTGAGGCCATTTCCGTTAAAATCCGCCGCGAGCGCATCTAAAATGGGTGAGCGCCAATTCCTTCTCGGATTGGGCAGTAATATTGGGAATCGGGCTGATTTTATTGGCCAAGCTATTCAAAAAATCGGCCAAATTCCCGGCGTCCAGTTATTGGCCATTTCCCAGGCGTTTGACTCAGATCCCGTTGGCTACACCGACCAAGAAAATTTCTTAAATCTCTGTATTGCAATAACTTACAAAGAAAATGCCGAATCACTTCTTAGCGCAACCGCCAAGATTGAGTCGGATCTAGGACGGGTGCGTACTATTAAAGACGGACCGCGGACCATCGATATCGATCTCTTATTTTGTGAGCGGGAAGTTTTTCAATCAACGAATCTCACACTCCCCCACCCGCGTTGGAGTGAGCGAAGTTTTGTCGTTTTTCCACTAAGGCAAATGCTTCAATCTCCTGCTCTCGTCAAAGAGAGTCGCTGGGATTGGCTAAGGACGGAGGTCGCCCGAAATAATATCGGCAGCGAAGGCCTCCGTTTATGGAACGGCCCCACTCCCTGGAATACGACGACGAACTAAAGCCCTCTCGGTTTGGTCACTGCCCAGCACTGTGGTTGGCTCTACCCATTCTTTTGGGTGAGAGCTTAAATAGTTTTTATCCCGTTCCGGTTTTTATATTATTGGTTTTAAGTTTATTTTTTCTGGGTTGGCTGTGGATAAAAATCCGTAACGCGCAGCAAAGTCAGATCGCACTAGTAGCTGTGGGCGTTTTGTTGGGGGCGGCCTGGCACCAGGTAAAACTGCCACCGCAAAATTTTATTCAGGTCGAAGAAAAATTAACCGAACTCTCTATGGCGATTGAACATGCTAATACCAATCGCGCTGGCAGTGGCTGGACGGGCCTAGGAATCATTACGGATAAAGGTGAATTTTTTCGCCGGCGCGTCGCTCTATCCGTCAAAGGCGGCACTCCCGCCCAAGGATGCGAATTAAAAATGAGCGGATGGATTTCGGCGATTGATGGAAACCCGCAAGGTTATGATGCTTGGGTGAAATCGCAGGGGGCCACACTTAAACTCGGTAACGGAAAAATTATCGGACTCTTAGAAAAGCCAACGGACTTTGCCGTGTGGTGTCAACGAACCCAGATAAAATTAGAGCGTTGGTTGAGCACCTTACCGTGGGAAGACGCCGATGGAGGGGCGCTTTTATCGGCCACACTTTTAGGACGCACCGCCCTATTGCCGCCCGAGGCTAAAGTGGCATTTACCCAAACGGGCACGCTTCATTTATTTGCGATTAGCGGATTACATATCGCAGGCATGGCGGCGGGGATGCTCTGGTTTATTCGAAAATTACATTTACCAGAAAAACCTTTGGGCGTGATTATCTTAAGTCTGCTTTGGCTATATGTGGAAGTGACCGGAGTGTCACCGTCATCGACTCGAGCTTGGATTATGGCGACGTTTATTTGGGTGGGACAAGTCAGCGAGCGGTCCACTTCGACGTTACAATCCCTCGCCCTGGCCTGCGCTTTTACACTCATTCTTCAACCTGAGGCGATTAATGATCCAGGATTTCAGTTAAGTTATGTCGCCGTGGTGGCGATTATTTTAGTCGGAGCTCCCGCCGCCCAAATACTCAATCAGACCACCACCGAAGAAAAATTAATTCCCGCTAAAAGCCAAACCTGGTCGCAACGAGCAAGATGGAAGATGAGAAAGTTTTTGATTTCAGGCCTATGTATATCCGCGGCAGCGACCATCGCAGGACTGCCACTCACCGTGACTTATTTTCAGAATGCCAGTCTTAGTGGGATTGTCGTAAATTTAATTTTAGTTCCGCTCTCAGAAATTCCGCTCGTATGCGGCATGATCTCTTTGTTTTTTTATCCTTGGGAAAAACTTTTGCCCTTAGCCCAGTGGATCAACGGGGCCGGAGTGATCATTTTAAATATCATGACAGCCATTGCCGAATTTTTCGCCAGAATTCCTGGACTTAATTTACAAGGAAATCCTACTTGGCCAGCGAGTGGACCCCTCTGTGCTTTGATTTTAATCGGGTGTTTCCTTATGCAGGCAGAATCAAAAAGCGTCATTAAACTTTTCGGCATTCCCGCCCTCATCGTAGGAAGCTGGATTATTTTATTTATTATCTAAGTGAAATGTAATAAATCTTCTTAGTATGCTTAGGGTTTGTTTAATTTTCTTTTCCGTTATCGGCATTCAAGGAATCGCTGCACCCCAAGAGTGGTCGGGTATCTATCCGAGTTTAGGTTATTTTAATAATGAAGGTGAATGCGGAACGGGCGCGGTGGTGCCTTGGGCAGATCGACTTTGGGTAATTACCTATGGCCCACACTGTCCCTATGGTTCGAGCGATAAACTTTACGAAATTACTCCGTCATTAGAGTTAATTACCCGACCCGAAAGCGTGGGCGGAACTCCCGCCAACCGCATGATTCATGAAGAATCGAAGCAGCTCATTATTGGTCCTTACTTCATCAACGCAGAACGGAATGTGCGAGTGATCTCACCGAAGCACATGCCTGGGAGATTAACGGGGAATGCACGACATCTGACCGAGCCTACTTACAAAATTTATTTTGCGACGATGGAAGACGGGCTCTTCGAAGTGGATGTACACACTTTAGCGGTGAAGGGTCTGATTAAAGAAATAAAAAATAAACC
>JAEMQU010000006.1:46331-74439 GCA_016463705.1 Opitutales bacterium | reverse complement strand
GGGATGTTCTGGAATTTTCCCGAAACATTTTCAGTCAAGAATTCTGCAGGTATTTATCCACGCTCAACTTACCTTAAAGTCATTGGTGATTTTACGCGTTGGAATGACCGCCTTGTGTTTGGATGTGATGATACCGCTAAATCTGAATTTTTAAATAAACGCGAAGCCAAAGGAAAGTTAGCAGGGCCTGGACAGTCACAATCTAATCTCTGGTTTACACCACTAGACAAACCTGATCACTTGGGACCCGTGTTGGGTCACGGCAGCGTTTGGTTAAATGAATCAGTGAAAGCACAAGTTTCATCCGATCCCTATCTTCTCACTGGCTTCACTCGACGCGCCTTACACCTCGAACAGGATGGTATCGCCGCAACAAAATTTACTCTTGAAGTAGATGAACTCGGAAACAACGAGTGGAAAATCTGGAGAGAGGTGACACTATCTACTGAAATAAAAAACCAGTGGGTAGAGATTCCTAAAGATCTTAAAGCGGTTTGGCTGCGGATTAAAACTAGTCGCGATGTCGCATCAGTCTCTGCCACCTTTCAGTATGCTAATCAAGATAGTCGCACAACTGATATTGACCCTAAATTCATTGGCTTATCTTTAGCTAAAGACGAAGCGTCACGGGGAGCTTTTCTTTTAACGCGCAAGAGCACACTCGCCGTGCTCAATGCAGAAATTAAAAACGGGCAAGCGGAAATTCGCTCACTCTATGAACTGAATGCTGACATGCGATTAGTCCCCGCAGATTCAGTGGACTTAGAAAAAATTAAACAAGGTACGGCAGTTCCCAATGGCGGCGTTACGTGCGACGAGGCATCAGTAATTTTTACAGAAAACGGACAACGCTGGCGACTTCCCCGCTCCGCTGAAATCAATCAAGATAACTTATTAGCAAAGTCTTCACTGCGTAAGGTGCGTGAAGTTTGCACTGAACGCGACCTCCTCCAAGCACACGGCACTTTTTATGAATTGCCTGCTATAAATGCCATGGGAGCAATACGGATGCGGCCCATTGCCACCAGCCCATTAGCTATTCATGATTATTGTTCGTATCGCGGACTCTTAGTTCTCAGTGGAGTGAATCCATCGGCAGGAAAAAATAATCGCCACATCATTCACTCCGCCGACAACCAAGCAGCCGTTTGGGTGGGAGCCGCGGATGATCTCTGGCAATTAGGAAAGCCCCGAGGCTACGGAGGACCTTGGAAAAATTCCGCAGTTAAAGCCCATGAACCTTCGGACCCTTATTTAATGACAGGGTATGATAAGAAACAAATCACTTTAATAAATCACAGTGAAACTCCGAATACTATCGTCATGGAATGCGATGTCGCAGGTGATGGGCGTTTTAGTATTTATAAATCTTTTATTCTCACTCCAAAGCAGACGATTGATGTGCAATTACCAGAGTGGCTCAATGCCTATTGGGTTCGCTTCACCCCGAGTAACGATGGTAAAATGACGGTGCAATTGACGTACGAATAATAAATTGAGGGTGAAAGTATCTCCTCGCTTGCACCCCCACTCATTGCAGACAAGTTGCACCTACCAACGTTTTCATGAGCCAGCCTTTTGATACCATCGAGGATGCCCTCGCAGATATTACTGCGGGCAAGCTGGTTATTGTGACGGATGATGAGAACCGAGAAAACGAAGGCGACTTCGTCATGGCGGCTTCCAAGGTCACACCCGAAGCAGTCAATATGATGATTCGTCACGGTCGCGGTCTGATTTGCGTCCCCACGCTCGAACACCAACTCAAACGTCTCGGCATCTCTCAGATGGTTCCGGAAAATCGAGAATCTCAACGCACGGCTTTTGCGATTTCGGTCGATGCCGCCGAGGGAATCTCGACCGGTATCAGTGCTTACGATCGCGCGAAAACGATTTCTATTTTAGCCGATCCGCATTCACAACCCGAACACCTAGTTCAACCCGGACATATTTTTCCACTCATGGCTCGCCCCGGTGGAGTATTGCAACGTGCCGGCCACACCGAAGCGGCGGTCGATTTAGCCTCTTTGGCTGGACTGCACCCGAGCGGAGTGATTTGCGAAATTCTCAATGAAGATGGCTCGATGGCTCGCTTACCTGAACTCATTGAATTAAAAAATAAATTTAATCTGCGGATGATTTCAATTGCGCAGCTCATTGAGTACCGTCACCGCAGTGAAAAGTTAGTCGAGTTGATTGCGACGAGCCCTTTTAAATCGAAATGGGGACAATTCGAACTGCGCGTTTATCGTTCACTACCTGATGGTCGCCAACACCTAGCCTTCGTTCTGGGTCAGCCAAAAAATTCGCCCATGCTCGTACGCGTCCAACGTGAAAACTTATTAGGTGATTTATTTCATGGCTTATCATTTGGTGAAGGTAATTCCCTTTCCGCAAGTTTTGCCGCGGTGGCCAAGGCTGGAACGGGAGTCATCGTTCACGTCGCTCAACCCTTTGGCGGAGTGAAAGCAGACAATGAAGGCATTCGACTCCATGCAATGGATGCGCGCGATTACGGTATTGGTGCCCAAATACTTTCGCACATTGGACTTAAGCAAATCCGTTTGATTACCAATAACCCCCGAAAAGTAGTCGGTCTTAGCGGTTATGGGCTCGAAATCGTCGAACAAGTCCCCTTTTAATTTTTCCTAAGCGTTTCCGCTTGAACGTAATAACTTAAGTTGTTGCATCAGCCTTTCGTTCTTCCTGTACATGAGCCAAGACAAACCATCATCGCCCAACATCTCTGGGGCCAAATTTGTTTTCAGCATCGTCGCAGCAAGTTATAATCAAGATCTGGTTGAGGCTTTATTACAGAAGACGATTGCCACCTTAACTCAGGCCCAAGTCGCCCCGCAAAATATTCGCGTGCTGCGCGTTCCCGGTTCAGGCGAGCTGCCTTATATCGCCAATATGACTGCGTCATCGAGTGAGTTCGACTGCGTCATTGTTCTCGGAGTGGTCATCGCTGGAGACACCCCGCACCACGAAATTATTGGACAATCTACAGCCGTCGCCCTGCAAGAAGTCGCCATTCGCACTGAAGTTCCCGTGATTAACGGTATTGTGGTTACGAACAATCGCGCTCAAGCCGAACAACGCTGTATCGGTTCGCTTGATCGTGGAACCGAGTTTGCGCAGGCCGCATTGGTTATGGCACAACACCGTCAAACCTTAGGAGAAAGACTCGATACACTTGAAGATTTAGATGAACCCTTTGCCAAAAATTAACGTGGAAAATCCTGAAGCAGAAAAGACCCCCGCGGCGCCGCAAAAACGTAATCGTCGTCACGACAGTCGTGTCGCAGCGATGCAGTTTCTTTATTCCTGGGAGTCACAAAGGCACGGCGATTTAGTAACCGCCCTCTTTGATTTTTTCAGCGAACAAGAACAACCGCGCGACTACTACTCCTTTGCGGAAGAACTCATTCATGGCGTCATTAAAGATATCGATCTCATTGACGAAGTGGTGAAGCGATCCACGGAAAATTGGACGTTTGAGCGCATTGCTAAAGTGGATTTAGCCATTCTTCGATTGGCTATTTTTGAGCTGATGCGTCGCACCGACATTCCGCCGATTGTGACCATCAACGAGGCCGTTGATCTGGCTAAGAGTTTTTCGACCGACGAATCCAAGCGATTCGTGAATGGTATTCTGGATCGCTATAAAGGTGAAATTGGACGCGATCCACGCAAAGCAGAAGGAGCTTAAAAATGAGCGGTGGTTTTTTTGAAAAACTCAAAGCTGGGCTCAATCGTACCACCGCAGCGCTGACTAATCTTTTTGCGCGGCCGATGGATGAATCGTCCGTCGAGAAATTACGTGAGCTCTTGATTGCTGGAGACTTTGGCGTAACGACGACTGAAGAAGCGGTGCAAGCTGCGAAAAATGCTTGGAAAAATAATGCGGAGTTACGTCAGGCCGGTCCGGCTGAAGCCGCCGCAAAAGTCATCGAAAATGTTTTAGAAAAATGTGGAGAGTGGAATCCGCCCTCACAAAAACCTTTAGTCATTATGCTTTTAGGCATCAATGGTGCGGGTAAAACAACCACCGCGGCTAAGCTGGTCGCCCGCTGGCAAAAAAAGGGTCAGCGTTGTATTCTAGGTGCGTGCGATACCTTTCGAGCTGCCGCGAGCGAACAGCTAACTGCCTGGGCAGAAAAAACGGGAGCTGAAATTGTCAGCGGTGCCGCGGGAGCTGATCCCGCAGCCATTGCTTTTGACGCTATTAAAGCCGGAGTGGCCCGCGGTGCGGATTTTATTATTTTAGATACCGCAGGAAGACTGCACACCAAGACACATCTCTTAGAAGAGCTTAGGAAAGTTGTCCGAGTGACGGATAAAGCCCTGACGGGTGCACCGCATGAAAAATGGTTGGTGGTCGATGGTTCACTCGGTGCGAATTCACTCGAACAGGCTAAAGTTTTTCATGAGGCCGTGCAGTTAACGGGAATTATCGTTACCAAACTGGATGGCTCAGCCAAAGGGGGCGCCCTGGTTGCCATTGTGCGCGAGCTGGGTATTCCCGTTAGATTTATTGGCTTAGGTGAGACCAGTGAAGATCTCGTGCCCTTCGATAAAAAGGCCTATGCGCGGTCGGTGGTCGGACTGGAAGCATAGGTTGGCTTGCCAGCACCGATTCCATAACTCAGGTTTAATTCATGACCGTGGAAAGTGTCCAAGTTAAACTCACTCAACATTCATACCCTGTACGAATTGGTGCCGGCGTCTGGTCGGAAGTTCTACTCACCGCCCAAAGTCATCTGCAAAAAAATAAAAAGTGCGTCGCCATCACCTCGCCAGCGATTGCCCAAGCTCAGCCTGATTTAATTAAGAAGATTTCTGCAGTGATGCCGATAATCATCACTCAAGTAGATGGTGAAAAAGCAAAATCAGCTGAGGAATTATTAAGACTTTGGAATTTCTTAGCGGCCGAGGGTATCGCCCGCGATGGCACCATTTTTGCCATTGGCGGTGGCGTCATCGGTGATCTAGCCGGATTCACCGCGGCCACTTACCAACGGGGGATTGAATGTATCCAAGTTCCCACGACACTTTTAGCGATGGTGGATAGTTCGGTGGGTGGTAAAACGGGAATAAATTTAACGGCTGGAAAAAACTTAGTGGGCAGCTTTCACCAACCTCTAGCAGTCTACGCCGACACTTCACTTTTATCTACCCTGCCCGCGCGCGAATTCACGGCAGGGATGGCGGAAGTGATTAAACACGGTCTGATTGCGGATAAAAAACTCTTTCATGATCTGCAGTCGCTCGCACCGCTGAATTGGCAAAGTCCGCAACTCCCCGCCGTGATTCGTCGCTGCGTAGAAATTAAAGCCTCGGTGGTCAGCGATGATGAATTCGAAACTAAAAAAGAAGGCGGCCGGGCATTACTGAATTTAGGTCACACCTTCGGTCATGCGATTGAAGCGGTGGCGGGATATGGAACTTACTTACATGGTGAGGCCGTGGCTATTGGCTTAGTCATGGCCGCACGCTTATCCGCAGAGTTGGGTCAGTGTACGGCCGACGAAGGTGTTGCCGTAGAAAAAACTTTAGCGGCTTATAGTCTGCCCACGCATTTGCGAGCTCCCCTGCCACTTGAAGCATTAATGGCAGCGATGAAGCGGGATAAAAAAGTTCGCTCTGGAAAATTGCGTTTTATTTTAATGCAAGGCATCGGCAGCGCGAAGAGCACCGAAGAGGTCACAGAAGATTTAGCGGCGAAAATTTTCCGCAGTGGCGGAGCAGTTTAAGGCTGAGGGCCGACCGCTGGCTTAATCGCCCGCCAATCACCGTCTTTTAAACGCTGATCATTCTTTTCGTTAGCCTGTTTAACTCTTTGGCTTAAATCACCTTCGCGGGATTTTTCTCCGGCTAAGACGGCGGCGGCAGGAGTCTTTTCTGCACGGAATGAGGGGTCGTTGGCAGGAATAGCACAGCCTGCTAAAAATAGTAGAGAAAGGATGGATAGTGATTTCATTTTATTTAGTTTTAGCACGCTTCTGAGCATCGGCTTCTAACCAAGTTCGTAAAGATAAAGCTAGTTTTTTGGCCCGGGCCCGAGCAGATTTTAAATCATCCGCATCTTCAGTTTTTGCGGAGGTAAAGGTATAAAACTTCACCTTCGGCTCGGTGCCTGAGGCGCGGACGGCAATACGCGATCCATCGGCTAATTCGGCCATGATAAATTCTTCGCGAGGAACCTGTTCACCTTCACTATCCATCACCTTATCTTGATCGTAATCGGTGATCTTCGTTACTTTTACTCCATCGATTTCTTTAGGTGGGCTATGGCGCCATGAGCTGACAATGCGACGAATCGCCGCGGCCCCTTCGGCTCCTTCGAACGAAATATTTAAGAGATCTTCGACGTGTGCACCGTTGGCTAAATGTAGGGCGTCTAAAGCATCGAGGAGCGTGCGACCACGCGAACGAAGAATGGCAGCATATTCGCAAAGCATCATTACAGCACCATTCGCATCTTTATCACGGATAGCGTCATCGCTGAGATATCCGTAGCTCTCTTCAGCGCCTAAAATAAAGAAGTTTCCGTTGCGGAGGGCGAGCGGGGCGCGGCGATTCAGTGGCAGATTATAGAAATCGGTTGCGCCACTTTCAGAAATCTTTTTCGACCATTTTTCTAATTTACGTCCAATCCACTTAAAGCCGACAAGAGTTTCTAAGCAGCGGACGCCATGGCGGTGACAAATTTTTTCGACGAGCGGCGTGGTCACCAGTGATTTAACGACCACGGCGGAAGTCGAACCGCTGGCGGGAATAATTCCGTTATCTTTTAAAACGGATATTCTAAATTCGGTTAAGAGCGCGGCGACTTCATTACCCGTGAGTAAGCGATAGCCCGCTTGAGCCTCGCGACAGGCCACGCCGACGCGGTCGGCATCAGGATCCGTTGCTAAAACAATATCGGCATTAAGTTCAGTCGCTAATTTTAAGGCGAGAACGTAGGCTGCGGGATTTTCTGGATTAGGTGAAGGAACGGTGGGGAAACGTCCGTCGTGTTCGCGCTGTTCTTCGACCACGTGTGGATCAATCCCCAATCGGCGCAGGGCTGGAATCACCATCACATCTCCGGTGCCGTGGAGATTAGTGAAAACGACGCTGGGGGCATGCCGACCCATAATTTCGGGGTCAATCACACCTTTTACTAATCTATTTAAATACGCTTCTTCGATGACTTGAGTAACGGACTGCACACCGCTCAAATTGATTTCTAAAAAGGGAATCACTTCGGCGACTTCGATTTTTCCAACGAAGTCAACAATCGCGGTATCGGCGGGAGGAGTCACTTGAGCGCCATCGTGGAGATAGCATTTAAATCCATTGTCGTGAGAGGGATTATGACTCGCGGTGATGACCACTCCGGCATGCGCTTCTAAATGACGCAGGGTGAAACTCAGTTGAGGGGTCGAGCGTGGACCGGAAAAAAGAAAAGCTTCGCCGCCTAATTTAATCCAGGCCGACGCGAGGAGCTCAGCAAAATGTTTAGAAAAGTGGCGGACATCATGGGCGATTACTAAACGTGGCTTTGTTTGGTTAGCGGAAACATGTTTCCATAAACCCAGGCCGGCTCTTAAGATATTAACATCATTTAAGCAGGCCGTCCCCACCGCGGCCCGGATGGGCTGACCACTAGAATCCATTTCATTAGACGCACTAATACGGCCGACCGTGCGACCCCGCATTCCGCCAGTACCGAAGGCGATACCTTTATAAAAACGATCTTCGATTTCGGCCCAGGCAGATTTTTCGATTAAATCCGTCAAACTCTCCGTAATCGACGAAGGCAGGTGTTTGGTTTCTAACCAACGGGCGACATTATTGAAAGTAACTGCAGAAATTTGGCCCGCGGACTGTGCGGACTTTAAAGCCGCAATGACCGTGTTAGTAGCATTCATAATTATCTGCATCATTGCCAGTCTTAGCATAGGCAACAAGCCAATTAGAGGGGGAGGCGGGGGTTGACACTGACCGTGCAATGTTAAGGGTTATTTATATGTCTGAAAGCCGTCCACCCAAGCGCACTAAAGCCGATGACGACCGTAATTTAGTCGTCGTAGATGAAGATTTTGCCAATGCCGATGCCGAGGATCGCCTCTGGCTTTTCTGGGAAAGAAACCAAACGGTCATCGTTCGGTCCATCACCTCCGTCGTCGTCGGAGTTCTTGCATTCTTAGCTTTTTATTTTTGGAAAGAAGCCCAACACGAAGCCTTGGGAGAATCCTATGTCGCCTGCCAGGATGAAACTGCGCGCCGCGCTTTTGCAGCCGCTCACCCCAAAGAACCTTTAGCCGCGATTGCCCTCATTGAAGTGGCTGATGAATTACGCCGAAAAAATAAATTAACCGAAGCCGCCAAGACTTATGATGAAGCGGCGGCCATCGCAGCCATCGCTGATCAAACTCCGGCTATTCATGCCATTGCCGCCAGAGCAAAACTTTTTTCCGGACTGAGCCGTCAAGAATTAGGACAAGCCAATGCTGAAGCCATCATCACCAGTGTCGCCGAAGATAATTCCGCTCCCGAAACTTTAAAAGGTTACGCGATGTATGTTCTAGCTAATTTAGCCTTAACCCGCGGGGACAATGCTGGCGCAGCCAAGTGGATCAACCTCATGGATAAACGCCTGCAGGCCACCCACGTTTGGGCCCAAGACAAAACTTGGTTGGTGCGTTCCGAGCCGGCTTTATTGACTCCGCTGAACCCCGATCCGATTCCCTCCAAAGGAAAATAAAATGACCGAACCCACGACGCAGCCCGTTGCCGCCGTGGTGGCCGAATTACTAACCAAGCGATATGGTTCACTCACCGCGATTGAAGATTTATCCTTCACCGTAGCACCGGGTGAGATTGTGGGATTCTTAGGTCCGAATGGTGCGGGTAAATCTACGACGATGAAAATTTTGGCGGGCACGATGGCGGGCACCTCAGGCCGGGCCACAATCTGGGGAGAGTCTGTTTCACTGAATCCCGCCGCCGCGAAAAGCCATTTGGCTTACATGCCAGAAAACAATCCGCTGCCCGATGATTTACGGGTCGAAGAATATTTAACGCTGCGGGCAAAACTGAAGAACGTAGAAAGTAAAAATGTTCAAGCACGCGTCGAAAAAGTAATGATAGATTGTGATCTTATTCGCCGCGCCAAGGGTCGACTCATTGGACAACTCTCCAAGGGCTTTCGTCAGCGGGTCGGTATTGCCGATGCCCTACTGGCTCAACCTAAAGTTATTATTTTAGACGAGCCGACGATTGGCTTGGATCCCCATCAAATTTTAGGAATTCGCGATTTGATTCGTTCGCTGCGCGGACAAATGGCCGTTCTCATTTCGAGTCATATTCTCCATGAAGTCGAACAGGTCTGTGACAAAGTCGTAATTATTAATCGGGGGCGTTTAGTGGCTCAAGGTAAGACCGAGGACTTACGGCGCGAACTTTTACCCAACGCGGTCTTTAAACTAACGAGCAACACTCCCCTCGCCCAGCTTTTAGAGATTTGCTTACAAATTGAGAGTGCGTCAAAAATTGAGATTCAGGAAAACCTAGCGGGGGGCTGGGTTCGTTACCAAATTACTATTCCCACTCAATCGGCGATCAGAGAAAATTTAGCGGCTCATTTAATTAAGGCGGGCGTGGCGTTCCGCGAAATCGCCGAAGAACATTACGGCTTAGAAGATATTTTCTTAGCGGCCACCCGACGAACCACGAACGACGGATTAAAAAACTAAGATGCGACATTTTAAAACATTACTTTTCCATGAACTAAAACTGGCGTTTCATTCTTGGAATACTTGGGCTACGGCGGGACTTTTTTTAACTCTCATGGGTACCATTTATTGGTTCGCCTTGTTAGAGTGCAGTCGATCGCCCCAACCCTGGACGCCGGTGGAAGGAACGTTTAAATTATTCTGGCTTCCCCTGCTTTGTATTTTGCCGTTGCTCACAATGCGCAGTTTTTCCGAGGAACGGCGCGCGGGCACACTCTCATCGCTCCTCACGACACCCGCGAGTATTGCGGCCATTGTGTGGGCAAAGTTTTTAGCAGCATGGATTACTTGGGTCACACTTTGGCTGGGATTCATTCCTTTCACGTTGCTGGTGAACCTTCGTCTCGGTTCAGTCAATGAACAGCGACTGAGCGATCCGAGTGTTCTGATTGGCGCGCTTTCTTTTATTTTCATGAGCGGACTGCTCCACGTGGCTATCGGCATTTTATGTAGCTGCCTCACGCGCAGCTCAGCCCTCGCGGCCTTACTGACTTTTATCATGCTCTTAGGTCTGACCGCCGCGGGTGGAGCTTTAGAATCGTTGCCCATTGAAAGTTGGACGTGGTTAGGTTGGCTGCGCGAGCCGGCGGCACATTTAAGAACGTTCGGACACCTCCAAGATTTCGCTGCGGGCGTCATCGATTCGCGCCCCTTAGTTCTTTATATCACTGGAAATTTATTATGCCTGGGCTTGGCTGTTTTAGCCGTGGAGGGCCAAGAATAAAATGAGCAAGCCACGTGATGATTTTAGCATTGTGCGTCCCATCCGCAGATTGAATCGCTTAACCCAAACGATTCTGGCGATTGGCCTCGCCCTCATGGTAAATTTTTTAGCCGAACAAAGTGACTTTCGTTTTCGCTATGACTTAACCACAGATCGCCGCCACTCGTTATCGGCCGAATCCGTCGAAACAATTAAAGTGGCGAGTCGGAAAAGTCCGGTCGGAAATAATAAAAATAAAAACTGGGTACGAGCACTGGTGCTGAATGATAACTTTTCGGAGAACGATGTTTCCCTGCGCGTGCAGTTGGGAAAATTATTAGAGGCGTACAAACTCGAATCGAGCAAACAAGGTGATGAATGGTTTAATGTAACCCAAATCAGCAGTGGATTAAATCAGGAATTACTATCGGAGGTGGCGGCACAAAATGGTCCGCCCGCTCGCAATACTGTCTTAATTATTCTCTGCGGCACTCGCGTAAAATATGTAAGTTCGGCGGAGTTGGTTGAAGTCACCCCCAACAATCAGGCGCTATTTAGAGGCGAATCCGTGGTCACCTCAGCGTTATTGGAAGTCACCGAAGAACGACCAGCGATTGGCTATGTTATCAAAGGACACGGGGAGTTGGGACTGGAAGACTCTTCGCCCTTACGCGGCATGTCGCAGCTCTCTCGCCAATTACGAAATCGGAATTTTACCCTGCGGACGCTCGATCTAACCACGAGTAAGGAAATTCCTCGCGATACTTCGGTCTTGTTCATCATGGGTCCGCAAATTTCATTTTCCCCACTCGAAGTAGAATTAATTAAAAATTATTTATATGAAAAAAATGGGCGGGTCTTAGCCTTACTCGAACCTGCCCGAGCTCATGGTCTCGAAACCATCCTGAGTGATTGGGCGATTTTTTCGCCCGACTGCGAATTACAAGAGCAGGATCCGTCGGGACGTTCGGCCGAAGGTGATATTGTTCTGCGCCGCCTAGTCGATAAGCCGAATGCGTTGACGCGCGTTCTCCAGGAACAAGATTTGCCCATCATCGGCTCTCGATTTAGAAATGTTAAGTTCGATGACGGTAGTACTCCTGATAGTACTCTTTCCGTCACTCCGCTTATTTTTAGTTCGGATAATTCATGGGGCGAAACCGATTATCAAAAGCGTCCCGTTAAATATGATATCAATCGCGATCAACCAGGACCGCTGAGCGTAGCGGTGGCTGCTGAGAGAGCAGCGGGCATTCGTAAAGGCACCACCAGTTCGGGAGGTCGGTTGGTGGTCATTGGATCATCCGACATCGCGACGAATCAAAAAATAAATCGAGGGGGCAATCAGGCCTTTATCATTCAAGCGGCGGCGTGGTTGGCTGACCGCGATCGAGCCGTCTCCATTACCCCTCGTAGTGTTAGTGCGTATCAAATTACCGCCACCGCAGCAGACTTTTGGGCCCTGGCCCTTCGCTTTGGTTGTATTCCAGCAATTGTTTTAGCACTCGGGCTTGCGATTTCTATTTGGCGTCGCAGAAATTAAGGCTCTATGCGGATTGCCCGCTCCACCCTTGTCTTATTTGTCGCCAACCTCCTGGTGTTTGGCCTCGTGTGGCGTGCCAGTGTGACGCAGACCGTTGCTCCCATCAGCCAGAACTTACTTTTTGCCACGGGCATCACCGGTTTAGAAATTAATGATAACGGCACAAAAATCGCCTTAGAAAAAAGAGGCGCATTTTGGTATGTAAACTCTCCCTATAAATGGGCGGCGAATTTATGGTCGGTCCAACGGATTATCGATGAACTACGTTTTATCGACAGCGAAAAAGGTTTTACGGTGAACGAAGTCAAAGCCAACGGGAGTAATTTAGAAACCTACGGCCTACAAAAACCGCGATGGACACTGAAAGCGGTGACGGAGAATAACCAGACTCAGGAAATTAAAATTGGGGAAAATAAAGAAACGCGCCGTCTTTTTATTTTAACATCCGATAATCAAAAAATTATTCCCGTCGGTGATGCCTTAGCGGCCGCCCTCGAGGCCAAGCCAGAGACTTATCGGGTCGATAAGGTTTTTGAAATCGCAGAATTTGAAGTCCGCGCGATTTCTACCCGCCGAAAAATAGATAACGCTGACGTGGTGACGAATCTTGCTTACGAAGAACGGGCACGACCTGGTCGACGAGGACAAGGTGCCGAATGGCGGTTTACCGCTCCGTTTGAAACACTAGCCGATCCTGAGAGAATCACCCAAGCCCTCTCTAATTTAGTTAATATTCGCGTGCTACAATTTGCCGAAAAAATGACGGATGACATGGGTCTAGCTGAGCCCGTCATCCGTATTGCATTAGAAGGCAGCTCTCGTCGCCAAGTTTTATTGATCGGCAAACCAGGGGTAAAAAATACAGCGCAGTGCTGGGCTAAACTCGAAGAGAGTGATGCCGTCTTTCTGATCGAGACCAAAGATTTAGGCGGATGGTACAATCCTCGAGCCATTCTCACCTCAACGCGTCCAGTCGATTTCGATTCCGAAATTGTCACGGGATTTAATTTAATTTCCGGTGGTCGCACTATCACCTTACACCGCCTGGAATCGACCGGGAAAGATACGCGCTGGGAAATTCCTGTCGCTCCTGGTTCTACCGCTATTCAACGTCGGGAAGGTGACAGCCAATTAATCAAAGAATTCTTGGGCGACTTAAGTCAGCTCCGCGCCATCAATTTACGCGAAGGAGGAAAGACTTTAAATGAAACATGGTTAATCCCTGCAGCTAATTTACCTGCAGAACCTATGCATAAAGTTGAAATTGAAATCGGTGGAGAAAAACTGGCGGTTTCATTTTATCCAGGACCCGAAAATAAACCGGCCGGAACTTATCTCGTACACCAAAAAGGTGCAGCCTTTGCTGGGGTTTGTGAAGTATCACTCCTGCGTAATGCTTATCAAAACGTCGCTCCACAGTTTTGGAGAAACCGCGTGATCAATCAATTAGCCACGGGG
The DNA here is from genome assembly GCA_016463705.1 of Opitutales bacterium. Lineage (GTDB taxonomy): Bacteria > Verrucomicrobiota > Verrucomicrobiia > Opitutales > UBA953 > UBA953. Next base: position 60,950 of record JAEMQU010000006.1, on the reverse strand, counting down.
ACAAAAGTGGTCGGGCTTCGCTTGGTAGAACGTCAAGACGGCAAGGTCATCGGCGAGGCGCGACTCGGACCTGACGGCAACTGGGCGGGCACGGGTCGACTCGACGCAGCCACGAGCCGTCGACTGGCTACCAGTTTAGCGCAAGTAAAGGCGACGGAATTCCCCACGCGAGATATCGGCGCAGGTGAATGGAAATATTTACTACGAATCACTGATCAAGCGGCGGCGGGGTCGACGGGCGCCAGCGAATCGCTTCGCAACTACTGGTGCACCGAACCGCTCAATAACACCGCTGTCTTATTACGGGATGAGAATGACGATGACAGTTTCTTGCTCGACCCTACTTTAGCTGAAATCCTCATCCCCCTTTTAAATAGCACTAGTCAATGAGCGAACCTAAATCGATCAGTCGATTTAAAAAAAGTGTACGCGGTTTAGGGACAAGCATTTTAGTTTTATTACTCCTCTTTCAATTACTACTTTTATGGGTAGCTAATAATCAAATTCCCGTTCGGCTACCCGAGAGCGTCAGCCAACTAATCCTTCATCAAGCCGCCCAAGAAGGGATTAAACTGCAAGCCCGTAACTTCTGGATCCAGCCCGATCTTTCTTTGGCGGTGGATGATGTCACCGTAGAAATTGAGGGTATCACGGGGGAGGTTTTTACGGCCGAGCGGGTGGAATTTCAAATCTCTCCGAGTAATCTATTTTTCTTAAAAATTTCACCACAGCGATTTAATCTCCGGGGCGGTAAAATATTTTGCCCCGCAAGCATTTCACAAATGGGCGAGAAGCAGCTTTTACTGGAAGACCTGCGGATCGATTTAGTGCGCAAAGGAAATTGGCTGACCGCGCCCACGTGTCGGACACGCAGTGGTAATTTCGTGATTTCACTGGAGGGCGAATTGCCGCTCAACCTTTTAAGTATTCAAAATGATCTCTTAGAGGGATCCACGCAGCCGACTGTAACCATCGCTCAGTCTACTCGCAGGTACTTAAGCGCTCTGGAAGAAATAGTGGCACTGACCAAAGAAGCGGGCGGGGGCTCGATTCAAATGGATGCCAATGGTAAGGCCACCGGTGGAGCGGAACTTAAACTCCAAGCCGTGTTAGCTAATCACGAGAGTACAACGACTGCTGCAAACTTCCAGGCGCGCACCTTGGAGATATTCGGCAGCATTCAAATTAATAAGCAGGGGTTGATTGATCAATGGTCCCTGCAGAGCGCGGTAGATTATTTAAGTTATAAAAACTACAGCATTAAACACCTCCTGGTTGAGATGAGCGGCGCGGAGCAAAATCGCTCGATTTCTGGACACATTATCGGAGTCGACGGTTCCCTGCCCCAATTAGATGGTATTCAATTTCGGGCGAAGTTTACGCCGCAGCGGATTAATGAAATGGCTGGCATTCGAGCAATTTTTGAAAGTCAGAGCCGTGAGTCCGAAGCCGTGGGTGAACTCAGTTGGATAAACTCATCGACCAGTCCGGTGGGCGATTTCTCATGGAAAATTTATTATGCGCAAATCTCCGCCCAGGAGTTGAATGCGTTTTCGAGTATCCAAGAACTACTCCAACAATCGCGTGTCAAACTTGATGGCTACATCGGTTTATCGCAAACTCAGATTGAACACGGCCAACAATTTAAGTGGGCTGAAGGAGAAATTAGTTTCACCGGTTTAAACGCCCTCGGCATCAGTCAAAAAAGTCTCTCGTCGAATCAAGACCTCGCGATGGTCACCCGATTTTCTTTTTCGCCTGAGCGCAAGCCCTTCCCTCTTCAATTAAGAAATCTCCAACTCACCACGATACGCGGCGAGTTAGATTGTGCATTAGAACCAAAAGGTGAATTTAATTTGCGACTCCGGGGCGACGTCCACCCCAGTGCCCTCAATGAAATCTTGGGGCAATGGTGGGTAGATACGTGGAAAATGTTTGAGACTAAAAAAGATCCGCGGGCGACCATCGATGTGGTTGGGCGCTGGGGAAATGTGTCGGCTGACGTGAAAGGGCGGGTGCGTATGGATGATTTCACTTTATTAACGGCACCTTTTCGTCGGGTGACGTTATCTGTCGACACCAGCTCGGAATACACGCGCATTGGCATTGAAGAATTAGCTGGAGGAAAGTCGGAAGAGGATGGCGCAGTGCATGGGAGTGTGGTGTGGGATTGGCGTAAACCCGCTACGCTAGCGGGTCCGGTGATTTCATTACGCGGCAATCTGCAGCCGTGGATTGCGGCGGACTGCAGTGCGGACAACATTGCTGAAATTTTGAAAAAAATTGAGTTACCCGGTAGTCACTCATTTGACTTATTTGTTACGCCTACGGAAAACGGATTAAATGTTGAGGCGAATGCGGAATGCATCGAGCCGTTTAAAGCATGGGGCGTTGAGAGTCGAAATTTCAGGATGAATGTCGTCAGTAAAAATAATGTTATTTCAGCGCGCTCGAGTTTTATTCTGGCAGATGGGAATGTGAAATTCGAACTCAATGGAAAAACGCCCCACGAAGCAGAAATTTTTTTAGAACTAAAAAACTGTGATACTTTAAAAATCACGCGCCTGACGGAAAAACTAAACGGGGTTAAAGCGGGGTCGGTGGAGATGTTTAAACCCGGATCTAACCTAAACTTTAATTTCCGTGGTACCGTGGACATCGATAACCCTACGGAGGTTAAAGGTCTTGGGTCGTTTGATCTCTATAGCCCCGATTTGAAAAAAATCCGGCTGCTGGGCGGACTGTCGACTATTCTGGAATCCCTCGGCATTGAAGCCACCACCTACACGCTTGACCACATCAACGGGCACTTTGGGTGTGCGGATGGCACCGCTTACTTTCCTGACCTCATGATTATGGGATCTCAGTCCTATCTTGGTCTCAATGGGGAGGTTCAACTCAAGGATTCTGAAGTCGATTTTAACGGTCAGTTTACGGTTCCAAAGTCAGGCAGCTTTACCCCCCTACAATTGCTGAATTTGAGCCGAAATCTGGTAAATAATACCAAAATTACGGTAAAAGGACCTATTTCGACCCCAAAAACCGATGCCAATCCGCCCTGGTTGTCATTATTCTTTAAGTCCATTATCAAGAAAGACTTAGGTAAAATTCCTGATAGTTTGGTGGAATGAGATGTTGATTAGTTGCTAAGACCCGATGTATCTATCGTGAAACCCCCTAACGGAGGACAAAACATTGGACCTAACTAAGATCAAACAAGTCGTGGATTTAATGAAGAAATCGGACCTTTCCGAATTCGAAATCCAAGACCAAGAATTCAAATTACGCATCAAGCGTGATGTGGGTGGACGTGCCGCGCCCGTGGCATCAGCCCCGGCGGCACCCGTTGCCTATGCACCTGCTCCGGCAAGTGCGCCCGGCCAAGCGGCTGCCCCAGTTCCTGCGGCAGTGGTAGCTGACCCCAACATCAAAACCATTAATTCACCCATGGTGGGGACCTATTACTCTACCCCTTCACCCGAGAACCCGGCCTTCGTGGTCGTCGGCTCACAGGTTAAGGTGGATAGCACCGTTTGTATCATCGAAGCGATGAAGGTGATGAATGAGATTCCTTCTGAAATCGCTGGCACGATTGTTGAATGTCTCGTGGCCAATGGAACATCCGTGGAATTCGGCCAGCCCCTCTTCCGCGTGAAGGTAGGCTGAACACCGAATTTATCCGATGAATAAAATCCTAATCGCCAATCGTGGCGAAATCGCCCTTCGCATTATTCGTGCCTGCCGTGAGCTAGGCATCAAGACCGTTGCCGTTTACTCTCAAGCCGACGAACAGTCGATGCACGTTCAGTTAGCCGACGAGGCCGTGTGTATCGGACCGGCACCGAGCAAAGATTCCTACCTCCGCGAGGATCGTATTATTTCTGCCGCCGAGATTACTAACGTAGACGCAATTCACCCGGGCTACGGATTTTTATCCGAACGCGCGGGCTTTGCTGAAAAGTGTGCGTCTGCGAATATTAAATTTATTGGTCCGCGTCCCGAAGCGATTCGGATGATGGGCGACAAAGCAGTGGCCCGTCAGACCGCCGCTAAATATAAAGTTCCCACCGTTCCTGGCACCGATGGCCCCGTGGATAATCAACGTGAAGCGGTTAAGGAAGCTCAACGGATTGGTTTCCCGGTCATCATTAAAGCCGTCGCCGGTGGTGGCGGAAAAGGGATGCGTATTGTGCACAATGCTGCCGCCTTCGGTAAAGAATTTGAAGCCGCCCGGGCTGAAGCCGAAAAAGCTTTTGGTAATGGTTCAGTTTATATTGAAAAATATATCGAACAACCTCGTCACATTGAGTTCCAGATGTTGGCCGACGAACACGGCAAAGTCATTCACCTCGGTGAACGTGATTGCTCCGTTCAGCGTCGTCACCAAAAACTGATTGAAGAATCACCCTCTCCTTTCCTCACCCCGAAACTACGTGAAGAAATGGGTAAAGTGGCAGTGCGCTTAACAGAATCGATTGGTTACCATAACGCAGGCACGATCGAATTCCTGGTCGATAAGAACGGGAAGTACTACTTCATGGAAATGAATACCCGTATTCAAGTGGAACACGGCGTGACGGAAGAAGTCACGGATATCGATTTAGTTCGCCGACAAATTTTAATCGCTTGTGGAGAAAAGTTAGAACTTAACCAAAAAGATATTAAAATCACTGGCCACGCGATTGAGTGTCGAATCAACGCCGAAGACCCTGCGCGTAACTTCGCCCCCAGCCCTGGAACCATCGGACTTTACTACACCCCCGGTGGTCACGGCGTTCGCGTAGACTCCCACTGTTACTCGGGCTACACCATTCCTCCAACTTACGATTCGATGGTCGCAAAATTAATTTCCGTAGGCTCCAACCGTCAGAAAGCTCTGGATCGTATGCATCGCGCATTAGGTGAGTACATCATCCGCGGTATTCATACCACCATTCCCGTTTGTCGTTCGATCATGAAAGATCCCGTGTTCCGCCAAGGTGGTGCGACCACGAAGTATCTGGAAGATTTCTTTGAACGTACTCCTAAGGAACTCTGGTCAGCGTCACCGCTGAGTTGAGGCCCAAGGATAAATCACCATGAGCAGCCACTCACGTCTCCGCAGTACAGAAAATAAAAAACTGCGGACGGGTGGTGACTATCTTCAATTCGCGAATCAATTATTAAAGGCGAAGGGCGTGGCCCACGGACAAGGCTTTCTCGACGAGCAAGAGGAGTCGCTGACACTCATGTCAGCTGCCACCGGGCTGGCTTGGGAAAAGCTACCGCAGTGCTTTCAGCGTGAGTTAACAGAAAAAGAGAAAAGTCGCTTTGTTGAATTACTGGATCGACGCATTTTGGAACGAATACCCACGGCTTATCTCATCGGAGAAGCTTGGCTTGGCGGACTAAAATTCAAAGTCGATGAACGCGTGATTATTCCACGGTCCTACTTCGTGGAACTCATTCCCGAAATTATTCCGCAATGGCTGCCGCCGGTTAAAACGATTAAGCGGGTGGCTGACATTTGCACGGGGTCGGGCTGCCTCGCCATCTTACTCGCTAAATATTTCCCCAACGCACAAGTGGATGCGACGGATCTCTCGGGTGATGCACTCGAGGTTGCAAAAATTAATGTTAAAAAACACCGCTTAGAAAAACGGGTGAAGTTATTTAAGACCGACACGATGACGGCGTTGATGTCGGGCAAAAATTACGACCTCATCGTCAGCAATCCACCTTACGAACCTGAATCAGTTTATAAAAAGCTACCCGAAGAATTTAAAAAAGAGCCCAAGATGTCTTTAGTCTCCGAAAAAGACGGACTCGGTGTGATTCGAAAATTACTCAAGCAAGCAGCGAAGAAATTAAATCCGAATGGTATTTTGTTAATTGAAGTAGGCGGTCTACGTAAAGCCATGCATAAGCATTGGCCGAAGTTGCCCATGGTGTGGTTGGCCACGCAAGATGGTCTCGACTGCGTATGCTTGATTGCGGCCCGTGATTTAAAGAAAATAAAATAAATTTACCAAGCGCGCGGAGCTACGGCACTTTCTAATTTATCCTGAGTTGCCTGCGGTAGTTTTGGGAAAAAATTCAACCCCGTGAGGGTTTCGATTCGTCGGATACTCACGACGTAACGAGTTAATTCTGTATCTCTCCATTTTTCTTCGTGCGGAACCAGATAAGCAATGGCGCGAATACCTTTTTTCCCAGAATCATATTCGGAGATCACCATCCAAAATTCGTCGGGCACAGGAACTCGCCCCACCCTTCTGGAATGAGCACCGTAAACGGGGCCAACCTGGACCCAAACCTCGCCATAGCGCTGCACGTAGCGTTTCACGATGCGTTGTTCGATGTCTTTCCAAAGTCCCGCATTCAGCGCGTGTAATTGCGGAACAATATTAGAAAGAAAGAACGTTTCTTTTTGGGCGTCGGCACCGTAGCAAACCGAGATGGCATAATTAGGGGCGAGGTGACCTCGGTCATAACCCGAGCGAACATATTCGTCGGTGGATACTTTGGCCGAGGTTCTGTTATCCACATAAAAAGATGAGGGACGTGGGAGGTGCACATCCTCATACGGAAAAACGCGGTAGGAGGACCAACGCGCGGTGGGTACGGTATCATCATAGCCCACCGAATATCCCTTGTTCACTAAGTGTTTAAGACCGGAGTGATCGGTTGGCTCGCCATAAGGAGCAAAGGCTTGAGCATCGGGCTCGGGAGCTGGTACGACATCCCCCGACATCACGACAGTCTGGTCCACCACCTGATCTAAAAATCGAATCACCCTATCGGGCGTGGTTCGATCTTCCCGAACTTTATCAACGACATCAATCGCCCGCTGTTCGATGGCTATCTTTTGAGGAGGGTCCGAAAATAGGTAAACTCCGAGGATTATCAGAATTAGACTGAGTGAAATTAAAAGAACCCAACCTAAAAATTTTAAGATCTTACTCATTGTTTTCGAAGGTAATAACACTGCCACAACCAGTGAACAAATAAGGCTAAGAAAAGAATCTTTAAAAGTACACTGCGGTTATTTTCGGAGATAACTAAGCGAAGTCGTAAGTGATCGCGACGAAGCCAAAAAACGGCAGAATAAATCGTCCAAATAAACCCCAGTAAATAGAGGGTGAAAACCCCTGGGTTATATTTAAAAGCGGACCAAAAATCGAGGTGGCTTAGTTCACGGGCGCAACGAGTCGCGCCACAACCCAAACAAGGGATACCGGTGAAATTAAAGAATAGGCAACCCAACGAAGTTCCGCCGAGCGTAAAAAAGATAAAAGCAAAAATGCTGAAGCTGATAAAAACTAAGGGCCAAACCAACTCGTGATTCGTTTCACCAGGAAAAGCAGGTCTACGAACAAAGCGGATCATTACATAATCGCTTTAGCCAACACGCCGAACGCGAGCGTTAGACCAAAACAACAGCAGCAGCTCACGAGTCCCCATAAGAACCATACCCCAAAAACTTTTAGCGGGCTTACTTTCAAAACAGCGGCGGTAGCCCGGCAGGAAATAATAATCGAGGGAATCGCAGAGAGAGCCACTAGAAGAAAATATATTTTATAAGGGGCCGTAAGAAGAATAAGGGCGGAGACAATATTCACAGCAGATAGACTGATCATTAAAGCCACTACCGTTTGTTCGAGGGTTACATTTTCTCTAAACAGTTTTAAGCCCAACCAGAGAAAAACTCCGAAGAGCGCAATAAAGAATGGGTAGAAAACGGTGTAACAAATAACTCCAAACCATGCGGCGGCAGGAGCGGTGGTGGTGTTTTCAAGTTGGCGAATAGCATCGGCAAATTTAGCGGAATCTAGGGATGATAAAAATTCTGCAATATTCAGGTTAATCTCAGCCGTGTGCATCTGTCCAAAAATACTGAACGGCACTAAAAGTAAGGCGGTGATGTAGGCGAAGGCGATGTACTGTTTGAAACCAAAAGCACCGGACGCAAACGTTGTATAAGGTGAAAGTAGTGCACCTTTAATCGTTTCAAAATAACTCCCTAATGACGGAGATTTCTCCCAAGGGACGGTGAGAGAAAGATTATTCGAATGTGCAGCAGCGTCAGTCGAGGCAGTGGGTAAAATTCCAGCGAATTCACTCCACTGAGCGAGCATCACCCAGGTGGACATTCCTTCCCGCCAGGCGAGATCGGTCATTAAAAATCTTCCGCTCTGCAGACCCGATTTAACCTCTTCGACGGAAAATACTCCGAGCGATGAAGAATCGCGGGCGACGTGAATTTGCATAATTTATTTATGTAAAAATGCGGTGAAGTCGACAAGCCCAACCTGTGGTTGGGTATTGTCCGATGTAAAGTGGTGAGGAGGGCGGGACTCGAACCCGCGACCCGCAGCTTAGAAGGCTGCTGCTCTAATCCAGCTGAGCTACCCCCTCATTCCGACAAACCTAGGCGGCTGCCAGAGATTGGGCAAGCCGTCAGAAATTTAACAAATCAAATCTCTAAATTGACTGAAATCGGCCGAAAGTCCGCTCGGCATCCCCTTATTAATTACCGAAACGGCATCATGCGAGTGCAACGACTCCAAGTGAGAGCAAGCGATGACGAAATCGCGTACCCGCAAGTCGCGGTCGTATTGTTCGTAAATGACTCGGGCGGCGTCTTCGACAAACTTAGAGTAAGCGCCGTTTAATTCGGCGAAAGCCTGTTCATCTTCACGCTTCACCATGACTTGAGTCTCGGTGTGGATCGCGGCGAGACAGAGCTCTTGCATGTCTTCGATGAATAAACTCCTAGACGGAGAAACCTCCGCAACCACGCGGGCCTTGGAACGTTGTGAATGAGGAATACCGTACACTTCGCGTTCCTCGCGGGCGTGCTCGGTTAATTCAGCCGAACAAGGACAGGCCGATGAGTAGACGAAATCTAAATGAATATAGCGACGAACGCGATCGAGGTCATCGATGGTTCCTTCTAACACCGCGCGGTAATATTGCCAGCCTTCGAGACCTGAGCGGAGTGACTTTTGTAAAATAGGATAACGCAGTTCGACTAAGATTCGGGCGCGACTGCAATCGAGGTCCTTCTTGTAACGAATTAAAATCTCTTCGAGTAATTCATGCGAGAGCACACGATCCTTAAATTCATAGAAGGTGCGCATAATGCGCGACATGTTAATCCCCTTGCGATCGGCGGCGAGGGAGACGGTGCCCGTGATGGTACATTCCAGCGGAACGGGCTTACCATCGCGAGATAGCACCAACATAGGTAAACGGAAACCGGAAATGCCTACGTGTTGAATCGGTACGTTGGCGCCTTGTATCTGCGAGGCGTCTTTATTTTGCATATCGGGCAACGTGGCTCGATAAGCGTCATCGGCCTTAAAATTCTTATCGTAGCGGCGGGAAAGATCGCGGCTCGATAAGGGTGACTTGGGTCGACGAGTCATAGTTTAAAGATTTGGCTTTTTGCGAGATTGGCAAATGGACGACGGAAATTTTTCTCTGCACTGGAGCCACCTGCCGGATTTGAACCGGCGACATTCTCATTACGAATGAGATGCTCTACCAGCTGAGCTAAGGTGGCGGTGCGGAGAAATGTTGAAGATGTGAGTATGCAAACTAAAATCAAGCCTCGGCATCGAGGAAATCCCCTCGCTTCTTCTAAAAAATCGCCCTAAATACGCCCTATCGCTCATGCGTGCCGACCTAATCGCTACTCAATTTGAAGTTCCCGGGCGGTTATTGTCTATTCGCCCTGTGGGTAGCGGTAATATCAATGATACCTTTTTAGGGGTCTTCAAAGCGGAGTTTGGTAATTTCTGCATCATCATTCAACGGATACGAAAAGAGGTTTTTCCGCAGCCCGAGATTATTATGAAAAATCTCCGCGTACTTTCGGAGCATTGTATTAAAATAATGAATGAAGAAATCGAAGAGTCCGATCGACCCTGGGAATTCATCCAAATTATAAAAACAAAAACCGGGGAGGATTACGTGCTCGATGAGAATGGTGATCTCTGGCGGAGCTTAAAATTTATTGAAGCGGGAGCCGTCTTTGAATCCGTGCAAAGTCTCGAGCATGCCTTTGAAGTAGGGGCCACGCTGGGACACTTCCATCACATGGTGAGCACCCTGCCCTATCAGCAATTAAACTACTCTCTACCGAATTTTCACGTTACCTCGCAGTCCCTTTTAGAACTCGAGCAAGCGGTCAAAAGTCCGAGCGCGGAAATGTCGATCAACACTTCGCCGACCACCCAAAAGGCGCTCAACTTTATTGGTCAGCGTAAACAAAAAATTCTCGAGTTAGAAAATGCTCTGCAAAAAGGAAAATTGAAATTATCCATAACCCACGGTGACCCCAAGGCTGGCAATGTCATGATTCATGAGGAGACTGGACAGGGCCTTTGCTTGATTGATTGTGATACGGTTCAGCCAGGGTTAATTCTTAACGATATTGCCGATGCCATGCGCTCACTGTGTAATCCCGCGGGTGAAGACCCCATCGATTTACAGTCAGTGGGCTTAGACTTAAATTTACTCTCTGCGTTTTTTGATGGCTATAAATCCCAAGCGGAAAACCTACTTAATGCTGAGGAAATAGCATATCTTTGGACAGCGCTACACACCATCACCGTAGAATTAGGGATAAGATTTTTGACGGATCATTTGAGAGGCGATGTTTATTTTAAGGTCCGTCAACCTGGGCACAATCTACACCGGGCACTCGTCCAATTCCACCTCGCAGAAAGTATTGAGAATCAAGAATTCGTGATTCGTGAAATTCTAGAAAAACGAAGCAATGATTAAAACTTCTCCACCTGATGTGTCGTGGATTACGGCGATTGTCGTTTTTCTGTTGATCATTCTCATGGCGAGAGGTGCCTGGCGCGGATACAAACGTGGACCACTGCGGCAGCTCGCTGGGCCATTCGCTTTGACGGTTGGCTTAATTGTGGGATGGCTGGTGGGCCCAGAGTGTGGTCATAATCTTTTTCACGGAACGGGCTATCCATGGCTTCTCCGCGGCGCCACGGGGGTTGTCTTGGTATCGTGTGCCACGGGGATTTTAGTTTACGGAATGAGTTGGTGGCTCGGCAAAAGACCGGAGGGCATGGACGAGGCGGAGAGTCCAATCCTGGGATCGATTGTCGGTTGTTGGACGGGGCTACTTTATTTCAGCCTGCTCGTTCTCGTCATTACGACCTGGGCTTCGCTGCAGGAGTTAATCAGCGGCCCCGAAGCTGCCGAACAGCATTGGGTAGTGCAGACAAGGAATGACCTAGCTGACACACCGGTCACCTCATGGCTCAAAACGTGGTCACCCCTGCCCGAGAAGCAAAGTCACCTCATACGCCAATTAAGGCAGCTCATGGGCAATCCCGAGGCCCGAAAAAGGCTGGTTAACACGCCCGAGGTTCGAGCCCTGGCCGCCTACCCCAGTCTGTATCAGGCACTTGAGGATAAAAAAGTTCGTGAGTTGTTGAACAACAGGGACTTAAGTGGATTTATCGAACACCCTAAAGTGAAGGCTGTTCTGGCTGATGAAGCACTACAAATGGAGATCGAAAAAGTTAATCTGGGGTTAATTTTTGAAAAAGCCTTAAAAAACACCAGTCCGTAACAATTCACCCCTCTTTGGGCTGGAGATGTAACCTCGTAGGATTATAAATTTACCTTCCCCATTTTACCACTTCATGAAATTACTCCCGATCAGTCTGATGGTTTTATCCTTAACTGGCTACGCTGATGAGAAAGTTAAGCCAGCCACCCCGGCGCCGGAAGCCCCTAAGTCCGTCCAAGTCGAAGTACTGGATTCCAACGGCAAAAAATTTATCCTAGTGAAGAGTATTGAGTCGGCTGAAGAATTCGCAGCGTTTGAAAAAGACGCCCAAGCGATTACGGCAGAACAAAAAGACACCGCCCTGACTAAGCAGCTACTCGATTTAGCTCTGACTACTCCCGAAAAAGAAGCCCGCAGTCGCGAATTGGACGGTAAATTTAAAAAATTACAGGCGACCAATGACAATATGGCTAAGACCTACAACTTTGACCTCACCCGCCAATATCTCGTGGTTCCAACCTCCGTTAAAGTTCTGACTATTGTGACCAATGACGAATACACTAAGTTAGCCGCGGCTAAAGATTTTAAGCCCGACACCGTTGTCGCGGGCCCCGATGACAAAAAGCTCATTCTCAAAGAAACCGTCAAAGGGGCAGCTGAAGTTGAAGCTTTTCAGCAACAAGTTCGGAGAGTGTTAGAAGCTAAACGCGGACTCCAACAACTCGTCGAAGCTCAACCGCGCTTCACCAAAGCTGAAGATAAAAAGAAAATTGAAGAAGCCATTAAAAATACCCAAGCCGAAGTAAATAAGAGCCTGGAAGAGTTTAAGAAATCGCGCGGCTACGAAATCCCCAACGAGTTTAATATCCAGACCGCCCAAGCCAAACTTTACACCCTGCTCTCCGATGAAGAGCAAAAGAATCTGCAAAGCCAGATTGACGGCAAAGACGCCAAGCCTGAAACCAAGCCAGATAAAAAATAATTTACCCCTAAACAATCATGAGCCAAATCACCGATACTGAATCAAAAAAAACACCGGTCGCTTCACCTGAAGTTGATACCAACCTACTGACCCATGATAACAAAGTTTTCATTCGCTGGTTAGAAATCAGTGAAGCGAACACGATGTTGAGATTTCAAAGAGATCTCGAAGTCATGCGCAATCATAGCGCCAAGGTCGTACAACTCGCACAACGCATCGAACAAGCGGTTACTCCGAACGAGAAAGATGTTTTAACCAAGGCGCGTGATACTGAATTGCAAAACTATCGCAAAAATGATGCTGAATTCGAATTGGTTTATAAGACCAAGACCGATGATTGGATCCTGCGCCCACACTTCCTCCAAAATACTAAGATCAGACTCCTCTCACCTATCTCCGATGATATCATCGACAAGTTACGCAAAGGACCTGACTTCAAAGAGTCCGACATTGTTGCCCGTGGTAACCAAAAGTTAATTTTACTATCCACTGTCGAAGGTGACCAAATCCCCCTGCTCGAACGCAATCTACGCATTGTACAGGCACAACAAACCAGCCTCATCCAACTGCGCGCTGCTGAACAAACCGCCGCTGATGCCGACGCCAAAAAGCGGGTCGTAGACGAAATTGAAAAGGTTACCAAGTCCCTGCAAACCAACGCTGAATTAATGTTAAAGACTTACGGTATCTTCACGAATGATATTGTGGTCGAGAACCTTGGCGGAATTTTATGGGTAGCTCTCTTAGAAGAAGAATTAAAACGTTACGTAGAAAAGAGAGAAAGCAGCAAAGGAACTAAGCCTGCCGCCGCTGCTGCTCCCGCTGCGATTGCGCCTAAGTTTGAAACAGTTAAGACTGAAGCACCTAAGCCAAAAAAGGCTTAAGGCGTTTCCGCTTCCACTAAAAAGCCTGTCTCGCGACAGGCTTTTTTATTTATCAGAATAATTCCCCTTGGGAAGGTTTTGGTTTTTGAGGTGGCTCAACTTTCGCCACTTCTGGACTCACGAGTCCGTGCTTAGTCTGATACTTTCGTAAAGTGGAATGCATTTCCATCGCCAGAAGAAATTCGGCAACCGCAGCGGTGTCTTCGGTCGCTACGTTTTCTAGCTCTACTTCAAAGTGCGTTTGGAATCTCACCAAATCTAAATTGCTACGGATACGATCGGCTTCGGCTTTTATCTGTTCCGCAAAGCGCGCGGGCTCGATCGTGTCGGCCGCGCTCAAAACAGCCTCCAAGCCTCCGTACTGTTTGAGCCACTTCACCGCGGTCTTAGGTCCCACCCCTTTTAAGCCGGGAATATTATCCGAAGTATCTCCAACGAGTGCGAGATAGTCGGCGATTAAAGTCGGCGGGACTCCAAATTTTTCTTCCACGCCCGCGGCATCTAAATGTCTCCAGCCCAGTGCTGGATTTGCCGTAGGTGGCGGTGCTAATTGGGTAACGGTTCCGCCAACACATTGTCCAAAATCTTTATCGGCACTGACAATAATACACTCGTGACCCTGGGCGGATAATTTCTGTACAGCAGTAGCAATTAAATCATCGGCTTCTACTCCGCGCTTTTCGATTACCTCAAATCCCAAAAGAGCGGTAAGTTTTTTTATTTCAGGCAGCTGTAAAATAATATCTTCGGGGGTGTCGTCGCGTTGACCTTTGTACTCCGGTAAAACAGCGAGGTGTCGATCCGACCCACCTAAATCAAAAAACACCACTGATCGATCGGGCTTTTGACCTTCGCGTAAATCTTGCAGCGATTTTATCCAGCCATGGAGAGCACCCGTCGGAAATTGGTCGGACTGACGTCGCAGATTGGAACGCTCCATCGCGAAGTGACTTCGGAATACCAAGTTAAATCCATCTACAAGCAGCCAGCGCATGGGTATTAGTTTCTCCGAAGTGGGCCACACCTCCAGAAAAAAGCAGGCCCACCGCGAAGGTGGGCCCGATTTAAAACCTACTTCCTTTTATCGACTACTGTGCTGCAGGAGCTGGAGCAGTAGGAGCGGCTGGAGTATTGTTAACCTCGATAGGCTCGCGGTAAACCGCACCACCTGGGGAAAGAATGACTGGGTTGGAGAAGGTCGAACCCGCACGCATTCCAGGGTAGTT
>JAEMQU010000006.1:30878-46231 GCA_016463705.1 Opitutales bacterium | reverse complement strand
GGGAAAGAATGACTGGGTTGGAGAAGGTCGAACCCGCACGCATTCCAGGGTAGTTACTACGTAAGGTCGCACCACCTGGGGAAACGAGGTTAGCAGTCACGAATACAGTAAGATTACGTTTAACGGTCGACTTACTGTTGGATCGGAAAGCGTTACCGAGGAGAGGAATGTCACCCAAGACTGGAACCTTGTCGTTCACGGTCTTAACTTCTTCACGGGTTAATCCACCGATCACTACCGTAGCACCGTCGAATACTGTAACGTCGGTTGTTACTTCACGAGTAGTGAAGATAGGTTGGAAGAAGCCAGAAGGTACAGTGACAGTAGTGGTACCAGAGATAGCAATCGAAGTTCCACCGTATTCAACGAAGCCTTCAAACTCAACGACCTTTGGTTTAAGATTAAGAGCAATCGAGTCATCTGCGCCAACGGTTGGAGTTACTTCTAAAGTCACACCCACGTCTTGAACGGTGAAGTCTTGAGGTGTACCAGCGGTGATCGTAACCGCAGAACCACCACCACCACCCGCCACTGCTGCTGCAACCTGAGATTGGACGTCGCCGTATGACTGAGGATAGCGAAGTAATTGAGCAATTTTAACAATCGCCGTTTTACCATCCAACACGGTGAGACTTGGAGCGGACATTAAATCTGAACCGGAGTTTTGCTCGATAGCTTTGAGGAAGATCGAGAGATCATAAGATCCAATAGTTCCGATATTACCCATGACGTAACCTGTTGTACCAGTATTACTTGGGCCACCAAAGTTAGCTGCCTTCCCGCCATAATTGGCAGTCGGGAATGCCGGAGGTGTATTAGTGATATCGGTGTTGGGATTTGGAGGATTAACAATCTGACCTTGAGTCGCTGTTGATGTGCTGCCGAATGTATCATTGATTGAACGGAGATTAGTTTGGGCGCGAACACCGTTGGCATTCGATAAGCGCAGATTGCTGCTCAACTCATTGAGTGAAGATTCAGAAACTTCGATGAACTTAGCTTCGATGTGAACCTGCTTGATGTCGGAGTAACGACGAAGAATATTACGGATACGTTCAAGGTTCTTACGGTTCTGGGTAACGATGAGTGTCGTACCATCATAATTAAGCACCGCACCTTGAACTTCGAAAGATACGCCCGAGCGAGTTAAGAAGTTTTTGATGCCTTCATTGCGAGGGTTAACATCACCAGATCCTGAGCCCGTGGTAGAACTTGCGCCGAATGGATTGGCGGCTCCGCCAGACGTTGAGCTAGATACACCAGTATTAAGACCGGTCATCTTAGTTTCAGCAGCGGAACTGAGGGGGAAGAATTCAGTTTCTAAATCATTCGAACCAGAATCAGGACGGATTTCTAAAATGCCTTGATTGATGGTGTAGGTGAAATTGACCTGCTTGGTAATTAAATCGATCGCCTTCTCTAAAGAGACGTTACGCAGAGTCATGTTGACCGAAGGGTTCTTACGGTCTGGATCAATCACCACCATGTTCACACCTTTATTTTCCTTATCGTAGGATTGGGAAATATTGATGAGTTGGGTGATCGCGCGATCAAACGGCATGTCACGAATATTGATTTCTGGTACCGTGATTGAGCGGAGCTTATCAATGGTAGGATCGGTATCAGTCTTGCCCGTGGTGCCCATTACTTCACGATTATAAACTTCAGGAAGTTTCCAGCTCTCGTCGAGTAACTCGAACATCTTACCTTTGGTAACGCCACGATTCCATGCACCAGAATTTTCGGAAATGAATTGGCGGATGCGAACTTGGAAAGCTTTAGCTTCCGAGTTGTTTGGCTGGTACTGAAGAACTTCGCGATAAGCATCGAGCGCACCAGTGTAATCTCCGTAGAGATAACGAGCACGACCCTTAACTAAGAGTTCTTCAATTTTGAGATCTTTAGAACGGAGACCAGGTGAAAGGTCGTCAATATTCTGGTAAGTAGGATCGGCTTTTCTGGCGTCGTACTCTGCACGCAGTGCGACTGCCGCAGCATCATCCACTTCTAGGCTTTTGAAATCTTTGATGTAACCATCGGCCTTGGTCATTTCACGGGCCTCGAGGGCGGCGAGGGCACGACGAGAATAAATGGCAGCGACATCGTTTTTGATGCGGGCCGCGAGTTTCGACGTAGCGATATTATTAGGCAGACCTTGTTTGGCCTTATCTAATTTTTCTTTCGCGGCGTCATAATCTTCATCACGAATTAAATTTTCGGCCTCAACAACGAGCGCAGTCGAAGCGCTGATTTTAACCTCATTTAATTTGGCAATGCGGTCGATTTCAGCGCGGGCAATGGCATCCGTTCCTTGATCACCGGCTTCACGGCGACCCAGAATATCTTGGCGAGTGAGCGCAATTTCATCACGTAAGGCCTGCGCGGTTGGGTTATTAGGAAGGGCTCCATTAGCACCATCGAGAATTCTCAGTGCTTGTTTGTAATTTGCTTGGTCGGCTGATTCCTTGGCTTTAGCGATAGCGGTTTCCACTTCTCGGTAGAGATTTTGGTGAGATGATTCAACGGTGGTGATGAGGTCAGCTGGCTTAGCAGGCACGGCAGGTTTTACCACAACTGGCTCAGCGACAACTGGAGTGCCAGATTTAGTTGCTTCAGCGGCGGAGATTGCTGCGTTAACCGAGGCTAAGCCCTCTTTCGCACCTTCGTCAGCTTGATCCAATTTTTGGAGCGCTTCATAGCGGTCGCGTGCGGTTTTTAAGTCGCCTTCTTCGCGGGCCTTGAGTGCCTCAGAAAGAATTTGGGTCTTTTGCTTAATCGGATCGCTGTCCTGAGCGATCAGCGAGCCAACCGCAATGACGGCGGCGAGAGTGGCCCAAGCAAATATGTTACGAGTGATAGTTTTCATCGGAGCTTAAAGGGTAATTTATTTAGTAAGATTGGTTTTGGCTTTTTCTTTGGAAGTGGGGAGCGCAGATTTAGGATCTACGGGGACAGGTAGGGATAGGACCTGTTGGTCGGATCTTTGGCCCTTTTTGGGGTCGAGAACGTACTTCTTCTCAACGGTCACGGTCTTGTTTACTAAGTCAATGTCTTTGATAATGTACTGGGCTTTTTCGTACTTAAAATCATCGCCTTTATTGTGGAAAGTCCATGATTTGGAGGGGTCGTCGGTGGCGGTAATAACCACATCGATTGTATCCTTAAACTCTAGGGGTTTTTCATCGTTAATGGCGACCTTGCGACCCAATAATCTATCATCTAAGACTAAAATCTTTTGTTGGAAGCCATCCGCCTGTTTAACGACCTTATACTCTTGGGGATAAACTGGAGTCTTATCATTCAGGGGGCGCTTTAATCGACACTTCTCAAACCATTCCTTGGTTAAAGTATTTTCAATGGAGAATTCGCGATCCTCTTCTTTGCCAGATTTTCCTGCGACGGTGGAGCGCAAGACGTAGGGATAAGTAGGGTGACCAACGCTGACCAGCGAAATACCAAAAGGTGGCAGAGGTATCACCTTCTTATTCGCTGGAACGTACTCGGCTTGAGAGGGATCCCAGGCGATATCAATGGTAGTGAAGAGATCGTAATCCCAACCATCATCATTTTCTTCGGGAGTAAACCAATCTTTAATCTCTGAATTTAAAGTTAATTTGGGCGTCGCCGGGTATTCAACTCCAGCAGCGTTTTGTTTTAATTCAGGAATCGCTTTTTCACGATCCTCTTCAGCAGGAACTAATGGTTTTACACCAAAGAAACCCGAACTAAGAGCCACGTAGCCCAAGACTGATAAAATTAACACTCCCAGAGCGGTTAAAAGAACCAGTAAATCTTTTTTGAAATTCATAGATTAGGGGTGGGGTTTATTTTTTAGGCTCGGCTTCGGCGGCAGGCTTATCTTCGGGAGCGTAAAGATAATCGATTTGTAAAGTGATCTCTGAAAAGTTTTGTTGGACGACAACCTTGCGTTCTTCCTTGGCGGGAGCCGTTGGATTTGCGGAAGAACCCAGAGTAGTAGGGCTTGCCATAAAGTCTAACGGTTCAACGGCCACCAAGCCGGGGGCAGCTAAGTTGGCAATCGCATTGGTTCCTAAAACCTTCAGAGACTCGGGCTGCGGGTTACTGATTTCGATTGAAGTGACAACGATGGGACGTCCGCTATTACGGATTTTATTAATGAAGGTACGCAGCGTGGGCGTGGTGGCGACGAAACGGACGCGGAAAGAAAGTCCTTCAACCAAGGGAGGATTGCGGAATGAGCGCGTCGGTAAAAATTCGTCATTTTCTCCGCGGGCACCTTCCACGGGTCCAAACGTACCCGCATTGGGTTTACCTGCTGCAATCACTTCGTAAGTTTCGATGGGTTCACGATCGATAGAGTGTAATAAAATGGCACTGCGGTTAGGCGTGTTAGGACGTGAGTCGACCAACGTTTTGAAGAGAAAATCGATAATCTGGATTTGTTGATCCACTTTCGCTAAATTCGCACCCTTCGGGGATGTGCCGGGGTTGCGGATGTATCGACGGAAGCCAAATTCACATTTTTCATTAGTCAGCATGCGAATATCTTTATCCGCGGCGAGTTTCGTCCACTCATCGACATTCTGTTTGATCGATGAAGCTAAATCCGAACTCGCTAAATTTTCCTTGCCCACAAATCGGTTCGTGGAGACTCCTGAAATAGCCAGGCGAAGATCCTCACGTTGTTTCACCAAGGCGTCGGTGTCTTGCTTAGAAGCGTCAACATTTTTGGCGCTTAACGAAACGGCCGGAGAACTTCCATCAAGCTCCTGCCCTTTAAGCAACTTACGGTACCTCGCTAAATTTTTATTTAGTTTATCCTCCGTATCTACTCTTTTGTTGTTCGCCAAAAAGCAAAGCACTACGCCGGCCACAAAGCCTGCCAAGAGCAGGGCGATTAAAATATAGAAACCTTTATTCTTTTTAAAATTTTCCATGGCAATTAAAGGGCTTGATCGGATTTAATCACCAGCGTTAATGTGGTGCGTGGAACGTTGGCCTCCTTGGTGAAATCTACTTTAATTTCATCTTCAGGAATTTCGGCCACGAAGGGGGATTTCTTGAGGCTTTCGACTAAAGCCGCTTTCCGCTCTTTGAATTCTTGAGCCTTGAAAGATTTTCCAGGGGGAACTTTCTCTAACAAAGTTCGGGTGGTAATGGTGACTCGAGTAACGTTGGTGGCGACCCTTGAAGCATCGGGCTCGGTACCAGTGGCGACGACGGCCGACTCCCGACGAACCCGCAATTCCTCGATCCAAGTATTCTTAGCGGTGAGCACGCGAGATTGTAAATCAGCGAGGAAGATTGGCCAGTGGGGCGAGTTGGAAGCCACAAACTCCAACTGCTGGTTAACTGCTAAAACAACGAGTGAGTCTTCTCGGCTTTGCTTAATCGACTTTTGGTAGCCTTCAATTTCGAGAATTTTTTTGTCTAAATTTCCGGGCTTGAACTCGACAAATTGGTCGGGCTTTTTTTCATCCCATTTCTTGGGGTTTTTCCAGTACTCCGAATTCGACTGTGCGCTGTTATACGTGACGGCGTCGGAAATGGCACTGTAAATAAGCCAAGGCGAGAGGGCTAACAATAGCGCGGCGGCCGCAAATTTAATTTTTTGTGAATCGAAACTAATTTGTCCGGCGATATCACGAGGAATTAAATTAACGCCGAGGGCCGCTGGGGAAAGTAATCGAGAGGCTTCCCCGACGACTTCCGAAAGCTGGTGAAGATGCTGCATGACATAATCTGCACTGATATCGGAGCTCAGTGAAATAACCCCGAGCGGATTAAATTCTTCGACCGGTAACGCGAGTGCTTCGCTCAACTGTTGGCTTAATCCAGGAACTTGGCTACTGCGACCCGTGATAACAATTTTGGTCGGACGACGGCCCAGGCGCTTGATGCTGATCAGACGGCGATTAATATCCTGACTCAGTCGACGGTTAAAGCTTTGCTTGTTCGCCTCTAAAATAGCGAACTGGGGATCGGACTCAGGTAATTGAATGACGTGGGTAAAGAAGCCAACCTTAAGAGACTCCGCGTTAATCACGGGCTGGCCGGTGTTATCGGAAATTCCTTGAGTCAGTAAATTACCACCGAGATTAGCGGCCTGAATGCTCGTTCCCTTCGAACTGATAAAACTTAATCCCGTGGTGCGAGCACCCACGTTGATAAATAAAACTTCTTCATCATCAGCGAGACCACCACTGACAAATTGTTGAGCCTGCACATCTAAAATCGGAGCGGCTTGGATGACTTGCGGACGAATACCTGTCAGGGCAATCGCGTTAGCAATCCGTCCCGCTTGATCAGTACGCAGAGCAAAAAGTAAAACTTCTGCTTCCACCCCATCGGTCGACATAATCTGACTATCCCAAACCACTTCGTTGAGCGGATAAGGAATATTATTTTGCGCCTCAAAGGCGATAACCTGGGCTTGGCGGGCACTATCTACTTGGGCGACTTTTAAAGATTTTTGTAAGAGTAAAAAACTTGGGACAATGACGGTGGCAGTCCCCTTGATATTTTTGCTGGAAGCTAAACGGGTAACCGCACTGGTCGCTGCATTAATCCATTCTTCGTCACCCAGTGCAGGGGTTAAGTCCTCGGTATAAAATTGTTCTAAAACTAATTTAGCGCCATCCGCACGAAAGGCCGAAATGGAAACGTGCGAAGCAGCAAGGTTAACGATTAAATTTTTCTTACTCATTCTTCAAAAAGTAGATTATTTAGCGGACAAATCTTCCCGAATGAATTCAGGGCTGGGCGGAACCACGACGGGAACCTCAGGGTAGTTGACGAGAAATTGTGGGCGGAGAATACCAGGATTATTTCCGGCACAACGGTCAGCGACATCTTTAGCTCCATCGAAGTTTTTCTTTTGTGACAGGTCGCGCGAAATGGCGCGAGATTGCTCGGCAATTACGCTGCCCTTGGCATCAAAAAGTGGCTCTTCATTTCCCGAGATTTCGGGCTGAACATAATAATAGTCGGGCTCTTTACGAAGATTGTCGCGCTTAACCACGTCGCCCGGCAAATAAAACGAGACGGTCCGCGGTTGGTTTACTTCGAGGGTTAAGACAGTGACCGCCGAGCGATAGTAATTCCAATCTTCGGGCTTCGGCGATTTAGTTTTATAAACCTGTGTGACCGTGAGTTTAATTTTATCGACCCAGGTTTTATTGAGTGCTTTTGGATCAGGATTATAATTGGCCGCAACCTCAACCTGCATACGGTTCCAGGGGTTAATTTGTCCGCCCAATCTATGTTGAAAAAACTTAACATCTCTAACCACAATCACCGACTTTGAATTCGTGGTCGGGGCCTTTTCGGACGCAGTATTACCCCCCTGAGTGGTAGTCGCTTGGGCGAACAATCCTAGAGGGAAAAAAACCAACACCAGGAGTACGGTGTGTACGGCTTTATTAAGGGGCATAAGCAATCTATCGGTAGGATTCATTACCTTATTGGCAAACGTAAAAAGGCGGGAATTGAAATTTAGATGCAAATAACTTGCATTAAAGCGGGTCAGGATTTACACCTCATCCTATGCTTCGATTGATCACTCTTGGCGGCCTCTTTTTGGGACTCTTTGTTGACGCAAGGGCACAAATAACTTCGAGCTTCACGATTATTGATTATTGGGTTGGAAAATTGCTGACTGAACCAGGCGCAATACATCAATCCATTATCCCAAGCGGCGGAGAACTTCATGGCTATCAATTAACCCCCTCCGATAGTCTAAAACTTTCTAAATCACGAGTAATCATTGGATTAAACCCCCACTCTGAGACCTGGTTAAACGATTGGATTAAGGCAAATAACCGCTCGGCGTCGATCATTTGGATTAACGAAAAGTTTAGTCAAGTATCTCACCCATGGATGAGTCCGGCCGTCTCAAAGGCCATGGTAAAAACACTCCACGACGGACTGATGATTCGCAAACTAAGTTCAGAAGTTAATCTAAATCAAGTACTTGCAGAAATACGTAATGCGGAGCTATCCGTGGTTCGGGAATTTGCCACCGTTCCGGAAAGTCGCCGAATCATCATCACCCAGCACCCCAATCTGTTGGCCTTTGCTGAAGCATTTAATCTCGAAGTGGCGGGCAGCATCATCGAAAGCCCCGAGGCGGAATCTGCTGATCCTTCGGCGCAAAAATACTCTCAACTCTTAAAACTGATCAAAGCCCGAAATATCCGGGTGATTACCTGCGACGCTGGCCAAAATAATCGCGTCGCCCAACAGCTCGCCAAAGATGCGAAAATTAATCCGCCCCTTCCCCTCACCGTAGAGTACCTTGAAAAGAGTGGGACTCCGGGTGATACTTGGCCGAGCATGATACTGACCAATGCCCAGAAAATTTCTGAAGCTCTCAAAAAATAATGTCTCCGCCTAAATCCCATTGGCGAAAATTATTTTCGGAAGCCTTTAATAATTTATTTCCGGCCGTTCCGTACGCAGCCCCCGAAAGCAGGGAGTCTGGAGATTGGGCAGTGGAAGTTAAAAATCTCGCCGTACAGATTAAATCTCAGAACTTGCCGGTCTTTTCTAACGTCAGTTTCGAAATCCCGCTGCACTGTCGCACCGCACTGATTGGTCCCAACGGTTCCGGAAAATCAACTCTCCTAAAAACGTTAGCCGGACTGATACCCCAATACGGCGGAGAGATTAAATTATTTGGCAGCAAGCCACGACTCGGACGCAGCCGAATTGCCTACTTGGCGCAGAGTCCGCAATTAAATCCCGATTTTCCACTGCAACTTAAAAGGCTCGTACAAATGGGCACCTACGCCCACCACGGATGGTTTGAAGAGTGTCATCATAGCGATGAAAAAGTGGTTTCGACCCTTAAGCTTTTAGAGTTGGAAGATTTAGTGGATCGCTCGGTGCACAATCTTTCAGGCGGCCAATTGCAACGTGGCCTCTTAGCAAGAGCCGCTGTGCAAGGGGCGGAGATTCTCCTCTTGGATGAACCCTATGCTGCGCTCGATACGAAAAGTAGAGAGATCGTGGAAAATTTTCTTTTTCACAAAGATAATTCCTTCACCGTGATTATGGCGACGCATGAAGCGGCGGATTCGCAAAAATTCGATCGAGTATTAGAGATTTGCGACGGGTGTTTAAAAACTACTCACGCCTGTGCGGGGCATAAAAATCATCATGCTTAACTCCCTCCTCTCCGCCTTTCAGGAAGATTTTTTTCTGCGCGCCCTGCTCGCTTTATTTTTGAGCGGAATCTCCGCCGCATGCTTGGGTTCTTATATTGTTTTAAGACGAATGTCATTCATCAGCACCGCCATGACTCATTCGATTTTGCCCGGCGTCGTGGGGGCGGTGCTCCTTGGATTTTCGGCCTATTGGGGTGCGCTCATTGCCGCATTACTCACTGCCGCGGGGATTGCCTGGATTTCATCGCGCAAGGGAAGCAGCGAAGATAGTGCGATTGGCGTGATGCTGTCGGTGATGTTCGCCCTCGGTATTGCCTTCATGGGCCTGTCCCATTCATGGCGTGATTTTACTGGGCTGCTTTTTGGAAGTATTGTTTCCGTTAGCACCGAAGATATTGGAGTGATTTTGGGAACGACGTTGATTGTCCTTTTTTGCCTAAGACTCGTGCATAAGGAATTAGAGCTGGCCTCGTTTGACGAAGAATATGCTCACCTCTTGGGTGCGAGACCGGTATTACTCAGATCCGTGCTGCTCATCTTGATTGCCTTAGCGGCAGTGGCTAGCGTGCGCTTAGTGGGAGCACTCCTCACCACGGCTCTTTTTATTATTCCTTCAACGACCGGTGTTCTCATCGGAAAAAATCTCAAAGAAGTGATGTTCTGGAGCATACTCTGTGCCTGCGGTGGAGGCACACTAGGTCTCCTCATTTCCTACTCCTTCCAGGGAATTCCTGCGGGTGCGGCCATCGTCCTCGGCTGTGCGATTCCCTACTTAGTCGTCCGAATTAAGAACGCTTAAAGACGGGGCGAAGAAGAATCTTCCGAACCCGCTGGCGAACTACTGTCACCCCGGAATTCGCCCCGAGAAGAACGGTCTCTTGGATAATCGGAACTGCGTTCACCCCTGCGAGAGGAGTGCGAAGAGGAGGAATGTCTGGAATGACGAGAAGAACGACCCGACGAACGGCCCGACGAACGGCCCGATGAATGACGAGAAAACCCACGACTTTGGCGTGATCCACTGCGGCGCAATTGGCGGCTGCGACGTTCGCGTTTTGAGAGCATCCAGCTTCTAAAACCAAATACGACGGCCATGATGACGGCAGCAAAGGCTAAAATATAAGGGAGAACACTTTCCATGTCTTGATTTCTAACACAAAATTACCGTTAAGTAAACAGGCAAGGGATATTTTATCGGCAAATCACTCCTAAATTAGAGAAAAGAGAGTGGAAGCTGACAAATTATGTACAGTCGTGATGACGGACGAGAAACCCGGGGCAGGAAGATGACAGAAATAATTCCTTTATAATTCTATTAAAACTTTACTATAATTTTTTGCGGAGTAGTTTTTTGTCGGTAAAGAATCATGGCTAAAAAATCACCCCAGCACAGAAATTCCCATACCAAAGAATCGCATCTCGTTATCCAAGATGCCCTTCTACATGTCGTAAAATCAGGCACTTCAAAAAAGAAAACCCAGTTGGAAGTGCATCATGAAGTCGCCAAGTCGCTCAATATTTCTACTGCCATGTTATATAAGTGGCGCGAGCAACCCCACAAAGGATCGGGCCACCCTAATCCCTTAGACCGTGTGGCGATGCTGATTAGTGCAACGGGCGATGAACGGATTGTCGACTGGCTGGCCCATAAATCGGGCGGACACTTTATTCGCGATGAAGTACATCATACCTCACCCGAACTTTTCCGTGCTTCCAATGCACTCATTAAAGATTTTGGTCTGTTAATCACCGAATTGGCGAATGCCTGCGACGACCAGCAGATTTCCCCAGCTGAGTCAGTAGCTTTACGCGAAAAATGGAATTTGCTAAGAAAACGAGCCGAAGGTTTTGTCCGGGCCTGCGAAAAAGGCACCTACGGGTCTAAGTAAAAAATAGTCTGTTTATTCATCGAAGAAGAGTTATGGTTTAGCAAGATGACCGCTCAACCCATCCATCTTTACGGAGACCCAGTGCTCCGTGCTCAAGGTGATGTCGTGCGCGAATTCGGTCCAGCCCTGCGGGCGATTGGTGATGGGATGCTCGCCTCAATGCGCGCCGCCCGGGGGATTGGTTTAGCCGCACCGCAAGTGGGATTATCCCTTCAACTTTTTGTCATCGATGTTAAGGACAAAGAAAATCCCTTGATTTTAAACGGTAAAGTCGTGGATCCCGACACCGTCATGCCGATGCTTTTTGCTAATGCTACGGTCACCATCCCGGCGGGTGAAAAAGAAATTTACACAGAAGGTTGTCTGTCTTTTCCCGGCGTCACAGGCGAAGTCGAGCGGGTTGAAAAAACTATCGTGCAGTTCAGAGATGCGTCTGGTGCACCGCACACCCTCGAGTGCGCAGGCATTTTAGCTCGATGTATTCAACATGAACACGACCACTGCCAAGGGGTTTTATTTATTGATCGAATGACTCGTGCTCACCAGTTGCTCGTTTCCTCTAAAATTAAAAAGCTGAAAACGAAGACTTTGTCCGAATTAAAAAAGTCTAAAACGAAGTCTTAATTTATTTAGTCGGACCCTTGGCCGGTGCACCCACGGTCTTGGTGGCATTGCGCGACTTCGCCTGTTCTTCTAATTTTATGGAAAGCAGACCGACTTCAATCTCGTCGGAGCCACTAGCCTCACAGAAAATTTTAAAGTTTTTATTCAAGTCATTACCTTCTAATGATGTAATTTTCCAGGTGGCCGTGGCACCGTCGAGGCTGGCAGCATCGCCCCCTAAAATATCGACGAGCGATTGGCTCGCACCCACCCCGACTTTACTGTCACTTAAACAGAGATGCTTTAAGAGCGCATTTCCAAGAAGTGAATTAGTGCGGGCGTACGATACCACCCGATCACCCGACGATGAAAGACGGGGTAAAAAACTTTTTTCGTCACGTAAATTTACCGTAGCATTATAAACTCTGGCCACGGGCTCACGCAATGAGGGATTAAAAGTAGTTAAGTACATTTCCGACCCAATCAGACGCATAGTGTAAGCATCGGCCATTCTGACCATTAACAAGGTGAGGCTGTTATCATTCGTAAGACCGTAGACCTCAACCCACACCACCGTGGCATTGCGCGGAGATGATACCTTCCAATCTTTAGTTAATTGCGGAGCCGTAGCATCCGAACCCACTTTGTAACTGTAGCCCTCCTCGGGCACTGGAGCCAAACCCGTGGCGTCAGCCTTAGTCCAAGCGGCCCGCAGTAATTCAGTCACCGCAGGTGTTTTTAGGATTCTCCCATCATTAAGAACCGTCATCGATCCAACAATATGGTGAGCCTTATACCCACCATCGCGGGCAATTTTCTGTAAGCGGACCGTCGCTAAGTTGAGACAATAACCCACCTTGGATTGGGGTAAATTCTCCGATAAATCTACTGTTTTGTGTAAATCTTTGTAACGCGCCGTGGCCACGCGACGTAACCGATCTAAAGTTGCTGCAGCCCCCGACACCTGCACTTTTCCTTCATCAATTATTTTTTGGGCACGCGTTTTAACCTGTTCAGGGGTTTCCTGAAAAGCTCCGGTTGTCGTAATACGGGGAGCGTTTAGAATACTGTTACCCTGTTGCAGGCGCTGCTGGCCCTTCTCGAATTGTTGCACGGCCCTGCCCCATTCAATGACCTCACCCTGATTAGCTTTCAGGTACTGCGGCACTTCGGGATCAGAAATTAATTTAACGGGTGCGGGTGCGGTCTCGGCGGCAGCAAAAAGAGCGAAACTAGCAAGGAGTGCGTACATTTTTAAGACTCGTCGAACTTACGATTAAAAAGAGTTTCCATTTCGTCAAAGAATTGCGCCGCCTCTTTACCTTTAACCGAAAATTTTAAGCGCGAGCCTTGGCCGGCGGCCAACATCATCAGACCCATAATACTCTTTCCGTTAACCACTTCATCATCTTTGGAAACCGTTATCTCGAGGTCGGCATAGCGATTAGCCAGACGGACAATCTGTGCCGACGGACGCGTGTGAATGCCCATTTTATTTTGGACAGTGAATTCGCGGGCAATAACCTCAGTTTTTTCTTCCATGGAATAGGGTGAAGTAGTTGGGGAAAGTATAAAGGAAGGGGCATTGTGAAGGCTAAAGGGTCAAGTCTAAACCCCTACTCTGCGGGTTCGCTTGACCTTCCCGTCCAGACTCCTCCAATCATAACCTTAAATCTGCACTCCCGTGGCCAAGCCCGCTATCATCACCCATCCTGAATCTCTGAAAAACCCAGCAGGGCCATCGGAGTATTCTAAACACCCGGTCAATACCTCCCTTACTAAAGAAGCTAAAATTGCACTCTATACCAAAATGGCACGCATCCGCCATTTTGAACAGCGCTGCATTCGCATCTACCAACAAGGAAAAATTGGCGGCTTCCTCCACCTCTACGTTGGCCAAGAAGCCGTGGCTGCCGGAACGATTTCTCTCTTAGGTAAACATGATCATATCATCACCGGCTATCGCGATCACGGACACGGTCTGATGGTCGGCATGAGCATGAAAGAATGTATGGCGGAATTAACCGGCAAAGTAACCGGATGCTCCAAAGGTAAAGGCGGCTCGATGCACTACTTCGCTCCTGATAAAAATTATTGGGGCGGTCACGGAATCGTCGGTGGCCAAGCTCCCCTCGGAACAGGACTCGCTTACGCCGTAAAATACCGTGGAGAAAAAGGTTCATGCTTCACCTACATGGGTGATGGTGCCGTCAATCAAGGGGCGGTCCACGAAGCTTATAACTTAGCCTCACTCTGGGACCTACCCGTTGTTTTCGTTGTCGAAAATAATGGCTACTCGATGGGCACATCCCAAGAGCGCTCCACCGCACACCCGGGTTGCTTAGCTAAACGCGCCGAAGGTTACAACATGGCCTGGGATATGATTAACGGCCACGATGTTTACGAAGTGCGCGCAAAAACAGCGGCCGCCTTAAAACGCGCCCACGAAGAATCTAAACCTACCGTTTTAGAAATTTTCACGTACCGCTATTTCGGTCACTCGATGGCCGACCCCGATAAAACTTATCGCGATAAAGAAGAAATCAAAGAATACCGTGATAAAAAAGATCCCGTGCTTCTCTTTGAACAAGAATTGCTCGGTGAAAAAGTTCTGACTCCTGAACTCGTCGAGTCCATCAACGCCGCCGCCATGGAAGAAGCCAATGCCGCGGCGGTCTTCGCCGATGAATCACCCGAGCCAACCTTTTCCGACATCACCAAACATATTTATTGGGAAGAAGATAATCGCAGCAAAAAAACCACCAGCAGCGGAACCATTATTTTCGAATAATTAATTTCATGCCAATCATTTCCTACAGAGAAGCACTCCGAGCTGCCATGCGCGATGAATTAAAGCGCGATGAAAACGTTGTCATCATG
Source organism: Opitutales bacterium (assembly GCA_016463705.1). Lineage (GTDB taxonomy): Bacteria > Verrucomicrobiota > Verrucomicrobiia > Opitutales > UBA953 > UBA953. The sequence goes on along the minus strand of JAEMQU010000006.1, from coordinate 31,710 downwards.
GGCGAAGAAGTTGCTCAATTCAACGGAGCTTATAAAATCACCGAAGGCTTACTCAAAGAGTTTGGCCCTAAGCGCGTGGTGGATACCCCGATTTCTGAAGCGGGCTTCATCGGCCTCGGCATCGGTGCATCGATGTTGGGTATTCGTCCCGTCATGGAATTAATGTTCTGGTCTTTCTCGTACGTCGCCTTCGACCAAATTGTAAACAACGCCGGCAACATTCGTTACATGTCCGGCGGACTCATTAATTGTCCGATTGTCATTCGTGGACCCGCCAACGGCGGAACCAACGTCGGGGCTACCCACTCGCACACGCCTGAAGCGATTCTCGCATCCCACCCTGGAATCAAAGTAGTTTGCCCAGCCACTCCGTACGACGCCAAGGGATTATTAAAAGCGGCTATCCGCGACAATGATCCGGTGTACGTCATGGAAAATACTATTCTTTATAATGATAAGGGCGAAGTACCTGACGAAGATTACATCGTCCCGATCGGCGTCGCAGACATTAAACGCGTAGGCACCGACCTCACCATCGTCGCCCACGGTCGCGCCGTCATCACCTCACTCAAGGCCGCTGAGATTCTTGAGAAAGAACACGGAGTCAGTGTTGAAGTCGTTGACCTGCGATCCATTCGCCCGCTCGACGAAGAAACGATTCTCGCTTCCGTCCGCAAAACTCACCGCGCACTCCTCGTTGAAGAAAATAAACCCTTCTGCGGAGTCGACGCCCAAGTAGCCTATTTAATTCAAGCCCGCGCATTCGATGAATTGGATGCTCCCATCGGGCGAGTTTCCTCCATCGACGCTCCGCAAATTTATTCCAAAAAAT
>JAEMQU010000006.1:18335-30778 GCA_016463705.1 Opitutales bacterium | reverse complement strand
GCTCCCATCGGGCGAGTTTCCTCCATCGACGCTCCGCAAATTTATTCCAAAAAATTAGAGGACTTACAACTGCCCTATCCCGCTCGCGTGGTCGAAGCTGCCCTCAAAGTTCTCGCCTAATTTTCTAACACACTTCCACCATGGCTGAAATTATTGATATGCCCAAACTTTCCGACACGATGTCGGTGGGTACACTTGTTAAATGGAATATTAAAGAAGGCCAAGTCGTGGCCTTCGGAGAAATCCTAGCGGAAGTCGAAACCGATAAAGCTACCATGGAACTCACCTGCACCGTTCCAGGAACCATCTTAAAGATTTACGCTCCTGCTGGATCTCAACTTCCAGTCGGCGATCCTATTTGTGCTATTGGAAAAAAAGATGAAGTCGCTCCCGATCCAAAAGCAAAAGCTCCCGCTGCGAAATCAGCTCCAGCGATTCCTGAGTCGACCGGCATTCCTTGCATTCCTGAATCTCCTAAATCTTCTAACGCCCCTGCCCCTGCGCAAACCGATGGCAGTCGCACCAAAATTTCTCCTTACGCCAAACGTATGGCAGAAAAAGCAGCAATCCATGCCGCTTCCCTTTCTGGAACTGGTCCAGGGGGTCGCATTGTCGCTCGTGATGTTGCAGCCGCAGGCTCAGCACCCGCTGCACCCACCGCACCAGCCGGCCCGATGAATGTTGCGGTAACTCCTCCCGCCGACGGCAAAGGAATTCAAGCCGATGCGGATCAACCTGTCAGCGGAATGCGTGCCACGATTGCTCGTCGCTTAGTGGAATCTAAAAACACCGTTCCTCACTTCTACCTCGAAGTCGAAGTAGATGCCGCTCCGCTCTTAGCGATGCGCGAAACTTTAAATAAACGTCTCGCCGAAGCTGGTGGAGAATCCGCCCTCAAACTTTCGGTGAATGATTTCATCTTGAAAGCTTCAGCCGAAGCACTGCGTAAAGTTCCTGCCGTCAACGCTTCATGGGCTGGCACGAGTATTCGCCAGCACTCCGCCGTTCACTTGGCCTTTGGCGTCGCCCTCGAAGACGGCTTAGTCACTCCCGTCATTCGCGATGCTCACTCGAAGTCGCTTAAAGAAATCGCGCTCGATGCAAAAGCACTGATCAATAAAGCCCGAGCGAAGAAACTTTCGCCCGCCGAAATGTCCGGCTCCACCTTCACCGTAACGAATCTCGGGATGTACGGCGTCACTGGTTTCTTCGGTATCATCAATACGCCGAACGCGGCCATTTTATCGGTCGGTGCCACCATCAAGAAACCCGTCGTAGATGCTGCCGATCGTATCGTGATGGGTCAGCGCATGATTATTGGTTTATCCGGAGATCACCGCGTAGTCGACGGAGCTAATGCTGCCCAATTCCTCCAGGCCCTAAAACAAGTCCTCGAAGCCCCCACTTCGATTTTAATCTAGTTTTTATTTAACTTCTCTTAAGCCCAGAGTGCCCAAGCATTCTGGGCTTATTTTTTAGAAAAGTTTTATGGACGATAAACCGCCGTCGACGTGGATAATTTGCCCACTCATAAAACGCGCAGCATCCGAAAGTAAAAATTCTACAATTTCCGAAAACTCGGCCGACGAACCAATGCGCTGTAAGGGGTGACGCTTCGCTGAGGCCTCTTTCTTTAAATCGGAATTAAGTAATGCCGCTGCTAAGGGCGTGTCCGTAAGTGAGGGAGCAATCGCATTCACTCTAATCACGGGTGCCCACTCGGCAGCTAGACTTCGGGTTAATCCTTCCACCGCGCCTTTGGCAGACGCAATGCTGGCGTGCATCGGCATGCCTTGCGATACCGCGACGGTTGAAAATAAAATAACGGATGCATTTCCCGAAGCTTTGAGCGCTGGGAGTGCTGACTGTAGTGCGGCAACGGCGCCCAATAAATTTACTTGGAAATCTTTTTGAAAATCTTCCGCGGTTAAACGGTGAAAAGGTTTTAACTGAATCGTGCCTGGAAAATAAACTAAGCCATCTAGTTTTTCGGGCCACACCAACGAACCAGGTGCATTGGCCTCGAATACTTGTGCAGAGATACCTGAATCAGCCAACCTCTCGGGCGCGCGACAAGCCACGTGCAAAATGTATCCCTTGGACTTAAGGTGATCGATGGTGGCACGACCGATGCCCGACGTTCCGCCGATAATTGCAATGTGCTTAGACATAGGCATAGGATTGCCAGCCTTGTGCCTAGGTCAAACAACCAGCGTCATTTTCTAAAAAGATTATTTACGAACGGGCTTTTTATCTTGGTTTGCAGCAAGTTCGGCCTCTGAAAATTTTGTGATTACGCCGCCAGCCGGAACCTCGGCTTTTGCTGTCCAGAGAATCGCATTGAGAACCAGCATGCGTTGACTGTCATTGGCCCAACCAGAATGATAATGCCCGCCACAAAAACCGAAACCGCGTCCACCATCATTTCGGTTCACTGCCCAGGCGACAATCTGGGGCTTCTTTTCTTCTAATACCTCTCGGCGAACATCAGGATTACCCACGTAGTCTCCGTCCTGTGCACTTATCATTTCAGGTGGAACCCTAGAAGAAAGAATCGGCACAACCCCTTCCCTATTATCCTTAAAACGCATGTGGAAATACCACTCGTCTCGGGAGCTAAATGATTTCACCCCGCGACTGATCGGGTGATCGGGCAGCGATTTAAAATCGGCCGTCCAATGTGGATTTACCGAATAATAGGGCTCGAAGTAACCACCGAGCCATTCTTTGAATTCCTTTGCTCCTTTGCCTACAGAAAATCGTCCAGCAGGTGGCGGACTCACGGGTTTGCCATCCACAGTCAACCAACCCGCGCGTTCGTAAGCAGGCTCTACTGCGTAGTGAAGACAAACAAAGCCACAACCCGCAGACATCTTCTTGGCAAGTTGATCGAGATGAGGGAGCGCTGGATGTTTTTTACCGCCATCAGAATAAATCACGATCGTATCTGCCGCGGCGATTTGTTCATCCGACGGCCATTCGCCGTTTAACGAAAAACTGATCTTAACTAAATCGGGCACCGCTTGTTTTAAACCAGCGGCCAGGAGTTGAATGCCGGCATTATGTTCATGTTCGCCGGGCCCATGACTAGGTGATCCCGCAATAAGCAGAACATTTTTTTTGTCTGCAGCACAGAGCGCCGTCGCCAGTGAAACTGAAACAATTAAAAGAAACAGGCGCACAAAACTATTTCGTTCGACCAAAGAACCGGTGAAGGTTTTTCAGGCCCTTGACGGGGATGTCGTCTTTTCTGGCGACAATCGTTCGCCAAATTGCAGCGGCGCGCGCAATCACTTTAACATCGGGCGTAAAGGATTCGATAACCACATCCCCGCGATAGCCCACTTTTTTGAGAGCGGCGACGATGGGCTTCCAATCTAAGGAGTCTTCCCCGGGGATACCTCGATCAGTCCCACAGGCATGAAAATGTCCTAAATGTTTACCCACTTTAAGAATAGCGGCGGCCTGATTTTTTTCCTCAATATTCATATGAAAGGTATCGAGGTGTAATTTTACATAGTTGGATCCGACGGCCTTAATTAATTTTAATCCTTGCTCTACCGTATTCAGAAAATCGGTTTCAAAGCGATTGAGCGGTTCAATACATAATTCAATTTTTCTTTGTTCCGCATAACGCGCTAACTTTTTTAAATTTTTAACTACTAGTTTAAAATGATGCGCTTTGGTTTTTTCATCATGGGCACCCGTTAGCCCGACCACAGAGTAAATCGGTCCAATAACTCTCGGGGAATTTAAAGCCACCGCTTGATCAATGAGGGCCATCAAATAGACCATCGCGGTTTGTTGATCTTTCACGCTGCCCCGAAAATCGCGACCTGGACCCATCGCCGCACAAACCGCTCCAATCTGGATTCCCGCTTTCTCCGCCGCCTTCTTGACTAACGCTGGGTGGATATGGTCAGGGCTCTCCACTGCAATTTCAACGGTATCAAATCCCCATTTTTTGAAACGTTTAAAGAGCTTCACTTCTTTATCAGTAAAAGGAGAAGTGTATAAGAATGTATTAATGCCGAATCGCATGGGGTCAGAGAGAGCGACTCTATTTAGCCGCACCATGGGGTCAAGTTTTGGAATATTTTAAAGTGTCGCTTCGCTTTTGGGCGCAATGTAATTTAGATGATGTCATGGACAATCTCACCCACGCAGTCCTGGGACTTTCTGCTGGAGTCGTTGTTGCCCGCAAGGGCGGATCTTTGTCAGCGGCGGCCGTCGCCGCATTTCTGGCTGCAGAAATTCCTGACATTGATGTTTTCATCCGCAGTGTCGACGACCCCCTAGCTTCCTTTCGCTGGCATCGACACTTCACCCACAGTTTTTCTTTTATGCCCATCTGGGCCGTCGTCTGTGCTGGATTTACCGCTTGGTTTTTTAAATGGATTAACAAACCAGGAATCAATTGGCGGGAGTTAATTATTCCAGCCTTGGCGGGTTCACTCACTCACTTGCTCTGCGATGGTTGTACGAGTTATGGCACCATGCTCTTATGGCCATTTAATGAAATACGCTATGCGTGGGACTGCTTACCGATTATCGATATTTTTGCGACGCTCCCCTTATTAGTTTTAACGATTATCGCTCTCGCCAAATCCTCCAAGAAAATCGCAGCCGTGGGTTTAATTTGGTTTTGTAGTTATGCTGGACTAGGCATTTATCAGCATGCGCGCGCGGAAAAATCTCTGCGCGTTTGGTTGAACCAACAAAAAATTTCACCAGAACGACTCGCCGTAAAACCAACCATTTCAAATCTTATTCTGTGGCGCGGTGTTTGGTTACATGAAGGCCAATGGCAAGTGGCCGCCGTCAGAGTGATGCCCTTTACTGACACCCTCATCGCCCCCGGAGAAAAACGCCTGGCGTGGACTCTAAGCAGCGTCGGTAATCCCCCTCCAGGCTCGGAAGGCGAAAAACTGATTACCGACTTCACGCGCTTCACGCAGGGCTGGAATGCCTACAGTATGGAAGCGTCCGGAATTTTAATTGGTGATATCCGCTTTGCGATGCTCCCCGATAGTACGCGCTCTCTTTGGTCGGTCTATTATGGTAAAAAAGATAAGTCCTATCCCGGATTAGATAGTGCTGATGTCATTATGGACCGGAAGATCCAGGAAGCCGATTGGGCTCACCTGAAAGATCTTCTTTTAGGTGAAGATAAAAATTATCAAAAAGTTAATTAACGTAACTCAAACCGATAAGTAGCGGTGGCTTCGGCACTGACTGGCTGATGATCGCGTTCGGCTGGATTAAACTGCGATGAGCGTGCCGCCAACTCGGCCGCTTTATCTAGAACAGATGAGCCCGAGCTTTCTAAAATCTGCGTCGATTCCACTTTGCCCAGCGCTGAAATAAAAACTTTTACGACCACTTTTCCTTGGCGGCCTTCACTCAGTGCTTCCGTAGGATACCGAGGACTCTCCCGAACTAAAAAAACTGGAGCAGTGTAAATAGATGACTGAGGGTGCACCGTGGAGACCACCGCTAAGTCTACGGGTAAACTTATTTTATTTTCTACTGAAGCAGAGTTTGCCGCAGATAAATTTAGGGGGGACTTTGCCGTAGAATTCGAATCTCTTGCAACAGGTTCTGGGTTTATTTCGTTAACCAATGAAACGGTCACGAAATTTTCTGGCTGCTTACGTTGATTACCAAACACGCCGTAATCACTCACCACCAAGCCAGCCATCAGTGCAAGATGCGTCACCCCTACAATAATCCAAATGAAGCGGTGGCGCGTCGACATGCTCTAGGGTTAAAGCGACGAACGGTGTAAGTCAGCCCAGAACCTTGTCATTTTTTAATCGGGAATGACATACCAGAGCAATCGCCAGCGACCGTAAGGGTGTCCATCCGTCGGCAAAGTTAATCTTTCGAGGGCCATCAATCCTGCCTTGCGAAAACGGACCCCCTCTTCGCCCGCCCGTAATCCCAATAATAAACCCACCAATCCCGTGAGGTGCGGATTATGACCAACCAAAAATCGGGGCTTCGTCGTTTTAGACAACATGAGTGCGGTGCGACGGTAATGATCGTCCGGCAAAATTCCCGATAATTTCTTAAGGGCGAGACGCTGGCCGGATTTTTTAAGCAACTGCGCGGTCTGGGTCGCGCGCAAATAAGGACTATGCTCCACCACCAAAGTTTCTTTCAAAACCTTCTGTAGATACTTTGCAGGCAGTCCCTTCATTTGCTTATTTCCCTTCGGCGACAGCGGACGATCCGAATCGATCTCTCCTGGCTCGGCATGGGCATGTCTTAGTAAAAATATTTTCATTAATAATTTATCAAGAATTGGTCTTGCCGAAAACTCCCGAGTCGCAAGCAATAAAACCGTGCACCGACTCCTTGTCACGAGCCTCCTGTTTTTTTGTTTTAATACCGCGCGGGCCGGTGAAGATAAATATTCGGAAGTCGGAGCTACCTTTAATGGCACCATCTGCGTGGATGCTGATACGGGGATGGTTTTATCCGAATCCACCGCCGATCGCCTAGGCCACCCAGCCAGTGTCACCAAGTTAATGACGCTTCTTCTAATTTTGGAAGACGCCCGCGACCAGCAATTGAATCTCGATTCACTCGTTAAAATTAACCAAGAGGCTGCCCGAACGGGTGGCTCACAAGTTTGGTTGGCCGCCGACGAAGAGTTCACCGTAAAAGATTTATTATATGCCTTGATGCTCCGCTCGGCCAACGATGCAGCCGTGGCCCTAGCACTCACTCGCGCACCGACCGTCAAAGAATTCGTCGAGCGAATGAATACTCGAGCTAAAGAATTAGGCATGGCGAACACTCGCTTCGTTTCTCCGCATGGTCTTACTTATGGAGCGGGACCCCACGACACTACCACCGCGCGTGACTTAGCCAAACTCTGCGTCCAGTTAACCACCTTGAAAGACGCTTTTACTTTTAGCTCCTGCAAAGAATTTAATTTTCGTCCGGGACTGAAACCCACTCCATTGACCAACCACAACCACCTGCTAAGTTCCTATCCCGGGTGTGATGGATTTAAAACCGGTTGGACCGTCGCAGCCAACGCCTCAATCGTCACCACCGCCCGCAATAATAACCACCGAGTCATCGCCGTCGTACTCGGTTGCGATAGCCCCAGCGGCGCCAAAATAGCCCAACGTGTCCGTGATCAGATTGCAGGTAAACTCATGACCAAGGGATTCGACAAACTAGCGGTTTACGACGCTGAAAAAGCGAAGCTTCTCGCCCTCACTCATCGCAATGTTCCCAAGGGTAAAGTAGCCACTACACCACCCCCTAAAAAGACCGATTCTGACGATAAAACAGAGGAAAAGGGCTGGTTAGAGGGTTTATTTACGTTCTAACCCCAGATTTACCTAGGTAAAATAATATAGTGAACAAATGTTCATTTTTACTTGCCATCCTCCAAAATAGTCTCACCGTAGCCCAATCTCATTAACCCTATGTCTACTACTAAGACCGACTCCACCGCTAAAGAAAAAGCGGCCGTTCAATCCTCCGAGCGCAAGACCCTCGATCTCGCCCTCTCAGCAATCAACAAACAGTACGGCGACGGCACCCTCATGCGCATGGGCGATGCCACCAAGATGCAAGTATCCACAGTGTCGACTGGCTCTGTAGCCATCGACCTCGCCCTCGGCGTAGGTGGACTACCCCGCGGTCGTATCATCGAAATCTTCGGACCCGAGTCTTCCGGTAAAACCACCCTCTGTCTTTCCATCATCGCCGAAGTCCAACGCCAAGGTGGTAACGCCGTCTTCGTCGACGTCGAACACGCTCTCGATCCACGTTACTCAAAAGTGGTCGGCGTCGATCTCGATAATCTTTTAGTGTCCCAGCCTGAATCCGGTGAAGACGCTCTGAACATCGCCGAAACATTAATTCGTTCAGGTGCGGTGGATGTAATCGTCATCGACTCCGTCGCTGCCCTTGTTTCAAAACAAGAATTAGACGGTCAGATGGGCGATTCAACCATCGGCGTACAAGCCCGTATGATGAGCCAAGCGATGCGCCGCCTCACCGCTGCTATCAGCCGTACTAATTGCGTCGTTATTTTTACTAACCAAATTCGCGAAAAAATCGGCGTAATGTTCGGTAGCCCAGAAACCACTCCTGGTGGTCGTGCTCTTAAATTCTTCTCTTCCATTCGAATCGACATTCGTCGGATCGGACAAATCAAAGAACCCACCGGTAAGGTAATCGGCAACCGCACCAAAGTTAAAGTTGTTAAAAACAAAGTCGCTCCTCCATTCACCGAGTGCGAGTTCGACATCATGTATAACGAAGGCATCTCCCGCACGGGTTCGGTTTTAGATCTCGGTATCGAACACAAGATTCTCGAAAAGAAAGGCGCATGGATCGCTTATAATGGTCAGCTCATCGGCCAAGGCCGCGAAGCTGCGAAAGACCACCTCGCGAAAAATCCCAAAGTTCTCGAAGAGTTACAAAAAATCATTCTCGAGAAAGTTCAAGTCGTTGGCGGAATGACCTTAGGTGCCAGCGAAAGTACCCCAGAGTAATTTATCGTTGTTGGCTGCCATAGCCCGGGCCGTACGCAAGTACGGCCCGTTTCATTTAGTGTATTAGTCGACTTGCAATTTCTCAGGATTTGTGGACGTTAATCCTCCCCTGCAGTGCTCGACACCCGCGGCAGCCTCCGTACCCTACGAACATAATATACGGGAGGTGTAACCCGACCGGCCTCGTCCGAGCCGTGGCAATGTACCGCCCACCTAAATCCAGGATCAACTGGAGCTCCAATCGGAATCGGCACAGGCGGGGGATCCTTTTTAAATCAGTCCAGCTTCACCAAAACTAAACCAGCCCTTCCCAATAGGGTCTGATTCCGGACGACCAATAATCACGTGATCAAGGAGTTCGACTCCAATCACCCTGCCCGCCTCCACCAGCTGTCGCGTCACCGCCCGGTCGGCCGAACTGGGTGATGGATCTCCACTCGGATGATTATGCGCCACAATCGCAGCTGGGGCACCATAGCGCAAAGCCTGACGAAACACTTCGCGTGGATGAAGCAATGAACTGGTCGCCGTGCCGGAACTGACTTCTTGAATCGTGATTAATCGGTTACGACGATTTAGACATAGCACCCAACATTTTTCGACGGAGAGACTCGAAGACAATGGCTCCAACCTCGTCCAAACTTTTATGGGCGTATCTAATTTATCGCCGGGATCGTGATCGCGCTCACGTATGCGCCGAGCCAACTCCATCGCTGCTGCTAATTCAGCGGCCTTCGCTGGACCCAGTCCATGCACACGCTCGAAGTCCGACGTCTCCCATCGCGCCATTTCCGCCAAACTTCCCGCTTGTTCAATCAAGGCATGCGAAACCTGTTGCGCGGAGAAGCCACGCGAGCCAGCGCCGATTAATAATTCAAATAATTCCGCATCCATGAGTGCACGCGGACCTAGTCGAGTCAGTCTCTCACGCGGACGATCTTCGGAAATCATCGAGCGATGAAAAAAACTTCGCCCGATTAAATCAATTACACAAAGACCCTAGTGATTACTTCTTAGCGTGGTAACGTGCTAAAACCTTGCCGTAAGCCGGCGTAAGACTTTCGAGCGAATCTACATTCATCCCCAGATCTTTAATCAAGCCATCACGTAGACCATAAATCCATCCATGGACTTGTAGTTTTTGTCCACGGGCCCAGGCACCCTGAACAATACTCGTCTGACAAATATTTAAAGTCTGCTCAACCACGTTAAGCTCACACAGCGTATCTAACTTCAGTGGCTCTAGAACGCTTTCCACCGCTAGAACGTGTTTATGGTGCACGTCGCGAATGTGACGTAACCAATTATCAATGAGTCCTAATTTCCGTCTCTCGAGGGCAGCTTGCACACCCCCGCAGCCGTAGTGACCGCAGACAATAATATGCTCAACCTTAAGAACTTCGACCGCGTATTGCACCACCGACAAACAGTTTAAGTCGGAATGCACGACGACATTGGCGACATTGCGATGTACAAATAATTCACCGGGAAGTAGACCAACAATTTCATTCGCAGGAACACGACTATCCGAACAACCAATCCAAAGGTACCTCGGACTCTGCTGCTTAGAAAGAATTTCGAAAAACTCAGGCTGCTTGCGCCGAATTTCTTCTGACCAGTTTTTATTTTGGATGAACAAATTTTTGATTTCAGCCATAACAATGAATTGGTCTTGAAGGGGTCACCTGGCAAATAAATTTCCTGTGCCAACAAGGAGTGCCAATAGGAGGCCTAATAGGCCATTTCTCCATACCACGGAGGTTATTATTTGTTTTTGTCCAGACACCGCGTGAAACCTACGCTACACTTAGGTGTTATACTATTATGAACTTATTCGCCCTAACCTTCTTTATTGCCGCCGCCGCAACCGATCCAGTTGCGCCCACGACGACGCCGACTAAAAAGAACCCTAAGAGCACCGCCACGATTGTCGCCGATCCTAACGCTAATCCAGATGCTACGGCTGTTCCTAAATCCAAAAAAACTAAAGCGACCAATGAAACGCCCGTCTTAGCAGAGGGTGCTGACCCTGCTTCCATTGTCGGCAATTCCATTGATGCCGCTACGCAGATTGCCAACGATGCTGCTAAAGCCGCCCTCGAAGAAATTGCTAAATTATCAGCCATCGGAACCGACACTGATAAATCCACTTCCGCCGGATCCGTCATCAACGCTCAAACCGTGGGCGCCGTGGCCGACGGAGCTGTTGCCGTAGCCAAAGAAATTAAAAAGCCCAAAGCGAAGAAGCCCGCTGAAGATGCGAGCGCAACCGACGAAGCAGCACCCAAGCCGGTTAAGAAATCTAAGGCTAGTAATTCCGACGGTACCACTCCGACCGATAGTCCTACTAAGAAAAACTAGGCGGTTACTTGCCTAGAATTTCGCGAGGGCTGGAACCGTTTTCAGGTCCCACGAAGCCACGGTCGTGCAAGATATCCATAATACGGGCGGCTCGATTGTATCCGAGTTTGAGGCGACGCTGTAACATGGAAACGGAGGCCCGCTGATTTTCTTTAATGATGGACCAAGCTTGAGCGACCATTGGGTCGTCGCCCTCTTCGCCATCCCCTTCGCCACCTTCAAAGTCTTCGCTTGAGCCCTTCTCAATTGCGTCAACGACCTCTTGAGCAAACTCGGGCGATCCGTTCTTCTCATTAATATAATCAATAATCGCGGACACTTCCTGCTCGCCGACGTAAGCCCCTTGGACGCGACTCAAAGAAGCACTTCCCGGAGGAACGAAAAGCATGTCACCGCGACCGACTAAAGTTTCTGCACCGCTACGATCCAAAATGGTTCGCGAGTCAATATATGAGGCAACCTTGAAACCAATCCGCGTTGGTAAATTCGCTTTAATTAATCCAGTGATCACATCCGTCGAAGGACGCTGGGTCGCCAAGACTAAGTGAATACCGGCGGCACGAGCTAACTGAGCTAAGCGCGCAATCGAAGTCTCCACTTCTTTCGCTGCCGCCATCATTAAGTCGGCCATCTCATCAATAATACAAACAATATAAGGTAATTTGGTCGTCGGTATTGCAATGCCATCATCGATAATCGACTCAGCTGCGTCGCGGGCCGCCGCTTGTTCGTCAGCACTCAGTGGCAGTTCTTCTTGTTTAGGAACGCCCGCTTCTTTTTTAATTTTAGCGTTAAAGCCAGTGATATTTTTCACGCCGCACTTCGCAAAGATTTTATAGCGGCGCTGCATTTCAACAATCAACCACTTGAGCGCTGCGGGCACTCGACGGGGATCAGTTTCTACTGGAATGAGAAGGTGGGGCAGCTTAGAATATACCTGTAGCTCGACCACCTTAGGGTCGACCATGATGAATCTCAAATCCTCGGGTGTACAGCGATACAACATGGAGATGATAAATGAATTGATACAAACCGACTTACCTTGACCCGTTGCACCAGCGATTAAGCAGTGTGGCATCTTAGCTAAATCCTGGATCACCGGTTTATTGGTTACGCTATCTACGCCTAAGACCACCGGGATTTCCATGGTGGATTCCGTCCAAGCCTTCGACTGAATAATTTCGCGCAGTAAAACATCCTTGCGGTGGAGATTGGGGATTTCAATTCCCACCGTACCTCGACCAGGAACCGGTGCTAAAATTCGAACAGACTCCGCCGATAAATTCATCGCGATATTATTCGCGAGATTAGAAATCTTCTCTACGCGTACCCCAGGAGCAGGTTTAATTTCGTAGCGGGTGATTGATGGACCTTGTTGAATACCAACATCGATGCCCGCTTCGGGATCCACCGGCACCACCGAAACTTTAAACTGCGTCAGCGTTTCAATCAGATCACTCGCTCGCTTTTTAAAATCTTCTACGGGAATTTCTTTATCCACGACTGGCTCATTGAGCAGACTGATGGTCGGGAAAGTGTAATCGCCTTTTTTCTTCA
>JAEMQU010000006.1:0-18235 GCA_016463705.1 Opitutales bacterium | reverse complement strand
CCTGGAGTGATTTTTACATCGCCCGTATTTACCACCGCAACGACTGGGGCTTCTTCTAACTTTTCAACTTTTTTGGGTTCAAGCGCGACGACGACCGGCGTAGCAATCTCAACATTCTTAATTTCCATTTGTTTGCGACGCAGTTCCGCCACTCGTTCAACTCTTTGTTTACGCTCTAAGGCTTCGCGTTTTGCAGCCTCTTTGCGCTCCGCAGTCCAAGCGCCAAACATATCTCTTAGTTCCGAAAGCCACGCCGATAAAGTCGCCTTAGGATCATCCGCTAAAACTCCCAACAAACAAAACCCGTAAGGGAAAATCAGAATCCAGGCACCATAGTCTCCTAATACAGGTTGGCAGAGTTGCGCGTATAAGAACTCTCCCGTGACGCCACCTGATCCACTCGAATCAAAAGCGCCCGAGCTAGGTCCACCCAGACTCATCGTAATCACCGGTGCACCCAAGATAATACAGGCCAACATTAATGATGTTTTCGTTGGCCACAAAGTGTGGGCGCGGTGATTTAAGGAAAACCAAGCGGCCGCGAATAAAAACGTCGGAATTAAAAAAGCCGTATAACCAAATAAACTAAATAAGATAACCGCGACCGTCGCCCCGAATAGCCCACAAGGATTATGCTCCGTCGCGACATCTGAAGAGGCCTGCAACTGAAACTTAGTTTCTATCCACTGCGGAAAGAGGGTTTGATCGCTTTTGCTGTGAAAGACCATCGCCACCAAAATGAAGGTGCCAATTAATCCCAAAATAACGGCCAGAACGGGATGACTTTCACTGGCGGGTTTAGCTAAACTGGCTGAACGCTTACGAGCGGGTGCTGGCATAAAATAGTTTATTCAAAAAGATTACCTTGGGCAGTCGTATCCTGACGTGGCAAAACGGGATCGGTCGAGAGGTGACGCGGGGGTCGGGTGACGCGCGCTGCTAAAACGCGGGTGCGTTCTTGCGCTAAGCGTTCAACCGATGAAGTCAGCGCATGACGAATCCACTTAGGGGTAAAGCCATTCGCAGAATAATCGCAGGGACCATAACCATGCACGCGACCCGATTGTAAGAGCGCATCATTCTGCGCGAATTCAGCCTGGTTTTCCTCAACATAAACCGCAAAAGCTTTGCCACCATTTTTACGGAGCAGCGAAAAGGCGGGGACGTCGCTCGGGCCATCAGCAATATAAATCATATTAGCGAACGGGACCCGACGGTCCTCTGGGTGCACCACAGCATTCACATCAATCGTGCTATCTTTATTGGATCCTTTATTAATTTCAAAAATGTAGCGGGTCTTAATCGTGTTATCGACCATCGCCGCCACTTGCGTGATTTCCGAGGGTAACTGTAAATTAAGTTCATCCTGCTTCGTGAAATGCGGAGGCAAGGGTTCTTCTAAAAACTCACAGCCGTAAATCCCATCACAGTGTTGCGCCAGCTTCGTTCCGCGAATCATCTCCGCCAAGCCCGTGCTGACGATGTAATGTTCAAGGGTGACTTCGAGGTTATGTTTTTTTCCGAGCTCAATCACGATCTCTTTAAGCGCCGGAAAAAATTCCGGAAGTCCGTTACAAAGTTCAATATCCGCACCTAATTCGCGCAGACGACTATTGGTTAGTCCTTTAAGAGGACCCGACTTCACATAACTCAGTAAGTGATTTAAATAGACGGAATCTTTTGAAGTACGAATTCCTTTCTGCAAATAAAGTGCCGGTAATAAATTCGTTTCGCGCCAAAACTGATCTTCATCCACCCCAAAGGCGCGGAAGAGAGGGGTTTGCATGTACCCAGGACAAAGAGTTTTATCAAAATCCCAAATACAAGTGAGAACGTGACTACCCCGAAGGGCCGATTCCTTTAATGACATATATTTAAAGTGGGTTAATGGTAAGGGCTTGCGGTGTGAGTCAACAACCCTCCATTAAATAACCTACGAATGGGCTATCTCCAAGCCCGAACCCAACCCAATGGCCGAAATACCCCTTAGACCCGACCTTTCCAGCCTCCGCCAGCGCCTAACCGAGCTGGAGGGGTTCATGGCCGACCCTGCTACCTTTGGTGATAGCCGAAAAGCCGCAGCACTCGGGGCCGAACTGCGTTTTACCTCCAAAGCAGTCAAAGCCGACGACGCCCTGACCGCCCTCGAAAAAGAATTGGCCGAATCCATCGCACTGCAAAAAGAGTCGGACCAAGAAATTCGCAAAATGGCAGAGGAAGAAATTTTACGTCTCACGCCCGCCGTCGAAGCTGCCCGAGTCACTTTAATTCGTTCTATACTTCCGCCCAATCCCGATGACTCTCGAAATGCCATGGTTGAAATTCGTGCCGGCACCGGCGGCGAAGAAGCTTCCTTGTTCGCTTCAGAACTTTTGCGGGCTTACACTCGCTTTGCCGAAAAAAAGGGTTGGAAGTACGAACTACTTTCCCTCTCACACAGTGATCTGGGTGGAGTTCGCGAAGCGGTACTTTTAATTGAGGGCGAAGGCGCCACCGCCCTGCTGCGCCATGAAGCGGGCGTTCATCGAGTTCAACGCGTACCTGCAACGGAAGGTTCCGGTCGCGTTCATACATCCGCTGCGACCGTAGCTGTTTTACCCGAAGCGGAAGAGGCTGAAGTAGTTTTAAGACCTGAAGACTTAGATATGACTGTGGCGCGAGCCAGTGGAGCGGGCGGACAGCACGTGAATAAAACTGAGTCAGCCGTGCAAATCATCCACAAGCCCACCGGGTTAATGGTTTACTGCGCCGACGAACGTTCCCAATTACGCAATCGGCAAAAAGCCCTCCGTGTTTTACGTTCGCGCCTGCTTGATTTAACGCGAGCCAAGGAACGCGAACTTCGGGCTGACACCCGCAAAAATATGATTGGATCAGGCGATCGTTCCGAACGCATTCGTACTTATAACTTTCCCCAAAATCGCATTACCGATCACCGGATTGATTTAACGGTTCACGGCATCGAACAAGTTTTGGCGGGCGATCTCGATGAACTAGTCGAAGCACTGTATGAGGCCGACTTAAGAACTCGAGCCGAAGCGATTACTCGCTCTTCAACTTAAACGCGCCCAACTCGTCCGTCACTCGGAAGTCTCCCGTCTCAGGCACGCCGTCATCTAATCTCTCGTCTATAATTAAGAGAACTCTACGAGAAAAAATGTCGGGCTCCGTAGGTTGAAAAAGGATTGTCGGATTGCCTGCGCCCATCGGACCTTGGTTAAGAGTGAAACTCCACTTACCTGGGATATCGCAATCGCCCATCGATTTTTTAACCGCTTCACTAAATCCATAAGCGGCTAAATCGGCGGAAGGTTTAGCGAAATCAAAATCCGCAGGCCAAGTATTTTTCTCGAGGCGATATTGAATCAGTGGCTTGCGGCACTGACGAAAAACACTGGCCAACGGATCAACACGTAAATAGTCGCGAACGATAAAACCCAAGATTATGGCTAATCCAATAAATACCGCGGAGATAAGCGTACCGGAAATCCGATACCAAAGTGGGGTAGACTCTACCTCAACGAGCTTAGGAATATTGGAAGCGGGTTCTGCCATAACGATGGGACGAGCATCCCTATCTTCACGACGCTTTCAAGTCTCGAACATCAACCTTGCGACTTGGTTTTAATATTAATTATCTATTTTTACGTTTCATGGATACGCCCTACTTAAACCGATTCGCTGGCATTGGCCGTCTCTATGGCAAAGCCGGGTTGAATCATTTAAAAGAAAGTCAATTCATGGTCATTGGCTTAGGGGGCGTAGGATCTTGGACCGTCGAAGCCTTAGCCCGCTCAGGGGTCGGCGAAATCATTCTGGTCGATGGCGATGCGGTTTGCACCTCGAACACCAATCGACAACTCCATGCTCTCACGGGCAATGAAGGATTGAATAAAACTTCCGTCATGGCGGCCCGAGCTAGAGCGATTAATCCCGACATTAAAATTACCGAAATCACCCGCTTTATTTCACGTACCAATCCGAGCGAGTTTCTCGAAGGATTTACCGGAGTCGTCATCGACGCCATCGATGCACTATCGCCGAAGTGCGGACTGATTAATGAAGTGCGAAGTCGTCATTTAAGAATGGTCAGTGTCGGTGGCTGTGCGGGACGACTCGACGGCACGCGCATTAGAATTAGCGATATCACCGCGTCGCGCGATGACCCCCTCATGATGCTGGTACGAAAACGTCTCAGACAGAATTATGATTTTCCGCGCAAGGGACTTTTTAATATTTCCTGTGTTTGGTCGGATGAACCTTTTACGCAACCCACCGATTGTGCTGGTTTGCCTGGAGGCGAAATTCCCGAAGATGAAGAGTTAAGACCGAATTGCGAATGGGGCTACGGCACAGCTTCACACATTGCCGGTGCATTTGGTTTGGCTGCCGCCGGTGAAGCCATCCGACTCAGTTTGTTAGATCTTAAAAAGAGCGACTGATTTCAGAAATGCTTCTCGCCAGTGGTATTGAGACAACAGGCTAGGATCATCATGGCCCAATAATTTTAACGCTAAATATAAAGCCTCAACCGAGGCGAGCCCCTCCGCCGGATCCAACCCTTCATCGTTACGTCGCGGATAAGCCGTGGGCACGCGTGGCAATGAACGATAAGTAGGTGTACCCGTTAAGCAGGATTTTAATTTCGGCACGTGTTTCCAATTGCCATCCAGTAAAATCAGTGGGCGACCTACGTCTGCCTCAGAAATAAGCGGAGCATCAACACTCAGT
Source organism: Opitutales bacterium (assembly GCA_016463705.1). Lineage (GTDB taxonomy): Bacteria > Verrucomicrobiota > Verrucomicrobiia > Opitutales > UBA953 > UBA953. The sequence continues at coordinate 13,504 of JAEMQU010000006.1, read as the reverse complement.
ACAATGGTATCTGTGGCTTCAATTTTGAGCGACGCAGTAAACTGGAAAAAGGAAAGTTCTTTGCGTAAACGTAATGGCTCTAAAGTGCATTTTGCTAAATTTTCATCGGGGTGCCGAACAATGGTCGCTAGAATAGATGACATAATAAATGAAAATTTCCTTGGGCTTCTCTCCTTGCGCTATTAGGGTCGAGTCGGCTATTTAATCAATAAAATGAACACCCCTAAACTTCCCATGGAGGCGTTGATGACTGTGACAGGTCTACCCTACCGCCTGCATGCCAAGGGCAAGGTTCGAGAAGTTTTCGACTGCGGTGAGCATTACCTGATTATCGCCACCGATCGACTGTCCGCCTTCGATGTCGTCATGCCCAACGGCGTCCCGGGTAAAGGCATTTTACTGACCCAGCTAAGTTTGTGGTGGTTTGAACAAGCTAAAGAAATTTTCCCGATTCACTTGGTTGATCAACACACCGAACAACTCGCAAAGGTTTTGCGAGGACATGAGCATTTAATCAGTCGGTCTATGTTGGTGAAAAAATTAACCCCCCTGCCCGTTGAAGCCGTGGTTCGGGGATACCTAGCCGGCAGTGGATATAAAGAATATAAAAAGTCGGGAGCTATTTTAGATCACGCCCTACCCGCGGGTTTATTAGACGGCTCACCATTACCTTCCCCCATTTTTACTCCGACCACCAAAGCCGCCCAAGGTCATGATGAAGCCATTACTCTGGCCGAATGTTCAAAACTTCTCGGAGAAGAAACATTCAAGATAGTTCACAATACATCCATCGCACTCTACAAAATGGGCGCAACGCGAGCGGCCAAAGCTGGGGTGATTCTCGCCGATACAAAATTTGAATTTGGTAAAGATGCCCAAGGTAATTTGGTTTTAATCGACGAAGTCTTAACGCCCGACTCCTCACGCTATTGGCCTGCGGTATCTTGGAAGCCGGGTCAGGCTCAACCCTCATACGATAAACAATACGTGCGCGACTGGTTGGAGTCACAGCCCTGGAATAAAACTTCGCCAGGCCCAACTCTACCCCAAGAGATTATAGCGAAGACACAGGCGCTTTACGCCGAATGTTTAAAGCGTCTAACGACTTAATTACTTCCGTCTTTTTGGCTGCTTCGATTTGTCTGTGCGGGATAGTGAAGATTCAAGCCACTGAGCATACGAAGTTTCGGTAACCTTACCTGAGGCCAAGCCAACGGTTTGGACAACTACTTCGACCTCAGGTGCGTTGAACTTTAATCCATTTATTTCAAGGAATAAAGCTGCAAGAATAAAACCTGTTCTCTTATTCCCGTCCACAAACGGATGTCCCTCAACAATACCTGCAGCATAAGCCGCAGCTAATTGAGGCAACTTTGCTTTTTGGTATAGAAATAAATTTTGTGGGCGCGCCAGAGCAGATTCTAGTCGGCCTTGATCGCGGATTCCGGCATCGCCACCGTAATCAGAAATCAGAACGCCGTGTATGATCTGACAGGCCTCTATCGTTACCCATTTTGGTTCTTTCATTTTGCTAATTCATCTAGAGCGTTTCGATAGCGCTTATTGAGAGCCTTGAAAATAGCTAGATCATCCGCAAACTTGGGATTATTTGCGGTTAACTTAATCTCATTTTTTCCACCCGTACAATAAAGTGAATCACCTTCCTCGACGCGCAATTCATCGATCAATTCCCGGGGAAGAATCACCCCCAGAGAATTACCGATTTTTCTTACCTTAATTTTTTTTGCCATAGCCCCATTGTTATAACAAATGTTATAACAGCAAGACAAAAATCATGGGGGCGGATGCTTTAAAAGCCTTGGATAATATAACTAAAAACCTCAGTTGAGCTTATAGAGTTAGGCACGCCCGCGTTCGCCGACATAATCATCACCGGCCAATCTAAAGGGTCTTCGGGCACCCTACCATGGGAGCCTTTTATTTTTTCTCCGGTTAAAGGTGTTAGTTTTAACAAAGCACGTAGCCCTAAACGTTTCTTTAAAAGAAACCATGCAGCATTCATTAAAGGAAATTTTATCGCCGGATCGATGAGTAGCTCTGCGGGGTCATAACCGGGCTTGCGATGAATATCGACGGTTCGCGCATAATCGGGAGCACGCTCATCATCCAGCCACCAATAATACGAGAACCAGACATTCTTTTGGGCGACGACGATGAAGTCACCCGACCGCTCGTGATTTATTCCAAGTTTCTTTTGTGCTTCTTGATCTAAAATTTTTTCCACTCCCTCCGTATTTTCCAATATTTTTCTAACTTCATCGAGTTTACTACTATCTTGGACAATCACATGGGCGACTTGATGATCAACAACGGCAAAGGCCTGAGAATTAAACGTGTCTAAAATTTCGACACCGAGCTCTTCTTTAATTCTGAGCAGTCCGTGCTTTCTTAAAATACGGTTAAGCGGAATGTCCTGATTAACTTCGGTGATGGCATACTCGGAAACAATGAGAACATCGACCCCTCTTTTCTCAAAGAACTTAATCAGTCCACCCACTAGATTATCGATATCCAATCTCGCCTGGCGGGCCTCTGCACTCCTCGGACCAAATCGCTGCAAATCATAATCAAGATGCGGAAGATAAACTAAATTTAGGTCAGGCTTCTGATTCTGCTCTATCCACTGGGCGGCTTGGGCAATCCACTGCGACGAGGCCAAACCAGCGGTAGGCCCCCAAAAGTTTTTGAACGGAAACTCACCGAGATCAGCCTTCAGTGAATTTTTTATTTCGTAAGGATACGTCGCGATATCAAAAACCTTTCCGCCATCCGCCAAGTAGTTGGGTCGCGGGGTCACTGAAATATCCGCCGTCGTGCCCATATTATACCACCAGAATAAATTAGCGATGCGCAGCTTATGGGAACGTTGATGTAATTTATCCCAAACCTTGGGCGCTTGGACAAGTCGATTAGACTGTTTCCAAAAATGCACTTCACTCAATCCCCTATCATACCAGCCATTACCGACAATACCATGAACCGTAGGACGCTCCCCGGTTAAATAATCGGACTGTGCAGTACAAGTAACAGCGGGGAATGCTGGAGAAATTTTAGCGGATGAACCTCTCTTCGCCCATTGAGCAATGTGTGGCATTTCGCCCGACTCTAAATCGCGAGCGGAAAGACCCACTACATTTAAGACAACGCGGCGCATGTTGATGAAAAGCGACAACTGAGCTCCGCTGTAACTTTTTTAACTACATCACTCGATAATTCATGAACGTGGATCGATTGCCCAATAGCGGTGGGCAATATTAGAGTCAGCTGACCACCGAGATGCTCACGAAACTCTTCTAGGCCCTGCATCAGTGAATCACCGTGATTAATCTCTAGCTCGGCTGCATATAATTGGAAACCTAAGCGAACCAGTAAATCAATGACTCGTTCAGATTCTAATTTAGAGAATAAGCCCAACTCTCGAGCACAGAGTACATCAACCGCCAGACCAATGGCAACGGCCTCGCCATGCGACAAACGATAATTAGATAAAGTCTCACACTTATGGGCCACCCAATGACCCAAGTCGAGTGGCCGCGCTGAACCGAGTTCAAAGGGATCGCCGCCTTGGGTAATGTGCAGTGCATGCAGTTCAGCGGATCGACGAGTACATGCACCGATTAAAGTTAAATTTCCAGCAGCCAACTCTCGTGAGTCTTTTTCGAGCGACTTAAAAAATTCGGGATCTTTTAACAGGGCGACCTTTACGGCTTCAACTAAACCATCGCGCAGGTTTTTAGGACTAAGTGATTTCAGAAATGCTAAATCATTCACTACTGCATAAGGTGGGGTAAACGTTCCCGTGAAATTCTTTTTCTGAAAAGTATTAATACCATTTTTAACACCCACTCCGGCATCGGCCTGGCTGAGTGTCGTTGAAGGCATCCGAATCAAGCGCACTCCGCGATGGGCAATCGATGAAGCAAAACCCACGGCATCCAATAACGCGCCACCTCCAACAACGACCACGTAAGAATGTCGGCAGACCGCATCCTCTTCAATGGCTGCCAGAACTGCATTCACCACGGTCTGATCTTTTTTACATTCCTCCCCGCCGGTTAAAATCATCGGCGCACGGGTTAATTTAATCTGATTAACTTTAGCGTACTCCATTAAATCAGAAACCACGGCGGGGGCCGTAGCGACTAAGCCAGCATCAATAATGGGTAAAACTTTGGCGTCCCCCACCAGCTCTTTCAGAATATTATTTTTTACAGCAAACGCATTCTCCGTGAAAAAGATTTGGTGGCGGTAAGATACCACAAATGAGAGATCGAGCCGGGAATTCATGAAAGCGTTACCTGCTTAGAGTGAAAGGTTGAGACACCCAAGGACAAGCCCAGTTCCACCTTTAAATTCAATCTCCTAGGTGGAAGGTATGAATTTGCGAAGCCAAAGGGTCATACCAAAACAAATGGGCGGGGCGAGTAGGGCTAGCCAAACTACTTCCGGCACTTGTTCAGTCCCACCCCATGGTACAATCATTAATAAAACAGTCCCACTCACGACTGAATCTAAAAGTGAAAAGGCAGCGATGCGATCGGCCACGCGAGCGGAAATTCCTGCCGGCACTGGGTGGCGGTGATTGGAAAAAACAATCCAAAATATATAAAATACTAACGCACCCAAACTCCAGTAAGTATAATTTCCATAAATAATAAGTGGCAGAGGTATTAAAAATAATAGGCGCTCAATCCAATAAGCGTTTTTAGCAGGCGTAAGTTCATGCTTAGCCACCCAAGTCAGGGCATAAGTATAAATTCCCAAAACTGCTGCATAAACATAAACGGTTGATGGTAACTCGTAGATGCCATCACGAGTTGCGACCATGAATCCTATAATCGGCAGTAAGGCTCTACATGCACCCATCACAACGGGAGCTAGCGGGTTACCTTTATGGGCAACATCGTACCAAAGAATAAAAATAGTGAGCAGAAATGTTAGTTTAAAAAACCGACCGGCGGAGAAAGCTGAAAGTGCTGCTCCTGAAAATAATATAATAGTGCCCGCCCACTTTGCTTTTGAACGAGAAATTAGACCGGAAGGCAATGGACGCTCTGGGCGATTGGTACGGTCCCACTCATAATCAAAGACATCATTCAAAATCATACCCGCCACGTACAGTAACGAGATTCCTAATAATAATATAAACAATGTGCCACTCAGTGCCGACGGCACTACTACCGTCGGAGTTTGGATGACGGCAGCCATGCCTAAAAGCCAGCCCGAGATCACATTAGACCAGACCGTGGGGAGATTGGAACACCTTGTGAGCACTAACCATTGTTTGAGATTAGCATTCATTAGGTAGGTCGTACTCCGTATTGGCTAAGCTCATTCAAGACCCATCGATACTCCGCCACTACTTGCTCAGTAACATCCATCGACCTCAGTACCTGAGGCAAAACTTCCCAAGTGTAGGTTTCGATTTCAAGTTCTCGCGCCTGACCGGGCTGCTTCATAATCACACTCAGAACTTTCTGTAGAAAATCTGTCGTGTTAAAAAAGTCTTTATCCATCGGCGATGAATGAAGCGGTAAGTGGAAATGCACCCTCAACTCATTAAATTTCTTGAGGACGTTGAGGTCAGCTAAGGCATCAGGAATATCTTTAAAATAAGTTAACTCACCAGGTTGGTTCTGTCCGATGCACTGATGCAAATACGTGGGCTCTTGCATACTCGCTAATCGGCGTAACGCCTCATCGGTTGGCTTTAATCTCAGTGCGGAACTTAAATGATATTTCAAAATAGGTGCGCCATTTGCATTGAGTTTTTCTACTGATTGCGCGGCGTCTTCATACTGGAGAGCAAAATGGCAGGTATCATAGCAAACGCCCAAAAAATTATCCACCAAATCAGGCGTAGTCTCCTGCCCTCTCAGTTGATCAAAGAAATCAATCGTCTGTTCAGTATTTTCAAAATAACCCAACGGCTCAGGCTCCAGTGCCAATTTCAGAGTGACACCCGTGCGGTCACGCAGACGTAATAAATATTCGGCACAGGCTAAAATATTTTTTTGCAATTCATGTATTTGTGATGACGAACGATTAAATTCTTTAAATGTGCCGGGCAGCGTACTCACTGTGCCCTGCTGATTGGGCGGGTTTAATGCTGCCAAGAGATCGAAAAGTTTTTGCGTGTATTGTAAGCGTGTGGGGTCCGTCCAGTCGGGCAGAAATACCGATTCCTTAACGGGCTGACCGTGAAACGCGCCGTAAGGAAATCCGTTAATCCCTGAAACAGTGCAATTTTCTTTTTCGAGCCAGTCGCGAAAAGCGTTCATGTTTTTTTCTTGGCCCAACTCAAGTGCAGCCGAATTTCCTAATCTTAGTCCCACGGCATAGGGTTTACTCGGACAAACCTGGTGGCGGACTTTTAAAGTATTAGTCTGAAGGTTTGAAAAGGTCTCTGACCAGCCTTCACCTCGATGAACATTGGTGCAATACGCCAAAGAATGTCCCGAGGAAAGTTGCATCCGTTAAATTACTTCCGGCCGAATAAATTTCTTTGATTGAGAGAGGAACTGAATCGGATTCCCAAAAATTAAGTTGTCGATGGCTTGAACGGAATGACCACGACGTTTCATTTCTAACGCAGTCTTAGGCACTGATAATGGATCACTATGCCCCCAGTCACAGGCACTATTAAGCCAAACACGTTGCGCCGATATAGTTTCGACCATATCAATGGCGCGCTGCGGACTCGCCTTGGATTCAGGATAAAGCGTGATACCTGCCCAGAATCCTTGATCGATTACTTCTTTGAATGTGTGCTCTTCGACGTGGTCAATAATCACACGGTGCGGTTCAATCTTCGGATTATTTTTAAGGGCGTCTAAAATCAAACGTGTGCCCTTACGTTTATCTTCGAGGTGGGGTGTGTGTACTAAAATCAGCTGATTATGTTTTACCGCTAAGTCGATATGCGCCTCTAAAATTTTCATCTCGTTGCGGGTATTTTTATTCAAACCGATTTCTCCAATACCCAAAACATTAGGAGCGTTTAAAAATTCTGGAATAAGTGCTAAGACTTCACGGGCTAGGCCCATATCTTCGGATTCTTTAGGATTAATACAGAGCCAAGAATAATGGGGGATTCCGTATTTCTGAGCGCGGGCGGGCTCGTGTTGAGTGAGTTGGCAAAAATAATCGTAGAATCCGTCCGCCGATTTACGGTCGAAGCCTGCCCAGAAAGCTGGCTCACAAATCGCCGCACATCCAGCCAAGGCCATCGCCTTGTAATCATCGGTCGTTCGACTGACCATGTGTCCATGAGGCTCAATATATCGCATGGTATTACAGCTTTGGCCAAACTCCCGTAGCAGCTTTCGTGTCGGGTTTTTCAATCGGCTCAGTGGTCGGATCACTCCATTGATTTAATATTTCCGCCACGCGATTCTTATTACCTTCGTTTAAAACTTTTAAGGCGAGGCGTAGTCCGCGAATGCGATGGTCGTCGGAACCCGCAGAGCGATCAACGCGGTCAAGAAACGCAGCGAGGTCTAACAACTTAGCACGCGCATCCATAAAATGTAGGTCGGCCACTTCTTTGCGCGTTGGAGAACTCATATCGATTAAATTAGAAGAAAAGTTGAACGTAATGGGGAAACGTTACGTTTCTGTATTCGCCGTTAATCAGCGATGGCCAAATAAAGAGTCTACCGCCCTGAGTCCTAATCCCGGCGTGAAAATGTACGTGCTCACAGTACTGCCGACGGCTAATCTTAAAGATACCATCATTCGATGGTATCGATTTAATCGTGTAACCTAAATAAGGATTTGGATTTTTTAGAATATAACTCATCCGGTAAATCCCCAGCCCGCCAAAAGCGGAGTCTACCTCAATGGGTTTCTCGGTCGGAGAAAAGGAAGGTATTCTTTTTTTGAAAGTTTGGTTAAAGGCCTCTTCGTTACTCGCCGCGGGATGGGAGTCTTTGTAGTCAATGACTTCTTCCCAGGCGTCTCCGGGGCACAGAGTCTTATGCCTCAACGCCCAGATGTCATAATAGGTGCCGAGTTGATTGGCAAAGACCCCAGCATTTTGGGAATCGGACTGAACGAATTGAACAGCTTTTGACAGCTCACCTAAATCAATCGGCCATCTGCCGATATCATCCATATCAATTAAAATAACTAGATCAAAATCCTTAAGATTTTTATACGTGCGCAAACACTCCACATAAGTATTACGTAAAATTTCTAATTTAACTGTACGCACCCCTAGACTGTTTAATCCATCAAAGTTCAATAATGTGAAGTTGGGCCGATTACTACCCCACCCATTGAAAATCGCTTTGGTGTTATCAGTCGAGTCGTTTTCGAGAAATAGAAAGGCCGACTCCGACGCCAGGGTGGCCATATTTTCGATGTTTCTTAAAACGGCAGGGAGGTGCTGAGCGCAGTTTTGCGCCAATCCGACAAAGGCGATTTTGGGCTTAGTTTCCATGAATCTATGGAATTGTTCTAAGCCCCATAAATCTATTGGTCAAGCCACGCCCCCGCGGGGAAGCTCTACTTAGAATCTTTTTGAAATTCTTCCGCAGTCCAAGGTGTTTTACGATCTGCGTATTTCGCTTTAATCGCCTTAACCTCACCCTCGGTAACTACTGCGCCCGTATTGCCGAATGAATTTCTTACATAAGTTACCACGTCCGCAATATCACCGTCGCTCAATCCAGTAACTGCCGGCATCATGCTATTGTAGGTGGTGCCCTTGACGGACACGGGGCCGGTCATTCCATGTAAAATATTTCGCACGGCCACAGAGGGCCCCATCGCAACCCACTCCGACCCGGCGAGCGGTGGAAATACAGGAGGAATGCCCAGGCCCGTCGGCTGGTGACAGGCAACACAGGTGCGGCTATAAACAGCCTGTCCGCGCTTCATCACTTCAGCTGATGGAGGATTTTTGTCCTCAGCACGTGCAATCACCGAAAGGGCTAGCAGAAAAGTAAGGCTCAAAGTTTTGTGACTCATACTTTAACCCAAAGAGTATATTGCCGTTTTCACAAATCATTCCCTCATTCTTATTTTAGAAATACCGCATTTTAATTCAGCCCCTAAGCGTGGCTTATAGCCCAATAGTACTTAAAATACTTGCGACCACGGTGATTTAGTTAAAAAATCCATTGAACATTAGGTTTTAAAGAGCCGCACCTTGTATGAAAACGACATTTATCCCTGAACTCGTGCTGAAGAAAATAGACCTCAAGGGCGTGGTGCGTATTTTTGATTATCTTCCCGGGGTCATGTTTTTTGCCAAAGATTTAGAGGGGCGATTTATCATGGCCAACCAGGCGTTTGCGGCCCGTTTTGGTTTTAAAACCATTCAGGAAATTTTAGGGAAGAATGATACCGACACCTGTTCATCGCCCGAACTTATTTCGCACTATATCAAAAAAGATCGCGAGGTGATCGAATCAGCAAAACCGCAGCCGGGCATCATCGAATTATTTCCCAATGAAAATGGAGAACACGTTTGGTATGAAACCACTAAAATTCCGTTGTGGGATGCGGATGGTAAAGTCTGCGGAGTTTGCGGATTTATTAAAAGTTACGAAGGCACTAAGGCCTCGATTGAGCCCTATTTACAGGTCGAACGTGCGGCGGAATGCATTAAGCAAAATCTTGGCAATCGACTCGATATCGATAAAATCTCCAAGCTCTCGGGACTTTCGGTAAGACAATTTGAAAGAAAATTTCACAAGGCTTATCAAGTAAGTCCACGCGCCTATTTGGTGCGAATGAGAGTAGCGGCCGCGTCCGATTTATTAAAAGACACCGACTTGAGACCTTCGGAAATCGCTGAAAAAACAGGGTTTTACGACGCGAGTGACTTTTCTAGAAAATTTAAGGCCGCCATGAAACTCAGCCCAACGGAATATCGGCGCCAACATATGACTGAAAATAAGGGGTGACGAATGGAAGTGCTGGCTAACCCGCTCGACAGAGAAAATATTTTCCTTATTAGTGACTGCATACCCCTACCCTAACTATGAACACCTCATCACCCTCAACCTATAATCCCACCCGATTACTCTGGGCGGGTTTTTTTGCGATTTTGGCCGCTGGCGCGGGCTTCGCCATTCGTGGCGGAATTTTTGGAGCCTGGGCCGCTGAATACGGATTCACGGCCACTCAATTGGGTGCCATTGGTGGTGCCGGTTTTTCAGGATTCTGTTTCGGTATCATCATCGGTGGCCTACTCGTCGATCGCTTAGGTTATGGTAAATTAGTAGCCCTCGCATTTATCGGTCACATTATTTCTGCCGTAGTTACCTTCGGAGCCACCGACGCATCCAACGCTTACAGTTTCCTCTACTGGGGAATGTTTATTTTTGCTTATGCCAATGGCACATTAGAAGCTGTCGCTAATCCTTTAATCGCGACCCTCTTCCCAGAAAAACGTGCACACTATTTAAATATCCTGCACGCCTCCTGGCCACTCGGCATGGTTATCGGCGCACTCGCCACCTACCTCCTCGGATCACTTCTTCATATCGGCTGGAAGGGACAACTCGCCTTCTACCTCGTGCCAACCGTTGGATACGCATTACTCTTCTGGAACCAAAACTTCCCTAAATCTGAAGCCGCCGAAAAAGGCGCAAGCTTCTCTGAGATGTTAAAAGATGTCGGCTTACTCGGTGCAGCAGTTGCGGGATACCTCTTGGCCATCTTCTTGGGTAATATTTTAGGCAATAACCAGATTGGTTACGCGATCGGTGGAGTCATCGTCGTCGGCGTCGGAATTATTACCCGCTTTTCCTTTGGCTCACTCTTGCTCTTCGTCCTCTTCATCGCCCACGCACTCGTTGGGGCGGTGGAATTAGGAACCGATGGCTGGATTGAATCGATCACGGGAAATCTTTTCACGGCCGAACAAGGAAAAGTTTTATTCATCTGGACCTCAGCGATTATGTTCGGATTGAGATTCTGTGTTGATTTTATTGAGAAGCGCTTGGGCCTTTCGCCGATTGGTCTCTTATTCATTTCAGCAATCACGGCGTTTATCGGACTTCGCCTCGCCAGCGGTATGGAGAGTTTCGCCGTCGCGCTGATTGCACTAGGCATCTACGCCGTCGGTAAAACATTCTTCTGGCCAACGATGTTGGCGGTCGTCGGTGATCGCTTCCCTCGCTCAGGCGCAGTGGCGATGTCTATCATGGGAGGAATCGGAATGCTCTCGGCCGGACTCGTGGGCGGTCCAGGCTTAGGCTACGCCAAAGACCGTTACACGGCCGAAGCACTCAGCAAAGACGCCCCCGCGGTTTATGAATCCGCTAAAGCTTCCACCATTTCTAATTATCTCTTCTTAGAACCCGTCACCGCCGTTGATGGAGTTAAATTAGAAGCCGCCAAAAAAGCAGGGGACGCAGGAACAGCCGACCAAAAAGCTATCGTTAAAGCCAATCAGCAAGGCGATCGCGCCACCCTCAAAGCGGATTCTTACATCCCGCTCAGCATGGCGATTATCTATTTACTGCTACTCTTCTACTTCAAAAAAATCGGTGGCTACCGTGCGCTCAAAATTGAAGAGCAGAGATAAGAGATAATTATTTATTACCACAAAAAAGGGCAGCCGTATGGCTGCCCTTTTTAATGAATACTAACCCGTAATGATTAACGGGGGGTTAAGGTTACCGAACGGAGTCTCATTAACTCTTTACCGGTAATGGTCTCAGTCAGAACTTGGACATTCAGTTCACCAGGCTCAACCGTGACAGTGCCGAGATTTACTTCTACAGCTTCACCCATTTTAGCGACCTCGCCTTTGAGTTTCTGATTTCCGATTTCCACCACAAAGGTACCGCCGAAAGTATCTGTGCTTTTCTTGATCACCGCTCCGCCATCAGTCTCAACCTTTTTGTCGGCAACAGGCGCGTCGTAGCTGATAACGACATCAAACTTTGTTTTCTGGTTTAAGCGAGACGACCACTTAACGCCGCACTCTTTCTTGGTCCAGCCAGTCACATTCATTGAGATGATTTGGCCACGGTTAAGTCTCCAGCCGGCTCGGTCGGTCTGACCTAATAATTCCGCCGAGAAAACACTGAGCTTATTAGGAGTGTTGTTTTGTAAGAGGAAAGCTGCATCGCCAGTAGGCGCAGCCTTACACTTAACTAAAATAACCGTGTCGGATTGATCAGGTGCTTCTTTCGGAATATCGATTTCTAAATCGAGGCCATTACGTTTAACGGATAATGGTTTGTCGCGGTTTGATAACAGAACAACGCTTTCAACATCGGCCTTTAATCCGCCGACAACTAATTTTCCGTCCTTCGGCCAATCGAACACGTGTAGATAAAGGTTATTTCCCTTTAGCGTAGTGTCACCCCAGGCCTGACGCATCAGAGGAGTGCGGACAGTTCCACGAATGGACTCGCCGTTCACGTCCCACCATTTGCCGATTTCGCTAAGAATCGCTAAATCCTCAGGAGCCATTTTTCCATTTCCCATCGGACCAATGTTTAAGAGGAGATTTCCACCCTTGGCCGCAGACTTAGCTAAGATGTGGATGAAGTGTGCGGGAGACTTGTGTGTCTTATCCAACATGTGATAACCATATGAATTATTGGTGGTTGGAATCGCCTCCCAGTCTTTCTCCTCAGGCTTAGTCATTGGACCAAACTCCACCGGACAATCGGGAGTTGAAAGGTAATCACCATAGAGCGCTCCAGCGACACGACCGTTAATGATTAAATTAGGGTCCTGCTTACGGAGGTAAGCTAAAATTTCCTCGTTTAGTTCTTTAGGATTATGGTGCGGTGTATCGCCCCAGAAAAGTGTGGGTTGGTAATTTTCGATGAGCTCTTTGATTTGTGGAAAAACTTTTTTCGCGACAACCGCCCTACGACGCTCAGGGCCGTTGGGCTCAGGATAACGAGGGTCACCCGAGATCGACCAATCTTGGGCGTGAGAATAATAGAAGCCGAGTTTTACGCCATGTTTGTCGCAGGCCTCTTTTAATTCCTTCATCGGATCTCTTCCAAACTTACTCGTCTTGACGACATTATAGTCATCCACCTTCGAATCAAACATCGCGACACCATCATGGTGCATGGAGGTGATCACGATGTACTGCATGCCAGTTGCTTTCACGGCTCTGACCCACTCATCGGCATTAAACTCTACCGGATTAAAAGGCTTCACTACTTTTTCTAAATATTCTTCGCGATTAATTTTCATAATGCGCTGTAAGTGCTCAGCGTAGCCCTCGACTTTCTGGCCCTTCCACTCGCCACCGAAGGAGGAGTACACGCCCCAGTGAATGAACATCCCGAACTTAGCTTCTCTCCACCAAGCTAAGCGCGCGTCCTTATTCGGATCCTGCGCGGATGGAATAATTTGGGGTGCAGTGGCTGCAGTAGGTGCGGGGTTGGATTGGGCTAGACCCTCTGCTGCAGAGAAGAGGGATAAAGCAGCCATGATGAGTGATACGGGTAATCGCATAAATTTTAGATTTGGGACTCGGGGATAAGTTCCAATA
>JAEMQU010000016.1 GCA_016463705.1 Opitutales bacterium | reverse complement strand
TTTCATGTCAAAAGAAACCATCTATTTAAGGGGACACGTGGGCAAGGTGACACGGGGACATGGGGAGAGGCAAAAGAAATAAAGAGTGTGGCGGTGCCACAGACCGTTAACGGGGTCAGACTACGACAACGGTGTCTGACCCCGTTTTTTTGATAGAAAGACCCTATGGGGATTGGGTTGATGGTCGAGGAGCTCGGATGGAGAATTGTTGAATGAGTTACGTGATCGATACCGAAGAGAACGAAGGACTTGCACAACGTACGGAAAAGCGTACGGTTAACTTCATGCATAGTATTCCTGCCACCCAAGCTCGTTCTCAATTATACAAACTGATTGATGCGGTCGCTCATGAGCCGATCCAAATCACAGGCAAGCGCGGCAATGCCGTCTTAGTGTCCGAAGAGGATTGGAGTAATATTCAAGAGACGCTTTATCTCAGCTCAGTGCCAGGAATGTCAGCCTCGATTAAGAAGGGATTAAAGACACCGGCTAAACGTGGCTCCAAGAAATTAAACTGGTGAGCTGGTCAGTATATTACAGTAACGAAGCCCAGCGTGACGCCAAGAAATTGGCGCGATCCGAACTCCGTCCGCGTGTCGAAACGCTCTTAGGTATTCTGCAGAAAAACCCATTTCAAAATCCCCCACCCTATAAATCCCTTCAGGGTGAATTGAGCGGTGCGTATTCTCGTCGGATTAACATCCAGCATCGACTCGTCTACAAAGTGGATAAGAAGGACCGTAGCGTCCTCGTCATCCGCCTGTGGGCCCACCCATAAAAAAGGCCGTCGAATGACGGCCTTTTGTTTTACGCAACGCGTTCGACGACGAGTGGCGGAATGTTCGGACGCTTTGGCGCCAAGCGGTAAGCATCACGGAAGTAAGGCAGTGCCTGATCCACTTTAGCTTCATCATTATAATGAATCATGATGAGCGGCTCACCTTGCTTAACTTGGGTACCGACCTTTTGAATATTGGTTACGCCGACAGCTGGATCGAGCGTGCCATCTTTCATCATCGCTAAAATACGAACGCCTTGGGCGATCTTTCCAGCATCGATAGTGTGAACATATCCACGCTTAGGCGCAGGTAATTTACGGATGAATTTCGCTTGCGGGAATTTCGAAGGATCGTCGATCCAATCGGTCTTACCCCCTTGAGCACGAACCATGGCCTTAAACTTCTCGAGTGCAGAACCATCCTTAAGATGTTTCTCAACGGTTTGTTTTGCGGAGAGCGTGGAACCAGCAACGCCAGCGAGACGGACAACTTCCATGCCTAATTTAAGAACGAGGTCTTGTAAATCTTCGGGGCCTTCACCTTTAAGGAGGCGAACGGCTTCAAGAATTTCTAATCCAGTTCCAACAGAATCACCGAGTGGTTGATTCACATCAGTCACGAGAGCTACGCATTTGCGGTTCAGAGAACGGGCAACGCGAGTGATGATACGAGCAAGTTGTTTAGCTTGTTCAAGGTCACGGATAAATGAGCCATTACCCCATTTTACATCGATAACTAGGCCTTCACAGCCTTCGGCTAATTTCTTAGCGAGGATGCTTCCGGTGATTAAGGGGAGAGAAGGAATCGTTCCAGTTTTTTCACGGAGAGCGTAGAGTAAGTCGTCTGCAGGAGCGACTTCGGGACATTGTTCAGTGATCGCACAACCCACGCGTTCGATTTGTTTACGGAATTCTTCGAGTGAAACTTTACCACGGAAACCAGGAATCGAAGAAAGCTTTTCAACCGTTGAAATACAGAACTCTTCATCTTTACCATTCATGCCTGGCATAATCACACCCGCGGCGGCGCCGAGAGGTCCGAGAACGAGGGTGGTCTTATCACCTACTCCACCGGTGGAGACCTTGGCGATTTTAGGTTGGGACAAGCGAGCGAGATCAATGACGTCACCCGACAGACGAAGCTCTTCAGCCAACATTGCGGTCTCTTGAGCGGACATTTGACGGAAGAAAATAGCCATCGCGAGGGCAGCTTGTTGCTCGGGAGGCATTTCTGCGTCCATAATCGAGTCGACGATCTGACGTATTTCATCGGCCGTAAATTCACCCCCATCACGCTTCTTCTCAATTAAAGCCGTGAAAGTAGGTTTTTCGCGGCGGAGGTGTGTTATAATTTTGTCAGTCATAAGTGTTTTGTATTTAGGTGGTTAGGTTGTACCCCCAGCATGCAGGGATACGGATTTCCCTTAATGAAAGTTTTTCTTGAAAAGTCGAGCCAAAAAGGGCAAGCGGACCCCCTGCCCGCCAAAACCGCCCTAAGAGTGCCTCAATTGGCACCTAGTGACTGAAAATAATTTCTAGAAGGTTTCTTAACCTAAATTAAAAAACCACGCGTTAGGGTGTCTTTCTCAAACGTGGTCGTCACCTTGTCGCGCAACTCCGGGACGCCCGATTCGGTCCACGGCGGCGACTCTAAATCGCCGTTTTGTGATTTCGCAAAGTAGAGAAAGAAATAATCCGCAATTTTATTTTTAAGAATCACGGAAGCTAAGCGCGGTCCGGCTTCAATATATACACCGACCAATTTTTCTTCAGTGCAGCGCTCAATCCAGTTTTCAAGAAAGTCATTTTCTTCACCATCGATTAACCAGACTTTTATTCCGGCCGATTCATAAGCCTGCAATACGTGAGCCGTAGCTAATTGCTTAAGACCTACGACAATGGTTAAATGACGGTACTTATCTTGAAATAAGCCTGAGTGGGTTTTTTGAGCGGACCTAAAGTGACGATCCAAAATGAAACGGGTCGAACACGACTCATTATTAGGTATGCGCGAAGTGAGACTTGGGTTGTCGGTAATTAATGTATCTACACTAATCGCGATTGCTGGAAAAAGTTTTCTCCAATGATGAACATCGGTGCGAGATGATTGATTGGAGATAGTACGGATGGTTTTCTCGGCGTGGACCAATCGGAAGTCGACCGTCGAAGCTAACTTCAAAGCAACGAGCGTACGGTGATGAGTAATCCAATGATTAAAAATCAGATTCAGGTCATTGGCTTCATCGGCCAAAACACCCGAGGTAACGGTGATGCCGTTTTGACGTAATAAATCCAAGCCTTTGCCAGCGTGAGCAGGATTCGGATCGGTGGCACCGACGACCACATGTCGAATACCTGAAGCGATAATCGCATCAACGCACGGAGGTGTGAGACCGTGGGTACAGCAAGGTTCGAGTGTGACGTAAAGAACCGCGTTGGATTTTGGTGGACGCCCTAAACTTTTTAGCGCGACGACTTCAGCGTGCGCTTCGCCGGCTTTAGCGTGATAGCCAAGGGCAACGACTTTATCGTCTTCGACAATGAGTGCACCCACCATCGGATTAGGATGTGTCGCGCCCCACCCTCGGCGTGCCATCTCGAGAGCTTGACGCATCCACAAGACATCAGCCGATGTAGCATTCACTTTATCGATTGCGCTTACGCGGCGCAGCTGTCTTTGCGCCACCAGGAGTCAAGATGGGCTCAGAGAAATATCGGAAACCTTCGAGTTTACGGCGCTCGATGGGACGACCTAAAAGCTGTTCGATTTGGTGCATGCTGTGCAATTCATCGGGTGAGAAAAGGGTGAACGCTTCGCCTTCGGCGGCAGCACGTCCGGTCCGTCCGATACGGTGAACATAATCTTCTGGATGTTCAGGGACATTGTAATTGATGACGTGCGTGACGCCAGTGATATCGAGTCCGCGTGAAGCAATATCGGTCGCGACTAAAATAGTATACTTACCTGACTTAAAACCTTTGAGGGCTTCGGTGCGTTCGGTTTGCGAGCGGTCGGCGTGCATGGTGGCGACGGGCGTACCGTGACCTTCGATCCATTCGGTAATACGATCCGCATCGCGCTTAGTGCGGGTGAAGACGATGACTGATTTAAATTCACTCTTCTTAAGAAGCTCGATTAACAAATCGTACTTTTGAAAAACATCGACGGGGTAAATCGCGTGATCGACGGTTTCGGCGGCGGTGGAGCCCGTACGAACGTCGATAGTTATCGGATCGCGCAGTGCCCAGTTAGCAATTTTGCCGATACGTTCATCGACGGTGGCGGAGAAAAGTAAAGTCTGACGCTCTTTAGGACAGAAACGAATGATGCGGGTGACGTCTTCGATGAATCCCATATCGAGCATGCGATCCACTTCATCTAGGATAACTACTTGAATGGAACTAAGATCTAAAATCTTTTGTTCGTGGAGATCGAGGAGACGACCGGGGGTGGCGATCACGACATCAACACCTTCGCTGAGTGCTTTCACTTGAGCACCGTACCCTACTCCACCGTAAAGGAGCGCGGTTTTAGTGCCGAGGTATTTACCGTACTTCTGAAAATTTTCGTCCACCTGAACGGCCAGTTCGCGAGTGGGAACCAGAACGAGGCAGCGAGGCTTGCCGGCGGCGGGTCCGAGACGGGCGATGGTTGGTAAAGCGAAGGCGGCGGTTTTTCCGGTGCCTGTTTGAGCGGCGCCAATGAGATCGCGACCCGAGAGAATGATTGGGATGGCCTGCGCCTGGATGGGCGTGGGGGTAACATAGCCCGCATCGGCAAGTGAGCGTGTGACAGGCTCGGGTAGGCCAATTTCGGTAAAGGTGGACATTGTTAACTCATAGAAAGGCGGTGATGTTGAGAAAGGGGAAGAACAAACGATAAAAACTTCGAGGCGGGTGGAGAAAACCTATCAATTCGTCAGAGATTGACAGGTGCGGTCAATTTGCGTGCATTAGATACCTTCCCGTTAAGGGTGAATGGTGGTTGTAGCTCAGTTGGTTAGAGCACCGGTTTGTGGTACCGGGGGTCGGGGGTTCAAGTCCCCTCAATCACCCCACTTTAAACAGGAGGGTCAGACTACCCTAAGGGTGTCTGACCCTCTTAATAGTGCCTGACCCTTTTTTATTTACCAGCCCGAGGGGAGTTCTTCGATGAAGCCGATGAGGTGTTTGCGCACTTTCGGCAACCACTTCACGTGCAGCAATATTTGAGTATCACCTTTTTCACTATTAATAATAAAGCGATGATCGAGGATATGCTTTTTGCCGTAGTGGAGGATGCACTTCTTCTTAAACTTCTGGTTTTGGTAGAAGAGCATATGACTCGAGGCCTTAGCATGTTCATCAAAATCTTCGACGTCATTATCCTCACCTTTCAAGAGCTGGTGCATATTACTGAGAGTCTCTAATTCCATTAATATAGTACCGACATCGTCAAAGGAAACACAGCTACGTGCCGACTCGATCGCCGAATCGCTAATGAGAAAGTCTTTAGCAAGAAAAGTACGGAGGGATAAAAAGAACATCGGAACATTCATGAACATTTCGGGCTCTTCGGGCTCCTTCTTGGCCAACTCGTGCTTAGACAAGTAGCGTTTCAGTTTCTGCAGGAAGCAATTTACAATATGTTTATCCCCGACGCGGTATTCGATGATGAGGAATTGGGTACCAAATCCGATACCTTTAAGCTCTTCGTGGTTTTTGATCGTTGAGCCGTCCAGGATAAAGCGGATTTCGCCGACTTGGTCTAGTCCGGCGATGCTGAACTTATCAAATTTGTCATCGGTGACTAAGAAGCAGTGATTGAGTTTAGGATCCCCTTCGACCAACTCACTGACGCGTTGACGGAGAGTAAACGCGCTCAATGAGCTGATGAATAGGATGGATTCGATTTTGTGGCGGGTAGGTACGGATTGGTTAGGCATGGGTGGAAAGTCAGATCGGGGCTATCAAGAAATGAATGGCCCTACATAAAGGGGGCTCCCGTTCTCGCAAAAACTGCGAGGGCGAAAATTTCGCCGGTTTTGTTAGAATTTTGCCAAAAACAAGTCATCCCGCTGCCGGGTAATGATTTTTCGAGACTGAATAATCCCTGGGTGAACGGGGATGTGACTGAACTCCTTAATTAATAAGGGAAATATTACTATAGCACTCTATTAGAAAAAAAGCAAGGAAAAACTTTCATCACCCATCCTTTTTCTGTCATAGGAAACTGGATTTAAGCGACGCTTAAACTTCTAGAAAACGATCGAAAATTATTTTGCGCTGCGGGAAGCGAAATAAGATTCGAGGGCGTCGCGGATGACTTTTTCGACCTCGGCGTCTTTTTGTTTCACTTCGGCATCGATGGCGGGGTCCCCTACTTGGGATCCACGGCGGAATAACTTATCTCCTCCGATATTAAGTTTTTGAGCGTAGTAAGTAACGTAGCGAACTTGGAATTTATAGCCCGAGGGATAGTTCTCCAATTTCAAGGTGACACGTTCGATGGGGTAATCGGGGCGGAGCTCCAATAAAGCGGCGCGGACAGCTTTGATGGCCTCGGAGGATTCGCACTTAATCCGGCTATCCATGAAACGAGCGTCGTCGAAGCCCGCTTCCATATCGAAATACACACCCGAGCGCAGGCCGTTAAAGCCCGAGCCTGGGATGCCTGCGAAGAGGACGCCCATGGTAACGGTGGTGATCAGGAAGAAAACGACCCAGATGAAGACTGGGGAGGTTTCTTTTTGGAGTTTAACGCGAGCCATGGAGCCAACCTACGGCCCACCCCCTCCCCCGCAACCCACAAAAAACGGCGTCCATTTGGACGCCGTTGATGAACGAACTGGCTTTCATGCTCAGTGGTCGTGCTGGTCGCCACCGGGCGCAGACTTCGAATCCTCAGGAAGGTCTGTGATGAGACATTCCGTGGTAAGTAAAAGTCCGGCTACAGAAGCAGCGTTGATGATCGCAGTACGGGTGACCTTAGTGGGGTCGACCACGCCACCAGCCACGAGATCTTGATATTCACCGGTAGCTACGTTGTAGCCGTTAGCACCTTTGTGTTTAAGAAGAACTTCTTGGACGATGTGTGAACCTTCAACACCAGCGTTAGCGCAGAGAGTACGGAGAGGTTCTTCGATTGCCTTGCGGACAATTTGAGCACCAATCTTTTCGTCGTCGCTGAGGGAGTTAATAACAGCGTCGATTGCCTTAACGGTGCGGAGCAGAGCTACGCCGCCGCCAGGAACGATACCTTCTTGAACAGCAGCGCGAGTGGCGTGCAGGGCGTCGTCGACGCGATCTTTTTTCTCCTTTAATTCAGCTTCGGTTGCAGCACCTACGTGGATGACGGCGACGCCACCAGCGAGTTTTGCGAGACGCTCTTGGAGTTTTTCTTTATCGTAATCGGAAGAAGTTTCTTCGATTTGACGACGGATAAGTTTCACGCGGCCTTGGATGTCGGCAGATTTACCAGCCCCTTGGATGATGGTGGTGTTTTCTTTGTCGGCTACGATACGTTTGGCGCGACCGAGGTCAGCGACTTTAACGGACTCGAGTTTGATACCGAGGTCTTCGGTGATGAAACGGCCACCCGTTAACACAGCGATATCTTCCATCATCGCTTTACGACGGTCGCCAAAGCCAGGGGCTTTAACGGCACAGACGTTGATGGTACCACGGAGGCGATTAACGACGAGAGTAGCGAGGGCTTCGCCTTCAACTTCTTCGGAGATGATGAGGAGAGGCTTGCTGGATTTCGCGACTTCTTGGAGTAAGGGAAGGAGGTCCTTCATCGAACTGATCTTCTTTTCGAAGAGCAGAACGTAGACGTCTTCAAGAACGGCTTCGAGGGTTTCCGCGTTGGTGGCGAAATAAGGTGAGAGGTAACCTTTGTCGAATTGCATACCTTCAACAACGTCGAGCGTCGTTTCGATGGTCTTCGCTTCTTCAACGGTGATCGTACCATCTTTGCCTACGCGATCCATGGCTTCGGCGATGATATCACCGATGGATGAATCCCAGTTAGCGGAAACGGTCGCAACCTGCTTAATTTCTTCGCGGGTTTTGATTTTCTTAGAGATGTTAGCGAGTTCTTTAACAATCGCTTCGGTGGCTTTATCGATACCACGCTTCACGAAGATCGGATTAGCACCCGCGGCGACGAAGCGAAGACCTTCTTTATAGATAGCTTCAGCGAGAACGGTGGCTGTGGTCGTGCCATCCCCTGCTTTATCGGCAGTTTTGGAGGCTACTTCACGAACCATTTGGGCGCCCATGTTTTCATAGGGGTCGCTCAATTCGATTTCCTTAGCAACGGTAACACCGTCTTTCGTTACTTTAGGAGCGCCGAACTTTTTATCGATCATCACATTACGGCCTTTCGGTCCGAGGGTGACTTTGACCGCGCGGGCGAGAATGGTGACACCGTTCAACACCTTACGGCGGGCGGCTTCATCGAACAGGATTTGTTTTTTGGACATAGGATTTTATTTAGAAAGAGTGAGAGAAATAATTATTCGATAATCGCGAGGATTTCGTTTTCGGAGAGGAGCAAGTAAGTGTCGTCGTTGAGTTTCACTTCCGAGCCGGCGTATTTTCCGATGAGAACTTTGTCGCCCACTTGAACGGAGAAAGGAATCTTCTTGCCGTCTTTGTCGAGCGCACCGGTGCCGAGAGCAATGACGCGAGCTTCTTGTGGTTTTTCTTTGGCAGAATCAGGGATGATGATGCCACCCTTGATTTCTTCGCCTTCCTCGATGCGTTGAACGAGAACGCGATCAGCGAGAGGCTTTACTTTGAGTTTTGAGTTTTTGGACATAGGTTTTGGTAAGGTTAGGTTGCCCGTACTGGGCGAACTGCGTATTGCAGAAGGAATGCCAAAACGATTTTTGGCGGGTTTAGCAATAGTTTACGTGGTTTTTTTGGGGATTACGCAGGATTACTTCCCTAAACTGACCTTAATCTGTCACGACCCTTCGTGACAGGGTGTCACAAGGCAAATCAGGTCTGTCCCAATGCTTAGGAGATATCGCCGGCCTGCCCGCCCTCGGGCTCTTTGATCTGATCACCCCAGCCCAGAATTCGGGCCTGGGCGCCGTGGTGTTCGGCCCTGGTTTTATCTCCGCGCTCCATCCAAATTCTAGAGAGCGATGTATGAATATGAATATCTTTCGGTTTTAAGTTTAAAGCCGTTTCGCCTGCTTGCAATGCGTCATCGAACTGACGTTGGGCAAAATGTACTTCGGCTTTGGCCAGCCAGGCTTCAAAAAAATCAGGAGCGAGGGCGACCGCCTCATTCAATTTAGTCAGCGCCCCGGCTTCATCCCCCACGGCAAAATCAAAGGCTGCATCGTTGGTCAGAGTTTGCGCACGTTCATGGGGACCGGAAGAAGACATACCTCACTATTATATGAAACAATAATTGTAGCAAGAAAGGGTTTAGCACTTGGAAAATTAGGTAAGTCAGACAGTGTTGAGTCGAAATGGATTCACGATATAACGACTTAGCTAAGGTCCTCTGCGGATTCTCGATCGACCTTAAAAAAGGTCAGAAGGTCCTGCTCGACGTGGCCGACGTGCCCGAAGAATTTGTGGTCGCCCTGATCCGTGCTGCCCGGGCCCGCGGTGCAGTGCCCCTGGTGAATTTACAAAAACCCCGGATCAATCGCGAGCTCGTGCGCTACGGTGTCACCGAACAATTTAAATTAAGTAACGAGTTTGAGTTAGCCCGCATGAAGAAGATGGATGCTTACATTGCCGTGCGTGGGGCCGATAATATTTTTGAGTCGAGTGATATCCCCTCACCCTTAGCCAAAGCTCACGCCCAAGCGATGCAGCCGACTCTCGATTGGAGAGTGAATAAAACTAAATGGGTCGTGTTGCGTTGGCCCACCGCATCGATGGCTCAACAGGCGAAGATGAGCACCGAGGCGTTTGCTGATTTCTTTTTCAAAGTTTGCACCTTGGATTATTCGCGCATGACAGCAGGCATGGATGCGCTGAGCGAAGTGATGATGAAGACTAAGGATGTGCATCTTACTTCACCGGGCACCGATTTACGTTTCTCGATCAAAGGAATGAATGCGATTCCCTGCGGTGGTACTCACAACATTCCCGATGGCGAAGTATTTACGGCACCGATTAAAGATTCGGTTGAAGGGGTGATTCAGTACAATGCACCGACCATTTACCAAGGCGTCTCGTTCGAAAATATTCGTCTCGTTTTCAAAAAAGGAAAAATTATTGAGGCGACATCCAATAATACCAAACGCCTTAATGCAATTTTAGATACCGATGCAGGGGCCCGTTATATTGGTGAATTCGCGATTGGATTTAATCCACACATTCTGCATCCCATGCAGGATATTCTCTTTGATGAGAAGATTGCAGGGTCGTTCCACTTTACGCCGGGCATGTGCTATGAAACGACCGATAACGGCAATCAGTCGTCGATTCACTGGGATATGGTTTGTATTCAACGCCCCGAGTATGGTGGCGGAGAAATTAGATTTGACGGTCAGGTCATTCGTAAGGATGGACTCTTCGTCCCTAAATCCTTACAAAAATTGAATCCCGACTACCTTTTGGGAAAAAAACGCTAATGCCTCCCAAAATTAAACCAGCCCACAAGCCATCACCGGGGTCGATCAAACATAAACCGCAGACACGAAAAGTTTCTCCGAAAGTTCTTCGTCCAGCTCGCGAAGAAAAAAAGATTTCTCGCAGTGGGGTTAAACGTGCGCCCACTCAGCCAACCGCGGAACACGAAATCCATAAGGTAAAACTCGAGGCCGAGGTATCACCCGCACGTGCTGACAAAATACTTTCTGGATTACTCAGCGGCATCAGTCGCTCTCGGGTGCAGAAGGCACTTGATTTAGGATTAATCACTCGCGATGGCGTAGCGATTGACCGTCGCACCGTTTTAAATCCTTTAGACAGTCTCACCGTTGCCCTGCCCGCTCCGGAAGAACCGACGGCCATTGCCGTGAAAATGAGTTTAGAAGTCATTTACGAAGACGCTCATATTATTGCGATTAATAAGCCGAGCGGATTGCTCACCCACCCCGTACAAGGATCGGATGAACTTTCTGTCGTGCATGGTTTACTCCATCATACCAAAGGTAAATTGGCACCTGCTGGTGGCGCTCCCCGTCCGGGTGTGGTGCATCGTCTCGACCGCGAAACCTCCGGCGTGATTGTTTTAGCAAAAACCGATAAAGCGTATCACAACTTAGTTGAACAGTTTGGTGATCGTACGGCGAAAAAAGAATAT
This sequence comes from Opitutales bacterium, assembly GCA_016463705.1. Lineage (GTDB taxonomy): Bacteria > Verrucomicrobiota > Verrucomicrobiia > Opitutales > UBA953 > UBA953. The sequence continues at coordinate 17,638 of JAEMQU010000016.1, read as the reverse complement.
TTAGCGCTCGTGGATAAAAGTCCGCGCCTGCTTGGTGGACAAGTGAATGCGAATATTGACCGTCACCGCACTGTGCGTGTACGCATGGCCGTGCGTGAGGATGGACGTCACGAAGCGATCACCGATTGGCGCGTGGAAGAAAAGTATGGTCCGCACGCCGCGTTGATTAGAGCTTATCCGCAGACTGGCCGCACTCACCAGATTCGGGTGCACTTAGGGCACATTGGACATTCAATTTTAGGCGATCGTACGTATGGTAAATTTGATGTGCCTACGTATGATAACTGGCCGATGCCACGCGTCATGTTGCATGCACATAAACTCACCTTGAAGCATCCTCAGACAGGAAAGCCGATGACCTTCTCCGTGGAGCCACCCAAAGATTTTAAGACCCTACAAACTTGGTTAACGAATAAGTTTGGAGTGCGGGCTTTTTCGACGGTCTAAAAAATCACTGAGCTGAACCATGGTGACCGTCGCACTTGCGATACTCAGGCATGTCGGGCTCAACGTGTACCAGCACCGAAACTACTTCGGGGTGGAGACGTAAGATATCTGATTTAACCTGCCCGGCAATCGCATGGCCTTGGGCGACGGTCGCGGTTTCACCGACTTGAAGATGGAAGTCTATCTCGAAGCGATCACCGACGCGACGGGCGCGGAAGGCATGAAATCCCTTGGTTCCAGGCACGGCGAGAATGTGTTCGCTCAAATCTTTTAGAATTTTTTCTTCCGGTGCGGTGTCGATTAAATCGGCGCAGGCGGACTTAAATAATTTGATACCTTCGGCACCGAGCCAGCCCGCGAGCACCAGTCCGATTACTTTATCAACGGCAACCCACTCTGGGCGGGTGTTTGCGATGACGACAGCAATTAAAGCGAGCAAGGAAGCGATGGCATCCGCGCGATGATCAGCGGCATTAGCCAAGAGAAGACGTGAACCCAATTTATCGGCCTGACGGCGAGCGAACTGATAAAAAGTTTCTTTAATAATAAGAGCGATACCTGCAACCCAAGCAGCGGCTAAGCCCGGAATCTCTGAGACATTGCCTTGGACTAAGTTTTTGAGCGAGTGCCACGCTAGGCCGATACAGAAACTTAAAACTAAGGTTGAAATGAAGAGGGTCGCGAGGGTCGAGAATCGGTAATGTCCGTAGGGGTGATCATCGTCTTTAGGCACGTGGGCGAGACGGATGCCGATGATGGCGGCGATGTCGCCTGCAATATCGGTGAGCGAGTGAATACCGTCCGCAATCAGGGCGTGGGAATTTGCGATAACGCCGACGCTACACTTTACGCTAGCGAGAACGATGTTAACGCAGAGGCTCAGTATAACGGTGAAAATCCCCTCTTGTTTGGCGGTCGACATTACTTAGTAGAATTTTGTTTTATTAATTCGGCTTCGCTTTGCCAATCAATTTTGGTGAGCTCAACGGATTGCACGGCGGATTTTTTGGATAGGCCATTAATTATATCATTCAGCTTACGCCAGTCCTTCGCCTGATGGCTTTTAATCCATTGGGTTAACTTAAAAGTCACGAGGTCATTCTGATTTTCAACGGGAGTAGCGACATCACCGAAGTCCGTAGTCACATCAGCCGCAGAATAACCTTTGCGCAGCTTAATAGTTAAACGATCGGCGAATGAAAAAGTGTAGCGAGTCACTGGACCCGCTTCGGCGAGTGGGGTGCCCGCGGCGTAGGTTTCGGTAATAAACAAATACTCTTGCGGAAGTTCAGTGCCCTCGGCGTTGTAGTGTCGACGGCCACCGGTGACAATCGAACGGACCTTTGAACCATCGGAAAGTGTCTCAATAGACTCGAACAAAACATAGTGTCCGTAGAACCCCTTTTGCATCACGGCGAAATCGTACATCATTCCGGGGAGATTAAGCGATTCACGGACCGAACGTTTCTCGGTTCGGGCGGGCTCGCTCTGAGTTTTAAAAGTCCACAGCATCCCAGCTCCGATCAGTGTACCGAGCAGGAAGATTAGCCAACGTTCGCGCTGTCCCATATCTTCATATTCAATGATGTGGGACATTCGGCAAGGAGAAGCCGTTCACAGCCGTGGCTTTGTCATTGGAAAATTAAATAAAATCGTCAATTTAAAGACATGTTAGAAGCCTCAGTTGAAACACGAGTTCGCTTTGCGGAGACCGACGCGATGGGTGTCACCTACCATGGTAATTACCTGCCCTGGTTTGAAATGGCGCGGATTGCACTGTTGGATAAAATCGGTTGTCCGTATCGCGACTTAGAAAAAGATGGCTTCCTCCTTCCCGTTTTAGAAACCGGTCTCACCTATCATCGTCCCTCCCATTTTGATGATCGGTTAAAAATCACGGTGACCATTTCAGAAAAGCCCAAGGCCCGACTCCACTTAACCTATAAAGTTGAACGCGGTAATGAACTGATTGTTGAAGGGTTTACGGAGCACGCCTTTGTTAATCGCGAGTTTAAACCTCTCAGACCCCCTGCAAAAATCGAAGAAGCTTTTAATCGAGCCTTCGCTCAATAATTTTATGAAAATTGAATCTTGGTCACTTGGACCCTTTGAAACGAACGCATATTTATTGACGTCGGAGGACGGCAAGTCCTGCGCGGTCGTCGACGCACCACGCGATGCCGGGAAAACACTCTTACCCGAAATCCAAAAACGCGGGCTCAAGCTTACGCATATTTTAATCACCCACGGACACTGGGATCACATGTGTGATGCGCATGCTTTTGCAAGCGCGGGAGCGCAGGTGTTAGCCCATGAGGATGACCAGCAAATGATTGAAAACATTGAGGCTTATCGCAATCGCTACCAGGCCATGATGCCCTTTTTAACCGAAGAAGATTTTCATTCCTGCAAGGTGACTCAGTGGCTCAAACAAGGGGATTCATTCCATGCTCTCGGAAAAAAATTCGAGGTTCGGCACGTCCCTGGACACTGTCCCGGAAGCCTACTCTTTTACTGTGCAGAAGAAAAATTGGCATTCACGGGTGATGCTATTTTTAATGGGTCGGTTGGGCGTACCGATTTACCCAATGGCGATTGGCATCAGTTATTAAAATCGATACGCGAACAAATTTATACATTACCTGAGGAAACCCATTTACTTCCTGGTCACGGCGGCAAGACATCGGTCGGCAAAGAAAAGAAAACTAATCCTTACGCACGGCCTTAATTTGTGGCGACACCCTGCCCCCATTTACCGTTTGGTGTTAGGAAATTATCTTGGCGCGAGCTCAATGCCTTACGCGATGATCAAGGCGAAGAACTTTACCTACTCTGCTTAGAATACGGACAACAGTTATGGCTGGATAATTTACCGGCACGGGCGCTTTTAGCGGTGGATCGGGCGCTGTATTGCAACGTACCTGCCGATGCGGAATGCCTAAAACAGCATCCACTGCCGTATGCCGTGATTGGCTGGTTAGTCAGTCAGCCTACTGAACAATTTACCGGTAATGCACGGGTTCATTATCAGCATTTAGCTGATCGTGTGAAGGGCGAGAGAGCGTTGCAGAAGAAATGGCGAGCGTGGGCGGCGTGGGCGATTACTAGGCAGGTGCGACCCGATTTAGCGGCCGATCCAGAGCATGCTGTGACCGAGCCTACGCGTAGTGAAATCAAGCAAGCACTGCAACATCACGGCATTAAAGGTGAAGTCGAGACTTGGGAAAAGGCGATCGGATCAATTACTTCAAACGCTTGAAGACCAGCGAAGCGTTGTGACCACCGAAACCTAAATTATTGGAAATCGCGACGTCGACTTTCATCGTGCGAGCCTTGTTGGGGATGTAATCTAAATCACAATCAGGATCTGGATTTTCGTAATTGATAGTCGGAGGAACGATACCGTTGTGGATAGCGAGAACGCAGACTGCGGCTTCAATTCCACCAGCGGCACCGAGCAAGTGACCGGTCATCGACTTCGTGGAAGAGATGGCGAGTTTGGGAGCTAAATCTCCGAAGGAACGTTTGATAGCGAGAGACTCACAACGATCATTGATCGAGGTCGAAGTACCGTGGGCGTTGATATAATCTACTTCAGATTTTTGGATACCGGCATCGGCGAGAGCACGGTCGAGACAGAGAGCGAGGCCTTTGCCTTCTTGGTCCTGTCCGGTGATATGGTAAGCATCGCAAGTCGCACCATAGCCAGCGAGTTCGCAGTAAATACGGGCACCACGGGCTTTGGCATGTTCGAGTTCTTCGATGACTAAAACGCCTGAACCTTCGCCCATAATAAAACCATCGCGTAATTTATCGAAAGGACGTGAAGCCTTTTCGGGGGTGTCATTAAAGTCCGTGGACATCGCCTTCATATTACAGAATCCGGCGTAGGCTAAACGGGTAATGGTCGCTTCAGAACCACCTGAAAGCATGACATCGGCGTGGCCATCGCGAATATGGCGCAAGGCTTCGCCGAGAGAGTGAGAACCTGAAGCGCAGGCAGAGACGACGCCGAAGTTTACGGACTTAGCTTTGAACTCGATTGCCACTACGCCTGAAGCGATGTTGGCGATTAAGGAAGGAATCGTAAAAGGTGAGACGCGAGAAGGACCACGCTCGATGAGGACACGCGCTTGGTTTTCGATGGTTTCCATTCCGCCGATACCCGATCCGATGATTACACCGAAGCGTTCGGAATCGATTTTGTTAACGTCGAGCTTAGCGTCTTCAACCGCCATGCGTGAAGCGGCGACGGCGTATTGGGTGTAGCGATCGTTACGTTTCGCTTCTTTCGGATCCATGAATTTACCAGGATCAAAATCTCTAATTTCGGCGCCGACCTTCGAAGGAAAATCAGTAGGGTCGAAACGTGTGACGCGTGAAATACCGGAGCGACCCTTTAATAAAGAGTCCCAGAAGATTGCAGTGTCGGGACCAAGAGACGTGAGACAACCAATGCCTGTTACGACTACTCGGCGAGGATTGCTTGGTGTGCTCACGATTACGGGCGGGTGGCCCGTCAGAATTATTTGGTGGCGTTGGCCTTGATGTACTCGATCGCGTCGCCCACGGTCTTCATGGACGCAGCTTTTTCTTCAGGAATTGAAGCGATGCCAAACTCGTCTTCAAAAGCCATGATGATTTCTACGAGGTCGAGCGAATCGGCCTTAAGATCAGTTTGGAAGCCAGCGGCGGCAGTGACCTGCTCGGCGTTGACGCTCAACTGTTTAACGATGATGTCGGTGACACGTTTTTCGATATTTTCAGGCATGGTAAAGGTCGGTTTTGTTGGTTTTTAGGTGTCAGATAGCCATTCCACCGTCAACAGAAAAGACCTGTCCGGTGATATAACCCCCCTCTTCAGAGGCTAAAAAGTCCACCATTGCGGCGATATCTGAAGGAGCGCCGAAACGGCCCAGAGGAATGACGCCTAAAATCTTCTGTTTGATCTCATCGGTGAGCTCACCCGTCATATCCGTTGTAATAAACCCAGGGGCGACGGCGTTGGCGGTGATGCTACGACCAGCGAGTTCGCGGGCGAGCGTCATAGTCAAACCATGAAGTCCGGCTTTAGCCGAAGCGTAGTTGGCCTGCCCGGCGTTACCTTGAACACCGGTCACAGATGAAATGCTAATGATGCGACCCCAGCGCTTTTTGGTCATCGGGCGAACGAGACCTTTCACCCAATAGAAAGCGGATGAGAGATTCGTGGAGATGACATCGTTCCAATCTTGATCGGACATTGCCATGACGAGTTTGTCGCGTGTGATGCCGGCGTTGTTCACTAAAATTTCTACAGCACCGAATTCGGCGTTAATCTGTTCGCAGGCTTTAGCCACAGCAGCGGCGTCGGAGACATCGACTTGAAATGCTTTCGCCTTTTGACCCTTCGCGATGATGTCGTTAGCAACGGCAAGGCAGGTTTCGGATTTGGAAACGCAAAGTACAGTATGACCATGAGCGGCGAGACGTTCGGCGATGGCTTTGCCGATACCACGACCGGCACCCGTGACTAAGGCTACGCGAGGATTGTGCGTGAGATGCATTAGTATTTAAGTGGAGGGAAACGGGTGTTTAGGCAAGTGACGAATTTAAGGAAATAAGTCTGAAATGCTCAGTAAACATCACGTTGGTAGCGGCCTTCTTTCTTGAAATGCTTAACCCATTCGACCGCTTCCTCGGGTGACATCTTACCTTGTTCGGAAACGATTTGATGGAGAGCGGCGTCGACATCTTTCGCCATGCGTTTCGCGTCACCGCAAACATAGAAATAAGCGCCTTCCGAAATCCACTTCCATAGCTCAGCGGCATTTTCGCGCATCCGATCCTGGACGTAAATTTTCTCGGCTTGGTCGCGTGAGAACGCGAGGTCAAGTCGGGTCAACACACCCGATTTTAAATAATCAGCCCACTCATCGGCATAAAGAAAATCGTGGTCCTTACGTTGCTCACCAAAGAATAACCAGTTGCGACCTTTCGCACCGCGGGTGGCACGGTCCATCACGAAACTACGGAAAGGAGCGATGCCCGTACCAGGTCCGACCATGATGATGGGTACCGCATCGTCGGCCGGTAGACCAAAGTGAGAATGAGCAACAAAGACAGGCACCTCAGGGGTGTTTAACTCAATACGTTCAGCCAGGTAAGTGGAACAAACCCCTTCTCTCTTTCGTCCATTGGTCTCATAACGCACAACGGCGATGGTAAGATGAATTTCGTTCGGATACTTCGATGGAGCGGAAGAAATCGAATACAGACGCGGCATGAGCTTGCGTTGGTGTTCAACTAATTCTTGAGCGGAAATTTTAGCGGAAGAAAATTCTATTAAGAGATCAACGTATTCGTGCTGCTCAATCCAGGATTTCTTTTTTTCGGGATCTGTTTCCGCAATTCTTGAAGCGAGGTTTGCTTTCTGTGCTTCGTCGGTCGCGCAATCATGGAGAAATTGAACAAACTTATAGGTAGGGTGATTTAAAGATAAGCGATGGGTGAGAGCCTCTTTTAAAGTAATGGCGGCAACGTCTTTAGGAATCGTCACGGACTCGGTACCACTAAAACCAGTGGCCTTAAGCAAGGCGGCCACAGCGTTAAGATTATTAGTAGGAAAAACACCCAGTGAATAACCGCAAGTATAGGACAGGCCACTGCCTTCGATTGAGACGGAGAAATGTTGAGTGTCTTTGAGACTACCTGCGGAGCTCAGACGGCGACGTTCCACGAGCTTGGCGTGAAATGGGTTATTTTTATCGTAAACAGCGGACATAATAAAAGAGATTATTTAAAGCGGGCTGAGGTGCAATTCTGATTATTTAAGGCTTAATTCTCAAAGAGCATACCGATTTCTTTTTGTGAAAGTGGGCGACAATCACCGGTGGGCATTTTTCGAAGTACCAAACTGCCGATTTGGAAGCGGCGAAGAATCTTTACGTGGAAACCAAAAATTTCGAAGAGACGACGGATTTCGCGCTTACGACCTTGATCCAAGTGAACTTCTAATTGCTTGGGGTTTTCAGGATTACGAATCACTTTCTTAAAGCGCAAACGTTCGCCCTCTTCCATCGCACCTTTGATTAACTTCGGCGTGAGCTTCGGATCGTAGTCACGATTCAAGTGAACTTCGTAGCGTTTGATGACTCCGCCAGAGGGATGCATGACTTTATTAGCCAAAGCACCGTCGTTAGTTAAAAGTAAAAGCCCTTCGGAATCTTTATCGAGGCGACCCACGCAGAAGAGTCGGATGGTTTTGTATTCTGGCGGGACCATTTCGAAAACCGTGTGGCCACCGTGAGAGTCATCGTTCGTGCATAAAAAACCTTTCGGCTTATTCATCATTAAAACCACGTTACGTGCCAGAGGTTTAATTTCTTTACCCCGATAACGCACCACATCGGTTTCCGAGTTAACGGGCTGACCCACGGCGGCGATTTTACCGTTGATGGTAATCGCACCTTCGGCCACCAGACGTTCGGCGTCACGACGAGAGCAAACCCCAGCTTGGGCTAGGAATTTTTGGATACGCATGGAGTCTTCGGTCGACACCCCTATGGCATAGAGCCAATCGGGGTCAAAGGGCGAGCCATGAATAAGTTATCTCGCCCTCCCCTCACTTTTTATCTTACACAGGGGGTATGAGACTCATTGATGGTAATTTAATCGCCCAGGAGGTTCTCGCGGAAATCAAAGCGCGAGTGGCCCGGCTGGCGCCTATCATTCCCCATGTAGCATTCATTCGTGTGGGGGAAGATCCTGCCTCGGTCTCCTACGTAACCAAGAAACAAAAGACGGCAGCCGAAGTCGGCATGCAGGCGAGTATAAAAGTTTTTCCTGAGACCGTCACCCAGGCTGATTTATTTAAACATATCGACGCACTCAATGCCGATAGCTCAGTGCACGGTATTTTAATTCAGGCTCCGTTGCCTAAACATTTATCCGAAACCGATGTATTTAATCGAGTCGCATCGCAAAAAGATGTCGATGGCTTCGGCACGCTCAGCATCGGTAAATTAGTTCAAGAAATCCCAGGAGCGTTTGCCGCCTGCACTCCGGCGGGTGTGATTGAATTATTAAAACGTTCCAACATTGAAACCACGGGTAAACATGCCGTGGTTGTGGGTCGTTCTTTAATTGTAGGTAAACCCGCTGCGATTTTACTCATTTCTAAAGCATGCAATTGCACGGTTACCATTACCCATTCGCAGACTAAGGATTTGTCGGCGATAGTTCGTCAGGCCGATATCGTCATTGCAGCCATCGGTAAGCCTAAATTTATTACAGCTGATATGATTAAACCTGGAGCGGTGGTCATTGATGTCGGAATCAATCGAGTGGCGGATGCGACCAAGAAAAATGGTTATGCCCTTATTGGAGATGTTGATTTTGAAAATGTTTCAAAAGTAAGTAGCGCAATCAGTCCAGTGCCTGGTGGTGTTGGTCCCATGACTGTCGCGATGCTGATGAAAAACACTTTGGACGCCTGTGAGCGTGCGAACGCACGTGGCTAATTCGTCCACCCCTCCTCCACTGCCCCGCCCACCCGCAGGATTTGGCTGGCGATCGTTAGCGTGTTTGGCGGATATCATTCCGCTCATTATTCTCGGGTTATTTTTAGCGGGCCAGGTTGCTAACACGGAGGAATTAGCGGCTCGGGAACGCACCGATGCCTTTTATAATAAAATTAAGAATCAATACGCGAAGGCCATTCAGAACCCATCCGTTGAAGAGCAGAACAAACTCATGCAGATGGCGGAACACCCCGACGAAAAAGATATGGAAGCCGTGGCCATCGCTCTCACCCAAATGGGAGAAGTTTGTTTTCTGGTTACCTGGCTAGGACTTGCCTTGCAGGAAATTTTCTTGGGTGGGCAGACCCTCGGTAAGCGAATGTTTAGCTTAAAGGTGGTCGATTTTTATACTCAAGAATCAGCAGGCGTTCTTTCCTGCTTACTCCGTTCCGCGTGGAAAGCGGCGTTCATTAATCTCTTTAATCCCTTCACTTCGATTCTCGGTATCATCAATTTTCACGTGCCACTCTTTCGCAAAGACCGTCGAGCCTGGCACGATATGTTTACCCGCTCGTACGTGATTGATTTACGTAAGCGCTAAATCTTCCCAACAAAAAACCCCGGCGAACCGGGGTTTTTATTAAGGTCAGTCGAATTGATTATCCTTCGCCGCCGTCGTTGTCGCCGCCGCGTTCGCGGAAGGGACGACGAGGGCGCTCAGGGCGATCAAAGGCTGGCTTCGGAGCAGGCGCGTATTCACGGCCTTCTTTTTCAGCAATCGCAGCACGACGGGAGAGACGGACGCGACCTTTGTCATCGATGCCTACGCACTTCACGATGATTTCATCACCGAGCTTAACGATGTCTTCAACGCGGTTCACGCGGAAGTCAGCGAGTTCGGAAATGTGGACGAGTCCTTCTTGACCAGGGAGACATTCAACGAAGGCACCGAATTCCTTCACCGAGCGAACAACACCTTTATAGGTTTTTTCTAATTCGATTTGGGCGGAGATGAGATTTACTTCATTGATGGCACGAGCGAGTTTTTCGCCGTCGGTCGCGAAGATGGTGACCCAACCGGAGTCGTCTTGATCGATATCTAATTGGCAACCGGTGTACTCGGTAATGCGTTTGATATTCTTACCGCCAGGACCAATGAGAGCACCGATCTTATCAGAAGGAATCTTCAAGCGATGGGTGCGAGGAGCACAGGGCTTGAGCTCTGCACGAGGCGCGGAGAGGCTCGACACCATGTAACCGAGAATTTGGTCACGGGTGACTTTGTTCTGCATGATGGCTTCCTTCGCAATTTCGATAGGCAGACCGTGGATCTTAAGGTCGAGCTGGAAACCGGTGATACCTTCGGTGGTACCACAGATTTTGAAGTCCATATCGCCGTAGTGATCTTCGGCACCGATGATGTCGGTGAGCACGCGGTGCTTCACGACTTTACCGTCTTTCTCTTCGGTGACTAAACCACAAGAGATACCGGCAACAGGCGCCTTGATAGGAACGCCAGCATCCATGAGTGCTAAAGTACCACCGCAAACCGAAGCCATGGAGGTTGAACCATTGGACTCCATGATTTCGGAGACTAAGCGGATGGAGTATGGGAAGTCTTGTTCGGAAGGCAGAACGGAGAGCAAGGAGCGCTCAGCGAGATTGCCGTGACCCGTCTCACGACGGCTGGTCATACCAAAACGTCCGGTCTCACCGACTGAGAATGGAGGGAAGTTATAATGCAGAAGGAATGACTTAGATTTTGCACCGCCGGTGATGGCGTCTACGTCTTGAGCATCTTTCGAAGTTCCGAGAGTTGCTAATACGAGGCCTTGAGTTTCGCCACGTTGGAAAATCGCAGAACCGTGAACGCGAGGTAAGACGTCGACCTGACAGGAAATCGGACGAAGGTCATTGGTACCACGACCGTCGGCACGTTGACCGTTCTCAATGATAGCGGAGCGATAAACTTTTTCTTGGAGTTTTTCGAAAGCGATCTTGATTTGGCGAGCGTCAAAGACGGCGCCGAGTTCTGCTTGGCAAGCAGCTTTAGATTTTTCAACGACGGCCTTAACTGCGTCGCCACGTTCTTTCTTGGAAGCTAAGAAAATAGCTTTCTTGAGTTGATCGCCTTCGGCGGCCACGCGTTCGCAAATGGCTAATGCTTTAGGTTCACAAACGACGAGAGGGAAAACGCGCTTTTTCTTCGCACAGAGTGAAGCTAACTTACGTTGTGCAGCGATGATAGGCTGGATCGCCTTGTGGGCGTATTCAAGGGCCGCAATGAAGTCAGCTTCAGGAATTTGGTCAGCCGAACCTTCAATCATCATCATGTCGCGCTCATTGCCGACGTAGATTAAATCGAGATCGGAGGCGAATTGTTCTTCGTGGGTTGGATTCACGACGAACTTACCTTCAACGCGACCTAAGCGGATACAACCGATAGGACCGTTCCAAGGAATGTCAGAACAAAGTAAGGCAGCAGAAGCAGCGTTTACCATTAAGACATCGGGCTCGTTCACGAGGTCAGCCGAAAGCAGTAAGCCGATGACTTGAACTTCATTTAAGAAACCTTCAGGGAAGAGAGGACGGAGAGGACGATCGCAAAGACGTGAGGTTAAAATTTCTTTATCGGAAGGTTTACCTTCGCGACGGAAATAACCACCAGGGAAGCGGCCAGCGGCAGCGAACTTTTCGCGATAGTCTACGGTGAGCGGGAAAAAGTCTTGGTCGGGGGAACGCAATTCTTCGGCGGCGGTAGCAGAAACGAAGACCGTAGTCTCGCCTTTGCTGATCGTCACAGAGCCATTAGCGAGACGTGCTAAGGAACCTGTGCTGATAGTGATACCGAGTTCGTCGATAGTCACGGAGTGTTGTTGTTTCATATATTTTGTTTGGTTTTTGTGCTGAACGGGATTGCCCAGCGGGTTTTTGTTTTGTTGAGGTGAAATGCAACGTCCCAGCATGGGCTGGGACGTGCGTGGTAACTCAGCGCAATGCGCCTAAATTACTTACGCAGGTTGAGTTTAACGATGAGGGCGTTGTAACGGTCCAGATCGCTCGACTTTAAATAATTGAGCAGCTTACGACGGCGGTTGGTCAGCATGATGAGTCCGCGACGTGAGTGGAAGTCCTTGCGGTGATCGCGCAAGTGCTCGGTGAGGTGGTTAATGCGCGCAGAGACGATGGCGACTTGGACTTCAGGTGAACCTGTATCCTTAGCATCCTTCTGGTTGCTTTTGATGATTTCCGACTTGTTGATTGTCATGGGTGTGGTGAGTTTTGGTTTTGTTTTTTTGACCGACTTGGGAGAAATTCCCGAGGACCCGCCGAATGGCCGGTACCTCCGTCTGGAAAGAGCTTTCGCTCTCCGGCCAGCGTGAGAAGGGCTCCGCCCCTCTCCCTAACGAAGTTAAGCCCAATGTCGTGACAGGTTGGATTTAACTATGCAAGCCGTATTTGGGCGTTAATTAACACTAAATGAGTGTAAAATTAGGCTGAAACTGAGTCATCATTAAAGATTAGCCCGTTGACTCTCCCTGCGACCCCTTTGAAATCGGCTCATGGATAATGGCGACAAACCTAGTTTAACCAGTGCCGAGCGCAGTAAGTTACGCGGGCTAGCTCAGACGCTGGACCCCAAAGTCTTTGTCGGAAAATTAGGCGTCAACGACGGTATCGCTAAACTTCTGGAAGATGCCTTTAAAAATGCCGACCTCGTTAAAGTCCGTTTCAACGCCGAACGCGATGTCATGGAGCAACAATCTCAATCCCTGGCACATCTCACTCAAAGTGAAATTATCGGGTCGGTCGGTCGCACCGCTACATTTTTCAAGTTAGGTAAAAGCGAAGAATAAAATGGACGCTGCGCTTTTCCAGAAGCAATTCGACGACCTCGTTCAAGAAGCAGAAAAAGCGCTGCGTTCTCTTACGCCTTCTGCCACAACTAAGCCGGTGCGATTACACGAAGCGATGCGCTACTCGCTCGATGCGGGGGGCAAGCGTTTGCGTCCAGTACTCTGTTTAGCCGCAGCTAAAGCGTTTCGAGCGGAGGCCGATGCACGCCATGCCGCCACTGCAATAGAGTGCATTCACAGCTATTCCCTTATCCATGATGATTTACCGTGCATGGATAATTCCGATTTGCGACGCGGCAGACCTTCCTGCCATAAAGCATTCGACGAAGCCACTGCCCTACTCGCTGGCGATGCGCTCATTCCTTTAGCCTTTAAACTCTTAACTCAAGGATACTCCGATCACCCCACTCTCGTTCAAGAACTCGTGGGCGAACTCGCCGAAGCAGCTGGATCAACATTACTCGTCGGCGGACAGGCGGAAGACATGAATACGGGTGATAAGAAAAATCAGACCGAGCGACTCGAATTTATTTTACGCGGAAAAACAGCGGCGATGTTGAGTGTATCACTAACCATGGGTGCTCGTATTGGCGGTGCTTCAGCCAAAGAGATCGAAAATTTCAGATTAGCGGGTCAACAAGCCGGCATCGCCTTCCAACTGGTCGACGACTTATTAGACGCTCACGGAACTACGGCTAGCTTAGGCAAACCCGTGGGAGCGGATAAAGATAATGATAAGTTAACTTTCGCTAATCTTTACGGCATCGAAGCGACACGGGCACGTATCAAACAACTGACCGATGAAGCCGTAGGCAACCTGCGTGCCTGTGAAGCTAATACGGATTTTCTCTGCGCGTTAATCACGCAGATGGCTTCGCGTAAAAGTTAGTCGTCTAGACGTCGACCGGAGGACGGCAACTGATCGGGTAAGAATGCGTAATAGGTACCAATCCATAATCTCCAGGCAAATCCATGGATGAAAATGGGAAGGACGAAAGCTGAAATCACGGCGATTTGGATAGCGTGGTCGGTGGAGATCCAATTATTTGCCTGGCAGAGTAAAAGGATGGGTAAGACGCCGAATGAAATTAGTCCGTAGTTCCAAACGATTGAGCCGAGGAAGAAACCTTCCTTGCGTCGCAGGGTCATTCCACAACCCGCGCAATGCATGGGTGTGTTAAATAATTTTTTCCAAAGCGAGACTCCTAGGGGATTAATATCGTCATTACAGTCAGGACATCGTCCGCGGGCGGATCGCCAAAAGATATCGGGTCGAAATGCCATACTCAAAAGGATAGCACTTCGGCCAGTGATGTAAAGAAAAGGGCCGACTCTCCTGGGAAAGTCGGCCCTTTTAGTGATGAATCAGACTAATTACTCCGCGGCGGTTTCGCCTACGGTGTAACGCGTGAAGCGAACGACGGAAACCTCTTCTCCGATTTTCTTGGAGAGTTCGGCTAATAGTTCTAAAACTTTCTTATCGGGATCACGGAAGTAGGACTGTTCGAGCAAGCAAACTTCAGCGAAGTACTTGTCGACGCGGCCGGAGACGATTTTCTCAATGTTTGATAACTGAGCTTTTTTACGACCTTCGGCGGCAACGAGTTGTTTTTCAGCAACACCGATACGCTTGGTTAATTCAGCAATCGCCTCTGCATCGTTCGCGGTGGTTTGTTCTGCGAGTTGACCCTTATAGTCTTCAATGACGCGCTTCACTTCTTCGATGGCTTTATCGGCTTCGGATTTAGTGAATTCGAGAGCGATTTCTTTTTCTTTCGCAACTACTTCTGGAGAGACATCTTCACGACGAACGAAACGTCCGTTATTCGCGACTACTTGCATCGCCATTTGACGGGCGAATTCCGCAACATCGGCATGGGAGGCACCGGCGGGTGATTTAGTGGAGAGCTCAAGGAGAACGGCGATTTTCGCACCCGTGTGAACATAGGCGGAAACGCGGCCCGAACCTGAAGCAGGGAATTTTAAAACGCGGGACACCTTTAAGTTCTCGCCGATTTTGGTGACTTGATCGTTTAAGAAATCATTCACCTTCCGGCTGGTATCAGCGTGGTAAGGTTGATCGAGGAAGTTATCGACGCCGTGCTTAGTTGCTTGGCCGACTAAGTCTTTAGCGAGAGCGATAAAGTTTTCGTTCTTCGCAACGAAGTCGGTTTCACAATTCAATTCAAGTAAGATGGCTGATTTACCATCAGCATCGACTTGAACGGCGAGAATACCTTCGCTGGCCTTGCGATCAGCTTTTTTATTACGAGTAGCGATACCCTTAATACGTAAGATTTCGACGGCCTTCTCCATTTCGCCATTGGCTTCAGTGAGGGCTTTCTTGCAATCCATGAGGCCAGCACCGGTGCGCTGACGCAGATCGTTTACAGTCTGTGCAGTAATTACGGACATAGTCGTGTTAAATTACTTGGAGGACTTGCTACGGAGACGAGGGGCTTTGCTTTTCGCAGCGCCATCTACTTCTTCTTCAACTCCGTTGCTCGCTTCCATTAATTCTTTGGAAATAGTTACTTCAGGTTGAACGGATTCACCGTTTTCGGAACGGCTGATAGGCGATACGGTCTTACGAGGATCGCGCTCAGTCTTACGACGAGCAATTCCGGTTTGGACAGCTTGGGTCAGTACTTCGACAATTAAACGGATGGATTTAGCAGCGTCATCATTGCCTGGAACTGGGAATTGGAGAACGGAAGGATCGGAATTCGAATCGCAGAGACCGATGACAGGAATCTTGAGGCGATTCGCTTCATTCACCGCAATCGCTTCTTGTTTGCTATCGATGACAATCATCGCGGAAGGCAGATCACGGTATTCGAGTAAACCTTCGAAGTTACGTTGCATACGTGACATCTCGCGACGCACTGCGGCACCTTCTTTTTTGTGCATCTTAGCGAGGGAACCATCTTGCTCCATGCGGAGATAGTTACGGTAGGAATCAAGCGACTTCTTGATGGTCGCGAAATTAGTGAGGGTGCCACCGAGCCAGCGATTCACGGCGAAGGGCATGCCGACTGACTTAGCAGCTTGGCGTACGACTTCTTGTGCTTGGGGCTTGGTTGCAACGAAGAGGATATCTTTGCCTTTGGCAGCGGTATCTTCGAGGTAAGCAACAGCGGCCGCGAGGCACGCGTGTGACTTTTCCAAATCAATAATCGAAACACCATTGCGGTGGTCGAAAATGAAAGGACGGGATTTAGGATTCCAGCGACGTGTTTGGTGTCCGAAGTGGACGCCTGCGTCGAGGAGGTCTTTGACTGTGATGTTCATATTTTTTGTTAGCTCCGTATCCCGCTTCTTGCCGAAGGAGAGGACATTGGATCAAGGGTGTTTGACTGTTTGGTTTGTTATGTTCGAAGCAATCGGCGGTCGCTTCAAACGGTGGAAAGTGGTTTCAAACAATCCTTACCCCCTCTGGCAAGGGAAAAAGGGCTGACTTTCTTAATCTATTCAGCAATAGATAGGGCGTTCTCGTTATGATTTGGTTTTACCGCATAATTTTCATTCCCCTGCTGATTCTAGCATCCCCCTATTATATCTGGAGAATGTTACGTCGTGGGGGGTACAGTGAAGGGTTTATCCAGCGTTTTGGACTCTTTCCCGCCCTGCCCGCGAAGGCTTTGGGTCGGCGTCGAATCTGGATACAAGCCGTCTCGGTAGGTGAAATTGAAGCCATCGGTCCCCTCCTCCAACAACTCAAAGCAAAGGGTCAAACCGAAGTCGTTCTCACCACGACGACGAGTACCGGCTATCGCATCGCCCAGGATAAATATAAAGATCTTTGTATCGGCATAGGATTTTTCCCACTGGATTTTTGGCCATTCAGCCGACTCGCGTGGTCGCGCATTGCACCGGATAAAATTATTTTAGCAGAAGGCGAACTCTGGCCCGAACATTTACACCAAGCTAAAAATCGTAATATACCAGCGTACTTAATTAATGCACGTCTGTCGGACAAGTCATTCGCTCGTCACCAGAAATTTAAATCGATTACCAAAAATCTCTTAGAGCAGTTTTCTTGGATTGGGGCGGGAAGCGAAGAAGACGCACGACGGTTAAAAACAATCTGTGACATTAAAAACCAAATCGAAGTCACAGGTAATTTAAAATTCGATGTGAGCGCCGAGGGACCTTTATCCGCCTCCGATAAAAATAAATTGCGCGCTGAATTAGGCTTCGGGAATTCACCTGAGACTATGGTATTACTCGGATCATCCACCTGGGATGGCGAAGAAGCGGTTTTACTAAAAGCATTGAAGGACTTGCGTGATACGGGAGTTGATGCCCGACTTTTATTAGTCCCCCGCCATGCCGAACGTCGCGATGCTGTACTAAAATTATTGGAGAGTTCAGGTTTAAACTACCACCAACGTTCGGTGAAGGGTCAGCAAGCTCCGGAAGGAACCATCATACACTTGGGTGATACTACCGGCGAGCTGCGACAACTCACCCGCGCGGCCGATCTAGCCTTTACGGGCAAAAGTCTTCCTCCGCATGATGGTGGACAAACGCCCATCGAATGTGCGGCCGCTGGCGTACCCGTTATCTACGGTCCCCACATGACGAACTTTAAATCCATATGTCAGGGATTAGAAACAAACGGTGCGGCCATTAAATGCGTTGATGCCGAAGAAGTGCTGAAAGAAATTTTATCCTTAGCGCGTAATCGAAATTTGCTCACAAAAATGTCTACCGCGGGCGTGGTATGGCATAAGAGTAATCAAGGTGCGACCGAACGCACTTTGTATAAGTTGCTGAGTTAGTCGCGATACGCTTCACGCAGTCGACGCACTTCCTCACGCAACTCTCCGT
>JAEMQU010000005.1 GCA_016463705.1 Opitutales bacterium | reverse complement strand
CTGGGAGCCCGTGGCTAGTGTTACTGGCATGGGTCGCACGCCTCGTATGCGAAGTCTAGTTTCCCAGGGGCGATCAATGGCGTGATCAATTTGCTCGGTGATTGGAAGCGCTGACCTAAGTAATTTTTGTGCAGCTCTTCGGTTAATGGCATAGGCGGCGTTGGATGTGGTTCGCGTTAAATGTATGACTAAATGGTGGTTTAATCCCAACAAACGTTTTTTGAATGGGAGCCCATGATGGAAGTTAAACAACTTAACTAAGTCCCAGTCATCCGTAGCTGCTAAATCGTTAATCACTGCAAGGCACTCTGGTAAAACCTCGGCGTCATCTTCCAAGATAATGCACCAGGGTTCATTTGTTTGAAGAAAGGTTTCCATGGCCTTTAGGTGACTTAGGTAACAACCAACCTCTCCTAGTTTCGGTGTCGTGCGACGATTTCTTTTAGCGTAAGCCTTCAGGTCGACATACTTTTCCCAGTCTGGAAGTTCTTTACCGACTACTCCTGCTATGCGCCTAAAGGGCAGACCTAGCATATTCAGATTTTTAGTCACTGCATCTAGTCGCTGAACATCGCGTTCGAGGTTAATTATATAGGTATTTGGCAACTTCATGTACTAATTTTCTTAAAATAACCTACGACGAATTTTTGTAAATACTTACCCGCGTGGACCAAATTTACGCTGGGGGGGTTGTGAGGGTGGGGTCGCTTCAATTTGCACACCGACACAAGCAGGGTGCTTTGCAAAAAACGCATAGGTGGTAGGATCAAAGCGCGTGCTCATGGCATTGGCGGCTTCGGCAACTAAGATTCTGCCATCGGGTTGCAGGAAGCCAATTTGCACCACACTGCGTCCATCCACGCGGCGTGTATGGACGACAATCTTTTCCATGAACTCAGCAGCCTCAGGCCCTGGTTTCAAGGCAAAGAGAATTTTCTTAATTAAGCTCGGAGCATTCCGCAGAGGCTGAACGGAGTGAACATTCACCGACCACTCACTGCGCTCTTCTCGATAAACAAGACGGGCATCAGCAATGATGTGTGAGCCATCCATAAGTAAGGGGAGTTCTCCGTCTTTGATATTCGCAAAAGCGTCATACGCTTCAGAAAACATATTCACGCCAAAGGTAATTTTTCGGGAAGAAATCGTAAATAAAGCCCAGGCCCGATTATCTTTCTTCGTGAATTTCTTTTCTAGCCCACCGACAATTCCACAAATTCTAACGAGATGTCTCTCCTCCTTGTTTAACTCAAGACGATCGGGCGTGGTGGTTAAGGTAGAAATAATTTCATCGAGTCCGTGATAATCCGCTAGGGGGTGACCGCTTAAATAAAAGCCCAAGAGTTGTTTTTCGCTATTCAGCATTTCAAGTTTAGGCATCTTGGCCGATTTTCTTAAAATTAGATCCGACGGACGTGCCGCGCCTGCATCTTCCGCACCTAACATATCGAAGAGACTTCCTTGTCCGCTCGCTCGCTCTTTTTTCTCAGCACTAAAATATTTTCTCACCGACTCAATGGAGTCCACTAAGTGCTGTCGGTCTTCTCCACTGAAATCGAAGGCGCCCGAGCGCGATAGGCAATCGAGCGTGCGACCATTGATATTTTCATCACCCATCCGTTCAACAAACTCAGCAAAGTCTTTGAAGGGTCCATTCTTCTCGCGCTCGGCAACGATGGCTCGTGCGGCTTGTTCACCTACACCCTTAATGGCTCCTAATCCGAAACGAATAGCTTTATCTTTTACGACAGGTGTAAAGTCAGTGTCGGATTGATTTACATCGGGACCGAGTGCTTTGAGTCCGAGGCTCTCCACCTCTGACATGAATTCAGCTAGTTTATCGGCATTGCCTTGTTCGGAAGTTAAAACCGCTGACATGAACTCAACTGGGTAATTTGCTTTTAAGTAAGCAGTACGATACGAGAGAATCGCATAGGCGGCGGAGTGTGATTTATTAAATCCGTATTCTGCAAATTTTTCCAGAGTCGCGAAAATTTCCTCAGCCTTCTTCTTCTCAATTTTATGTGTTTTGGCGGCGCCTTCGACGAAGATGGATCTTTGCTTGTCCATTTCCTCCTTAATCTTTTTACCCATGGCCCGACGAAGAAGATCCGCGCCCCCGAGTGAGTAGCCAGCAATCACTCGTGCGGCTTCCATTACCTGTTCTTGGTAGACTAAAATACCGTAGGTTTCTTTAGCGACTGGTTCGAGCAAGGGATGGGCGTAACGAATATTGGCGGCATCTTTTTTACTCTTAATAAACTCCGGGATAAACTGCATAGGGCCCGGACGATAGAGCGCAATTAAAGCTACGATTTCATCGATAGAGGAAATACTGAACTGACGGCACAGCGATTGCATCCCCGTCGATTCAAGCTGGAAAACGCCAACGGTTTTCGCCTCATTCAGCAGATTAAAGGTAATGGGATCTTCGAACCCGACCTTATCGATATCGAAGTCGGGCTTCTTCTGGTGTTTACGTACTAATTTCTGAGCATCATCAATAATCGTTAAAGTTTTCAGTCCCAAGAAGTCCATTTTGAGTAGACCTAGTTTTTCGACTGGATCTTTGGAGTACTGGGTAGTGAGGTCGCCTTCTTGAACGGTGACAGGAATAATGTCAGTGAGCGGGCGGTCGGCGATAATCATACCACACGCATGCTTTCCGCTATTACGCACCATGCCTTCAATCACGCGGCCGGTTTCCATGATACTCGCAGCCTGCGGATTTACATTAACTTCTTCGCGCAACTCGTTTGATTTCTTAATTGCATCATCGAGGGAAATGTTAATGTCGTCGGGAATTAATTTTGCGAGTCGGTTGGATTCAATAAACGGCAAATCACGAATTCTCGCTAAGTCGCGTACCACCATCTTCGCTCCGAAAGTTCCGAAGGTAATAATATTGGCGACGCGATCAGCGCCGTATTTTTTACGAACGTAATTAACCACGGCGTCACGTCCGCGAATACAAAAATCGATATCAAAGTCCGGAGCGGATACACGCTCAGGATTTAAAAAACGTTCAAAGAGCAGTCCGAAACGAATCGGGTCGATATCGGTAATCTTTAAGCAATAGGCGACGATGGAGCCGGCGCCTGATCCACGTCCAGGCCCGACGGGGATGCTTTGTTGATGGGCCCAGTCGATGAAGTCCCAAACAATCAGAAAATAATCGACGAAGCCAGTACCGGCGATGACGCCCATTTCATAGTCTACCCGGCGACACAATTCCGCAGGGCTGGCTTGATGGAGACCAGGCTTTTTCTCGTTACTCCAGTTTTTGACGTCATCGTAGTCGATATTGTAGCGCTGCTTCAGTCCTTTCTTTACTAAGTCTAAAAGGTAGGAGGCATTTTTACGCATGCCATCGCGAACGGATTCGGAAATAGAAAATTCGGCCACCTTGCCCTCAGAGGCGATAATCTTATTTTTAAGTTTTTCATAACCATCTAAAATCTCATCGGTTTTTTTGTCTGCTTTGGGTTTTACTCCGTCATTAAAGATGTAAACCGGGTAATGATTTTTACCTACGGGCAATTGCACGTCGCACATTTCGGCAATGGCTACGGTATTTTTAATCGTTTCAGGTGCCTCAGAAAATATCCGCAACATCTCCGCTTCGCTTTTTAAGTAAAATTCTTGGGCACTGTAGCGCATGCGTCTTTCATCGGCTAAGCGTGCACCCGTTTGAATACAGAGCATCGCATCATGGGCGACGGCGTGACCGGCATCGACGTAGTGAACGTCATTGGTAGCGACGGCCCGTAATTTAAATTCGTCGGCTAATTTAAGTAGATCGGCGATAATACGTTTTTGTTCTTCGAGTCCGTGGTCCATCAGCTCGATGACAAAGTTTTCGCGCCCAAAAATTTCTACAAAACGTCCACACGCTTTACGAGCGGCCTCATAATCGCCTTTAAGCAAGTGCTGAGGGATGACGCCTTGGAGGCATCCACTGAATCCAATCAGGCCTTCAGAGTGTTTGGTTAACTGTTCGATATCTGTGCGTGGCTTGTAATGCAGTCCGCGAACGTGGGCATCGGAAACTAGTTTAGTTAAATTTTGGTAGCCCTTAAAATTTTGAGCGATGACGCCCATGTGATAATATTTATGTTCTCGGCGATCGGGCTTATCGGTCAGTGCGTGGTCCCAGACTAAATAAAGTTCACAGCCTAAAAGCGGTTTAAGCTTTCCGCCGTTTTTAGATTTCTTTTGGGCTTCGTTCCAAAAATCGAAAAGACCAAAAAGATTTCCGTGGTCGGTAATAGAAACGGCGCGCATATTCATGTCGCAGGCCCGGTCCATTAATCGATCGATACGGCTGCAACCATCCAGCATGCTGTAGTCCGTATGTACGTGTAAGTGTACGAAGTCAGGACTGGAATGTTCGTCGGCCATGGGCTTATTTAGATAATAGTAACTCCTCCATGCAAAGGGGAAGGGAAAAGACCTATTCTTACCGACACTTTAACAAATCCCCCGTTTTGGACTATTACTTTATCTTCACAAAAGTCCGCTTGCCCGCTTGGATGATAATTTCCGAGGTAGGACGGGAGACTTTTAGGGCCGGGTCTGAAACTTTTTCATCACCTATTTTCACCGCACCGCCTTCGATAAGTCGGCGTATTTCTTTTTTAGAAGGGAAGAGTCCAGTGGCGGCGAGCAGATCGACAATTCCAGCATCATGAGCCCCCGCAGATAAAGTATCCCACGAAAACTCAGGCATATCGGTACGAACGCCTCCTTTAGAAAACACGGTCTCGAACTCTTGGCGCTCTTTCGAGCCTGCACCGATGCCATGGAATTTATCGGTGAGTTTAACGGCGAGCTGCTTTTTCATCTCCATCGGGTGCTGAGCCTGGAGGGATTTAATTTCTTCGTCGCTGCATTCGAGAAGCAGTCGGTAGTAAACCCACATCGTGACATCGGGCACGGACATGATTTTACCGAACATGTCTTTAGGGTTTTCGTTAAAGGCGATATAGTTACCCAAACTCTTCGACATTTTCTTTTCACCATCGAGACCCACTAGGAGCGGCATTCCCAAAACGGCTTGTGGTTCTTGGCCGGCTTTTTCTTGGAGGTCGCGACCGACCATCATGTTAAATAATTGATCACTGCCGCCGATTTCAATATCAGCTTTGAGCATGACTGAATCATGACCCTGTAAAAGAGGGTAGAGGAATTCGACAATGGATATAGGAGTTTGCTCGCTGTAGCGTTTAGCAAAGTCATCACGCACCAACATTTGGGCTACCGTCATTTGACGACTTAAATTAAGTGCATCTAAGAAAGACATTTTTCCAAACCACTCACTGTTTCGACGCACTTCGGTTTTTTTAGAATCTAAAATTCGGTAAGCTTGTTCGAGGTAAGTTTGCGCGTTGGATTCAATTTCAGCTTCACTTAAAACCGGACGGGTATCGGACCGGCCCGTGGGGTCACCGATGCGTGTAGTATAATCTCCGATAATCAGAACGGCTTGATGACCGAGATCTTGAAATTGACGGAGTTTATTAAGTACCACCATGTGGCCAAATGTGAGGTCGGGACGTGTCGGGTCTACGCCCAGTTTGACGCGCAAAGTTTTACCAGCGGATAGGCGCTTAATAATTTCCTGCTCACCGATGAATTTTTCGGTGCGGGCCTTCATTGACTGGATTTGTTCCGCGGCGGACATGTTTAATGTTTCTGTAGATATCTTGGGGAAAAGTCAAAAAGCGACCACTGATTGAGGGCTGTGTCTTGCACTTATTCAACAATCTGCCCTAATGGGCACATGGATTTCATCCGTGAATTGATTGAGTACGTCAAACACCCCAGTGTTTCGACGGATTCTGCCTTTAATGAGGGAATGACTGGGGCGCGTGAGCATATTTGCGGCTTACTTAAGAAAGCCGGGCTCGAGGTAGAAGTCGTTCCAACCCCTCTGCACCCCATCGTATTAGGTCGTCGTCGTGGCCCCAGCGAATGGCCACATATTGTTATTTACGGACACTATGATGTTCAGCCGGCCGATCCACTAAATCTTTGGACGAGTCCGGCTTTTGAGCCCGTCGTACGTGACGGAAAAATTTGGGGTCGTGGTACTGCCGATAATAAAGGTCCACACCTCACCGCTGTCGTCGCTGTCGCCCAACTCTTGAAACGTCAGCCCGACCTTCCACTGCGCATCACTTTCTTAATTGAAGGTGAAGAAGAAATTGGTTCACCGAGTTTTCCAGAATTTTTAGACAAATATAAAAAAGAATTATCGGAAGCGGATTGCGTGCTGCTGTCGGACACCGCCAGTCCGTCGTCCGATCAAATTGTAATTACGACGGGTCTGCGCGGAATTATTGGACTCGAAGTTGGCCTCACTGGTCCACGTTCCGATTTACACTCGGGCCTACACGGCGGCGCCGTTTATAATCCCATCCAAGCTTTGAGCGAACTTTGTGCATCATTGCATGATGCAGATAATGCCGTCGTTATTGATGGTTTCTATGATGGTGTAGAGCAACCTTTGCGCTGGGAGAGAGAAGAATTAAGAAAACTTCCGATGACCGAAGATGAGTATCGTCGATTCTTAGCGGTTGATGAATTACATCCTGCTCCCGGTTTAGATGCACTCGAAGCGGTACGTTTTGCGCCGACATTAGAATTTAATGGTATTGGTGGCGGCTACCAAGGCAAAGGATCCAAGACGGTTATTCCTTCCAAAGTCTTTGCGAAAATTACTTGTCGATTAGTTCCTGGTCAGGACCCTGTTGATATTCATCGCAAGGTGGCTGAGGCGATTCGGGCGCGTTCGCCCAAGGGTGTGCGGGTAGAAATAAAAGA
Source organism: Opitutales bacterium (assembly GCA_016463705.1). Taxonomy (GTDB): domain Bacteria; phylum Verrucomicrobiota; class Verrucomicrobiia; order Opitutales; family UBA953; genus UBA953. The sequence continues at coordinate 83,704 of JAEMQU010000005.1, read as the reverse complement.
GATGCAGGGCAACGCGGCTTATTATGTTTGTCCGCCCGATCGTTCTAATACGCCGAAGGATCAGAATCCTGTTTTAGCTCGAGTCTTTCGCGAAGCGGATAAAGCGATCACTGAAGCTTTCGGAAAAGCACCGCTCTATTTAAGAGAGGGAGGAAGTGTGCCCATCATTGGAGACATTCGTCGAGAGACTGGACTCGATTCCGTGATGATTGGATTGTTTACACCTGATTCCAACTTGCATGCACCTGACGAAAATTTTGAAATCAAAATGGCTGAACGTGCGGTGAAGGCCTACGAGCTAATTTTGGAGCGCTTGGCGGGTAGTCCTCGGACTTAAGTAAAATCAGCACAAAAAGGGCTATTTCTAGCATTTTTAGGGATTTTTGGGCATTATTTACCCTTTCGCTTTGGTGGAATCCCCGCCAACCTTGAGCATTCAAATCATGGCTGTCTTTCGTAAACGTACTCACACACCTACTCCTAAAAAGAGAGATATTCCAGCAGGCTTGTGGACTAAATGCCCACAGTCGGGCGAAATGGTTTACTCCAAGGATCTTGAGGCCAACTGGAATGTTTTTCCAGTAAGCGGCTATCACGAGAGATTATCTACCCGTCGACGCATTGAACTTTTAATTGATGAGGGCACTTGGAAAGAAACCGATCATAAATTAACTTCTAAAGATCCTTTAAAATTTACAGCGGGTGGTTCCTATCCTGAGCGCCTTGCTCAACACCAGAAAAAATCAGGTCTGAAGGATTCAGTGATTTGTGGTCACGGCTTAATGGACGGTCTGCCTGTTTCCCTCGCTATCATGGATTTTTCTTTCATGGGCGCCTCGATGGGTTCTGTCGCCGGCGAGAAAGTCACCCGTGCGGTTGAGCGGGCGATTAAAATGAAATGTCCGTGCGTCGTGGTCTGTGCCTCGGGTGGTGCGCGCATGCAGGAAGGAATTTTATCTTTAATGCAAATGGCAAAGACCAGTGCAGCCTTAGCAAAATTGCGCACCGCAGGCTTACCTTATATTGCTGTTTTAACTAATCCTACCATGGCGGGTGTGATGGCAAGTTACGCAACGCTGGGTGATGTCATTGTTGCTGAGCCTGGTGCCTTGATTGGCTTTGCGGGTGCTCGGGTGATTAAAGAAACCACCAACCAAGATTTACCCGAAGGATTTCAAACTTCAGAATTTCTTTTGAAGCGTGGTTTAATCGACATGATTATTCATCGCAAGGAGATGAAGTCAAAGTTAGCTAGCTTGTTGCGCGCTTTGGCTCATCGTAAAACTAAGCCGGCTAAACGCCGCTCCGCTTAATTAAATTAGGCCGATATGAACGCGGCCACGACGCTTCACTGGTTGACGAACTTAAGAAACTTAGGTTCGGCACTCGGTTTGGAGCGTACTCAACTTTTGTTAGAGCGCTTGGGTAATCCACAAAACTTCTGTCCGTATTTTCACATCGCTGGAACGAATGGGAAGGGGTCGACCAGTGTGATGATCGAATCCATTCAGCGTGCTCATGGTCGTCGTACTGGTCTTTATACCAGTCCACACCTGATCGAACTCGGTGAACGCATTCAGATTAATCGTGAGCCTATTTCGGAAAGCCACTTAATTGATTTAGTTGAGCAATTACGGGCGCACTATGATTTTCTTCATCAGACTCACCCCGAACTAGATGCCACTTTTTTTGAACTGATGACGGCGGTGGCATGGACTGAATTTCGTGAATCAAAAGTAGATCTCGCTATCATCGAGACGGGCTTGGGTGGCCGATTAGATGCGACGAATGTCGGACGACCTACCGTTTGTGTAATCACCTCCATTGGCATGGATCACCAAGAGTATTTAGGAAATTCACTCGCGGAAATCGCGGTCGAGAAAGCAGGAATTTTAAAATCGGGCGTTCCCTGTGTGGTTGGTTTTGTCCCACCCGAAGCTGAAGAAGTTATTAGAAAACGAGCCAAGGAAGTAGACACTCCACTTTATTTTGTGAGAGATCGCTTTAAGGATGAACTCCCGTTGACCAATTTAAAAGGTCAGCACCAACGACAAAACGCCGGGGCAGCCTTATTGGCCTGTGAGCTAGCCGCTGCCTTTCCCATTAATAATGATACGGCACAGGCCGCCTTACAGAATGTCGAATGGCCCGCGCGTTGGCAGGAAATAAAATTACAAGAGGGTCGGACACTCATTATCGATGGCTCGCATAATGAAGAGGGAATTAATTCAACCTCGGTTTTATTAAGCGAATTAAAATCGCCTACGGTTATTTTAGGCTCAATCAGTTTAGTCCGCGCAGAGGCTTTAATTAAAACAGTCGCAAATTATGCGGGAGAAATTATTTTAGTATCTATCAATCACGAGCGAGCGATTACTCCTGAAGAATTAAAAAAGTTAGTACCTAAAACTTTTTCAGGAAAAATAAGACTATCTACCGTTAAGGAATTATTCCCTGAACCCCATCAATGTTTAGTAACTGCAAGTGCGGTAGCGGTCATTGGGTCTCTTTATTTAGCGGGTGAGGTTTTAGCTTATTATCATGGGAAGAAATTAAATCCCCATCTGCAGGATAAATTAATGAAACGCCCATGAGTGGACCCGACCCCATCGGCCCAGGATTAAATGCGCCCAAGGTGAATCCTGATGATTTACCTAAATGGCTGATTGCCGAAGATGAAGATTTTTTAGTTTTCGATAAACCCGGCTGGCTGGTCTGCCATCCATCCAAAGACGGTCCGTGGTCTTCACTCGTGGGTGCCGTGCGTGAATGGCGCGGACTAGAAACGATGCATTTGGTGAGTCGACTGGATCGTGAGACCAGTGGAATTATTTTAATCGCCAAAAACGCCACCGCGGCATCGCTCTCGCAAACCGCGATGGAAAGACGATGGGTTACGAAAACCTATTACACGCTACTTCGTGGCGAATTGCCCAACCCTGTACAAGTCGATCAGCCACTCGGTCCTGATGAAACCAGCAGGGTGGTGGTTAAAACAGCCGTGAGAGAAGGACCAGGAACATTGCCTGCTGCTACTTTTTTTGAACCCTTAATAAAGTCAGAAGGTTATACTTTTGCGCGCGTTCAGCCGCATACCGGACGTAAGCACCAAATCCGCGCCCATGCGCTTTGGTTGGGTTATCCCGTTCTGGGTGATAAAATTTATGGGGGAGATGATTCTCTTTACCTTGAATTTATTGAGCAGGGTTGGACGGAACGATTGGCTAAGAATTGCGGATTTAATCGTCAGGCTCTCCATGCTTCCCGCCTCGAATTTAAAGCACCTCAGTTTACGCGAACCTTTTCTGCGCCACTGGCTAAAGACATGGAGGAATTTATTTTAAATGAAATGAAAGTGTCTCGTGCGGTTTTGGATTCTGTTTTAACCGTGAGCTAGGGCGAGAGCGTCGACGTTTTTAATTCCTGCTTTTCGTAAAACATGAGCGCAGGCATGGAGGGTGGCGCCTGTGGTGAGGACGTCATCCACCACCACATACCGAGCTTGGAGATTTAATTTTATATTGGGGTTTAAGGCGAAGGCTTTGGCGACATTCGTCCGACGTTCGGCCCGTCCGAGGTGTGTCTGCGAAATCGTCGGTAGTATTTTAATGAGTGCGTTTAGGTACGTGCATCCTGGTGCCCGAGTCATGAGTGTTTGAGCAATACGTTCCGCCTGATTGTAGTGTCGCACTCTTTTCTTTTGATGATGCATCGGCACAGGTACCAGAATGGATCCAGTGCAGTGCCGGCGAAATTGTGGGTCGTCTAAGGCGGCGACCACTAGATCTTCAATCAGCCACGGGCTTTGCTGATATTTTATTTTGTGAATAATATTACGGGCGAATCCTCGAGCCCGAAATGCGCACAGTGCGCGGTTGTACGCCGGCTTGATTTGTAGACAGTGCGGACAGATTCGTTCACCCTCAATCCAGCCGTCATAGGGATGCCCGCAAACCAGACAACGCGGGTCATGAATCCATTCTAAACGATCCAGACCCGCCTGTGATAGATAGCGGAGCCGTTCATTTTCCATGGGCTTTTGCGTTACGAGGCAGTCTCGGGGAAATAGGACATCGACCAGCCCGCGGTCTATATTTTCGAGCAATGACATTCTTAGAAATTGCGTTTGCCCCTTACGCTGTTCAATCCAAGGTTATACCTAGTATGGCTTTCAATTTTGATAGTTGTCCAGACCGCGCTGGAACCGACAGCACCAAGTGGCATAAATATGCGCAACGTGATATTATTCCTAGTTGGATTGCGGATATGGATTTTACTTCGCCGCCCGCAGTCGTTGAAGCCTTGCAAGCGCGAGCCGCTCACGGCGTCTATGGCTACCCCGCACAACGCGACGAAGTTTTTAATTCCATAGTAAAGTACATGCGCCGTCGGCATGGCTGGGAAATTCAGCCTGAGTGGATTACGTTCATGACCTCCTTGGTTCCAGGTATTCATGGAGCTATCCGTTGCACGACCAATCCAGGTGAGACAGTAGTGACATCCACTCCGGCCTATCCACCATTCTTATCCGCCCCCATTATTTCGGAACGCACCTCGATAAAGTTGGAGATGGTTTTGGTCGACGGATATTGGACTTTTGATTGGGAAAAGTTGGAAGCAGCCTGTTCTCAGTCGGCCTCAAAGATTTTACTGCTCTGTAATCCGTATAATCCCTTAGCGCGCGTGTTTAGTCGCGCTGAGTTAGAACGTATCGCCGCGATAGTTAAAAAATATAATCTCGTGGTTTGTTCGGATGAAATTCACTGCGATCTCATTTTGGACCCTGCAGCAAAACACATCGTCTTTGCTGCTATAGATGAAGATACCAAAGCCCGCACGGTGACCTTAATGGCGGCGAGTAAAACCTATAATATTGCCGGGCTTACTTGTGGTTTTGCGATTATCGCCGATGCCGGTCTGCGGACGAAGTTCCGCCGCATTTTACAGGGCCTCTCGCTCGATCAGAATGTATTCGGCTTGGCTGCGACGCAGGCTGCGTTTGATCACGGCGATGAATGGCGCGTGGCGTGCATTGAATATTTACGAGGCAATCTGGATTTAATTGAAAAAGAATTAAAACAGATGCCGGGGGTGATTTTACATCAACGCCCGCAATCAAGTTTCTTAGCTTGGCTGGATATTTCTGCGTTAGGCTTCGAAAACGCTCACGCGGAATTTGAAAAAGGAGGAGTCGGCTTAAGCAACGGATTAGATTTTGGCGGATCAAGCCACGTGCGAATTAATTTTGGCTGTCCGCGTGCTCGTCTCCAGGAAATGCTTAATCGTATGAAGGCCGTGGTCGCTCGCGCTCCGTCGAACAAGAAATAATGAACCGTTTTTTTTCGGTCTTAAATTTCAGGAATTTATGGGCCGTCGATTTTCCATTGTTCACTCTTTTGGCGATGGAGGCCTTAAGTCCGGGCCTCATTATTCATACAGTCTCTCGCCCCGCTCATTTTTTAATCGGGGCCGTTGATTTAAGTTTATTATGGTTAGCTCGAGTGGTCTTACTGACTTTTCAAAAGAAAGCTTTCGCTGGTTTTTTTGAGTCGGGTTGGCCCGCGGTACTTGTATCACTAGTCTTTTTATTACCCAATATTATTTGGCATCATGGAACTCTCGCCCTGGGTGAGTTTTTACCCCTAGCGTTTTTATTTACCTCAGCCTACGCCGCCATTTATAGACCGGGTGATCCGCAAATTTACTGGCGTTTAGTGCCGATGGCGGCGACGGTTCTGGGTTTTGTTTTGTCTTATTTAAGACCCGAAAATATTAATCCGATACCTGTTTCTGCCTGCCTGTTGGGCGGTGCTTCGCATTGGTTTATCAGTAAATACAAAACATCTGACCCCATCGTCACCACGTTGAGAGTTTATTTTATTACCGTCGTTGCCCTTTTAACTGCCCGACTGATTTATGGCAACTAAGGCTTGGGTGATCACGACGCAGGCCAGGGCAGCATTTTCGGCACGTAAAACATTAGGTCCAAGCGTGACGGCAATAAATCCACAGCCGATGGCTTGATCGATTTCTTCGGAAGTGAAATCGCCTTCGGGTCCAATGAGCCAAGTAATTTTTTTGGCTTTTTGAAGGTTTAAATTTCCTACCGGCTCCGCCCCGATTTGTAATGATCCTAATAATCTTAACTCGCCGTTTTCTTTGGCGGGTAATCTTTCTAACCAGTTTTTAATCGCCTGGGGTGCATGAATATCGGTGCACCACGGATTACTCGACTGTTTGCAGGCTTCCGCCGCTTGTTGATGCCAGCGAAGCATGCGTGTTCTCGTACGGTCGGCATCGAGTTTGACTTCACAACGCGCGGACTCGAGTGGGATAATTCCCGAGGCACCAGCTTCACAAATATTTCGAACTAGGTCATCCATCGTACCGCCCTTGGGCATACTTTGGGCTACTATAATTTCTGGTATCGGCTTGGGTGTTTGGCGAAATCGAAGAACTTCCACGATACTACAGGCGCTGTCTGCGGACTCAATTTTTCCATCAATCACCAGGCCTTCACCGTTGATGAGAATGAGGGCATCGCCCCGACGGTAGCGGAGACTACGGACAACGTGCGTACTTTCTTGTTCGGAAAGTTTTAGACGCATGCCATTGGCACACTCTTTTGTTTGGGTGGAATCAATCCAGGCGCGTTGCGGACTCATGGGTGGGCGGCGGTGGATTGGTCATAAGTGATATCCCAATCTTTCCAAACAGTTTCATATCCACTGGATTTAAGCATTTCCGCTAATTCGTGGGGCGTACGATCGTCCTCAATCGCAAATTGCTCCAGTGAAGCTTCTTTACCTTCGGCGTAGCCTCCTGGGTTAGTACGGGATCCTGCACTCATCGAAGTGATACCCAATTTGAAAGCGTGATCACGGAAGACCATGCTTTCACGCGTGCTTAAGGTTAATTCCAATTCGCCGTTAAAAAGTCGAAACGCGCAGATGGCTTGCACGAGTTGGCGATCGGTCATTTCGACCTTCGGTTGCAAGTCTCCTTCGTGTGGACGGAGGCGAGGGAAGGAGATGCTAAAGCGACTCTTCCAATGTTTACGTTCGAGCCACTGTAAATGGAGTGCCGTGAAAAAACATTCAGCGCGCCAATCTTCTAAGCCAAATAATGCACCGAGTCCGATTTTATTGATACCGGCCTCGCCAATTCGATCGGGTGCATCGAGTCGATAAAGGAAGTCCGACTTTCTGCCCTTAGGGTGATGGATATTATAAGTTTCGCGGTGGTAGGTTTCTTGATAAACAAAAACCGAATTTAATCCGTGTGTGCGAAGTTTTTGGTAATCTTCCACATCGAGAGGCTGTACTTCCATCGAGAGGGAAGAAAAATGGGGGCGTAGGCAATCGAGAGCTGAAATAAAGTAGGGTACGCCCACATGGGTGGATTCGCCCGTTAAAATGAGGATATGATTAAAACCCAGTTTTTTAAGCGCGCCGCCTTCTTTTAGTATTTCACCCGGGGTGAGGGTGCGTCGGGCAACTTTATTTCCTGCTGAGAATCCGCAATAGGTACAAATATTTTGGCATTCGTTGGATAGGTAAACGGGAGCGAACATTTGTATCGTCCGACCAAAACGTTGCACGGTGCGCTCATGGCTGAGTCGCGCTAAATTTTCCAAGTACGGTTCGGCGGCGGGAGAAACGAAGTTTTTAAAATCTTCTAGATCACAAATTCCATTTTCTGCTCGGGCCAGAGACTTTAAAACATCAGCCGAGGTCCGTTTTTGGATAGAAGACAAAACTTCATCCCAGGAAAAGGTGGCATGGACTTCCGCAAAAGACATTAGTCCGTTGAGTGAACAAAGATTAACCCAAAGAGCAAGAGTGGGTCGGGCTCATCTAGAATTAAAGGAGCGATTGGTAGCTTGAACTATCGAGAAGTTTATCCAACTCGGCCGCGCTCTTAAGTTTTATCTTAATCATCCAGGCTTTTTCGTAGGGCTCGCGATTTACTAAATCGGGCGTATCGTTGAGACTGCTATTAATGGCGATGACTTCTCCGCTGACGGGGCTGTAAAGATCAGAGGCGGCTTTCACGGATTCGACCGTTCCGAAGACATCGGCAGATTCAAGTTGTTTACCCACTTTAGGCAGGTCGATGAATGTAACGTCACCCAGGGCCGCTTGAGCGTAATCCGTAATACCGACGGTGACTGTGCCATCGCCCTCTACCTTAACCCACTCGTGGTCTTTGGTGTAGTGTAAATTAGATGGGACGTTGCTCATGAGTGATGGGAGTTGGTTATTTAAAAAATGGGATTTGCGTAATTTGCAAAGGTAAACGTGTGCCGCGAATATCCACCGTCAAAGTATCGGGGTTAATTCCACTGGCCACTAAAGCGGTACCAATCGGTTTATTAAGTACTGGAGAGAGGGTTCCCGAAAGAATTTCTCCGACCGCTTGGTCGCCAGAAAACACCGTAGCTCCGGGGCGTGCGATGCGTCGATCATTCAACGAATAAATCATTACTTTTGAAACTACGCCCTTTTCGGTTTGGCGTAATAAGGAATCGCGTCCGATGAATTGGGGTTTGGAAAATTTAACCGTCCAGGAAAGCCCGGCCTGAATCGGGGAAATTTTTTCGGATAATTCATGTCCGTATAAGGGGTAGCCAGCTTCGAGTCTTAAGGAATCTCGCGCGCCGAGGCCGATGGGTAGAAGTCCATCCGGCTTACCTTTTTCTAAAATAGCTCGAGCGACTGCTGAGCCTTGTGCGGCGGGGACATAGATTTCAAAGCCTGGTGAACCGGTATAGCCAGTGCGTGCGACGATACAGTTGGGCGCCCCAGCCACTTCTCCAATTACAAAAGCAAACCGCTTTAAGGTATCTAACTTTAAGTCGGTTAAGGATGAAAGAATTTTTTCTGCGAAGGGGCCTTGGAGGGCGAGCTGAGCCCATTGCGAGCACTCGTCGATAATTTGGACGTCCCAATTTCCGACTTGGGAATTCATCCAGGCGATATCCTTAGCGGCGTTGGAAGCGTTAAGACAAATCAAGAATTCGTCTTTAAATATTCGATAAATAATTAAATCATCGACGCATCCACCATCGGGATAGCACATGATGGTGTAGCGCGCGTGATTGGGTTGAAGAGACGAAAACTCATTCGTCATGATGGCGTCTAAAAAAGCAGCAGCGTCTTTACCGCGCACTCGTGCTTCCCCCATGTGTGATACGTCGAATAAGCCTGCTTTATTTCGGACGGCTAAATGTTCTTCGATGATGCCCGAGTATTGGACGGGCATTTCCCATCCTGCAAAGGGAACCATACGCGCTCCTAGTTCTACGTGTAAATCATAGAGCGGAGTGCGGCTTAATTCGTCGGACATGGGAACAGGTTGTCTACCTTTGTCGCAGTTCCAATAAAAAAGCCCAGTGATTAGCTGGGCTTTTTGTCTTCAATAATTTTGTTTATTATTGGCCTAACTCTTTACGTAGTTCGGCGATTTTCGCTTTGAACTCATCTTGGGTGAGCTCTTTATTACGGTAGCGATTTTCGACGAGCGCGTAGCGGGTGTTGAATTCAGCGTAGATTCTCTTTTGGGCTTCCGCATTAGCGGCTGCGATCTTCTCTTTGGCGTCGGCAAGTTGCTTATTCATTTCAGCGACGGCGCTAGCGGCAGTAGATTTTTGTTCTTCCAGGGCTTTTTGAATTTCTTCGAGCTGTTTAGCGGCTTCGGCCTTGGTTAAGACGTCGATACCACCGTTGAGGGCGATGAGGCGTTCATTGCGTTCAGATAAGATTCGAAGGGTCTCAGCGGTTTGCTGGCTAGCTTTCGCATTCGCATCATTCTGTATGGCTAATTCGGCTTCGATAGTGGCAACACGTTCGTTGATGGGTTTACCACCGGTGGCGGCTTCACGATCGGCCTTAGCTTTTTCTAAATTTGCAACGGCTTTGGCTACGGCGGCGTCAGATTCGGAAAGAGCTTTCATTACTTGATCTTTATTTTGCTCAATCTTGGCGGCTAAATCTTCAGCGGTTTTAGCATCAATCCGTGCTTCGAGTGAGGCTTGCTTTGCTTGAAGGGCGGCGAGGGTATCTTTGGCTTCGTTACCGGCTGAGTTATTGCGATTATCGAGTGCGGTGCGTAGAGCAGCTTCTGCTTCAAGAACTCTGTTTTCGGCAGCGATATCGGCCGATTTTAATTCAGGTGATTTTGCGTCCGCGAGAACTTTAGAAATCGCGGCGACTTTTGAGTTATATAAGGCATCACGAGCGGCGATTGCCGTCTTAATTTTTTCGATCGAAGTTTTAACGTCTTCGATATCTTTTTTCATGTCAGCAACGGAGTCCCCGCTGCGTTGCGCGAGTCCAGCGTTGTTCGCTTTTTGCACTAATGATTTAAATTCTGCTTCATCACCTTCGGGCACTAAAACGTCATCAGCTCCTGGTAATTTCGAAAGGGTCACGTTAATTTTTTCTGGGAAACCGTAATCCATGGCGCCTGTGGTGCTGGTACGAAGGGTGGGCTTGAGGTAGGCTGACTCGGGGGCGTAGCCACCTTTGCCAACCGCTAATTCGTAATTAGCATTACGCTCTAAGGTAATCGTGGTCGGCGTGCGACCCACAGCATTGCCGTTAAGACGAACCGCAGCATTGGGCGGAACTGAGGTGATTGAGACCTCCTGAGTGATGGAGGAGTCGGTGTCGGTTGTGCAACCAGTGATAGCCGCACAAAGTACAAGAAGAGAGACGGGGATACGCATAATTAGCTGAATTTAATTGGGTGGGTTTTTGTCCTAAAATTAGTGGGGGGGTTCAATCCCTAAAATACATTTGTAGCGTGATTGACAGAGGGGGCTGAAATAAAAGAGTAAAACCTCATTGGATTGCCAGCATAGCTCAGTTGGTAGAGCAGCCGCCTTGTAAGCGGCAGGTCGTCGGTTCGAGTCCGTCTGCTGGCTCCACTTTTTAAAAATCAGAATTCAGACCAAGTTTGGCCCCGGCGCAAAGCGTCGGCCATCTGGATGACTTTTCTTAACCGGGAAAAGTCGTGGGCGCGGATCATGTGGCAGCCTTGAGCGATGCCCCAAGTCGCCGTCACTTCATTTCCTTCTTCGCGATGCAACGAATTTTTTTCGTTCAGCACTAAACCCAGAGTCGATTTACGACTCGCCCCGAGCATGACGGGAAATCCGAGTGCCGCCACTTTTTCTAAGTTTCGCACGAGCATGAGATTTTGCTGAGGAGTTTTGCCAAAGCCAAATCCCGGATCTAACCAAAGTTGTTCGGGGGCGACTCCCGCCTCTAAACAAAAGTGAATAGATAATTTTAAGTCACCGAGTATTTCAGGCCAAAAGTCCTTATAATTAGCATCTTTTCTGCGATGCATTAAAATGAGAGGACAGTTTAACTGCGCGGCAACTTGGGCCATCGCGGAAGAATTTCTGGCCACTTCCCAGCGTGCACCTTCGACATCATTGATAATATCTGCACCGCTCTCGATCGCCACTTTGGCGACAGCAGATTTATACGTATCGACTGAAAGGGGCATCTGCGGAAATTTTTTCCGGAGTGCTACGATGATGGGTAGTAAGCGAGCGAGTTCAATTTCTTCTGAAATAGTACTAGAGCCCGGTCGGGTTGACTCGGCCCCGAGATCGAGAATGTCGGCCCCTTGATCGATCAGACTTTGAGCTTTGTTGATAGCCGTTGGAATGTCGGTCACCTCGCCCCCGTCCGAAAAAGAATCAGGGGTGATATTTATAATACCCATCATTAAGGTGCGTTGCCGCCAGTCGGGCAGGGGGGTGCCATGTGGACTCTTCCAAGACATGGCTTAAGGGGGTAAACTCCTAAACCTAAGTCGCAACCCACAATAAATTACCGGGTAGTAGCCGATGGGCCTTGCTCTATTAGTGTAGATGATTTGATAGAAATATTCCTAAGTATTTTATAATCAATAACTTAGTAGGTATTAGAAGTGACTATTTGAGCCCGGCCTGTGGTTTAGAAAATCAGACAGTGGGGCGGTGCTTGCAAATTAGCCATTTATTATGAACTTTTGGATAGTCCGAAATAAGTATTCCAATGTTTTCACGCATTTTTAACAAGGTCCACCTTTTCACCATTTCCATTTTTGGAATTTTGGTCAGCGCCTGTTCGCGCGACGACTTAAATGTTCGTCGGTCGACCTTGGATCCCAAGGGTCCAGTCGCCCAGATGCAGTTCGATGTGTTTATGGACACCGTTTGGTTGGTGGTCATTCTCTTTGCGCTCGTCGGTGGATTGTTAGTCTACGCCGTAATTAAATTTCGGGCTCGTCCTGGTCAAGACGCACGTCCCAAGGCAGAAAAAGGTCACGGCAATCCTTTAATCGAAATCGGTTTAATTACCGCATCGATTGGGGCTCTGGTTTTCATCGCGATTCCCACCCTTAATGCAATTTGGTACACGGATGATGTTCCTGCGGAAGCGATTCCTACTTCAAAACTTTCTGCTTGGTATCCGCAGCTCGACGAAAACGGAAAAGAAAATTATTCGAAAGAACTCGCGGGCGATGTTTTAGAAATTGACGTCATTGGTAAGCAGTGGTGGTTCCGTTTTGAATATCCCCAACTGGGATTAACTTCGGACGCTAAACATACTGTACCTAATGAAATTGTTATTCCGCGCGGTAAAGCCGTGCGTTTAAATTTACGTTCCGAAGATGTGATTCACTCCTTCTGGTTACCCAAGATTGCTGGCAAAGTGGACTTAATGCCGGGACGTAAAAACAAGATGTGGATTCAAGGTGATCAAGCGGGTCACTACTACGGACAGTGCGCTGAGTTCTGTGGCGATTCTCATGCTTACATGCTTTTCCGTTGTAACGTGGTCGAGCCCGAAGAATTTGCCAAATGGGTGAAGGAACAAAAGAAAGAAGCGGCTCCGGTTGAGCCGAATTCTAAAGCTGAAAAAGGAAAAGCTTTATTCGCCGCCAAGACTTGTGCGATGTGCCACAATATTTCCGGACATTTCGGGGCGGGTAATTTTGGTCCCGACTTAACCCACATCGCCTCTCGTCGCTCACTTGCAGGTGCTTGGATGGATAATCGCGAGCGCAAAGCTCAGCTAATTTTAGAAACCCAAACGAAGAATACCGAATCAACGATGCCCGTTGATCCCGCAGTGCTGAAGGCCAATTTAATTAAATGGATTGGTTCCTCGGGTACTTCGCACGGCATCGACGGCAAACCCTCGAAAGACGTCAAACCTGGCAACCGCATGCACTACTATAAAATGTTCAACGTGGTGGGCCTCAATGAAAGCCAACAAAAATTTACTGCTGAAGAATTAGATTGTTTGGCGGAATACCTTTTAACTCTAAAATAATTTAAATCCAATGTCACACGACACCCATCACGCTCCCGTAGCCTCGAAATTGGAACTCGCTCCTGAACGCAGCGATCTCGGCTTAATCCGCCCTGATCGTTCAACGGGCTGGGCCGATTGGCTCACCACGGTCGACCACAAAAAAATTGGTATTATGTATGGCGCCTTCGCCATGTTGTTCTTCTTGGTCGGTGGCGTTGAAGCGTTGGCTATTCGTACACAGTTAGCTCGTCCCGATAATGATTTCGTCACCGCTCGGATGTATAATCAGCTCTTCACGATGCACGGTACCACCATGATTTTCTTAGGCGTCATGCCCTTGTCGGCAGCCTTCTTTAATTTCTTGGTGCCTCTGCAGATTGGCGCACGTGACGTCGCCTTCCCTCGACTCAATGCATTCTCGCTTTGGACATTCGTGGCGGGTGCTCTCGTTTTAAACAGCAGCTGGTTATTTGAGTTTGGCCACCTCTCTGGTTGGTTCAATAATTTCGATTGGTATAAGAGTTTAGTTTATACCGACTTCGCTCCCGCGAATGGTTGGTTTAGCTACGCTCCTCTCTCGGGCACATTTGGTCAGGCTAATGCCGCATTACAAGCTCCACGTTTCACCGGCGTGGGTACGGACTTCTGGATTATTGGCCTCCAAATTCTCGGCGTCGCCTCCTTGGCTGCTTCGTTTAACTTTATTTGTACGATCATCAACATGCGTGCGAAGGGTATGACGATGATGCGTCTCCCGGTGTTCACTTGGATGACTTTAGTCACCTCGATTTTAATTATCTTAGCTTTCCCAGCAATCACCGTCGCGCTGATTGAATTGATGTTCGATCGTCAGTTCGGGGCGAACTTCTTTAATCCTTCCGCCGGTGGTCAGCCTATTCTCTGGCAACACTTGTTCTGGATTTTCGGCCACCCCGAAGTTTATATTTTAGTACTACCTGCGATGGGAATTGTTTCCGAAGTGCTCCCCACCTTCTCGGGTAAATCGCTCTTCGGTTATCCAATCATTGTTTTCTCCGGTGCGGTCATTGGTTTCCTCGGCTTCGCCGTTTGGAGTCACCACATGTTTACGACCGGTCTGGGTGCGGTACCTACGGCTGCCTTCGCTTTATTAACCATGGCGATTGCCGTTCCCACCGGCGTTAAAATCTTTAACTGGTTGGGCACACTGTGGGGTGGTCGCATTCGCTTCACTCCTCCGATGGTACTCTCGTTAGGATTTATCTGGATGTTCATGTGCGGCGGATTTTCCGGCGTGATGCACTCAGCGGCTCCAGCCGATGCGCAACAACAAGACAGCTATTTCGTGATTGCCCACTTCCACTACGTTTTACTCGGTGGCGTTCTTCTCGGATTAATGTCCGGACTTTATTTCTGGTTCCCAAAAATCTTCGGACGCATGCCCAACGCGCCTATTGCTTACATTGCATCAGGTCTGGTTATTCTCGGATTCAATTTAGCGTTCGGTCCGATGCACTACTTGGGTCTAGCGGGTCAACCGCGTCGTACTCACACCTACCATGAGGGTAACGGTTGGGAGACCTGGAATTATGTAGCGACGATTGGCGCCTTTATTTTGGGCATCGGAATTTTCTTAGCTTTCGCTAACTTAGTATGGACGGCCTTTAAGGGTAAAAAATGTTCTCCCGATCCTTGGGACGGACGCACCCTCGAATGGTCACTCCCTTCACCTGTCCCTGAATATAATTTCGCCCGTAGTCCGATTATCGCCACTCGCGATGCTTACAACGAAGACAAGTACGGCGAAAAGAAAATTGGATATGAAAACGATGGCGGTGAAGCGGGTATCCACATGCCTTCCCAATCTTGGATGCCCCTCGTGGCAGGTTTTGGTTTCTTGATGATTGGTATCGGCATGCCACTCATCGCGATGGGCGTTCCTCATGCGGGCTGGGTGGTGATTTCTGGTCTCAGTGTGATGTTCTTAGGTATCTTGCTCTGGGCTCTCGAAGGTCCAGGTGGCTATATGCTCAAGACTCCTACGTCGTCATCGCCAGCTCCTGTTACGGCCAACACTTCATCTTACTAATTTAAATTAACATGTCTCAAGTAGCTGAATCTTCGCACGCCCCCACTTCCACGGGGATCGACCACAAGAAGCTCATTATGTGGCTCTTCTTGGCTTCGGATTGCATGTTCTTCGGAACACTCATTTCGACGCACCTGCTTTATCGTAAACTCTATCCAACGGGTTTTACGGACGCCGAGGGTCATCAACGTTTCATCCAAAATCTGTTCAATATCGAGTTAACCTCCTTCTCGACGTTCATCCTGTTAATGTCCTCATTCTTGATGGCCTTAGCAGTTTCGGCGATGCACAAGGGGCAGATTAAATCCTTCCGCCGTAATGTTCTCGGCGTGATTTTCTTCGGGTTAATTTTCTTGGGCTGTCAGGTCTACGAATTCACTCACTTCCTCCACCAAGGTCTCACGATTCAGAACAGTGTCTTTGGTTCGACCTTCTACGTTCTCACCGGCACGCACGGCACGCACGTGGCGATTGGGATTTTGTGGTTAATCCTTCTCTACTTCTACAGCTTTACCGGAAAACTGGTTGGCCATATGGGTGCGCTTGATGTGGAAGTCGCCGGACTTTACTGGCACTTCGTGGACATCGTTTGGATTATCATCTTTACCGCTGTTTACCTCGTTGAATATCTCGGGCCAACCGGCTTCTGGGGTACGGGACTTCCTTTAACTAAATAATTTTGTCTCTATGTCACACGCTGCTACCGATCATAATTTAGTCACCGAAGAGATTCGTCGTTACCACCACTTCATCACGCTCGCACTTTGGTTAGCGGCGATTACGGGTGTGGAAATTGTCCTCATTTTCTTACCGGTTTCCTTGTCGATTATTCTGACGGTGCTTTGTGTACTCTCTGCGATCAAATTCTTCGCCGTCATTCTTTGGTTCATGCATTTGATTTACGACCACCGCTTACTCTTTTGGATTTTCATCGCTGGTATGGGTCTCGCCTTTGCTACTTTTACTGCTTTGTTATCTCTGTTCGCCGTCGATCGGATTGACACCAAGTGGTTTAGTTAATCGCTCCACTGAGCGATAAGTAGGGCGGGACGTTGTTAAAATCCTCTAATGAATATTCCTCTCCACTGGCATACTGAGCCGCTCTTACTGCTCTTAATTGTCGGTGTTGTTTGGGGTTATGCCTTAATCACAGGACCGTATCGGGAGAGTTTTGCACCGCAGCTCACCCGATATCCGGCTAAAAGTAGTACCTGTTTTTACTTGGGCGTCTTCTTTGCCTACATTGCCGTGGGTTCTCCGCTTGATCAAATCGGTGAGAGCTTTTTATTTTCCGCCCACATGTTGCAGCACATGCTGCTTATTTATATATCAGCTCCGCTGATAGTTTTAGGTCTACCTCCCGAAATCACCGATCCCTTTTTACTAAAAAATCCTAAACTGCAGAAAGTCCTAAGATTTTTAGTACATCCACTGGTGGCGGGAATTCTTTTCAACATTAGTTTTTCTTTTTGGCATTTTCCCGAGTTGTATGAGGCCGCCTTAAGTAATCGGACTCTTCATATCGTGGAACATTGGATGATGTTCCTGCCGGCCTTAATCATGGTTTGGCCTCTGGTATCTCGCTCCAAAGTTTTACCGCACCTCGGCGGCGGCGGGGCGATGTTCTATTCGTTTGCACTGATGATTGCCGACTTGCCTATTTGGGCCGCGCTCATTTTTGCCGAGCACCCCATTTACGAAACCTATTTATTAGCTCCACGCATTTGTTGGCTGAGTGCGAGTCAGGATATGATTATGGGCGCCGTCATCATGAAGGCCTTTAATGAAATCTTCGCCCTCACCAACATGGGTGTAGCCTTTTACGCCTGGTACCAGCGCGATCGTTAATCAGAACTGTTCGCTTCGTTTGATGAGGCGAATGGCGAAGAATAAAACGATTAGATTAGGTACCCAGACTAAGAGGTCGGGACGAAGGGCGGGTGATTTTACCCACATGGCGACCGAACTGAGAACATAATAACTTAGGCAAATCCCTAGGGCGATGGCGGCGTTGATGAAGGTTTCGG
The DNA here is from genome assembly GCA_016463705.1 of Opitutales bacterium. Lineage (GTDB taxonomy): Bacteria > Verrucomicrobiota > Verrucomicrobiia > Opitutales > UBA953 > UBA953. The sequence goes on along the minus strand of JAEMQU010000005.1, from coordinate 66,290 downwards.
AGCGGCCCACGCGCATTGCCAGGGGAATAGCTAAGAGAGCGAGGGTGAAGATCGAGAAGGCAGAGGCGAGGTGAGCCATAAGTTGTTTTCTCGCCTCCATCCTACCTTGGGCAATTTCATCGGGAGTAGACTGTGGCGTCACTTGCCAGCCTTTATCCATGGCGTCGAGTAATTCGCTTGTAGTTAACCAACGAAGTTTTCTTTCAACTATTTCTCTGTCTTTAAAAATAGCATCTGCTGGAAATTCCATCACTGAGTCGGTGGCCGCGGCAAATGAAGAGGGTTTCGCGAAGCTGAGTTTTTCATCGACCCGACTTTCCATGCGCGCTTCTTTAAGTCTCACGCGGAGAAAAATAGAGCCATCGGGTTTGTCGATACGTTCGAGGCGAGCCTCTTTGGCCTGAATGGATTGCACTAATTTACCGTTATTATCTACGCGCCAGAGCCAGAAATCTTTTAAAACATCGTCATCGCGTGAGCCTGCACGAATAACCAGCCCCTTAAATTGACGATTGAGTTCGCCGGGTGTGATAATCGATGCAGGGTTTTCTTGGGCTGATCCGACGAGCAAACGTTTATATTCAGTATTAGCCCGGGGTGCTATTTCCAAATTAAGCCAAGCAGCGAGCAGGGCAAAACTGGCGGCTAAAATGAGGGCGGGTCGAGCAATACGTAACAATTTTATGCCCCCCGCTTTCATGGCGGTGATTTCGTTTTGCGAACTCATGCGTCCGAACGCGATGAGGAATCCAGTGAGCACGCCCATCGGTAAGGCATAAGGAATGACCCCCGGAAATAACAGGCCCACCAACTCGACGCCTTGCCAAGTGCTCACCTGCCCTGAGGCCACTGCACCCACCACTTTTTTTAAAATATTTCCGCCCACTAAGACGAAAACAAATGCGCCCGTAGCTACGATAGAGGTAATCGCAGTTTCAACAAGTACGTGGCGATCGAGAATACGCACAGGACTATCAAACCCGAGAGGACCCCTAACTCCAAGTCCAAAGGATTAAGATTAATTAAACTAACAGGAGCCGAGAGACTTCTGTATGGCCGCTTTCACAAAGGCAGCGAAGAGGGGATGCGCCTTATGGGGCTTGGACTTAAATTCAGGGTGATACTGCACACCAATCATAAAGGGGTGATCTTTGGCTTCGACGATTTCAACGAGTCCCGTTTGTGGATTGGTGCCACCGACTAATAATCCCGCCGCTTCTAATCGAGTGCGATAGTCGTTGTTATATTCAAAGCGATGGCGATGCCGCTCCTGAATGATGGGGGCGCCGTAGGCTTCGAGCGAGCGACTTCCCGGAGTAAGTTGGCAGTCGTAAACCCCGAGTCGCATGGTTCCACCCTTAAGAGAAACATCTTTTTGTGCTTCCATTAAGTGAATCACCGGGTCGGGTGTTGTTGGAGAAAACTCAGTGGAGTGGGCTTGCTTTAAGCCTAAAACATTCCGGGCAAATTCAATGACTGTCACCTGCATACCTAGACAAAGTCCGTAGAAAGGAATTTTTCTTTCACGGGCGAATTGGACGGCGAGAATTTTTCCTTCGATACCGCGATTACCAAAGCCACCTGGGACGAGAATACCATCGAGTCCTTCGAGTGCGGCTGTGCCTTGAGTTTCTAAATCTTCGGCGTCGATGCGGACAATTTCAACGTGTGCTTCATTCGCAATGCCGCCGTGAACGATGGATTCATAAACGGATTTATAGGCATCTTGAAGCTCGATATATTTTCCGACCACGCCAATACGGACCTTGTATTTAGGCTCTTTAATACGACGTATAATTTCGCGCCACGGAGTAATATCTATCGGGCCGCATTGAATTCCTAGCCGTTTCACGACCACTTCATCAATACGTTGTTCGGCCAGCATTACGGGAAGTTCGTAAATAGAGTCGGTCACATCTCGGCACTCAAAAACAGACTCAATCCCTACATTGCAATAGAGCGAAAGTTTTTGGCGGTTTTCTTCGCCGATGGGGCGATCGGTGCGACAGACTAAAATGTCGGGTTGAATACCAATCTCCCGGAGCTTTGCGACCGACTGCTGAGAAGGTTTCGTTTTTAATTCACCCGCTGCTTTAATATAGGGAACGAGGGTGCAGTGCAGGAAGATGATGTTCTCGCGTCCGGTATCGTGTTGGAATTGACGAAGGGCCTCTAAGAAGGGCAGGCCTTCGATGTCGCCCGTCGTTCCGCCGATTTCGGTGATTAGCACATCCACGCCGACGCCGCCTTTTAAAATGCGCTCTTTAATTTCGTTGGTGACATGGGGAATGACCTGAACGGTTTTGCCGAGGTAGTCACCACGACGTTCTTTTTGGATAACCGTTTCGTAGATTTGTCCGGATGATAAACTATTGAGCTTCGATAATTCGCCCGAAGTAAAACGTTCGTAGTGTCCGAGATCTAAATCAGTTTCCGCACCGTCATTGAGAACGTAAACCTCACCGTGTTGGTAGGGACTCATTGTTCCCGGATCTACGTTGAGGTAGGGGTCGAATTTCTGAATACGGACTTTTAATCCCCGACATTCAAGAAGCGCACCAATCGCCGCCGCCGTCAGTCCTTTCCCGAGGGAGGAAATGACGCCGCCAGTGACAAAAATGTACTTCATTATATAGGTGGTGGAGGGTGGCGAATTTAGTAAAAAGATAAGACCGGCTGGTCCGTTAAACGGTAGGCCGGTCTGGACTTTGAAATGTCATAGCCAACTTTTAGGGAGGCAAGCGGTTTTTAGCAGAAAATGGGCGGGATTGGCCTCCCCCTTATGAGCGAATTTTACAGTTAACTAGGAAAAATCTAATACCCCACCGCAAATAAGCCAAATAGATGGCTTAATGCTACAGGTCGATACGATGGTATTTGCACTTGGCATCGTTCATTTGCCCTCAACCTTACTATTATGTCTGCCAGTTCCTGTTATAAAAATTGTCAGCCCGCCTCCATTGGCAAAAAAATCATCATGGCCCTTTCGGGTCTGGTCCTCGCAGGCTTTGTGTTTGGACACATGATCGGCAATCTCACGGTTTTCAAAGGAGCTGCTGCCATCAATGAGTACGCCGAATGGCTTCATGCTCATCCTGGATTACTCTGGGTCGCTCGCTCGGTTTTAATTGTCAGCGTCATCGCACATATCTGGTCGGGCGTCTTGCTGACGATTGAAAATCGTATCGCTCGAGCGGGTGGCCCTGCTGTTGAAGTGACGCGTCAGGCATCGCTCTCATCGCGCACGATGCCCTACTCGGGGGTAATCATTTTAGCCTTCATCGTTTTTCACCTCCTACATTTTACTTTCCGAAAGATTGCGTTGGGCGGACAGGAATTTGGAGCGGATGTTTACAAAATGATTATCGCAGGCTTTTCCCAGCCAGCCGTCGCTCTCTTTTATATCGCGAGTATGATTTTACTCTGCCTGCACTTAAGCCATGGTATCAGCAGCGTTTTTCAAACTCTAGGCTTACGTAATCAGCGCTGGCGTGGACGTTTAGATGTTGTCGCTACCGCTTATGGATGGGTTATCGCCCTGGGCTTCATCTCCATTCCTCTCGCCGTTCTGCTCGGCCAACTCAAATAAAGTTCATGAAACTTGATGCAAAAATTCCCGCCGGCCCCTTAGCCGATAAGTGGAATAATCATAAAGCGAAAATGCGCTTAGTGACTCCCACTAATCGTCGGAGGTATCATATCATTGTCGTCGGTTCGGGTTTAGCAGGTTCTGCCGCTGCGGCGTCGTTGGCCGAAATGGGTTACGAGGTTTCCTGTTTCTGCTATCAAGACAGTCCTCGCCGCGCTCACTCGATTGCGGCCCAAGGAGGAATCAATGCTGCTAAGAACTATCAAAATGATGGAGATAGTGTTCGCAGATTATTTTTAGATACGATTAAAGGTGGAGATTATCGTGCTCGTGAGGCGAACGTTTATCGCCTCGCCCAAGTATCCACTTCAATCATCGATCAATGCGTCGCTCAAGGTGTACCTTTTGCCCGTGAATACGGTGGTTTATTAGCTAATCGCTCTTTCGGTGGTGCTCAAGTTTCTCGTACGTTCTATGCCCGTGGTCAAACCGGCCAACAATTATTGCTCGGTGCTTATTCAGCGCTCTCCCGACAAATTGGAGCGGGTACGGTGAAAATGTATACCCGCCACGAGATGCTCGACTTAGTTTTAGTCGAAGGTCAAGCGAAGGGTATTGTGACGCGCGACTTAGTTACTGGCGAAATCAAAGCCTGGGCCTCCGACGTTGTCGTGCTTTGTACTGGTGGATACGGAAATGTTTTTTATCTCTCCACTAATGCTCAAGGTTGTAATGTAACGGCGACCTTCCGTGCGCACCGTCGCGGTGCGGGTTTTGCGAATCCTTGTTATTCGCAAATTCACCCAACCTGTATTCCCGTTCACGGTGAAGATCAGGCGAAACTTACATTGATGTCTGAATCGTTACGTAATGATGGACGTGTCTGGGTACCTAAAAATTCAGCTGATTGCGCTAAGCCGGCGTCCGAAATCCCGGAAGAGGCCCGCGACTATTTCCTCGAACGTAAATATCCGAGTTATGGAAATTTGGCACCGCGCGATATTTCTTCACGTGCGGCTAAAGAAGTTTGCGATGAAGGTCGTGGCGTCGGTCAAGTAGTCGACGGCAAACGTCTTGGTGTATATCTCGATTTCTCTGCCGCGATTAAACGTCTTGGTGAATCCGCGATTCGTGAGCGTTATGGTAACTTGTTTGATATGTATGAAAATATCACCGGTGAAAATGCCTACCGTCAGCCGATGCGTATTTTCCCTGCGGTGCACTACACCATGGGCGGACTTTGGGTAGACTATAATTTGCAGTCCAACATCCCTGGATTGTTTGTCGGCGGTGAAGCTAATTTTTCTGATCATGGTTCCAATCGCTTAGGTGCCTCCGCCCTCATGCAAGGCTTGGCCGATGGTTACTTTGTTCTTCCCTACACGGTCACAGATTATCTCGCTGGCGTTGGCTTAAGCGGCCGTCCTTCTGTAGATCGCCCCGAATTCAAAGCCGTCGTCAAAGAAGTCGAAGAACGCACCCATTGGTTTTTAAATAATAATGGAAACCGCTCGGCCCGTTCTTATCACAAAGAATTAGGAAAAATCGTCTGGGAAAAATGTGGGATGACTCGTGATAAAGCCGGACTCGAAGGCGCGATTCGTGACCTCCAAGCACTCCGTGATGACTTCTGGAAAAACATTAAAGTCGTGGGGGCCGGTAATCAATTAGCCCCTGAACTCGAGCGTGCTGGCCGCGTGGCCGACTTCCTTGATTTCGGAATTATGATGTGCCTCGATGCCTTAACGCGTGAGGAGTCTTGCGGCGGACACTTTAGAACCGAGTACCAAGAGGCCGGTGAAGCAAAACGTAATGATGATACTTTTGCTCACGCCGCGGTTTGGGAATTCAAGGGCGAGGGCAACTTGCCCAAGCGACATACCGAGCCTCTCACCTACGAAGAGGTTCAATTAACCACCCGTTCCTATAAATAATTTTATGGTTAAGCCATCCGAGCAATCTTCACATGACAGCGAACGCACTTTAGCTCTGCGTTTACGCGTCTGGCGTCAACTCCGCGGCGGTGAAGGACACTTCGAAGAATATTCTCTCGCTGCGGTTCCCGTATCAGCATCCTTTTTAGAAATGATGGACATGCTCAACGAGCAGCTCATCCGCGAAGGCAAAGACACCATCGCTTTCGATCATGACTGTCGCGAAGGCATCTGCGGTATGTGTTCGATGACGATTAATGGTATGCCCCACGGACCGATTCCCGGGGTTACTACTTGTCAGTTACACATGCGTAATTTCCGTGATGGCGAAACGATTACCGTCGAACCTTGGCGTGCGCGTGCTTTCCCGGTGCTCAAAGACTTGGCCGTTAATCGTTCCGCGTTTGATAAAGTGATTCAAGCCGGTGGATTCATTACCGTGCGCACGGGTTCGGCTCCGGAAGCGAATAACACTTTAATTCCTAAGCCGATTGCGGATGAGGCGATGGACGCCGCGGAATGTATTGGCTGTGGTGCTTGCGTTGCATCGTGTAAGAACGGATCCGCGATGCTTTTCGTCGGCGCCAAAATTAATCACCTCAATATTTTACCTCAGGGTCAGCCCGAGCGTGAACGTCGCACCTTAGCGATGGTCAAGACGATGGATGATGCCGGCTTCGGTAACTGTACAAATTATGGTGAGTGCCAAGCCCACTGTCCGAAGGGTATTACGCTCGATGTCATTGCGAAACTTAATCGCGATTATCTGCGAGCTCGCGTGAAAGATTTTTTCTCTTCCACCGGCAAAGCGCGTAAGGGCGGAGAGTAATTAGATTAAGTTAGCTAGGCTTTCCTCGAGTCCGCCCACGCGAGCTCGTTTAAGCCATACGCGTTTATATTCAGCAACGAGCTGTTCTTTTTCTTGGCTGTTAAGAGGTTTATTTTGTGCCCGACGAATTCCCGCGACAGCACAATCTATGCCTAGAATAATTTCAGATCGCACACATTCATCACTGATGCCTTCGGCTAACTGCCGACCTTTTTCTAAAAGATCTAACGAATCATTTAATTCACTTGGGCTGATATCTTTTAATACTTCGGAGAGATTTTCCGGCGAAGTGGTGAGCAACTCCCAGGTTAAACTTTTATTACGAATGGATTTTTGAATAGCGGAGTCGAGTCGGCCAAGGTGTTGCAGCACGCTTGCGGTTAATGTCGCATCTTCGTTATTAAGATTACCGAGAATGGCACAGGCCTTATCAAAATCACCTTTTTGATTCGCGGCAAAGCACCAGGCTTGGGCGAGGCCACTGGCGAGAGGGAGCCACTGGGTTGGCCAGGGTTGGTGATTACCATTATCGCCCCAGGATGTAATGAGAATACCTTGGGCCTGATATTTAATCGCCGCGGCGACAGCTTCTACTTGATTGGTCAGTGCGTTTTCGAGTCGCCCGGTAAAACTTTGCCATGTGCTGGTGCCTGGAGCGATGAGGTAGGATCGACCGAGTGAGTTGAGTCTTTCTGCTTGTTGATTGAAGGGATGACCGGCGTCATAGCCCCAAATCACGGGCATCGCTAAGATCGGTGCTTCGCTCGCGAGATTTAAATCTTCGAGTAAAATATCGCCCCAGAATTGTGGCGTGCGTCCGCGTGCTTCGACCAACTTACAAATTTTTTTAAGATGATTGAGATAAACCGCGTGCTTACCGTTTTTCTCCACGGCTCCTTTGCTGAAACCCTGACCCAGTTCCCAAGGTTCATCGCCTCCGATATTTACCTGGCGACTGCGAAAGTGCGGAAGGTATTTATCAAGAAGATCACCAATAAATTTGAGTGACTCGTCGTCGGGCTTTAAAGTGCCAGGGATGGGCTTAAACTGCTGGGTGAGTGGGTGAATCCATCCTTCAGGGCATTCCGCCATGGAGCGATACTTAGGATGGCGAAGCCAGCGCTCCATATGTCCGAATGTATTTAAGTTAGGAACGAGTTCGATGCCGAGACTCAGACACTCTCTATCGAGCTGTTCAATTTCCGCAGGCGTTAAAGGTGAAGCATCGCGCCAGACTTCGTCATGTCCCGGAAACGCAAAACTATGTTCAATATAAAGTTGAAACTGGTTAACGCGAAGTCGGGCCAAGGCACGGATGAGTTGGCGAAACTCATTTTGGGTGGGAATTTTACAACGCGAAATATCCAACATGAATCCACGTATCGGCAAATCCGGACTATCTAAAACCTCGCAGCAGGGTAGGGCTGTGGGATTTTGCTCAAAGATTTGTCGGAGGGTTTGTGCTCCATAAAACACGCCTGCTGCGTCGCGGGCCTTTAAGTGAATGCCGCTCGTAGTGATATCTAAATAGTAAGACTCAGATCCCAGAGCTTCGCTGTATTCAATGCGACACGGGGTGGTTTGCTTAGCATCCAGTGTGGCTTCAGCCTCAGCAATCGTCTGCGGCAGATTATTTAAAAAGAGTGCAGTCGGGTGGGGTGCTTTCGGAACGGGTAAAAAACCACCACGGAGACTCAGTTCCCGTGGGCGGGGAAAGAGCTGTGGTAGTTGAGCACGCATGAAATAACCCTTACAAACTTAGTCCTTTCGGGCAAGCCATCACCTCAAGCGCAAATAGTGGGCTAAAATGTAGAATATGACGTATCTTTCTATCAAGATACATAGATGTGAACTTGCCACCTTACCATTTCCCATTTCGATAACTTCCTATGGATCACCAAGACTCCTATATCTTTTCCTCCGAATCAGTAGGCGAGGGTCACCCCGATAAGGTGGCTGACTCTATTTCCGATTCTGTCTTGGACGCGGTTTTCGCTCAAGATAAGTTCTCGCGCGTTGCGTGCGAAACCTTGGTGAAAAGTAACCACGTCGTCATCGCGGGTGAATTAACGACGAAGGCCAAAGTTAATTTCGAAGAAGTCGTGCGTGCCGCCATTCGTGAAATTGGCTATGTGAATGACGATGACATCTTTCATGCCGACAAAGTTTTCTTCACTAACCTTTTAACGAAACAATCCCCTGACATTGCTCAGGGTGTGGATGAGCGTAAAGCCTCTGGAAAAAAGCACGCCAAGATGGGTGCCGGCGACCAAGGAATTATGTTTGGATACGCCTCCAATGAGACCGAAGAGCTGATGCCCGCTCCCGTAATGTTTGCGCACCGCTTAAATCGTGAATTGGCCCGACTACGTAAATCGGGTGCGCGTGGTACAGAATGGATTCGTCCTGACTGTAAATCACAAGTCGCGGTGCGATATGAAAACGGAAAATTAAAAGAAATCACCAACGTCGTTATTTCCACCCAGCACACCGCTGACGTTAGCCACAGCCAAATCGAAAAATTCTGTATCAATCAGATTATTCACAAGGTTTTACCCAAGAATTTAATCGGTAAGAAAACGGAATTTTTAATCAATCCCACTGGGCGTTTTGTGATTGGTGGCCCCCAAGGGGATTGCGGATTAACTGGACGTAAAATCATCGTCGATTCATACGGCGGTATGGGTCGTCACGGCGGTGGTGCATTTTCCGGAAAAGACCCAACTAAAGTGGATCGTTCGGCTGCTTACATGGCTCGCTGGGTCGCGAAGCACATTGTTGATTCAGGGGTTGCAGACCGCTGTGAACTACAGGTCGCCTACGCGATTGGTCACCCTGAACCGACCAGTTTACACTTAGATACTTTTGGTACGGGCAATATGTCCGATGCCTCCATCTTGGCTGCGGTGAAAGAAGTTTTTCTGTTTAATCCCGCCGAGATTATTAAGCAGCTCGATTTGCGTCGCCCGATTTATCGTGCTAGTACGCATTATGGTCACTTCGGTAAAAAAGGTTTACCGTGGGAAGAAACCAAGCACCTCGCAAAATTTGTTAAAGCCCTTCACCAACAATCTTAATCACCATGTACTCACCCAAACCCTCCCGCACAAAATCAATGAAAGCAGATTTTAAAGTAGCCGATCTCAGTCTTGCTGACTGGGGCCGTAAAGAACTTCAAGTCGCTGAGCACGAAATGCCCGGCCTGATGTCACTGCGCGCCAAGTATGCGAAAACTAAGCCTCTTAAGGGCGTTCGCATTACCGGTTCGTTGCACATGACGATTCAGACCGCGGTGCTGATCGAAACCTTAGCAGCCCTCGGTGCCGATGTGCGCTGGGCTTCTTGTAATATCTTTTCAACCCAGGATCACGCCGCTGCGGCCATCGCTAAAGCGGGCTATCCAGTGTTCGCCTGGAAGGGTGAAACCTTAGAAGAATATTGGGAGTGCACTATGGAAGCACTGACCTGGCCTAATGGTAGTGGCCCAGAGCTCATCGTGGATGATGGTGGCGATGCGACACTTTTAATTCACAAAGGTTATGAATTAGAAAATGGTTCTAAGTGGGTTAACACTAAATCTGAATCTCACGAAGAACAGGTTATCAAAAATCTCCTTAAAAAGGTAGCAAAAGAACGTCCCGGACACTGGCACAAAGTAGTCGCCGCTTGGAAGGGTGTTTCGGAAGAAACCACCACAGGCGTAAAACGTCTTTATAGCATGCTCGAAGCAGGAGAACTTTTAGTGCCAACCGTTAATGTGAACGACACGGCTACCAAGTCGAAGTTCGATAACTTATACGGCTGCCGTGAATCCTTGGTTGATGGCATTAAGCGCGCCACCGATGTGATGGTCGCTGGTAAACTTGCCCTCGTCATTGGTTATGGTGACGTAGGTAAAGGCTCAGCCCAATCTCTGCGTGGTTTAGGTGCGACCGTCCAGATTGCTGAAGTGGATCCGATTTGCGCGCTGCAGGCGGCGATGGAAGGCTATCGCGTTGTTCGCATTGAAGACACTTTAGGTAACACCGATATTTATGTAACAGCTACGGGCAATCGTGACATCATCACGCTCGAACACATGCAGAAGATGAGAGACCAAGCGATTGTTTGTAACATCGGACACTTCGATAACGAAATCCAAGTGACTCGTTTGAATGACGCCAAAGGCGTGAAGAAAGAAATGATTAAACCACAGGTCGATCGTTATACCTTCCCCAAAGGAAAGCAGATTTATATGTTAGCCGAAGGCCGCTTAGTAAATCTCGGCTGCGCCACTGGCCACCCTAGTTATGTGATGTCGACTTCGTTCTCCAATCAGGTCCTTGCCCAAATTCACTTATGGGAAACTCGTGCAACCGCTAAGCCTGGTGTTTGTGTCTTACCTAAACACCTCGACGAAGAAGTGGCTCGCTTACACTTAGAAAAAATTGGAGCTAGACTCACCCAGTTAACGAAGGCCCAGGCAGACTACATTGGGGTGAAGCCTAACGGACCCTTCAAGACCGATAGCTACAGGTACTAATTATAGTCCTTTAATATCGGTGCTGGGTGGCACGTCGGCCTTTTTGGAAGCATGATTATTATGCTCCATTAAGGCCTGTCGTAATTCTTTAACTTCTTTGTGCAGAGCGCGAATTTCCCTCATTTCACCTTCGTGGTCTTGCTCCTCTTCGGGAAGAATTAATTTCGTCGTAATGAATGCCGAGATAGAGCTGAAAAATATAACACCCACAATCATTAAGCCCGCCGCCACAAATTTACCTTCGGTCGTTACTGGATAAATGTCGCCGTAGCCCACCGTGGTAACCGTAGAAAGCGCCCACCATAAGGCGTCGCCACCCGTTTTAATGAGGGCTTTCGGCGAATCGCGTTCCACCTCAATAATGAGGGTCGCGCTGAAAAGAATCATCACGAGGGCGATTCCAGGCAGGGCGAGAATTTTATCGTTTAGCGTCGTACCTGCGGTCACTCCTTTGAATTTATAAATACTTCGTGCCAGTCGGACGAATCGGTAGATACGAATGGCTTGCAGGGCGCGGAAGGCATTATCGAACGGAATACTAGCGAGAACATCTAACCAGCCCCATTTCCAATATTTTCTACTCCATTCCGTGCGCCGCCAACGCACCAAGACGTCGACCATGAAAATCATACACGCACAGCGATCGATGAAAGCAAATCGACTTAAGGTGTCAGGTTGTAGGGTCACAACGCTTTCAAGAATAACTAAAATAAGAGAAATAACCGAGACGACGAGAACCGCCCAATCCCAAGGTCTTAATTTCTCCTGAAGCTTTTCGTCCACTCTCATAGATAAATACTAGAGAGTTTGGCGTCTTAGACAAACATCGTTTTAATCAAGTTATACTAGAAAACTATTTGTTTTGGTCTAACCACCACTGCGTGGCACTCACTTCCCCCTGGCTGCGCAACTTTTGTGTGTAGTCCTTCATTTGCTCGTCGGACATCTTACTGATGGGCAGATCTTGAGCCTTTTGTACTAAACTCTGTAACTGATTTTTTTGCTGATTTAATTCTTTTAAACGCGCGTCGGCGGTTTGCCCCGCGGAATTAATCGGCGTTGAGGGATCGAGCTGATTCAGGATTTTCGCTTCAATATCAAGACCGACTAAGCTGCTGAGGAAACTCGGGTTTTCCTGCGACTGTATTTTTTGTCCAATGTCTAAACCGATTGTCACGGTGGGTTCAGCCGCATCCATATCATTATTTTTAATATACTGATCGCGCAGTTCGCCTAATTTATCGGCCACCGCGCCCATCTTGCCAGTCGTGTCTTGGTTGCGTTGTGTAGAATCAAAGAGTGCGAAGAGTTGAGCTTCGGTGTTGTTATACCCTGCGGACAGATAGGCAGCTTCCGTTCCGGACGCTAAGGTCAGGGAGTAGTCCTGCAATGTACCACTATCCAGTGATTGGATTAATCCGCCCGCTGCTTGGGAAAAATCTCCGCGTTCAAATGCCGAAAGCGAATCGAGATAATCACAGAGCGAATTTTGCGGGTCATGTGTTTTGAATGCATTGAGGGCGGCTTGTCTTTCTTCTTGGGTGGGTCCGTGTAATGCCATCTCTAATTGCACAACGGGGTTGTCGGTGAAACGTGCCACGGCCTCACGTAATAACTCAGGATTTTTACTTAAACGACTTCCCACAATCAGGCAGGTGGCATCCCGATCGTTAGAGGTGAGATAGCCTTGAATCTGTTGATTGGTTAAAGGGGGTAGACCCTTCTGACTGAGTTGCGTGATGGTCTCTTTGACCTGTGATTCACTGGTGATAATCTTCTTCGGCTCTTGGATGAGCCCGGTTATGGGTCGTGGGCTATTTGGGGGAACCGCTACTTCGTTTTTTGGTTCATTTAATCCGCGGTCATAGTTGATCCATAATAAAGCGAGCGCTCCAACGGATAAGACTACTCCCATTAATAGATACCGCTTCATTGGTTTATGATATTACACGTAGCTTAGATGAAGACAACCTCGTTCAATTAAGGGTCTAGTTGGATAATTTAACCGATTAGGTTAATTTAGACTGTTTTAGATTATTATTATTTGCTCCCTCGCTTGTTTTACCCACCTTGCGTGCATGGCCGAATCACCCCAATCATTAAGAGAATGCAAAGCATTGCCGACAGGTAATCGTTTTTTGGCTATTTGTGGATTGGGCGATATTAATACCAAGTCCGCAAAAAACGGATCCACTTATTTTGAATTTGTTTTAGGTGACGCTTCCGACGAAGTAAAAGTACGTGTCTTTTCTGATTCACCTCTAAAAACCGTGCTCACTACATTAAAGCCTGGTACACCTGTGAAGGTGGGCGGGACGATGGGGGAATTTGCCGGTCGCCCGGAATTCCGTGTCGATGCTCTCGCAGCTCTGGCTGATGCCGAAAAATCTGACCCTGCTATCATGGGTCGCCTTACTCCCGTGTCTCAACAAGATCCCCTAAAAATGCGCGAAGAACTCGGCGCTATTATTAAACGCATTCCTCACGCGACTTTGCGCGCCCTGGTGGAATCAATTTTAGAAGAACACGGCGAGCGCTTCTACGACTCAGTCGCCGCTACCGGCATGCACCACGCCTACCGCCACGGCTTACTCGAACACACCTTGCGCATGGCGCGTTGTGCCGAAGCCTTGCTGCCTCTTTATCCCAAAGTGGATCACTCTCTCGCGGTCTCGAGTATTATTCTGCACGACGTAGGTAAAATTCAAGAATACACTAAACTCGAGCCTGGTATGCCCCGCGCCGGTTTCACGCGTGCTGGAAATTTACACGGCCACTTGGTCTTAGGAGCTTTTATCGTGAGAGAGCATTCGGCTAAGGTACAACTCGAAGTCTCATTACGTGAACGCGTCGAACACGTGTTGCTCAGTCACCACACGATGCGCGAGTATGGTGCGTGTCAGACCCCGTCGACCCCTGAAGCGGTTTTCGTGGCTCGGATTGATGACTTAGATGCAAAACTTTCAGCGATTGAAGAGGAGTTGCGTAAAGCCCCTCCGGGTGTTGAGTTTATGCCCTTAAAGGCGATTGATGGTCAGTTGCTCATTACTCCTCCGAAAACTAAATAATGATTACGTTGCAGGAGTTGGACTTCGATCTACCTCCTGAGCGGATTGCGGCCGTGCCTTCGTTGCGGCGGGATGACTCGCGATTGCTCGTAGTAAATCGCGCAACCAAAAAAATCTCGCATCATTATTTCAAAGAGCTTCCTGACTTAATTCCGCCTTCGACGACTTTCTTTCGAAATAGTGTAAGAGTTTTAAAGGCCCGACTTTTTGGCGTCCGTCCCACAGGCGGAAAAGTGGAATGTCTTTTACTTCGTCCCACCGCCCAACCTCTCGAGTGGCATTGTATGTTGCGCCCCGGAAAGCGCGCCTCGGATGAAGCCGGTTTCACTATAGACGGACATCACGCTGTGGTAGTGTCGGTAGGTCAGGGTGGAGATTATATTGTGCGTTTTAATTTACCCACTGGTATGAGTGTCGAACAGCTCGCCCAACAACAGGGAGAGCTTCCACTTCCACCTTATATTGTGGATGCTCGGGAAAAGTTAGGGGTAAAAGATTTCGCTGACGACGAACGTTACCAAACGGTTTATGCTGAACCATCGGCGACCCGTGCCGTCGCTGCACCTACCGCTGGATTACATTTTACGACCGAGCTACTCGAGAAATTATCCAAACAAGGGCACGAGACTTTTAATCTCATTTTGGATGTGGGTGCGGGAACTTTTCAACCCATTCAAGCGCCCGATTTAAATAACCACGTCATGCATAGCGAAGACTATGTAATCCCCGCCAGCACAATTGAGGCTCTGCGTAGTCGTCGACCGCGCTTAGCCGTGGGCACGACTACGGTGCGATCGGCTGAGGACTTTATCAGAAAAACTCCCGACCTCAAAAATCTCCCAACGGGTGATTATAAAGGCAGCTCCAGTTTATTTATTAAGCCTGGTGATACGATCCATTGCTGCGAGCACCTGCTGACTAATTTTCATTTACCCAAGTCGACATTGCTCTGCCTGGTGGCGGCATTCTTAACGCCTGGAGATGAGGCCGGACTCCCTTGGCTTAAGGAAATTTACGCCGAAGCGATTCGTCGCGAGTACCGCTTTTTTAGTTACGGTGACGCAATGCTGATTCTGTAGATTTACTTTTTGAGCGAGTCGCGAATCTCAGTCAGCAGTTTCACTTCGTCGCTAGGTCCAGGGGCAACCACTGGGTCCTTTAATTTGTTAATTTGTCGGATGAGTAAAAATATCGTGAAAGAGACGATTAAGAAGCTAATGATCGTATTAGTGAAGGAGCCATATTTGATAATCACGGCGCCGGCCGCTTCGGCATCGGCCATGGTGATGTAAGGTCCAGCCGCTTTAGTGCCCGGCTTGAGGATGAAATAAAGATGAGAGAAATCTACGTTCCCGAGCACGTATCCCAAGGGAGGCATGATGATGTCTTCGACCAGGGATTTCACGATGGCGCCGAATGAAGCGCCGATAATCACCCCGACCGCGAGGTCGGCCACATTACCGCGTAATGCGAATTTTTTGAACTCTTCTTTAAGTGACATCGTATCCAGTGATTACTTTTTTTCAGGAGCTGGCGTATTCACTTTAATCACGAGAACCTCAATCTGTTTATTCAGATCCTTAATCACCGCGTTCTGTTTTTCGATGCGGCCATTCACTTCATTGACCTGTGCGATAGATTTTTTACCAAACTCTTCGGACGCTTGTAAGGCTTTGGTTGTTTCCGCATTTTGTGTTTCGAGTTGAGTCACTTTTTCAGTGGTTTCCTTGAGCGTTTTTTCTGTTTTAGTAAGCGTATCGGCTAACTCGTTTTTCTCATTAACATTGGCCTCGTTGATTTTTAAAGTTTGGACCAGCTTTTCATTAAGTCGCTTGAGGTCGGCATCTTTCGCATCCATCGCTACACGATTTTCCGCCAACTTATTTTCTTGATCTTGATTGAGTGTTTTGAGGGTAGCGACCTGACCGTCTAAAACTTCGATGCGCGTTTTTTGTGTTTCAATAGTTTCCTTCCACTGTAACCCTTTCCATAAAATTACCACCGCGAGTGCGATGAAGAGCACCACGACGGTGGAAATGATAACCCCTTGAGAGTTAGCTGCGTGCGGTGGGGTGGGGGTGTTTTGTGGTTCGTCGATCATAGGTGTAAAAAGTTAGATTTCCCAATCTCCACTGGCTTCGGATTGGGCGAGTTGCGCTACTGTGAAACCATTCATCGATTTTTCAAACCGTTTCGAAAGCTCGCGCCAAAGACTGGCTACTTGGGGTCCGGAATTCCCTTTTAGGGTGATTTTCGTCGAAATTAAATCGGGCTCCACCACTTCGAGTACCTGTTTAATCGAAATATCTTCAGCATTTCGGGCCAGCCGATAGCCCCCGGTTTTGCCGCGACGTGAATCCACCAAGCCACCTTCGCGTAATTCATTTAATAATTGAACTAGATAATTCTGCGGGATGGCTTCGAGCTTCGCGAGTTCTTCAATGCGAGTGACCGTGTTACCTTTATTGCGACGAGCTAATTGAGCCAGCACGCGCAACGAGTATTCAAGTTTGAGTGAGGCTTTCATGAAGATTTTTCGGTGGTGCTTTCGGGCTTAGCGGGCTCGGTTGGAGGATTTTGTCCGACTAAGATGAACGTCCGATCAGGAATTTCGTTCGAGAGAATCGGTGCTTTGGGTCGAGCAAAATACGATGTGCCTAAGAAACACATACCCGTGTTGTGAATGACTTGGATGGCGCGATCATCCCAGAGTTCGATCATATCAAAATCTTTTTTGTCAGTTACTTCTAAGTCGGGCAGTCCGTTTTCAGCCAACCATTTTTTGGTAGCGGCCAGGCCTTCTTCATTACCCGCACGGGCGGTTAAAATTTTAATGCGAACTCCCTTGGCGAGCCAGGCCTGCACTCTTCGCATCATGAGAGGCACGGGGGGTCCGATGTGCGACATGCTCAACCAGCGACCCGCCTCGGCGAGTGTTCCGTCTAAATCTACGCCTACCCATGGGCTATTGGGGTCGGGTCTGGTTTCCGGGACACGTTCTTCGGGCACCGGTTCATCGGGCGCCTTAGATAAGTCGATTTCTTCGGACGGCTTGGGCTGGAGGCCTAGGATTTTGCGCAACCATTCAAACATAGGTCATGTTAGTCAGAATTGTGGCCAAAGGGCAAGGGGAACTGGTTTAGGGGACCAGTGGGCAAGGCGACATAGTGACAAGGGGTGATGTAATTACCTCCACAAATTTCCCCTGTCCCCTCAATTAAAACCAAGTGCTCGGGGCGGGAGTCGAACCCGCATACCTTTCGGCGCCAGAACCTAAATCTGGTGTGTCTGCCATTCCACCACCCGAGCGACCTGTGTGTTAAAGATTTTACTGCTCACGGCCTTCTGGCAAGCGCTTTGCGATTTTGTCTTTTAAATTAATCGCCCTAAGCGTGACCCCATTTTTGCGTAAAGCTCTTGTTGGGTTTCGCCCGCCGCAATTAAGTCGTCTTCAAGACGAATTCGATTGGGCTCAAAGAGGGTAGCGATGTACGATCCACCAAATCGGAAATACCCTTTTTCTTGTCCTTTAATCACGGGAGAATTCGGAGAATAGGTTTCAACAATGGTACCCACGTTGGTGGCACCGATTGCCACAATCGTGACGAGTCCAAACGGCCCCGCGTCAACCGAAACTCGCTGACGTTTATTTTGCCAAAGATAACTCACCTCACGTCGCAACGCGTAAGGATTTACGGAAAAGAGCGAGCCGTTGATTAAAGTGGGCTCAGTCGGAATGCCCGATACGGGAAAATGAAAACGGTGATAATCGACCGGACAAAGGCGCGAACATACTAAGACGCCATTCTTATAGCGTTCCGCTAACGCCTGATCGCCGAGAAAATTATTTATATCGAAGGTCTGTCCCTTCGCAAACACACCATTAATTTTCGAAATATCTTGAAAGCCTAAATGCCGTCCGTCCGCAGGAAGAATCGCCCAATCCGTTTGTGGGTCGATCGGCCGCGCCGAGGGTTTTAATTTCCGATAAAAGAAATCATTAAAACTTTTATATGAACTAATATTTTCATCAGCGAATTCCGATGAATCTAATTGGTAGGTTTTAATAAACGGCGCGATGCGTTGAGCGCTGTTCGGACGGTCCATGCCCCAGCCGTAAATTTGCGAGAATATCGACCGCTTCACCAAGGCGTGCAGGGCGACCTTCCCCAGGGGGTTGCCGTAGATTCTTTGTAGCCAAGCTTCGCCGTAGACCTGTTCGGTTTCAATCCGTCCCGTGTGGCGATTCTTGAAGGTTATGGGGTCATTCGGCTGCATGCCGTAAGATTTGCGAATTTTTGAGTGTAAGGGAACCATTTATCTGACAATTTACGAGTCACCCTCCGATGACCCGTTTGGCCCTTATTTTGTCACTTTTGGTAACTGCATTGCAGGCTCAGCCTCGTCGCATTGAAAAAACCCCGCAAACAATCCAGATCGAGGTCGAGGCCGAGATTGTCCGCACGCGTTTAGATTTAGTAGAATCGCAACGCCGCCAGGCTAAACAAGCGTCCGATCAAGAGATTAAAAAACTCGAGGTAGAAAGTCGAATCCGCCAACTCAAGACCGAGGCCGCTGGAGCGATGGACGACGCCGAAAAATCCCTGCTCAATTTAAAGACTTCAATTGCCAATGTTAAAGCCGCTCTAGCTTCGGGCGAAAAAGATGCCCGTCGCGCAGAATTTGAAGCGGATGTCAAACTCGCCAATGCGCAGGCTACCGTTGAGTACGCGCGTTTAGAAAAAATGGGAGAGATTGCCCGCCTTCAGAAAAAAGTAGTCGAAACCACGAGCGGAAAAATTGAGTATCCTCTGGAACCACTGGCCGAAGGCGTTTTGCGTATTTCCGACCGCAGAATTTCTTTTAACGGAATCGTCGATGAGACGTTGGCGAAGTTTGTGTGTGACCGCATCGCTTTTTATAATGCCTTAGATAAAACAGCCCCCATCTTTATTGTGATTGAACGTTCGCCTGGCGGTTCGGTGATGTCGGGCTACCAAATCCTACAAGCGATGGAGTCATCGCAGGCTCCTGTTTATGTTGTGGTTAAGGGCTATGCGGGCTCGATGGCTGCGATTATTACCACGATGGCTAAGCAGTCCTACGTTTATCCACAGACGGTTGTACTTCATCATCAAGCGAGCACATCGCTTTCCGGAAATCAGACCCAGTTAGAACAGCAATTAAAGTGGTCTAAAATTTGGTGCGAAAGAATTTTCGTAAAGGTCGCGAATAAAATGGGCATCACAGTCGATGAGTTTGTCGCCAAAATGTACGCCGCTGTTTCTACAGGTGATTGGAAAGTTTTAGGAACCGAAGCAGTTAAATTAAAATGGGTCACGCACGTGGTTGATCGTATGACTGAAGAAGGGGTAAATAATACGGCGGCGGTTCCCGCTTTGGCTAAGTTAAATCCCGATAGTCTCAACGGCACCACTGCTTTAAATCCCTTAACCCCTTTTGATATTTGGTGGGTTTACGATCCTTCCACCGAATTCATTTACCGCTAATTTTAAAAACAAAAACATGTCTAAACATACTTCCTTAAAAATCTTCAGCTTGTTGGTTGGGCCTATTCTTTTTGCCCAAGCAACGCCCGTTAAGACAACGAATGGCGACAGCGTGAATGCACCTTCTTCCTCCAACGCTTCGCTGCCTACCACGGTGGCGCCGGGTCCGGCGATTACTCGCGAAGATTTAACCCCTGAGCAGAAAGAGAAGATGAAGGAAGTGGACCGCATGCGTGTGGAGAAGGCTTTAATTGATGCGCAACTTGCTCTCCAGGAAGCCAAGCGCATGGAAGAGATTGCGCCCTTAAACTCCGAAGCGATGAAACTGTCCGCTGAGCGCTCACTCCGTTTGGCCAAAGCGTCAGCCGAAGCCTCTGCTTTAGAAGAAGAACGCACGAAACTCGAACGTCAGTCCGCCCTCGAACTTGCCCGCTCCACTGCACGCTTAATCGAAAAGAATAATAAAATTCGTGAGCTCGAAGCGGATGCTAAACAATTACAATTAGAAGCGAGCAATACGGTGACTCGCTTAACTAACGAAATTAATCGTTTTCAAAAAGAAGACGAAGCGCGAAAAATTGCCACTAATGTTAAACCGAAATATTTAAAAGACCCCTACGTTGATGGTGTTTTATATATCACCGATCGTCGGATAACTTTTAATGGTGCAGTCACCGATCAATTAGCCGACTACATTAGCCAGCGCATTAATTTTTATAATAATCAATCCAGCGAGTTCCCGATTTTTATCGTGGTCGATAACAGCCCAGGTGGATCTGTTTCAGCGGGATACCTCATTCAGAAGGCGATGACGGCGTCGAAGGCTCCTGTTTATGTGGTGGTCAAGGGCTTTGCCGCGTCGATGACTGCGGTGATTGCCGCGTGTGCCGAAAAATCTTTCTGCTATCCTAATACCATCATTCTCCATCATCAGGTCTCGAATAGTGTCAGAGGTAATATGACCGTGTTGAAGGAGCAGATTGAGTTCACCAAGTTATGGTTTGAACGCATGGCGACGCCCGTGGCAAAGAAGATGGGCATCTCGCTGGATGACTTTGTTAAGAAGATGTATGAGAACGACTCCACCGGTGACTGGCAGGCCTTTGGTGAGAAAGCGAAAGAACTTAAATGGATCGATGTCGTCGTGGATCGCATCGAAGAGACTGCGGTGCTCGATATGCTTGCGCCGGTGCCTACGCCCACGGCTGCATTACCTAAATCTGCCCAATCGGAATACTCTGGTGTTTCGATTAAAGCCGACGCAAGTGGTAAGCCCTATTATGAGCTACCCTCATTATCTAATCCGTTCGACGCTTGGTGGATCTACGATCCCCACGGTTTGTACCGTGCTCGCTAATTAACGTATAGGTGCAGTCGTAGAAGTTTTATCAGCCACTAACTTACTCCAGTCGTCGGCGATGCGGACAGCTTCTTGAAGTTGAATATCGTAGTCGGGCCAGTCTTCATCTTCGAGTGGCTCGCGGATGCGCGACTGGCGCTTAGATTTATTCGTATATTCAGGGCCTTCCTTCTTTTCCTGTTCTAGGGCAGTATCTAATTTTACATCCGTGGCCTTGAATGAATTTTTGGAGAATTGATTGAGCTCATTACGAACTTGCCCGCGGAAGGTGAGATCATCGGTGCGCTCTTGGCGACGTTGCTCGAGTGAGAGTGAGACCTCTTTGCGATTGGTGCGACTGCGCGTCCATTCGATAGAGTGATTAAGCGTAGAGAATTCAGGAAGCTCAGCCTGACGTTTAGCGGATGCTTCTTTGAGAATATTAATTAAATTATCGGAGAGCGGCGCCTTTAACCACGGACCTTCATCGGGTTTAGTGAGCGAAGCAGGAATGGAATCCCAAGGGAGGGGATGGTCTAAATCAGATTCTGCTACGGGTAGAACAGAGAATACGGAAGGCACAATGATATCCGCAGGGACCCCTTTGAGTTGAATCGATGATCCGCTTGGTGCGTACCATTTTTGAATAGTCACTTTAACGGCGGACTTGATATCTAGCTCCTTAAACACGCGATTCAGTTCGATGATATTCTGCACCGATCCTTTTCCGTGGGTGGTTGTATCGCCCACCACGAGAGCGCGACGGTGGTCTTTCAGCGCCCCCGCAAAAATCTCCGAGGCTGAAGCGGAAAGTTTTGAAGTGAGAACGATGAGCGGACCGTCCCAAGCGACTTTAGCATTCTCATCGCGGTAATTATCAATACGTCCTTGGCTGTCGCGCACTTGCAGAATGGAGCCCGTTGGAATAAACAGTCCGGATAAATCGACGGCTTCATTGAGGAGACCCCCGCCATTTTTACGTAAATCGACAATCAGTGCCCGGATTCCCATGGCTTTGAGTTTAACAATCAGTTGCTCAACATCCTTGGTGGGACTCGAGCCAGTTCCATCAGGATTTTTTCCGTAAAAAGCGGGAAGTTCGATTACGCCAAGATTTCCGTTCTGACCTTCAAAGCAACGCGCAGAGGCCATTTGATTGAATAACTTAATTTGATCACGGGCGAGGATGATGGTTTTTCGGCCACTGCCATCGCCCGATTCGACTAAAAGTTTAACAATCGTGTTTTGTTTTCCGCGAATACGATTAATCGTTTTCTGGAGGCGTAGGCCGACGATATCATCCATCTCGCCGTCTTTACCTTGTCCGACGGCAATAATTTTATCTCCCGATTTGGCTTTGCCAGAAAGAAAGAGAGGGCCACCGGGCAAGATTTCCTTGATGGTACAATAGCCGTCTTCGTCGGTGAGCGTGGCACCGATTCCGCAGAGCGAATTACGCATACCGATTTCAAATTCTTCGAAGGATTGCTGGGAGAAGAAAATGGAGTGTGGATCATACTGGGTAGAATAAGAATTGAGGAATAGCTCCTCAACTTCTTGGGGATCAAAACTTAAATAGATTTTAATTTTTTCGTAACGCTTTTTCAGGCGCACCACCGCTTCGGCAATTTTTTCAGGAGTAACTTCGGGCGCTTTGGTTTCGTGCGTCGGCTTTTGTTTAGGCTCATTACGGTTGTTACTGTTCATCCGGTCATCGCCTAATAATTCACTCAGAATATCTAATCTTAAACGACGGCTCCATAAATCATCGGCTTCTTTGCTGTCGCTCGGCCAGTTGCCTTTTTTTCGGTCGGTAGGGAAGAAGCCCGCTTGAGTTAAATCGATTTTTTGGTTTAAGGACTGGATGGAGCTAGCCGTGCGCTCTTCCACGTGTTTGCGAAACGCTTGATAAATCTCGAACGCTGGGGTGAGATTTCCTCGAGTTAAATATAAATCTAAGCTGCGACCGTAACGACTGACATATTCATCTACTTCCGCCTGGGTGAAGTACATTTTACCGGGGTCTAAATTTTCACAGTAGGTAGTGATTACCTCTTTAGTATCCACATCCGCCATCTGTTTTTTGCTGATATGGAGGCGCTCCAGTAATGCTACGGTCGCCCGTGTTTCATTCTGCATTAACTCCGTGGTCGTAAATTTTACTGGCTCGCCGTAACTTAACTGGAAGGCGAAAACAAAAAGTAAGAAGCTGCGAAGGGTCATGGAAATTTTATTTCAGTTGATCGCTGAGTTCGGCGAGTCTGCGTTTTTCGGACTCGGTGAGCGAGCCGAAACCCTTGACGGAAATTTTATCGAGCAGCGCGTCTAATTCTGCACGGACTTGGCTGATTTTTTGGCCGTTTTTCGGCTGCATAGACATTGTATTATCATCGTCGAAAGGGGTGCCCATTATAGATAGAGCGCCACTACCTGACCGATTTGTTTGATTTTGATATTTCCACATCAGCCACCCAAACAAAAACCCTCCAAGGTGCGCGGAATGAGCGAGGCTCGTGCCCATCGCCCAGTCAAGTGCCGGCTTCCAACTTGTCCAGGTATGTCGACCAGGTAATTCGGAAAAGCCCCAACCCAAAACCGTGATGACCAGGAGTGTGATGAGAAGCCAGCGGGCTTTTATATTAACGGGAATAAAAAAGAAAAGTAACAGGGTGATGACTTGGTCTAGTCGATTCAGTAGAGCTACAACCATGAGTGCATAGACGCCGCCAGAGATTCCAATTAAGCTATGATTTTCGGAGCGCACTCCACTCACGCCCGTTAGCCACCAGCAAAATGCCCCTAGAATAATTCCGCCGCTGAGTGTTAGGTAGAATACTTTTTCGCCGTAGTGATCTTCGACAACTTTTCCCAACCACCAAAGCCCCAGCCCATTACCCAAGAGATGCCAAAAACTATAATGAATAAAGGCGTAGGTAAACCACTGCCAGGGGGCGGAATTAATTTCGGGCAGGGTGGCCCAAGAGGTTAAGTCGGTACGCGTCGAGTCTTGGACGAGATTAACCAGATAGAATCCGACAATCAAACACAGGATGATAGTGGTAGCCGATATCCCTGAGCGAAAGGGAATCGTATTTCGCATATAGGCTCGATTGCCGATGCCCATTAATCTGTGGATTAAAGTTTTTTAACGATCGCATCCGCCAGACCATATTCAATGGCTTCTTCGGCGGTCATGTAAAAATCTCGATCAGTATCTTTAACCACTTTCTCGAGTTTTTGTCCTGAGGCCTTCGCGAGAATTTCATTTAGCTCGGCGCGCAGGCGTTCCATCTCGAGAGCTTGAATATGAATATCGACGGCAGGGGCTTGAATGCGACCCATAATGAGTGGTTGGTGAATCATCACCCGAGCATGAGGGAAAACGAGGCGGCCCCCTTTTTGTTTAGGCGCTTGCAGTAAGATGGATCCCATGGACGCAGCCATACCAGTGACGACTACTTTAACGGGTGAGGTAATTAAGCGGATGGTATCGTAGACCGCCATACCTGCCGTAATCGAACCTCCGGGAGTATTGATATAAAAAGTAATCTCTTTTCCTGGATCGGAAGTTTCGAGGTACAGGAGTTTTTCTACGATGTCTTTCGCTGAAGCATCATCGACGGCGCCCCAGAGGAAGAGCTTACGTTGTTCGAGGAATTTTTTCTGGATGAGCAGAGCGCTCGGTGTAGCCTCTTTAGGTGCTTCGGGGGTTTTCTCTTCTTCTTCGTCGTCGTTAGCCATAGGACCCATAACCTTGAGCAAAAGATGGGCGGTGGCAAGCATCGCTCGGCTAATTTACTTAAATTGTGAACGACCCATCCTTGCACCTCTTTATAAGAAAGGTTAAATTTCATTCGTGTTCGCAATTAATATACAAGATTTGCATTACCAAATTGATTCACACCCAATTTTAAACGGGGTTAATCTCCAGGTTGAGTCGGGCTCTTTGTATTGCCTCGTCGGTCCCTCGGGTAGCGGCAAAACGACGTTGTTAAAGATTCTAGCCGGACTGATCGAGGGCTATACGGGATCCATAAAATTAGAGGGTAAAAATCTAAAAGAAAAAACACCAACGTCGCGGTCCACCGCTATGGTTTTTCAAAACTACGCCTTGTTTCCGCACTTAACCGTTTGGGAAAATGTAGCTCTGGATTTAAGTGATTCAGGCCTGTCGCCGATTGAAGTAAAAGAACGCGCTTACCAAGCATTACATTCGGTGGACGCCAAATCGTGGGCGCTCCGTCGTCCTTCCGAACTTTCGGGAGGCCAGCAACAACGCATCGCTCTGGCTCGCGCGCTCATGTCTAACCCCAAGTTATTATTACTCGATGAGCCCTTCAGTAATTTGGATACCGCGGGTCGCATCGAACTGCGTGATCGCCTGCGTAAACTGGTCCGCGAGCGTTCGATGACTATTATCTGCGTATTGCATGATCAAAAAGATGCCTTTGCGATGGCCGATCAACTGGGCGTGATGTCCGACGGAAAAATTATACAATCAGGTAATCCGCTCGATGTTTATCGTCGCCCGCTCAATAGCTGGATTGCGACTTTTTTAGGCTCCGCTAATTTAATTAAAGGAAAACTCATTCACCAAGCGGCGGGTGAGTTTATTGCCCAAACGGATTTCGGTGAACTCCACGGGGCCTTATCGGATGTCGAACATCCACCCGCGGTCGGCCAGGCGCTCACGCTGTGTATTCGCCCCGAATGTTTACACTTAGATATTATGGCCCCTGAAGAAAATTCTTTTGAGGGCAGTGTGACTGACACTTTATTTCAGGGTGATTTTTCCCTGCACGATTTTTCGACTGTTCAAGGATTGGTCTTAAAAATATCAGAAATTAATCCACGTCAGCGCGTCGGTTCGAAGTCGACCGTTTATGCGTGGGTTGAGCCCGAAGATGTGGTGGGCTTGATCGATTAAAACTTAAACTCGCTAATTCAGATTAAACCGCCACTGCTGGGTGCAAATGAAGGCCGCGCGCATTAGAGACGAAGTGATTCCTACGCTCAAGCTAGCCATCCCGATTATGCTGGGAATGTTCGGCTATGGTTTGATGTTTGTGATTGATGTCACGATGGCTGGCCACCTCGGCGAAACCGCTTTGGCCGCGTCGGCCCTCGCTGCAAATCTCAATTACATTCCTTACGTTTTTGGTATCGGACTCATCGGAGCGATTTCTGTTTATCAATCGCAGGATAATGGGGCAGGGGTTGAAGAGTCGGCACCCGCTATTCTCCGCCATGGTATGGCCCTGGCCCTTATTTTCAGCACGATCGCCGCGGTTCTAACTCATGGATCAGCCTATTTTTTAAATCATTTAGGATCGGCACCCGAAGTCGCCAAGGAAGCGCACGACTTCTTTATCATTATGGCTTGGGCGATGGTACCTGGTTTATTATTTCATGCCCTGCGTTGCCATCGCGATACCCAACACCAACCCTGGATTTCTTTAGCTTGGTTAACGGTCGGATTACTTCTAAATATTTTATTCAATTGGCTTTGGATGTATGGCAACTGGGGTTTTCCCAATTTAGGATTGGCTGGAGCGGGTTGGGCGACCTTGGTTTCCCGCATCGTGATGCTGATTGGGCTTTGGTACACTCCCGGCCGCGGAGAGGTAAACTGGGCGGAAGGTTTTCAAAAAAAAGTTTTCGCACGTTTGATGAAGACTGGACTACCTGCTGGTTTGCACAGCTTGAGTGAAGTCGGAATTTTTGCAGTCGTCCCAATTTTTGCTGGATGGATTTCGCCC
This sequence comes from Opitutales bacterium, assembly GCA_016463705.1. GTDB lineage: Bacteria > Verrucomicrobiota > Verrucomicrobiia > Opitutales > UBA953 > UBA953. The sequence continues at coordinate 39,740 of JAEMQU010000005.1, read as the reverse complement.
ACGGCCCAAGCGGCCCACCAAGTGGCGATCAGTACCGCCTCCGCTGCCTTTATGTTGCCCCTCGGATTAGGCATCGCGGCGGGCATTCGAGCGGGCGAGGCGTATGGTGCCAAAGATATCAAGCGCGTTCACGCTGTGGGTTGGGGTGCTATTATGATGGGCGGTTGTTTTATGGCACTCTACGGATTGGCCATGGTTTTACTGCGTCCTAACTTGCTCCAACTTTATGGCGTGGCTGGAACGGAATCGGCGATGATTGCCTCAGTTTTACTTATCTTCGCCGCCGTGTGGGCCCCGTTTGACGGAGTACAAATTGTCGCTGCCCATTTACTCCGCTCAATTAATTGCGCCGCCTGGGCCTCTTGGTCGGTCTTTATTGTCTATTGGTTAGTCACGCTACCTTTAGCCCTGCTATTGGCGTTCCCCTGTCATTTAGGCGCGGCGGGAATATGGATCGCGCTAGCGTTTGGGCTTGGTTTAGTGTCCTTGGTGATGACGTGGAAGTTTTGGCGTTCGACGCGTTACTCGGGAATTTAGGTGTTATATCCCACGAGTTTCGTCACGCAAAAGACACACTGTATCCATAGTTTCTTAACACAGATTATCTTTCCAGGACGTGTTTTAAGCTTAGTATTTTAGACGCACCCCAAATGCACTATCCTCAAAATACTATGCTCCTGTCTCAGGAAGCTGACGATCCCGAGTACGGTTTCAGTGATACGACCGAACTCGATTTAGCGTTGTTGTCGTTTGAGCACCTCAAGTTATTAATCACCGAATTAGATTCGATGCATCTCGTGAACGTGGATGAATCGCGTGCTCTCGAAAAAGTCTGCGATTATGTCGTCCATGATCCGATCTATGCAGATTCGACGCGGGCGGTTTTCCGTTCGCAGTTGGAAAAGTTAACCAGTCGTCAGAACTAGAAGATGACAGAAAGAAGAGCCCTGCGAGTTTCGCCAACCGGCGAGACCGGGAAGGATTCTCTGCATAACAAAAAAGCCGACAGTTCAGTCGGCTTTTTTAATTCGTTTTAAAAACGAAATTAGATCGTGCAGCTGTTGGCAGTGGTAGGAACCACTTCAACCCGACGGTGTTCAGCATCCCACTTCACTAAGCCATCGGCTTTAGCAAAGAGAGTGTGATCGCGACCCATGCCGACATTACGACCCGCGCGCATTTGAGTGCCACGTTGACGGATGAGGATGGAGCCAGCGGTAGCAAACTCGCCGCTGTAAAGTTTAACGCCGAGACGTTTGGATTGTGAATCGCGGCCGTTGCTGGAAGTGCCGCCACCTTTCTTGGTTGCCATGGTAGTACTTGATTAAGGGTTAAGCAGAAATGGTTTCGACTTTGATGACCGACAGCTCTTGGCGGTGACCGCGACGACGGTAGTAACCTTTACGGCGACGGTGTTTAAAGATGTCGATCTTGTCGCCGCGCTTATTCTCGAGAATAGTCGCGGTGACTTTGGCGCCGGCAACAGTAGGGGTGCCGATCTTGGCAGCTGCGCCTTCTCCAACGAGGAGAACTTGGTCAAAGGTGAGTACGTCCCCTTCGTTTTTACCAGGGTACTGGTTAACGATGAGGATGTCGCCTTGCTTCACTGTGAACTGGCGACCGGATGTGATAAATGTGGCCTTCATGGCTGTCGGAAGGTCGGAGCAAATGAACTGACTTGGGGTTGGCAAGGGGAATTATTTTTTAACTTGGGGTTAAGGGTTTTTTCCCAGCCGCCCCGGGCAAATAACCCTCGAAATTGACGAAAATTAGCATTTTTTTGAAATTAGGCACTTCGGGCTTCCCTGAAAGTCTCCCACTCGACACCTTGATGGGGTGTCAAATTCCTCAAGTCCAGATTCAGCCGACAAACTTCTTTCCGAGGAACTCACCCGCAACTTGGCCAAAGGTCCCATGATTCACCCCACGGCTTATGTTCACGACCGCTCTGTGGTGATTGGTAACGTGACCATCGCGGCCAAGGCCAGCGTGTGGCCCTGCGCGGTGTTGCGTGGCGACATCGCTCCAATCTCGATTGGCGAAGGCACCAACATTCAAGACGGTGCCGTGGTACACGTTGCCGATGATCTTCCCGCTATCATCGGGAGTTATGTCACCGTCGGACACTTGGCCATGATTCACGCCTGCACCATTGGTGATCGTTGTTTAATTGGAATGCACGCCACGATTTTAGACGGCGCGGTGATTGGTGCCGATTGTATTATCGGTGCCGGTGCGTTGGTTACTAAAGACACTTTTATTCTTCCCGGTTCATTGGTTCTCGGCTCGCCCGCCAAAGTTAAGCGCCCATTAACGGCCGAAGAAATAAATTCTCTGCCCGGTTGGGCCGAAAAATATATTAAAGTCTCAGCCCATCACAAACGATTCGAGTGAGTGTGAATAATACGATTACCGCAGAAATTATTTTAACGCCTGAAGAATGGAAAGAACAACGGGCCAGCCATGAAGCACGCGCTGATGCCTTAGTTAAAGCCCGTCAACAAAGGGCCGCGCGCGGTGAGCAGGATCCCGTCGAAGACTTTCTTTATACCTACTATCCCTTTAGATTAAGCGCATTGCGTCGCTGGACACCCGGCGTGGGCGTTGCCTGTGTTGAGGGTGATGAACTTTTAACCGACGCCCACTTTCAAAAAGGCGCCGATGGATTAGTCCGCGTTATTCCGATGAACGAGGGAGACGCCCGACGTTTAACATTCATTCGTGACTTGTCTTTAGCCATCACCACCCGCCCACCTTTTTTTAGGTGTTATGGTTTACACGAATGGGCGATGGTCTACGAGCAAGCAGATCAACGTCGACATGCTCAATGGCCGTTACGCTTGGGTGCGAAGGGTACCGATGAAGTCGTGCGCTCGATGCCAGTATGTTGCACACACTATGATGCCTTCCGTTTTTTTACACCTACCGCCAAACCTCTTAATCATTCAGAACCTGATTTAGCGGGTCGCATTAAAAACGAACAACCCGGGTGTGTGCACGTGACGATGGATTTATATAAATGGACAATGAAATCGTTGCCCTGGGTTTCGTCTGATTTAGCTACCGAATCTTATCGTCTGGCTCATGAGGCTCGCTCGATTGATATGCGCGCTTCGCCGTACGATTTTTCGGCGGTGGGCCTCAAGCCCATCTGCATCGAAACCGAAGCGGGCCGAGCAGAATATGAATCGGCCCAGCGTCACCTGGCGAAATTGGCTGAGCCAGTTCGGAAGCGTTTGGTCGATGTTTTAAATCAAGCGCTTACTTCGAACTCTCGATGACAAACGGTCGGCCGTCTTTCCAGCCGATTTTAACAAAGGACAGATACCAAGTTTTGCCTTTGTCGTTGTTGCCTTGATAAAATAAATAATCCTGTCCGTCGGTGTCATGGAAAATTCCTGGGTGACCCGACTCACTAGAATTCCAACTGCCCGGTTTACCATTCGTTAAAAGAGGCTGATCGCTCAAGCGTTCCCATTGAACGCCATCCGTGCTTTTTGCGACTCCGATTTGCTGCGGCTCATTATTATAAGCTCCCGCGTAAAACATATAAAAGATATTATCACGTTTGATGATACTCGCTGCTTCGATACAGTTTTTTTCCCAATCTAAAGTGGGTTTTAAAATCGGAGCATCGACGAGTTGCGTCCACTGACTCGGAGATAAGTCAGAGTTCAGAGGTGCCGCGGCTACACCGATAAGCTGGATTTTATAGCTGACATCGCGGGAGGCGAAATAAAGCAGGAGGCGGTCGCCATCGACGAAGGCTTCGGCGTCAATCGCTCGTCCACAGGTCCAATCGCCATGCGGTCGAAAAATAGGGTTAGCGGGGTTGCGCGTGAAATTAATTCCGTCTTCTGACCAGGCGTGACAAATGGCATCCAGTTTTTTATTTCCGTAACTTTGATAAAAGATATTTATTTTACCGTTAAGAATAATGGCAGCAGGAGCACAGAAGCCGTTAGCCTCCACTTTTTGCTCCGGTTGGATCATCCCTACTTTTTTCCAAACAATGAGGTCGTCGCTATTCGCAATACCAATTCTCCAGCCGAGCATGCCTTCCAGTTCGGGTACCGAATAATACATCCAATATTTACCCTTAAATTTAATAACCGTTGGGTCTTTGGCGTAAGGAGCTTTCCCGTGGGTGACGTCAGCGTACATCATCACGCCGCGATCATTAAACGATTTAACGTTAAGTCCGCTGTCGGGTGTCGTGGAACATCCAGCAACAATGACGCAAAGGATTAAGGGAATCCATACGGTGGGGCGCATAGAATTCTTTAACACCAAAAAACTTAGCGAGTAAAACCTTTTAGGTGAAGAACTTGATACCCGCCTGCTGCATCTCCAGGAGACGCTTTTTCAGGGTGGATCGATTGATGCCTAGAATGATAGAAGAACGTAGTTGGTTGCCCCGAGTTTCATCCATCGCTCGCTTAATCAGTTCAATCTCAATGGTATTTAAGATATTTCTACCGTCATCGATACGATTCTGTTTATAGATGGTGTCGTATAAAGATTGCGATGACGGAGCGGCTGCTACGACGACGCTGACTTCAGGTTGAATCAGCACGGTCGCCGCAGGGCTTGCTGTAAGGGTTGTCTTAGGTGCTGAGCGGCGTGGACTGGTAACCTCTTGCGGTAAATCTTTGGCTAAGATGGTTTCGCCTTTCGCAATGACATTAGCGCGTTGAATCACGTTCTCGAGTTCACGCACATTTCCTGGCCAATCATGTGCGATGAGTTTTTCTAATGCTTCATTGGATAGGCGCTTCGGTTTGCCTTTGCGGGCAGCGGCTTGGCGTTGAAGCATGTAATCAACGAGTAAGGGGATATCATCTTTTCTGTCACGCAGGGCGGGGAGGCGGATACGGAAAACATTGAGGCGATAAAAAAGATCTTCGCGGAATTGTCGGGAGGCGACCATCGCTTCGAGATCTTTATTTGTCGCTGCGACTAAGCGCACACTGACTTTTAAAGTAGTAGTTCCGCCGACGCGCTGAATTTCCCCATCTTGAATCGCACGTAATACTTTCGTTTGCGTGGGGAGTGACATATCTCCGATTTCATCGAGGAAAATAGTTCCACCATCACAGAGCTCAAACTTTCCAGGCTTCTGATTGGTCGCTCCCGTGAACGAACCTTTCTCGTGTCCGAACAATTCTGACTCAATTAAGTTTTCGGGAATTGCGGCACAATTGACTGCGATGAAAGGACCTTTGGCGCGGAGTGAGTGTTGGGCGATACAGCGTGCGACCAATTCTTTTCCTGTACCACTTTCACCTGTGATTAATACCGTGGCATCGCTCGCGGCTACTTGGCCAATCGATTTAAGCACTTCCTGCATGGGCTCGGAACTTCCCACGAGGCCTTCTTTGTAGTCGGCCGGATTCACTAAGGAACGTCCGGCTTTTGTTGCGGAACTTAAATCACGTCGCGCCCCGAGTGCTCGATCAACGAGTGCGATGAGCTTCGCTTGGTCGAAAGGCTTCATCACGTAATCGTACGCACCGAACTTCATCGCTTCGATCGCAGTCTGGGTTGTTCCAAACGCTGTCATTAAAATCACCATCGCTTGAGGCTGTGCACCACGAAGCATCTGGAGGGTTTCGATTCCCGAGATTCCGCTCATGCGATTATCTAAGAGAATGACATCGGGTTGCTCGCGTTTCGCTAAAGCAACACCGGATTCGCCGCTGTCCGCTTCTAAAACATTGTGACCCTGCCCAGCTAACGCACGACGAAGGGAATAGCGTAGGTCTTTGTCATCATCGATGATTAGAACTTTAGCACTGTTGATTGTTGCACTCATTGAGTAAAAGTAGGCAGTAAGCGTGCCAGAAACATACCCGTGTATTTATTGTCACTAAACCTACTATTAGCAACCGATTCTGCTTAAATTTAAGCAAATTTAAGTGAAATTTACGCTTTTAGGGGCTAATTTTTGGGTTAGTGTATCGCTATGGGCCCGACACTTAGAAGGATAATTCTTTGGGTCTCCGGTCTACTCTCAGCTTTCTTTATCATCTCCAATTTGTGGATTTGGTCCGCTGGATGGGGTCGTGATTTGAGAAATACCCCAGATCGAATTCCTCAAGATGCCGTTCTGGTTTTATTGGGTCTGGATGAGCGCGACGAAAAGACGGGAAAATTAAGTGAGTGTTTTAAATTAAGAATCGAGGCAGCTGCTCAACTCTGTCGCACCGGAAAAATTAAATTAGTGGTGACGTCGGGTTTAAATTCTCAGGCCCGCACGATGGCCGATCGATTGCGCGAAGCGGGAGTCACCACGCCGATTGTTTTGGATCCGTATGGATGGAGAACGCTCGATTCCGTAAAACGGGCCGCTGCGGTTTTTCCGTACGCAACTATTATTTATGTTTCTCAAGGTTGGCATTGCGATCGTGCACTTTGGTTTACGGATCGAATTTCCACCAATCAATACCAAGCCTTGTCGTATAGTGCCGACTTTGGATATGAGCCGACTGCCTATTTCAATTTCTTGAGAGATTTTTTAGCTAAACCTAAAGCGGTAATCGATTGGCTCACAGGCTCAAAAATAACCACGACGGTTGATGTGGCTGATGGTTATAAAGTTTATCTATAGTCATCATCTTTCGTGACGTCCATCACTGCGACGTTGCAGCTTACCTTGTATTTCTAAAAGCGTGAGTGTACTCGCGGCATCCGCGAGTGAACAATTTGCCACCACCGAAAGTGATTCTGCATCATGAATGGTTCCGCCTTTAAAATGTTTTAACCAATGACTGTCTGCGGGGTCCATTTGTTCGAAAGAGATTTGTAGCTGTCCACGTTGTTCTCCGATTTCCGATAAAATATCATCGAGTGAACTCACCAACGTCGCTCCATCACGTATTAGTTGATGGCATCCGCGACTGGTAGGACTGTCGATTCGCCCAGGCACAACCAAAAGTGTTTTTCCTAAGTCTCCAGCAAATCGAGCGGTAATCATACTCCCTCCGTCCACATCCGTTTCGATAATAATGACTGCTTTAACGAGTCCGGCCACGAGGCGATTGCGTTGTGGAAAACTTTGTCGATCAGCCGGCCGCCCCAGCGGAAACTCTGAAATAATGCATCCACTCTCGGCGATTTTTTTACGGAGGGTAAGCGCTTCAGGCGGATAGGTTAGATTAATTCCATGACCTAAGATGGCGGCCGTTTTTCCGTCGACGCTCAGCGCGCCTTCGTGCGCTGCAAAATCGACTCCTCGTGCCATACCACTCACAATCCACCAACCCAACTTCGCTAATTCTTGAGCGAAGTGATGGGCTAAATAAGTTCCGTAGGGCGAACAGTGTCTCGACCCAATAATCGCAATAGATTTTTCATTAGGTAAGGCATGACCATCCACGTAGAGGACTAGCGGTGGATCCCATAATTGTTGGAGGGACTGCGGCCACTCCACTGAAGTTTCATCGATAATTTTAAAACCATAGTTTTCGACTTCGCTTAACTCTTTCACCCAATCGAAGTTTTTCTCCTGCAGAGAGCGAATGGTGGGCTCGGTTAGCCCTTTAACTTTTCGTAATTCATTCGCCGAAGCTGATAAAGCTGCGGATAAGTCATTGCCGAAACTTTCTCGCAGGCGTCGGACCGTGACTGGACCGACTTGGGATAAGCCGTTTAGAAGCAGACACTGCGTTCGAAAGTCTTGAGGCAAGGGAAGCACCGCACGACCCAAGCCAAGAAGAATTTCACTTCAAGGCCTTGGATAACTCAGACAGAATCTGGGTAGTTCTCACCGCCTCAACTGCGGCGGACTCACCGCAGGACAAGACAGGAAGTCGATACGCGGATAGCATTTTATTTTACTAAAACAGCGAAAGCTTCGGCTAGTTGATCGGTATGCGTTAAGGAAACTAATACTTGGGTCGCACCTTTTTCGTGAACAAGAGTTTTCGCGTTGTCATCGAGCACCACAATCGGTTCACCCTCAGTGCCGGTTTTAATACTGCAGCTGGTTAATAAAAATTTTTCACTAAAGCCTGTTCCGAGCGCTTTGCTTACCGCTTCCTTCGCGGCAAATCTTGCAGCGAGTGATGGATAGGGATCGGCTTTGGTTAGGCAAAAAGCCTGTTCGTCGGCAGTAAAAATTTTATCCAGAAAACTTTGTCCGTGTTTTTGATGAGCCGCCCGAATACGCGAAATCTCAGTGAGGTCTACGCCAACCCCGATTACATTGCCTCCGTTGAGGTTCATGAAATATGGGCTTTCATTTCGGCCACTGCGGGACGGACTCCAATCATCAAGGCCCGCGAGACAATGGTGTGTCCGATGTTAAGTTCGTTTAGATGGGGCAGGGTGATAATCTTTTTAATATTATCATAATTAATTCCATGCCCCGCGTTCACAATTAACCCGAGCTGTTTGGCTTTTTCGCACCCGAGGCGAAGGCGTTCAAATTCTTTATCGGCGGCGGGAGTTTTCCAAGCATTGGCAAAGGCGCCCGTGTGGAGTTCGACGACAGGTGCACCGGTCGAATGCGCTGCTTCAATCTGTTGAGCGTTCGCCTCAATAAAAAGGGATACTTCGCATCCTGCCGCTTTAAGTGCCTGCACCGTTTCTTTTACTCGTGCAAATTGTTTAACTACATCTAAGCCACCTTCAGTGGTAACTTCTTCTCTGGATTCAGGAACCAGGCACACGGCCGCAGGCTTAAGTTTTTTGGCGAAGACTACCATTTCGGCAGTGCAGGCCATTTCTAAATTTAACCGTACACCAGGAAGTTGTGCGATGGCGTAGACGTCTTCTTCTTGAATGTGTCGACGATCTTCACGGAGGTGCACGGTAATGCCGTCCGCTCCCGCCAGAAGTGATTCGCGGGCGAAGGATACTGGACTGGGTTCAGCGTGGATGGATTGATGTACGCCGCGATAGCGAGCTTGGCGCAGCGTAGCGGCGTGATCGATATTTACCCCAAGTAGAATGGTACGTTTGGAATTCATTAACCTATAAGCATTTCATTCAATTAAATGACTTAAGCCAATTTATTTTATCTTACCTCTTTTTAAGGTAGCAGCTAACGCAGGTGCGGTCGGTGAATCTTTACGTTTTGCGAGTGCTTCCGGGTCTCCGGCATGCAAAAGCTGTCCGCCGTTCTGACCGCCCTCGGGTCCGATCTCTACGACCCAATCAGCTTCCGCAATCACATCGGGGTGATGCTCAATCACGATGACGGTGTGTCCTTGGTCCACTAAGGCATGCAGTAACTCGATGAGTTTTTTGCAGTCGGATTGATGGAGCCCAATCGTGGGTTCTTCTAATAAATATAGGTTGGGGCGGATTTGTCCGCGCGCACGTTCTCTAAATGTGGGTAGGCCTTTGGCTAATTCGCTCACCAACTTTAATCTTTGGGCCTCGCCGCCTGAGAGTGTCGGACTGCTTTGACCTAAGGTTAAATATCCTAAGCCGGTTTTAGTCATCAAGGCACAGAGGTCTTTTAATTTAACATCAAAAGAGAAAAACTCAGCTCCCTCTTCAAAAGTCATATTTAATAAATCGCCCGCCGATTTTCCATTCCAGCGAATCGCCCGAGCGGCATTACCATAACGCTGACTACCACATTCTTCGCAGGGTACGTAGGTGTCGGGCAGGAAACTCATTTCTAATTTAATCCGACCCGCACCTGAGCAGGCTTCGCAGCGTCCGCCCGATGTATTGAAGGAAAAGAAACTCGCATTATGTCCGCGAATGGAAGCTTCGGGAAGTGCGGCGAGTCGTTCACGAATAATATCCCACGCTCCAATATAGGTGGCGGGGGTGGATCGTGGTGTCTTGCCGATGGGTTCTTGGTCAACGATGACTAATTGACGAAATGATTTTAATCCCGAAATCGACTGGAAAGAAATTTCTCCCTGATTAGAAATTAATGCGAGTGCCTCTTTGCCGGTTATGCCATCTTTCTTTTTGGAAATTGCCCAACCCGCCGCTGGCGCAATGAGGTCGGTCATTAAAGTACTTTTGCCCGCACCGGAGACTCCGCAAACTACGGAAAGTCGTGCAGCGGGGAATTTTACATCAAACCCTTTTAGATTTCGCAGGCAGGCATTTTTTAATTTCACCCATTCAAGCGCATTATTTTTTTCAGCGATGGGTCGGCGGCTTCCGCGTAATGGGTGCGGGATAGCCGTTTTGAGAGACTGCCCGGTAACCGATTTCTTATTGGCTTCAAGACCAGTGGCAGTTCCTTCCGCGATGATTTGTCCGCCATGCACGCCTGCCCCAGGACCCATATCGATAATATTATCCGCGGCTCGCATGGTATCTTCGTCGTGTTCAACCACGAGGACAGTGTTGCCTCGATTTCTCAACTCTTTGAGGGATTCAATGAGTCGATCGTTATCACGTGGGTGAAGTCCAATACTCGGCTCGTCTAATATATAGAGCGCACCGGAGAGGGTGGACCCGAGTTGAGCGGCGAGGCGAATGCGTTGTGACTCTCCACCCGAGAGTGTATCCGCGCCGCGGTCGAGTGAGAGGTAGCCTAAGCCCACAGAACTTAAAAATTTTAAACGTGCCGAGATTTCGGGAAGCAAGGCTTGTATGATGGCTTTTTCTCTGGGTTCACCCTGCAGACTTTTTAGGAACTTTAAGGCCTCGTCTGGCTGAAGCTTGAGAAGTTGAGGCAACGAAAGTTTTTGTTCCTGTGTTCCGATAAGTTTAACCGCTCGACCGATGGGTCCGAGTCGTTGACCTTGGCAATCGGGACAAACACTATCACTCACGCGGTCACCGAGAGCATTCTCATTGAGCGTTTCTTCTTCGTCGGCAGAGAATTTCGTGACTTCTAGTCCGTGACCTCGACAAGTAGGGCACCATCCGCGCGGTGAATTCCACGATAAATGTTTCGGGTCAACTTCGGGGAATGACTCACCCGTCGCAGGATCGCTTCTTGATGTTGAAAGATAGACCAATTGCTTCCCTTGTTCGCTCATTAAAAGACAGGCCCCTTTACCGGTAGTTAGAGCCTTGCGTATTAAATTTCTTAATGAGGCCTCACCTTCTTCTTCGGTTTCATCAGGGTGCGTAATAATCCCGTCATGATTGATGGTTGCTAGAATTACATCGACGTCGTGTTCGCGATAACGGTCGAGTCCGCTAAACCCATCGACGGGGATGATTTGCTCATCGCAGCGTAAATGCGTGTAACTATGTGCCTCGGCCCATTCCGCGAGTGGGCGGTGATGTCCTTTGCGTGAACGGACAAGCGGTGCGCCTAATAAAATTTTACCCCGCTTTAAGTTTTTAATATTTTTCGATATAATTCGTACGACTGCATCTTCCGTCATTTCCGTTAAGGGCTCGCCCGTCGTAGGGCTGTGTAAAATCCCCGCTCGGGCAAAGAGGACGCGGAGGTATTGCGCTACTTCGGTAACGGTCGCGACGGTGGATTTGGCTGAGCCGCGGGTGACGCGTTGTTCAATGGCGACGGTCGGCGGTAAGCCGGAGAGTGAATCGATATCTGGCTTAGGTAATTGTTCTACGAACTGCCGGGCATAAGCGGAAACACATTCCAAGAATCGTCTTTGTCCTTCAGCGAATAGAATATCAAACGCCAGAGTTGATTTTCCTGATCCCGAAACACCAGTCATTACGGAGAGTGACCCGTGCGGAATTTTTACAGAAATATTTTTAAGGTTATGTTCACGCGCGCCCGTCAGGGTGATTGCTGTAGGTCGCGGGGCACTGACATAATTTGTTTTCGTATCAAAGGCTTTGTCTTCGAGAGCGAGATATTTTCCGGTGGTTGTTTTTCCTTGGGCGACTACTTCAGGTGTTCCCTCGGCAATCAGTTTTCCGCCCTGCGGTCCAGCTTCAGGACCTATTTCAACGAGCCAATCGCACGACTTTAAAACATCAAGATGGTGTTCTACGACGATGAGTGAGTGGCCGGCATCGGTGAGTCGTTGGAGTAATTTAATTAATTTGGAAACATCTTCGCGGTGTAATCCTGTGGTGGGTTCATCAAGCAGTAAGAGTGAACCGGTTTTTGATGGATCCAGTCGCGATAAATAACGCACCAGTTTTAAGCGCTGAGCTTCCCCGCCCGATAAGGTGGTCAAAGGTTGTCCCATTGAAAGATAACCCAGGCCGACTTCTTCCAGCACGCTCAATTGATTACTCGCTGGAGTTCGTCCACCGAGAAAAACACGAGCTTCAGTAACAGACATCGCTAATAAATCGGCCACGGATTTTCCGTCGAATTTGAAAGCTAAGATTTCGTCGCGGAAGCGTTTACCATTACAAGAAGGGCAAGGGAGGGCGACGTCGGAGACGAATTGCATCTCAACCGTCTCCCAGCCCGCACCTCCGCAGCGTTCACATCGACCTTCGCCAGCGTTAAAAGAAAAATGTGAAGGGGTGAGTCCCGCTACTTTGGCTGCATCGGAGTTACCGAGTAAATTTCTGATGGCATCCCAGGCTCCGACATAAAGCGCAGGATTAGAGCGTGAAGTGCGCGCGGCTGGCGATTGATCGATGACGGCGACTTCGGCTGGATCTACGTCAAAAATTAATTTCCCATTCAGTGGATTGCTGGCGTCTTCGTCATCTAAATTTCCCCGTCCAATCACTTGGTGTAGTAGGGTCGATTTCCCTGATCCCGATACGCCACAGAGTCCAACGAGTTTACCCAGGGGCAGGGTACCGGAAAAATTATTTAGATTATTAATGCTGATATTTTCAATACGCAGACGCGGAGTGGCATTAGTCACGGGTCTGATTTTGCGTGGTTCGACTTTTCGTTTCCCCGAGAGCCATGCACCGGTGGCGGATTCTTTAATTTTTAAAATTCCATCGGGCTTACCCTGATAGAGGCAATAGCCACCTTGTGCACCGGGCTGAGGTCCAATTTCAATTAACCAATCGGCGGCCCGCATGACTGATTCATCGTGCTCTACCACGACCACCGTATTACCTTGGTCGACCAGACTTCTTAAAATGGTGACCATCTTGGATAAGTCGCGGGCGTGCATGCCCACGCTGGGCTCATCGAGGACGAAAATAGTATCGGCTAAACAGGCCCCGAGACATGAGGTCAGATTAACACGTTGAATTTCACCTCCAGAGAGAGTCCGAGATAATCGATCCAGGGTCAGATAGTTGAGTCCAACTGCTTCGAGATAACCCAGTCGTGCTAAAATAGCTTCGAGGGCGTGGTTCGCTGGATGGCGAGAATTTTTGGGTGCGTGCGGCAGAAGTAATTCTTTGAGTTCTTTCACGGGAATGGCGTACAGATCAGCCAGTGTTTTATTTTCCCATTTCCAGAACAAGGATTCTGCGCAAAATCTTTTTCCGTGGCATTGCGGACATTCTTCGTAGGCACGCCAGCGCGACAGATACATGCGCACATGCATTTTGTAAGTGCTCGACTCGAGCCAGCGGAAGAAACCTCTGACGCCGTACCATTTGGATTCCCATTCGCCAGATTCGTATGTGGGGTCACCTTCTTCGATAAATTTTCGGTGGCTCGCCGATAATTTATTCCAAGGAACATCCATCGGAATATTTTTCTTTTTACACGCCCGTTGCAGGTCTTTCTGACTTTCTCCGTAGACGGCTCCTTGAAAGGGAGCGATGGCGCCTTCAGCTAAAGTAGTATCTGGCTTAGGAATGATTTTTTTCCAATCCAGTCCGATGACTCGTCCAAATCCCTTACAGCAAGCACAGGCCCCAATCGGCGAGTTGAAAGAAAAGAGCGCAGGGGTCGCCGCTCGGAATTTTTTACCGTTAACGGGCGATTCTAATGCTTCACTGAATCGGGCAATTTCTGAGCCGTCTTCATTGATTAATCTCATTCTTCCACCGCCTAAACGAAAGGCGCTTAAAGTAGCTTCGTGAAAACGAGAGTTTGCGGCGGGCTCAATTTTAACACGATCCTGAATGAGCAAAATTTCTGATTCGCCTTCGGGGATTTTATCTTCACCGAGACTTATTCTTTTATTTTTAATATAAGCACGGGTAAACCCTGCCCGAATAAACTCATCGGCGATGGCTTCCCAGGTGAGTCCTTCAGGTTTTTGTAAGGCGAAAGTAACCACCACCGATTGGTTGCGGTATTTCTTTAGACAGATTTCCCAGGCGGTATCGGGTCCTTGGGGGGTGATTGGTTCGCCACTCGCTGGATCGATGAGCTGTGCGCGGTGCGCAAACCAAACTTTAAACCAATCGCAAAGCTCGGTCATTGTGCCGACATTGGAGCGCGAGGTGCGGACAGTGTTGCCTTGTTTGATGGCGACCGACGGGCGGATGTTTTCGGCGGAGTCGAGTGCGGGTGCTGGGAGCAGTTCCAAAAATTGGCGGACGTACGGGCTAAACGTTTCAACGTAGCGACGTTGTCCTTCGGCGTGGAGGGTGTCAAAAACGAGAGATGACTTGCCGGCTCCGCTAAGTCCGGTGACGACGATCAACTTTCCAATCGGAATATCGATATCAAACCCCTTGAGATTATTTTGGCGAACTCCACGGAGTCGGATGGCGTTGGGGCGACTGGTAGTCATCGGACCGCTCAACGGACTGCATAAGTGATTTTTAGCAAACCGACTACACAGGTTTAATATAAATTATCTGAGAGGGTGTAGCCATCGCGTGCATCACCATATCATGTGCTTCATGGGGAATCGCATCAACCACCTGAAAATCATAACCGTACCCAAGAAAATAAGCTCTCGGACTAGCCTGAGCGAGTAGCCGATCGTAAAAACCTGCGCCGTGCCCAAGACGATTTCCTCGGCGATCAAAACCAATACCCGGTACGAGAAAGAAATCGATTTGAGTCGGGTTGATACGCGGGCAGTTAATTTTTGGTTCAAGAATTTCTAAGGACGAGAGTTCTAAATCCTGAAAACTTTTAATTTCATAAAGTTCAGGCTGTCCCTCCGAATTGACTTTAGGGAGCACGCATCTCTTTTCCAAATTTAGAAGATTTTGCAAAAGTTGGGTCGTCGGTAATTCGCCTTGGAAAGACGCATACAGGCAAACCACTTTTGCGTTTTGCCATTCGGGTAGATTTATAATTTTTGCTTCAGCGGCCATCGCGGCAGCTTCGCGCTGGGCTGGGCCGATAGACTCGCGTGAACTTTTTAATTCCTGCCGCAGACGTACTTTTACTTCCTGCGGATCCATAGTTAGAACAGACGATTAAGAGTAAGAGTGAGAAGGATGACAGGGAGATAAAGTATCGACGCGAGGAAGAAAGGTTTGGCGACTTCGTTCCGGCGATGGGGTAGCATAAAATCGAGACTGAGTTTTAAAAAGATGATACTCGCGATGAGGGATACCCAAATAAACGGGCTCATCCAGCCTCTCAGGGTTGAAGTGCAATCGGGTGCAAAAAATGTTTGGGCAATCGCGCTCACCACGAAGAGCATCGGAATCATGAATGAAATCGACCACAGTGCCGCGGAGCGTCCGGTGGGATCGGCCACGGTGGCAATTTTAAATCCGCCGCGTTCATAATCATGACGACACATGACAGCGAGAGACATGAAGTGAGGAACTTGCCAGAAAAAGAGCAGGGCAAAAAGCCACCAGCCCATGGTATCAATCGTGCCAAGTTTAGTGGCGGTGCCGATGATGGGTGGAATTGCGCCGGGGAGTGAGCCCACCAGAGTGCACCAAGTTGTTTTCGTTTTAAGCGGTGTATAGAAGAGTAAGTAGGAGACCACTGTCGCGAGGGTGAGAAGTCCAGCCAAGGTGTTGGCTCCTTTCCAAACCAAACCTACCCCGACGATACTTAAAAACGTTCCAAAAATAAGGGCGTGGAGTGGTTTAATTAAACCACTAGGCAATGGACGGAACTTGGTGCGATCCATTTGGCTGTCGGCCTGCCGTTCCATCCACATATTGAGTGCGCCACATCCTCCTGCGGCGAGGGCGGTGCCGAGTGCGAGTGATACGAGTCCCTTAGAGTCAACGCCGCCCTGGGGATGAGGATTACTACAGAAATATCCAGTGAGTGCGGTCAGTACTGAAAGAAAAGATAAACGTGGTTTAGTTAGCTCCCAATAGGCGGCGGGGATTGATCCAGCTTTGGAGCTCATACGTTGGTGGTGACGATTTTAATTAAAGGTTAAAGTTAATTCCGTCGATGCAGCAGAGCAACTTGGGCACAGAGAGTGGAGAATAGGGCGGCACCTACCACCAGGTGAATCGTTCGAACATGCGGATTTAAAGGCAATTGGATGCTTAAAATCCCGAGCGTGATTTGTATGGTTAAAAGAACTAATAGTGAAATCCAGCGGTGAGCAGGGCGCTGCCCGGACAAAGCAAAAACAATCACGAGAATACCGGCGATGAGTGCTCCGCCGCGGTGCAAACTATTAATCACCTGGGGTAGCCCGGCGCCGTTAGGGATAAAAAGTTCGTAGGTGGTTGGCTGGGTTGCCCAAAGGGTGAAATGATTTTGGCGCATGACTGCTCCCATAAGAATGACACTCAATAAAAGAATTAAACTAATTCTCCCGCTGATTATTTCAAAACGTGAAGACTGGTTCGGACTATTTTGCCAAAGTTTTGTGTGGCTCATCGCGATGATGGCTAAGACGGCGATGGTGAGTTGGGCATTCACCGCATGACCAATAGCAAAGCTCACTGCTTTAAGATTTCCATCTCCACCAATATTTAATTGGTCGAGCATCACACGTAATCCGCCGAGTAGACCTTGAAAAATAATTAATCCTAAAAGTAGGTAGGCAGCCCGACGAATCAGTTGTCGTTTCTCCCAGCGACGATGAGTCCAGGCGATGGCGATACAAAATAAACCCAGTCCCGTTGCTGCTAATCGATGGGAGTGTTCGGCGAACTTATCAATTTCGGTGAGCCAACCGGGAGGATTGAGTGAGCCGTTGGAAAGTGGCCAATCGAGAAAGGCCATGCCCGCTCGGATACTGGTCGTGAATCCACCGGCTTGAAGAACGAGTACCGCCCAAACCAGTGCACTTAAGCAAAGCCATTTCAAAAATGGATTAGGAAGTGAAGCCGGTGAATCCTTCATAGTGATTATGAACTAGATAATACGGCTTTGGCAAAATTACGAATTTTAGAAACTAAATTTGATAATCCGTTGCGACGATTCGGAGAAAGATGTTGGGTAATGCCCACTTCCGCTAAGAAGTCGGCATCCGTTTGTGCTACTTCTGCCACGGAAGCGCCTTCGTAGAAATCACAAACCAGGGAGGCGATGCCTTTGGTGATCAAGGAGTCCGCATCGCACTGAAAATGACAGCGGCCATTTTTCGTCGTGGGGATGAGCCAAAGATTGGAGGTGCATCCTTCGATCAAAAATACATCGAGCCTCAGATTGGCGGGCAGCCCGGGTGCTGATTTTGCTCGGTCGATGACATATTGAAAGCGTTCGTGGTGATCAGCGAACGGTTCCAGTTCGGCGATAAGAGCCGCCCGTTTTTCTTGAATGTTGGGCATGCTCTAGCGTCCGGAAAGGGCCTTCATATCTAAATCGGGGCGGGCCAAGGGAGCGATGGATTTTTCGAGACGGTTGGCCTGCTCTTTAGAAAGTTTTGCTTCCGAACGTAACCACGAAAGTGCTTCGTGCCAAATGAGAGGGGAAGGGCGACGCATTTTTAATAATTCTTCTAGGTCATCGGCTACAGATTTTCTGGTACCATAAGCGTCGACGGTGCCAGCGAGAATGCGTGCACCGATATAATCAGCCTTCAGCTGAGAATATTTCGGATATAATTTCACCCCTATTTCTAAAACGCGCACGGCGGCATCACTCGCGCGCACTGCTCTCAATTGTCGCCCCACCGAGCGATAAGCTTCGGGACTCAGGTTGGGTGTTTTAAGAAATTCGGTGAGATAACGATCGCCGATATTTCGATCACTCTTCGCGGCGATATCATCTTTTTTCGGACGGGCGTGGTAAGCGACGCCGAGGAGGGCTTGGATAATAGATTGATTAGAGGTGAAGAAACTCTTTTCGGCTGAATTGACCTGTTGATATTGAGCAATTGCTTCCTCGGGGTGGCCCCCGTTGATTAAAGATTCAAGATGAAGTGCCACAAAGGTAGCCCGTTCAAAGCCACGATTTGCAGCTACGTTAGCTAACGTTGAAGTGAGTCCTTCATAGCCACGTTCCGCGGCGAAATTGGCGAGTGCGAGCATGGCCGCAGAATTTCCCGAAAATTTTTCGGCGATGAGTTGCAGTTCTTTTTCGTAGTCATCTTTGAGTCCGAGTCGGTCGAGAATTAATAATTTTTGTAAATGTGGGAAGGGCGCTTTTTCATCTAAGCCAATCCGTTCATTGGTGACCGTGAGAGCGATTTTTGGTTTCCCCATTAATAAGTGAAAGCGCGCGAGCTGTGCGTAGATCGCATCTTTAGCGTTACTGGAAAATTGTGAGGTTTTCGATTCCAGGTAACTGATGGCCTCGGTAGTTTTGCCACCGTCGAAAAGTGCTCGTGCTTTTAAAAGTAACCCGCGGGCGTTTTCATCGAGGCCATTTAAATTTATAATATTAACTGTCTCGGCGTAGCGACCGACCCAGTAAAGTGAAGTGGCGGCGGCTAGAGAAATTGTTTGGCGGGTGGACGGTGGAAGATCTTTTCCGTTCTTCAGCATGAGGAGGCTTTGCTCGATGACCTCATCGTCGCGTTCCACTAATTGAAGAAGTTGGAAGTAGCGGTCCAAATAATCCCTGCCCAAGGTGTCGGTAATATTAAGATAATCTAGCCCACGGCGCAGGGTTTGAACTGCATCTTCTGTCCGACCATAATTATTATGTAAAATGTTGGCTAATAATAACTTAGACTTAGTGTTACCCGGGCTGATACGTACGGCAATTTGGGCTATTTTGTAGGCCTCGGGTATCTTATTTAATTTTTGAGCTTCGAGGGCCTGAGTCAGGTAATAATCGCCAACTCTAATCAGATGTTCTTCGCGGATGGCAGCGGCGCTTTCGGGTTGGTCGGAGATTTTTGATAAAGCGAGTCTGACCCATTGTTTAAGGGTCGAATCTTCGATGAGGTCAGATTTAATGACCGAAATACGGACGTAGGATTGAGTGGCTTCGACTCCTTTGGTGAGGGGTAGGCCGGAGAGGAGGATCAATTCAGCGTCGGTTTGCTCCTTGGAGCTATTTTTAAGAGTTTTATCCGTTTTTCTAGTACCAGTGGGAGCGGGTGCGGGGGGTGTTTGAGTGTTACTCGGAGCCTGTTTTCCGGGTTCGGAGTTAGCGGCAAAACCCTGTGAATATAGGGTTAAACTAACTATTAGAAGAGTGGCGAAGGGGCGAAACATGCTGGAGGGCTCATCCTTGCCAATCGTAGCGGATTTGTCTCTCTAAAAAATCGGCCTCAACGCCCAAAAATCGGCCTCGACTGAAGAAATCTTAAAATCGTAGCACTTTCCGCTTGCACGGGGGTCTTGGACTTCTATGCCTCAACCCTCTTTTCCCTAATTTCTTAGGTCCATGCCTACCATCAACCAGCTCGTCCGTAAACCTCGCCTTCAACCGAAGGCTAAGTCCAAGTCACCCGCCTTGAACAACTCGCCCTTCCGTCGTGGCGTTTGTGTGCAGGTGATGATCCGTACTCCGAAGAAACCAAATTCGGCGCAACGCAAAGTCGCGAAGGTTCGTCTGACGAATGGACAAGAAGTGATTACTTATATTCCTGATGAAGGCCATAAGCTCCAAGAACACTCCGTCGTCTTAGTACGCGGTGGTCGGGTAAAAGATCTTCCTGGTGTTCGTTATCACATCGTCCGCGGACCTCTCGATTGTTCGGGAGTTGAGAAGCGTCGTCGCTCACGTTCCAAATATGGCGTTAAGCGTCCTAAGGAAAAGAAAGTCTAATTCCTAAACTTTAGAATCTCACTTACTCATGTCACGTCGTCGTAAAGCAGTTAAACGCATTCACCTTCCAGACGCTCGCTACGGCAGCACTTTGGTTAGCCAACTCATCAACATCGTGATGAAGTCAGGCAAGAAATCCATCGCCCAAAGTATTGTCTATGGTGCGATCGAAAAAGTTTCTGAGAAATTGGTAAAAGGTAACCCCGTAGAATTACTCTTGGGCGCCTTAGAAAACTGCCGTCCTAAGCTTGAAGTAAAAAGTCGCCGCGTAGGTGGTGCGACTTACCAAGTTCCGGTCGAAGTCAGCCACGAGCGCCAAAACAGTATCGCCCTTCGCTGGGTGGTTCAATCTGCGGCAGGTCGCAAAGGAACCTCGATGCATGAAGCACTCGCTGCCGAAATCGTCGATGCTTACAACAACACCGGTAACGTGGTGAAGAAGCGCGAAGAAACTCACAAGATGGCACAAGCTAACCGCGCCTTCGCTCACCTCCGCTGGTAAACTATTCTCGAAATTTAACTTTTTAGGCCGAACTCCCAGTTACGACCCATGTCCTCCACTCTTTCCAAACTCAACTCTCCGAACCGTAAGTTCCCTTTAGAACATACGCGTAATATCGGTATTGCTGCTCACATTGACGCAGGAAAGACGACGACGACTGAGCGTATTCTGTTCTACACTGGCGTTGTGCACAAGATGGGTGAGGTTCATGATGGCACGGCGACAACCGACTGGATGGAACAAGAGCGTGAGCGTGGTATCACCATCACCGCTGCCGCGATTTCTGCCGGTTGGAAAACTAAAGAAGGTCCTTTTGCTGAAATCGATCACCGTATCAACATTATCGATACTCCTGGTCACGTTGACTTTACTGCTGAAGTGGAGCGTTCGCTCCGTGTTTTAGATGGTGCCGTGGCGGTATTCTGCGCGGTCGCCGGTGTTCAGCCCCAATCGGAAACTGTTTGGCGTCAGATGAACAAGTACCACGTTCCACGTGTGGCTTTCGTCAACAAGATGGACCGTACCGGTGCAGACTATTTTGGTGCAGTGGATGACATTCGCCAAAAATTAAAAGGTAACGCACACCCTCTCTTTATTCCGATCGGCCAAGGCGAAGACTTTAAGGGCATGATCGATTTGATCAAGAACGTCGCCTACGTGTACGACGAGACCGATCCTCGTGGTATGAAGTTCGACACCGTCGAAATTCCTGAAAAACAAAAAGACGAAGCCAAGAAATGGCGCGATAGCTTACTAGAAGCTTTAGCTGACTTTGATGACGTTTTAGCTGGTAAATATTTAGAAGGACAAGAAATCAGCATTGAAGAAGTTCGTTTCAGTATTCGTAAGGCCACGCTCTCGATGAATTTCATCGGCGTCATTCCTGGTTCTGCTTTCAAAAATAAAGGCGTCCAAATGTTGCTCGACTGCGTTGTCGACTTCTTGCCTTCCCCTATCGACATGGGCGGCCAACGTGCCTTTACCGACGACGGTGATTCCGAAATCAAAATTAATGCGGACGACAGTCAGAAAGTTACCGGTCTGTGTTTCAAACTTTGGGCGGATCCCTTTGTGGGCCAATTAGTTTTCTTCCGTGTTTATCGCGGACAATTGAAGAAGGGTGATAATCTTTATAATCCTCGTACTCGTTCCAATGAGCGTATCTCGCGCATTGTGTTATTACGTGCGATGGATCGCGAAGAAATCGACGTCGCTTACTCAGGCGACATTTGTGCGATTATCGGACCAAAAGATGTAATCACTGGTGATACACTCACCCTCGAAGACGATTTAGTTCTCGAGCCACCTACTTTCGCAGATCCAGTTATCTCGATGTCCATCGAGCCAAATTCCAAGGGCGACCAAGAACGTCTCTCGCTTGGTTTACAGCGCTTGGCTAAAGAAGATCCCACTTTCAAAGTTTCCTCTAATCCAGAAACTGGACAAACCCTCATCTCCGGAATGGGTGAGTTGCACTTAGAAATCATCGTCGATCGCTTGAAGCGCGAATTCAAAGTCGAAGCTAAATCAGGCAAGCCACAGATTTCTTATCGCGAAACCATTACGCTTAGTTCGGAAGGCGTCGGTAAATTTATTCGTCAGTCCGGTGGTCGTGGTCAATACGGCCACGCCGAAATCACACTCGAGCCTAACGTGGGCAAGGGCCAGGAAGTGGTTAACGAAATCGTCGGTGGTGTAATTCCCAAAGAATACATCAAGCCAACGATCGAAGGTATCAACGAAGCTGCGAATAATGGAACGGTGGCTGGCTATCCAGTAATCGATTTCAAAGCCCGTATCATTTTCGGATCTTTCCACGAAGTCGACTCCAACGAAATGGCCTTCAAGATGGCTGGTATCTTCGCGTTCAAGGAAGCGATGAAAGATGCAAAACCTATTTTACTCGAGCCGATCATGAAGGTCGAAGTCGTGACCCCTGAAGAATATCAAGGTGATATCATGGGTGACTTAAATCGTCGTCGCGGCCAAATCCAAGGTATGGAAACGAAGAACGGTCTCTGTAACATTAACGCTCTCGTTCCTCTCGCTGAAATGTTTGGTTACGCTACCGATGTACGTTCCCTTTCCAAAGGCCGTGCTTCTTACACCATGGAACCAAGCAACTTCGCGCAAGTTCCTGCCGCTATTTTAAAGCAAGTCGTCGAGACCTCTTCTCGCGCTCCTGCTCGAACCTAATTTACCAACCCCTAAAAAATTCTTATCGATGGCCAGCATAATGAAAATTCGTATCAAACTTAAAGGTTTCGATTACCGCATGGTGGATCAATCCGCCACGGAGATTGTCGACACTGCTAAGCGCACCGGTGCCCGTGTTTCGGGTCCTATCCCTTTACCAACCTCGATCGAGCGCCTCACCGTGAATCGCTCACCCCACGTTGATAAAAAATCCATGGATCAATTCGAAATCCGCACGCACAAGCGTCTGATCGAAATCATTGAACCCAATTCCCAAACGGTTGATGAGTTGCGCAAGCTCAACATGCCATCCGGCGTGAATATCAACATCATCGCTTAACCCTTAACTTTCAACCTCAACCCTCAAACGCAGGCCAACAGGACCAAAGATTCCGTAAGGACATCCAAAGCCTAAAGCAGGTCATCACTGACCCAACGACTTCTCACGAAGTCACCTGCCTCTTAGAAAATGAAACACCAACTACTCGGTAAAAAAATCGGAATGACCCAGGTCTATGACGCGGAGAATAACCTCGTCCCTGTTACGGTCGTCCAAGCTGGTCCTTGTCCTGTCACCCAGGTCAAGACCGTCGAAACTGATGGCTACCATGCCGTGCAAATCGGTTTCGGTCCAAACAAAGAGAGTCGTCTCTCTGCGGGCGAAATCGGCCACTTGAAAAAGGCCGGCGTCTCCGCCCACAATCATTTACAGGAAATTCGCCTCACGGCCGCTACGGAAGTTAAAGTCGGTGATATCTTCACCGTCGAAAAATTTACCGCCGGTCAGATGGTCGACGTCATCGGCACCGTCAAGGGCCGTGGTTTCCAAGGCGTCATGAAGCGCCACGACATGTCGGGTCAGCCTGATTCGCACGGTCACATGATGCACCGCCGAATTGGTTCGATCGGTATGCGTCAAACCCCTGGTCACGTTTTCAAAGGAAAGCGGATGCCTGGTCACATGGGTGCAGTGCGTCGCACTGTGCAAAACCTTCGCGTCGTGCAAGTGCTCGCCGAGAAGAATCTCCTCCTTATCAAGGGAAGTTTCCCTGGTGCTAATGGCGAGCTCGTGCTCGTCCGCCCCGCCAAAAAATCCAAGTAAAACTCTAACCACTATTTGCTGATATGAAGCTCAAAGTTTATAAATCCGACGGTGCATCTTTCACTGAGAAAGAATTCGATATTCCTTCCTTCGAGGGCGACAAAGGCGTCGCACTCCTAAAGCAGGTTGTCGTTTCTTACCAAGCGAACAAACGTCAAGGTACATCCAAGACTAAGGACTACGGCGAAGTCGCTGGTTCTGGTGTGAAGATGCTCCCTCAAAAAGGTTCGGGCGGATCTCGTCACGGCGACAAGCGCGCTCCTCAACTTTACAAAGGTGGAATTGTTTTTGGTCCTCGCCCCCGCGATTGGTCCAAGACGATTACCGTGCAAGCTAAGAAAATTGCCCTCCAACGTGCACTCTTCGATCTCGCTGCCGATGGTGGCCTCGCCGTCATCGAGCGCTTTGAATTAGCTAAACCGAAGACCGCGCTCTTCGCTAAAGTTCTCAAGAATGTTAGCCCAGAAGGAAAACGTCTTCTCGTGATCGACAGCAGCTGGACCGAGTCAGTTCTCAAAGCGAGTCGCAATCTAAACCGCGCGATCTTCTCAAACTCTTCTAATCTCAATGCTTTCGATTTAGTCAAAACACCTCGTGTTCTGATTACGCTCGAAGGTTTAACCAAAGTGCTCGAACGCACCAAAAACTAAAAACTATGAAGCCCGCTTCCGACATCATCAGTCGCCCTATTCTCACTGAAAAAGCTTCCGGCCTCGCCGAAGCTAACAAGTATGTTTTCGAAATTTTTCCTGGGGCCGACCGCGTCCAAGTGAAGACCGCCATCGAAGCAAACTTCAAGGTGACTGTCATCAAAGTGAACATTCTTATCCGTAAAGGAAAAGCTCGTCGCAGCCGTTTAGGTGAAGGTTCCAACTACACCGAGACGGTTTCTCGCCGCGCCATTGTTACCCTTAAAAAAGGTGACGTCATCTCACTCGCTTAATTAGCCGCCTCCCATGTCTATCATTTCTTCACGTCCTATTACTCCCGGCCAACGTTTCTTGGTTCGCGTTAAGACCGAGAACCTCCACAAAGGTCGTCCGGAGCGTCAGCTTACCGAAAGCAATCACCGCGCGCGTGGTCGTAATTGCTACGGTCGTATCACTTCACGTCGTCGGGGCGGAGGTCACAAAAAACTTTATCGTACTATCGATTTCCGTCGCGATGTTTTAGACCAACCAGCGACTGTCTTACGTATTGAATACGATCCAAATCGTACCGCTCACCTCGCTTTACTCGAGTACGCTGACAAGACTCACACCTACATTTTAGCACCCGATGGTCTAAAAGAAGGTGATGTGATTGTGAGCACGAATAAGCCACAAGAGCGTCTCACTCCTGGTCTCTCGTTACCATTACGTTTAATTGCCCCTGCTACTTTCATTCACTGTGTGGAAATCGAACCCGGTCGTGGTGCCCAAATCGCCCGCTCTGCAGGTGGTTTCGCCCAGTTGATGGGTATCGAGTTAGATCGCGCTATTTTACGCATGCCTTCCGGTGAACAACGTTACATCAATGCCGACTGTCGTGCGACCGTGGGTATCGTTGGAAATCTTGAACACCAAAATGCGAGCCTCGGTAAAGCCGGCCGTAGTCGCTGGATGGGTCGTCGTCCACGTGTTCGTGGTATGGCGATGAATCCTGTGGATCACCCGAACGGTGGTGGCGGTGGTAAATCTAAAGGTGGAGGCGGTCGCCAACATCTTAAATCACCTTGGGGTCAGCTCGCTAAGGGCTTCCCAACACGTACCAAGGCGAAGGCCTCTAACAATCAAATCATCGTGCGCCGTAACGGTCGCAAAGTGAAACAAGCATAATTTACCATGTCACGCTCTCGTAAAAAAGGATTCTTCGTTGACCCACATTTAGTGGACAAGATCGCTGCTGCTCAAAAAACCAGCAACCGTAAGCCCATCAAAACTTGGTCACGTCGTTCGACAGTTACTCCTGAATTCGTAGGCCTCAATCTCGAGGTCCATAACGGTAAGGCCTTCATTGCTGTGTACATCACAGAAAATATGGTCGGACATAAACTCGGTGAGTTCGCTCCAACGCGCACCTTCCGTCAACACACTCAACCTTCACGTAAGGAAGCCCAGTAATCTTTATGCGTTTCAGTCACTCAATCTTCGCGGTGTTCGTTGCTATGGTTCTTACCATTGTAGCGGAAGCGCGTATGTTGGGTTCAGCTGAAGCTGAAGGTCGAGCCAAGGTAATCCAAGTGATCGCTGGAAACAACACCGACTTAGTCGTCGTGTCCGGTGGTTATAATTGTGGTCTTCGTCCTGGTGCCGTTTGCACCGTCATCCACGAAGGCCGAGCTTTTGGTTCGGTGATTGTGGCCGAAGCGACCGAACAACGCGCTATCGCACTTATCCTTTCACTCGATTCTTCAACGCAAATTACGTCGGGCGACACGATCACCCTTCGTCCTAACCCACGCATTTAATTCTCTAAACACTTTATCACGTCATGGAAGTTCACGCCTCTACTCGTTTCGCTCGTATGTCACCTCAAAAGGTGCGCGAAGTTGCACGTCAAATCCAAGGTTTGCCCGCTGAAGAAGCTATCCAGCTTCTCCGCTTCATCCCTCGTAAGTCCGCGCGCTTACTCGCAAAGACTTTGGCCAGTGCCATCGCCAATGCGGAGAACAATCACCAATTATCCTCCAACGATCTCATTGTGGTTTCCGCCACCGTTAATCAAGGTCCCGTGCTCAAGCGCTCAATGCCTGCCGCTCGTGGTTCCGCTCACCCTATTCATAAATCGATGAGCCATATCCGTATCGCTCTCGGTTCATCCACCAAATAAACCAACTTAAAAGACTACAATGGGACAGAAAGTAAATCCAATCGGCTTCCGTTTAGCCGTTCGTCGTAACTGGGAATCTCGCTGGTTTGCAACTAAGCGCGATTTCCCATCCTTCATTCTTGAAGACTACCGCATCCGCGAGTTCCTCAAAGAGAAGCTCCGCCAAGCTGCTGTCCCTCGCATCTTTATCGAACGTGCTGGTCCTAAAGTCCGTGTCCGCATTTGGACCGCTCGTCCTGGTGTCGTCATCGGCCGTAAGGGTGATGAACTTAAGAAGCTCCGTGAAGAAATCCAAAAAGTTGCCGGTAAGGCTAAACTTGAGGACGTGATTCTCGAAGTAAACGAAGTCAAACGCCCTGATCTCGTCGCTCAATTGGTTGCGGAAAACGTAGCCTTACAATTAGAGCGCCGTATTTCTTTCCGTCGTGCGATGAAGAAAGCGATTCAATCGACCATGCAAAATGGTGCCGATGGTATTCGTTTACGTCTCGGTGGTCGTTTGGGTGGTGCCGAAATCGCTCGGGTAGAATCCGCCCGTGTTGGTCGCGTTCCTCTCCATACTCTCCGCGAAAATATCGATTACGGATTTGCGGAAGCTCGCACCGTTTACGGCAAACTCGGCATCAAGTGCTGGATTTGCGCGAAGGACTCCGAGTTTTAATTCTTAAAAACCCCACTCTAACTTTTTCATAACATGGCAAATTTACAACCCGCTCGCACCAAATGGCGCAAACACCGCAAAGGAAAAATTCGCGGCAATGCTACCGCTTGTAACACGCTCGCCTTTGGTGACTTCGGTATCCAATCGCTCGCTCGTGCTCGCATTCCTGCAAATCAAATTGAAGCGGCCCGTATTGCAATTTCTCGCGCGCTTAAACGTAAGGGCAAAATGTGGATGCGTATCTATCCCCACACTCCCGTAACTCGTAAACCAGCCGAAGTTCGAATGGGCTCCGGAAAAGGTAGCGTTGAGTACTATGTGGCGGTGATCAAACCCGGCACGATGCTTTTTGAAGTAGGCGGCGTACCGATTACCGTAGCGCGTGAAGCGATGCGTTTGGCCGATACTAAACTGCAAGTCCGTTGCCGCTTTTTGGCCCGTGAAGAACTCGAAAAATACTAAACTTAAAAACTAAACCACACCTACATTTTCTCGATGCGTACCTATCAGAAAGACAAACCCTCCGCTGCTTCGGCTCTCCGCGGTCTGGCTCCCACCGAGTTACAGAAGCGCGTGCGTGAAGCTCGTGAAGAACTTCTCCAACTCCGCCTCCGTAAGGCCACCGGCGCAGTCGAAAACTCTGCTCGTTTCCGTGTGCTCCGTGCCGATATCGCACGTTGTCTCACGCTCCTGAATTCAAAAACCACCACCAAATAATTTTTAAATCCCATGTCTGAGTCACGATCCAATCGTAAAAACCTCATCGGTTTTGTTGCCACCCGTTCGGGCGACAAGTCCGTGAAAGTAAATTGTCAATTTACCGTTCTTCACCCTGTCTACGGCAAAGAAGTAAAACGTCGTACCGTCTTACACGCTCATGATGAAAAGAATGAGTGCAAGGTTGGCGACAAAGTTGAAATCATGGAAACCCGTCCGCTTTCCAAATTAAAGCGCTGGCGCATCGTTCGCATCGTCGAAGCTGCGAAAGTCGCTATCCAATCCGCCGAATAATCCTCTAATATTTTTTAATATGCTTCAAATGCTTTCCAGGCTCGACGTAGCCGACAACACAGGTGCCCGCCAAGTGCAGATGATTCGCCGTCTCGGCCAAATCAAAGACACTGCTGGTATCGGTGATGTGATTATTTGTTCCGTCAAAGATTCCACCCCTGATGCTCAATGCAAAAAGGGTAGTGTTGTCCGCGCCGTGATCGTGCGCACCGTGGCTCCGATTCGTCGTAACGACGGCAGCTACTTACGTTTCGATACCAACGCCGTCGTGATTCTCGACGACAATGGTAATCCTAAAGGTACCCGTATCTTCGGGCCTGTTGCGCGCGAACTCCGCGGCAAAAACTTCATGAAAATCATTTCCCTCGCTCCCGAGGTTCTCTAATTACCATGTCTAAGACCGATATTAAAAGGGGTGACGAAGTTGTCATCATCGCCGGTGCCGAAAAAGGCAAACGCGGCGAAATCCTTACTTACGATCGTGCTGATGAGCGCGTCACCGTAAAAGGCCTCAACCTCGTTAAGCGCCACCTCAAGCGTGCCCAAGATGGTACCGGTGGTATCACCGAGAAGGAAGCAACCATCCACCGCTCAAACGTGATGCTGGTCGCACTCTGGGATGCTCGCCAAAGCAAAAAGCCTGCCGCTAAAAAAGCGAAGGCTACTAAATAATATTACGAAACCCCCCGAGAAATTTTCACTCAAATGTCCAAGCCCTATCTAAAAAAGGTTTATCTCGAGAAGGTCGTTCCTGAGCTCCTCAAAGCTCGCGGCTACAAGAATGTTCACCAAGTACCTAACTTGACGAAGATCGTTC
Source organism: Opitutales bacterium (assembly GCA_016463705.1). Classification (GTDB taxonomy): domain Bacteria; phylum Verrucomicrobiota; class Verrucomicrobiia; order Opitutales; family UBA953; genus UBA953. The sequence continues at coordinate 10,800 of JAEMQU010000005.1, read as the reverse complement.
TCAACTCTGCTTTCAAAGCGGAAGCTGACAAAGGCCACATGGCTGAAGTCGTCAAAGAGATAACAAAACTTTCAGGTCAAAAGCCTGTCATCACCCGCGCGAGCAAGAGCGTGGCGAATTTCAAAGTTCGTCAAGGCATGCCTCTCGGTTGCATGGTCACTTTACGTGGACCTCGCATGTGGGAATTCTACCTCCGCTTAACCGCCGTAGCTCTTCCCATGATTCGCGACTTCCGTGGTACCTCTAACCGTCTCGACGGTCGTGGTAATTATTCTCTCGGTATCACCGACCACACCATCTTCCCTGAAACGCAGGCTGATGGATCTCAACGCGCCAATATTGGTATGGACGTAGTCATCGTGACTTCGGCGAATACTGATGACGAAGGCCGTGAACTCTTGCGTATGCTCGGCATGCCATTCCGTCGTTCCTCCGCTGCCACCGAAGCAGCCGCTACCGCCGCGAAGGCCTAACCTTTATCATAAAAAAATACTAGTATGGCAAAAGAGTCCGTCATTCAACGCTCCCTTAAGCGCCAACGCTTAGTTGCAAAATATGCAACTCAACGTGCGGAGCTTAAAAAGATTCTCGCGAGTCCTAAGACCACCGAAGAAGAGTTTTACGCAGCTCAACGCAAGTTGACCAAGCTGCCTCGCAACTCCTCTCGCGTTCGTCACAAGAATCGCTGTGCAATTTCCGGTCGTCCTCGTGCGTTCATTCGCAAGTTCGGCCTTTCCCGTATCACCTTCCGCGAATTGGCCCTTGGTGGTCAAATTCCCGGTGTCACTAAAGCCTCCTGGTAACCCACGAAAACTACGAACATGTCTGCATCCAACGATACAATCGGAGATTTTCTGACCTCCATCCGCAACGCCTCTAAGGCCGAACGCCCCACGGTCGTGATCCAATGGTCACGCCTCCGCGAAGGTGTTGCTCGTATTCTTACTGAGTCTGGTTACGTCGCTCATTTCCGCAAGGTTGAGCGTGATGAAAAGCCTGCTCTTGAATTAACTCTCAAGTACGTCTCGGGCGTACCTGCGATCACCAGCATCGAACGCGTGTCCACTCCTGGTCGCCGTGTTTATGCCGGCTACTCATCTGTGCCCAAAGTGATTGGTGGCATGGGAGTTTCTATTCTCACCACCTCGCGCGGCGTCATGACTGATGCTGAAGCCCGTCGCCAAAAAGTTGGCGGCGAACTCCTCGCCAAAGTCTGGTAACCCTCAACCCTCAATACTTAAATCTATGTCACGCATTGGTAAACAACCCGTCAATTTCCCCGCTAACGTAAAAGTAGCGGTGTCTGGACAAACCGTTTCTGTTGAAGGTCCCAAAGGGAAACTCACACATAAATTTCCCTCTCAAATCGGAGTTACGGTCGACAAATCTGTCGTCCAAGTTGCCGATCTGAGTGAGAAAAAAGAAGCTGCTGCTCTCTTCGGCACCACTCGCGCTATCATCCGTAATATGGTTGAAGGCGTTGAAAAAGGTTACTCCAAAACTTTACTCATCGAAGGCGTTGGTTTCAAAGCCATCCTTAAGGGTAATATTTTAGATTTAGCTTTAGGCTATTCTCACCCCATTCGTTACACTATTCCAGTGGGCGTTAATGTCGTGGTGACCGACGGCACTAAGCTCGTCATCAGCGGTCCTGATCGCCACATGGTTGGTCAAGTCGCTGCTTCCATCAAACTCTACAAACCTGTTGAGCCTTACAAAGGTAAGGGTGTTCGCGTTGAGGGCGAATTCGTCCGCCGTAAGGAAGGCAAGAAGACTGCTTAATTTTTTTAACGTTTTTATTTATGAAACTTTCCAAAAAGAACTTACTCATGCAGAAGCGCCGCTGGCGCATTCGTAAAGCAGTACGTGGTACCTCCGCCCGTCCTCGCCTCGCTTTAAAGTTAACCCACCTCCATCTCTACGCTCAAGCGATCGACGATGATCGTGGTGTAACGCTCGTTGCGACTTCGACCACTTCCAAAGAATTACGTGGCAAAAAACTTCGCCCTTCAGTGGCGGGTGCTGCGGACTTCGGAGTTGCTTTCGGTGAAAAAGCAAAAGCTGCTGGCCTCACCACACTGGTCTTCGACCGCGCAGGTCGTCGCTACCACGGATCGGTTAAATCATTTGCTGACGCCGTGCGTAAAGCCGGACTTATTTTCTAAAATTACATGAGCGAAGAAACCAATAATGCAGCGGCATCACCCGCGCCGGCCCCTACTAATGCGCCTGCTAATGCACCTGCTAATCAAGGCGGAGATCGTCGTGGCCAAGGAAATCGTCGTGGTCAAGGTGGCCAAGGCGGTGGACAAGGTCGCCCACCTCGTCGCGATAATCGCAACGAAGCTGCTGCTTCTGAATTCAATGACAAAGTCGTCCACGTTAACCGCTGTTCAAAAGTGGTTAAGGGTGGCCGTCGTTTTAATTTTGCGGCCCTCGTGGTTGCCGGTGACGGCAAAGGTCGCGTCGGCGTAGGTTACGGTAAAGCCAAAGAAGTTCCTGATGCTATTCGCAAGGGTACTGATCGCGCTCACCGTGCTCTCGCTACTTACAATCTTCGCAATAACACCATTCCTCATGAAGTGATTGGTCGTGCTGACGGCGGCGTTGTTATGCTTCGTCCAGCCGCTCCCGGTACCGGCTTAATCGCGGGTGGTGGTGTTCGTGCTGTTCTCGAAGTGGTCGGATTAAAAGACGTTCTCTCGAAATCGATGGGATCGAATAATCCTCAAGCGATTGTTAAAGCGACATTGGATGGTCTTTCTCAACTCCGCACTCTCGCCCAAATTAAAACTCTTCGCAGCTAAGCTTAAATTATACTTATGAAACTTCACTCTCTCCCAGAAATCAAAGGTTCAACCCACCGCCACAAAGTGCTCGGTCGTGGGCGCGGTTCCGGTCACGGTAAAACCTCCGGTCGCGGTCACAAAGGTATGAAAGCGCGTTCGGGTGGCGGTCACCGTCCAGGTTTTGAAGGCGGTCAAATGCCTCTCTACCGTCGTTTACCTCACCGTGGTTTCAAAAATGTTAACCGCATTGACTACGCTGTAATCAACTTACGCGACATCGAAGACTTGAAGGGCAAAACTATCGATCTCGCTTCACTTAAAGCTGAACGCATCATCCGTAAAAACGTCGATCTGCTTAAAGTTTTAGGCACGGGCGAAATTACGCGTGCAGTCACTGTCACCGCTCACCGTTTCTCCGAATCAGCTAAAAAGAAAATTGAAGCTGCTGGTGGTAAGGTAGTGGAGCTCGCGGTTGCCGCAGCTGAATAACCTCCCGACCCTCCGCGATGTTTTCGGCCTTCGCCAATTGCTGGAGGATACCTGAACTAAGGGCCCGTCTTATTGTGACGGTAGCCCTTATTTTCGTTGCCCGAATTGGAGCGAATATCCCTTTACCGGGTATCGATCCAAAAGATATTTTAGATTACTACAACTCGATGGCCGATCAAGCATCGGGTGGAGTGGTTGCCATGTATAACATGTTCACGGGTGGTGCGTTGCTCAAAGGTGCGATTTTCTCTTTAGGCATCATGCCCTACATCAGTGCATCGATTATTATGCAGCTGATGTCAGCCGTCGTTCCTTCCATCGCCCGTTTACAACAAGAGGGTGATGTCGGTCGTCAAAAAATCGCGCAGTACTCTCGCTACCTCACCATCGCCATCGCTCTCGTTCAATCGGGCTTGTTGCTCGGCGCTTTTTGTAATCCTGGAAAAGTTGGACAGGCTTTAGGACTTGGAAATTTCACGGGCACCATTGTCGTGATGGAAAGCAAAACCCTTTTCGTCTTGCTCGGGATTTGTCTCTTAACCGCGGGTTCGATTGTCATGCTTTGGCTGGGTGAACAAATCACCCAACGCGGCATTGGTAATGGTACATCCGTTTTAATCACGATCGGTATTTTGGCTGATATTCCAGGGGCGATCACCTCATTCGTAAGCGTCGCGTTTGGTGGTAAGATTGGCGCGGCTGAAGCCAGTGGACAAGGCTGGGAAAAGGCCGTCGGCATGATTATTTTATTCGCTCTCGTGACGGCGGCGATGGTGGCAATCAACCAAGCGGTTCGCAAAATCTCTATTCAATACGCACAACGCATGGTCGGCCGTAAAATGTACGGCGCCCAATCCAACTATTTACCGCTTAAAGTAAATTATGCGGGCGTGATGCCGGTGATTTTCGCGGGAGCGATTTTAAGTTTCCCGCCGATGTTGCTTAATCCGTTAAGCACCCTTACGCCGACTTTAGGTTTTCTCCATGACTGGGCGGGAGTATTTCAAACACAAGGATGGTTCCATTATATTTCCTACGCGGTCTTAATCTTCGGATTCAGTTACTTCTGGATTTCTATTATGTTCCGCCCGGTGCAAATCGCGGACGATCTGAAAAAGAATAATGGTTACATTCTTGGAGTGCGTCCTGGCGAACATACCGCGCAGTTCCTCGACTTCGTGATGACCCGTTTGACCGTGGCCGGTTCGTTATTCCTTCTCATTATCGCGTTGATGCCCGACCTCTTCACTTTCCAATTAGGATTCCCGATGCGTCTGGCCAGTTTCTTAGGCGGTACGGGTGGACTAATTACTGTGGGTGTGATGTTGGACACCATGCGCCAAATTGAAACGTATCTTCTGCAAAGTAATTATGAAGGATTCTTGAAGAAAGGTCGCATCGGCAGCTTGCCCGTTCCTCAATCAGGTATTCGTAATGGAGGGGAAGAATCTGCTTTAGGTTCGATGCCCAAGATTTGTCTCACAATTTTCTTTCTCGGTATAGCTGCATGGGTAGCTAGTCACTGGGAATCTTTTGTTAAGTAAGTTTTCGGAATGATTGATTTGAAGTCTGATGATGAAGTAAAACGAATGCGGGCTGCATGCAGTGCCGCTGCTCGTGTTTTACAGGACTTAGTCAGCCTCGTGGTTCCGGGAATTTCTACCGCTGGTTTAGATTCCGCCGCGCGTGGTTTACTGTTACGTCACGGCTGTGAAAGCGCCTGCTACGGATATGTTGTCGGCGGTTTAACTTATCCGGGATACGTTTGTATTTCGCTCAACGATGAGGTCGTTCACGGAATCGGATCGCCCAGCCGAATTATCCGCGACGGTGATTTGGTTTCTTTAGATGTCGTCGTTCGTCGCGATGGATTTATCGGCGACAACGCTCGAACCATCACCATCGGTAAGGTCAGCCCCGAAGCTAAAGCTCTCTGTGTTGAGACCGAAAAAGCCCTTCATGCCGGCATCGCCGCCGTCCGACCCGGAAATCGGGTAGGGGATATCTCAGCCGCCATCCAGGCCTCCCTTAGCCCAGGGGGGTATGGCATCGTCCGGGACTTCGTTGGCCATGGCGTAGGACGAAAAATGCACGAGGAACCTCAGATTCCTAACTTCGGCAAGGCAGGTACTGGACCTAAGTTATTGGCTGGTATGTGCTTAGCAATCGAGCCCATGGTTAATTTAGGCTCGCCTAAGATCATTATGGGAGCCGATGGATGGACTGCCCGGACCGCAGATGGCAAGGTTTCTGCCCATTTTGAGCACACCGTGATGGTGACCGAAAAGGGTGCGGAAATACTAACCTTACCTTAACTCAATTTTTTGCTTTCAAATCCCCCAAGAACCCACAAGTTCCGACCTCTTTCCCACCTTCTAAACAGCCCGGACCCTATGCCACGAATCCTCGGAGTAGATATACCCAACAACAAAAAAGTAGAGTACTCGCTTCGCTACATCTATGGTATCGGCCCCCGCCGTGCCACAGAAATTTGCGAAGCTCTCGGCTTCGATCCCGCCATGCGCGCTTCGAATCTCTCGGAGGAGCAATTAAATAAAATCGTCGAGTACATCGTTCGTATGGGTTACAAGTGTGAAGGTGATTTACGTCGCGATATTGCACAAAATCTCAAGCGTCTCCAAGCGGTAAAATGTTATCGTGGTCTTCGTCACTTCCGCGGACTTCCCGTTCGTGGTCAACGTACACGTACTAATGCTCGTACACGTAAGGGTAAGCGTAAGACCGTCGGCGTTGCCGCAGCTCCTTCTAAATAATCTTTAAATAACTAAACTAATTTTACGATGAGCGAAGAAGCACCCAAGACTCCTAAAGTACGTAAGCCTAAAGCTGCGTCACCTGAAGCGGCCGCCCCTGCGGTTGCTCCTGAAGTAGTTGCACCTGTTGCAGCGGAGGCCACCCCACCAGAGCGTAAAGAAATTACTGCGAAAGAATTATTAGGCGAAGACATCGGCGAAATTAAAGTTCGTCGCGCCAAAGGTTCCAAAAATATCACCGTCGGAATCTGCCATATTTTAGCTACCTTCAATAACACCAAAGTTACGATTACGGATACCAATGGTAATGTGATCTCTTGGGGTTCTGCTGGTCGTCACCAATTCCGTGGTTCCCGCAAATCTACTGCGTACGCCGCCCAAGTCGTTTGCCAAGAAGCCGCCAAGTTAGCGATGGCTCACGGATTAAAAGATATTTCGGTACGTGTTAAGGGTCCAGGTATGGGTCGCGACAGTGCGATTCGTGCGCTCCAAGTTCTCGGACTCAATGTTACCTCGATTCTCGATACGACTCCAATTCCTCATAACGGTTGCCGCCCTCCGAAGCGTCGCCGCGTTTAATTTTTCGACTTACCGTCCGGCTATGGCAAACCGGGCGGGTACTATCATCCGCCACAAATACCAAAAATAATAAATCATGTCTCGTTACACAGGACCCACGACCAAGCTGAATCGTCGCTTTGGCCAAAATATCTTCCCCACCTCCAAAGGTGAGGAACGCCGTCCATACCCACCCGGTATCCACGGTAAGACCACCCGCCGAAAAGTTTCGGAGTATGGTGTTGGTCTTAATGAAAAACAAAAACTCCGTATGATGTACGGCCTGACTGAGAAACAGTTCCGCTTATCCTTCGAACGCGCTAAGCGTATGGGTGGTGTCGCTGGTGATAATTTCCTCCGCATTCTCGAAACTCGTTTAGACAACGTTGTCTATCGTCTTGGTTTTGCTAACTCCCGCTCCGCTGCTCGTCAGCTCGTCTCTCACGGACACGTCCGCATCGACGGCCATAAAGTAGACGTCGCTAGCTTTACCGTAGCTCCTGGACACGAAATTGAGATTCGTGATCGCACCTCTTCTAAACAACTCGCTACCCGTGCCATCGAAGAAGGCCAAGGTCGTGTTGTTCCTGCTTGGTTAGTCACCGTTGCTGAACAACTCAAAGGACAAATGGTCCGTGAGCCAGCGAAGGAAGAACTATCACGCGACATCAATGTTCAGATCATCGTTGAATTCTACAGCCGCTGATCCAACCGCCAACCAAAACAACCAACTACTACAAGACATGACCAAGCGCCTCGGAAAATTCGAACTACCCAAGGGCCTCAAAAAAGAGGAATCCTCATCCACCCCCACTTTTGCTCGCTACTTCGCAGAGCCATTCGAGGCCGGTTTCGGCCACACGATTGGCAACTCGCTGCGTCGCGTGCTCCTCAGCTCTATCGAGGGCGCTGCTATTTCCGCAGTGATGATCGAAGGAGTGCAGCATGAGTTTCAACCAATCGATGGCGTCGTTGAAGACGTCACCGAAATCGTTCTCAACCTTAAGAAAGTTCGTATTCGCACTGAAGCGAATAAGCGCGAATCTTTCAAAGGTCGTATCGACGTTAACAAAACCGGAGTGGTTAAAGCTTCGGACATCGTTTTCGAAAACAAGACTGGTTCAGTTTCAGTGGTCAATCCTGACACCGTCATTTGCACCATCGACCGTAAGCGTACTTTCACTGCTGAAGTAGAAGTAAGCGTTGGACGTAGCTGGGCATCCGCTGAAGAAAACAAAAAAGCTGAACAGTCCATCGGTTCCATTCCTGTTGATTCACTTTTCTCCCCTGTCACTTTAGTAAAGTACGCAGTGGAGAGCACCCGTGTTGGTCAAATGACCGATTACGATAAACTCGTTTTAGAGATTTCGACTGATGGTCGTATTACTCCAGACGAAGCTTTAAAAGAAGCGTCGGCTATCCTCCGTCACCACCTCGCGGTATTTGATACCGTATCAACCGATCCGGTTGAATTCGAATCAGGTAAATCTGAAGTGAGCGAAGAAGCTAATCGCCTCCGTAAATTACTTAACATGTCCGTTAACGAAATCGAACTTTCCGTTCGTGCCGCTAACTGCTTGAACAACGCGAACATCAACACGGTCGGCGAACTCGCAATGAAGTCCGAACAAGAGATGCTCAAGTACCGCAACTTCGGTAAGAAGTCCCTTAACGAAATTAAAGCTAAGCTCGAGCAATTGGGTCTGTCTCTCGGACAGAAAATTGATGAGCGCTTATTAGATAAAGGTGTAAACTCGTAATCGAGAAATCAGATCATGCGTCACCGCTCTCACCATAACGTCCTCGGCGTCAAAACCGCCCACCGTCGTTCACTCGTCGCCAATCTGGCTGCAGCACTCATCAAGAATGCTCGCATCACCACCACGCTCTCCCGCGCCCGTGCTGTCCGTCCTTTCGCCGAACGTTTAATCACGCTCGCTAAGAAGGCTGAACAGTCCGCCGACAAGAGCGTCAAGTTGCACTATTATCGTTTGGCCATGGCTCGCTTACGCGATGAATCCGCTGCCAACCTTCTTTTCAAAGAACGGGTTAAGCAGTTCATGACTCGCAATGGTGGCTTCACGCGTATCTACAAGCTGAACGTCCGTAAGGGCGACGCTGCTGAAACTGCGCTCATCGAGTTAGTCGGTAAAGATGACAAAGCTCCCGCTTTAACACCTAAGGCTAAAACTGCACGTAAGCCTAAGGTTGCTAAGGAAGAAGCGTCAGCAGCCACTGCCTAAGCACTAAAAACATAAACTTAACGAGACGCGTCATTGTTCCTAGTGACGCGTCTCGCTTTTTTAATCAAAACCCCTAATTTTCAACCATGCTTCAGCCTATCGACCTCGATGTCTTTTTGGCCTGTCTCGTTGCCGCGGTTATTGGGGCGCTTTTCTTTCTGCAATTTTGGTACGACCGACGCGACGCACTGCTTTCGGATCACCGTCGCTTAAGCTCTGTTTTTTCCTGCACCCGTTGCAGTTTTACCTACGTCCGCCCACGTCGTCGAGCAGAGGCCTCCTGTCCGCAATGTGGCTGGAATAACGCCCGTCTCAAATTTTAACCTAAATCATTTTTATGAATCAACGGTCCATCGCTATTCTTGATTTTGGTTCACAGCTTACCAAGGTCATCGCCCGTCGCGTCCGTGAATGCAATGTTCACTCCCGCATCTATGCGTTCGATGTCTCTGCGGAAACCCTCCGCGCAGACGGGATCATTGGCGTGATTTTTTCAGGCGGCCCTTCAAGTGTTAAAGCTAAAGGATCCCCTCGTCCTCAATCAGAAATATTTGAAATGGGATTACCGATTCTCGGTATTTGCTACGGAGTGCAGTTGATGGGTGAAATGTTGGGCGGCCAAGTAGCCAGCAGTCAGCATCGCGAATACGGCCATGGCATGCTCTCTTTCCGTCCGAAGAAGTCTGAACTCTTACACGGTTTAAAATCACCTTTGCGTGTTTGGAATTCGCACGGGGATAAAGTGACGCGCTTGCCTAAAGGCTTTCACGCCGTAGCGGGTACGGAGAATTCTAACAATGCGGTCGTTGAAGATACTCGCCGGAGATTTTACGGCATTCAATTTCACCCCGAAGTAGCTCACTCGGAGCGTGGCTTAGAAATTATCAAAAACTTTTTATTCCGTATTTGTAAATGTAAGCCGAATTGGGTGATGGGGGATTACGTTCAAACCGCCATTGAAGATATTCGGAATAAGGTGGGAGATTCTCACGTCATTTTAGGATTATCTGGTGGCGTTGATTCATCGGTCGCTGCAGCCCTCATTCAAAAAGCGATTGGTAAGCAACTCACCTGCGTGTTTGTGGATAATGGCTTGCTCCGCCTAGGTGAGCGTCAGCAGGTAGAAAAAATGTTCCGCGGAAAATTTAAAGTGGATCTCCGCGTCGTCGATGCGTCAGCTATCTTTTTGAAAAAGCTAAAAGGCGTGAGAGATCCGGAGAAGAAACGTAAAATTATCGGACGCGAATTTATTGCTGTCTTTGATCGCTCCGTAAAAGACCTAGCCAAAAAAGGTAAAGTAGAGTTCTTAGCGCAAGGCACGCTATATCCTGATGTCATTGAATCGATTTCACCAGGCGGCGGACCAGCGGTGACAATTAAGAGTCACCACAACGTAGGCGGCCTGCCTAAGCGCATGAAATTAAAACTCCTCGAGCCATTGCGTGAGTTATTTAAGGATGAAGTTCGAGCTTTGGGTGAAGCCTTAGGTTTACCTAAAGAGATGGTTTGGCGTCATCCTTTCCCGGGTCCGGGATTAGCAGTGCGTATTTGTGGAGATATTACTCCTGAGCGACTGGAGATTCTTCGTCGAGCTGATGATATTTTTATTAACGAATTAAGAACGTCTGGAAACTACAGCAAAGTCTGGCAGGCCTTCGCGGTTTTCCTTCCCGTGCGGAGTGTAGGTGTGATGGGCGATGGCCGCACCTATGATAACGTCTGTGCTCTGCGAGCAGTTACCTCTTCAGATGCGATGACAGCCGATTGGGCGCGTTTACCTTACGATGTTTTACAACGCGCCTCTACCCGAATTATTAATGAAGTTAAGGGCATCAATCGCGTGGTCTATGATGTTTCGTCGAAACCGCCCGCTACGATTGAGTGGGAGTAGGCAATCTCTTTGCCCCGTTGACACTTTATCGCTTAGGGTTTTGATTAAGTCCTGTG
>JAEMQU010000057.1 GCA_016463705.1 Opitutales bacterium | reverse complement strand
CCGTAGGCGAAGTAGTACCGACTCATAATTAAGGAGGGTCATATTAGTTTGCTATCCACCGCCTTGGCAAGGAAGGGAACTAAAATTTTACCGAATAAGACAGATAGAACGAGCGGGGTTGGGCGGGGAAGCCCAGGCTGGCAGGTGGGGCTGTTTCATTAAACAGATTTTCAACATGTAATGATAATTCCTGACCAGTTTTATAATGATAGATCAGCCAGGTGCGCCAATAAGTTCCGTTAGGGGATTTGACGACCGCATAGCTGACGGGGTCATAATCAATTCTATTAGCAATATGATTAACCGACAGACCGTAAGTCCATGCTGCGACTGGATTTATTTCAGCGCCTAAAGTGAAAATCAGATCGGGCCGGCGGATTAAACTTTCCTGCGTGGAAAAATCTTTGGTCTTCAAAAACGTGGCATTACCAAAGAGTTTTAGGGTACTCGTGATTTGTGACTGTACTCCGAATTCCACCCCACGCGTGTTTGCCTCATTAATATTATAAGCAGGCCAGGGGGAAACGTAGCTGAAAGCAATGAGGTCGGTGAGATTATTTTCAAAAACTACCAAGGTCCAACTCAGGTCTTTGCCATTTTCATAACGTAATCCGATTTCTTTGCCGTCATTGGTTTCGGGTCGTAAGGGAACATTTCCTACCGTTCCGCCTCCCAAATCATTGGCGGTGGGGGTGTGATAGGCCGTAGCGATTTTGGCATGAGCGCTGATTTCTTTGGTTAAGTGATGTCGGTATTGAATGTCCCAAGAGAAGTGATTTTGAAAATCGGAAAATTTATCTTGTCGGAGGGTGATTTTGAGTTGATCCGTGGGGGTGATTTTCCAATCCGCCCGCGTCCAAAGCCCGACTGACTCCATCGTATCCTGCCAAACTCCGGGTGTACTATCACTTCGGTCGTAGCGATTGATTTCATAACTTACTCCGAGGCCTAAGTTAAGTTGAGCGTTAATTTTTTGGTCTACATAGGCGGTTAATTCATCACGCTCGATGCGGTATTTATAGTAGACTGACGCGTAGTCACTATCCGTGAAGGTTTCGTTGTGTGACCAAAACACGGCGGCTTGGGTGGAATCGTCTTGGAAGAACAACCCAGGAGATAGAAGCCAACCGTGATCATTTTGCCAATCGTTGGGAGTGGGGTTGACGTCGACTCCGGAGAGTCGTGCGCGACTGGTGTCAGCGGAGCCCAAAATATCAAAACTGATTTTATCCGAAATTTTCCAGACTGATTTAAATAATAAATTTGAAGCATCGCGAGAGCTATTATCTCTCCATCCATCACTCTGCGAGGTGGTGAATGTTACCGTATTGCCTTGGGTAGCTGGCTCACTGCCTTGAGCATTATTATTAGTGGCGGAGATGCCCAGTGAAGCATAACCATAAGATCCGATTTCAAAAGTTGAACGAATACTGCTGGGTTCGGATAAAGGATTGGGTAGTCGGCAATCAATCACTCCGCCTAAAGCATTAGCTCCGTAGAGTGAAGATGAAGGGCCGCGCAAAATTTCGACCGAGGAAAGTCCATAGGCGCGAAAACGATAGATTTCATAATTTCCAGAAAATCCTTCCGAGAGTCGTCGCCCATCCAATAAGAAAGCAGTATGAGTCGAATTAGTTCCCCGAAAAAATACGGAAGTGGATGAGCCGATACCGGCTTGTTCGCTCGCATAAACACCGGGGGTGGCAGAGAGGATACTGGAAAGAGTGCCGAAATTCGAGAGTGAGCTTTCTTGTGGATTGATTTTTGAGACGGAGGGTGAGGCTTCGCCTAATAAAGAGGGTCGGCGGTTTTCAATGACAATGGTTTCGGGTAACTCCACTACCTCCTGTTTGGTTTCGTAGAGTTCGATCTTCAGCGCGGCTGGGGGTG
>JAEMQU010000030.1 GCA_016463705.1 Opitutales bacterium | reverse complement strand
CCTGGGGCTGGAGAAGGTCCCAAGGGTTCGGCTGTTCGCCGATTAAAGTGGTACGCGAGCTGGGTTCAGAACGTCGTGAGACAGTTCGGTCCTCTATCCGCTGTGGGCGTAGGAGATTTGAGGGGTTCATTTGTTAGTACGAGAGGACCGCAAATGACATGCCTCTGGTGTTCCGGTTGTCACGTCAGTGGCACCGCCGGGTAGCTAAGCATGGAACGGATAAGCGCTGAAAGCATCTAAGCGCCAAGCCTTTCCCAAGATAAGATCTCCCTATAGAACCCAGGAAGACTACCTGGTTGATAGGTCGCAGGTGTAAGCGTAGCGATACGTTGAGCTTAGCGATACTAATGTTCGATTGATCTGCAATTGGCTTCTTAGCCGTCTCAAAGGACGTCTAGGCCAATGGAATCATATAAAGTAATTTTACTATGCGTAAACTGTGCAATTTTAACCCTATGACGGTCGCTATTCAGAACCTGGCACAAACATGATCACCTTCATGCAGCGACCCGAGGAATCCTTCTGGTGATCATGGGCACATGGAAACACTCGTTCCCTTCCCGAACACGAAAGTTAAGAATGTAGCCGCCGATGGTAGTGCAGCCCCGCTGCTGTGCGAGAGTAGGTCGTCGCCAGGTTCAACGAGCCCAGTTTCCGAAAGGACGCTGGGCTCGTCCATTTTACAAGGGTTTCAGATAAGTCTTCACCGGCCTTATCTGAAACCTCTTGGGCTTTTTTATCGATGCGCCGCGAGCTGTCCCAACGTCAATCGCGTCTCAGTCGCTTCCAAAATATTTTTCTCAATCCGGACTAACTCACGTAACGCCGGATCATCCTGGTCATTAAAATCATCAGTACCACTTCCCACATCAGCATCGATGACTTTCCATAATTGCCCGACCGTCATTTTTTCCAACGTCCTCACGGGTCTCATGCCATGCTTTTTGAAATCACCTTCTAAAAGATTTTTCTCCCGACAAATCTGCAAACAGCTTTCAATGACGCCACTGGGTAAATGCGTTTTCGAAATTAAATCCTGAACGAGAATTCCTGATTCGCCCGCTTCATAACGTCGCAATGATTCCAAACAACAGGTGAACGCTAAGGCCCGGCGAGATTGATGACTAAGGTGCTCCCAATTTTTATTTTGAGTGAGCGCTCGACGATGCTGATACGCAAACGCCAGCTGCCCTCCCAGTAAAACGAAGAACCAAGATAAATAAGTTCCAAACATGATGATGACTAAAATACTTACTCCACCATACAGAGATTGGAGATGCGTCACCTTGCTCACATAGAGCGCAGAGAGTTGATGATTTAAAATAATGAGAGCGGTGACACTGAGCCCACCCATCGCTGCCGCACCCCAATACACTCGTCCATTCGGCATGATCCGATTGAAGAGGGTAAAGGCCCCCCAAAGGAGCAGGAAGGAGATGATTAACGGTCCATTCCCGCTAATAAATTCAATGATTTCCTCGCCCATCGGCAGGCGGATTAAAAAGTCGCCCACCCAGGAGGTACTGTGGCCAATCGCCCCAGCAATCGAGGACACAGACAACATCGTTAAAGAGGTCGCTCCGACTAGGAAAAAGAGAATTAAAAAGAGTAAATAATTCACGCATCGCTTATACCAATGTCGCCCGACGCGTAATCCCCAGATTCCATTCAGCGCATCTTCGACCCGACTCAACATCAGCACCGCTAAAGCTAAAATAAAAAATAAACCAATCAGCCCCGCTTCACTGCTCGCCGCATTCGCTAAGAGTTGATCCACCATCTTATCTAAATTTTCACTGATGTCGTGCAACTTCTGCGTGGGTTCGCCACCGCTTGAATTTTTTCCGGACAGCGTTTTTAAATTCGATGCATTGATTTGCGGAGCAATCCACTGAATCGAAGCGACGACCGATTTTTTTGCTAAGTTATCTTCGCTGCTGTTTGGTTGAGAAAGAATGTATCCGGAAATAGTGATCGCGAGGGCGAGGATCGGACCGATCGACATCAGAGTGTAATAGGTCAGCGCCGCCGATTGTTGGGGAATGCGGTTCTCGCCAATCCCTCGCCAGCTCGTGATGAAGACTCGGCAAACTGCTTTAATTCGCCCACGCCATCCGCGCTCTCTTAAATCTTGCTTCCCCCATAAATTTTTTAGGAGGGAAGGGGAGTTTTTGGTCTCTTCGACCGCAGAATTTTTGCCCATTATACTGCCTTTATATTAAATTTTTAATCCTTGAGCAACCTCGCTCATCAGGGCCCATTTCTCGGTGAGTAAGACTAATAACTTAGATTTGAACTTCGCTGATTTTATGCTTTTTTGACGCTAAACCGTCACACGCCGTACCAACCTTAAAAAAATAGTTAAAAACCCCCATTGTGAATAAAGTTTTTTTTGTAAGTGCCCTATGTAGAGTGATTTAAGAAAAAACACTACATGCAGTGTTAAATAGTATTTACACCCCCTAGCCCTAGTATAATTTCCTGACATACCAATCACCTAGCGGCCCTTCCGGCCTCTAATCAAACCCTTTTCTCTAACTACTAAAATTCATGGAAACCATCACCGTAAAAGTCGGACCAAAAACATTCATCCTCGATAAAGCAAAAGCGGAAGAGGCATTTAAAAACAAACAAGTCATCAACGGTCGTGAGTCGATGTTCTTTAATATTCTCCCACTCAAATATCAGTGGGCGTATGATCTTTATAAAACGATGAAGGCTAACCACTGGGAACCAGAAGATGTTCCTATGGGTAAAGACTGCGAACAATGGCGCGAAGGTTCTGGTGCGATTACTGAAATCGATCGCTGGATTATCAAAATGGCCATTGGTTATTTTTCCGCCGCAGAAGGTATTGTGGGTGATAATATTATTCACGTCGTTCGTGAAGTCGTCACCGCTCCTGAATTAAAATTAGTTTTAGGTCGTCACGCGCACGAAGAAAATATTCACGCCGACTCTCTCGTGTACATGGTCTCGTCACTCGGTATTAATCCGCACGAGTGCGAAGCGATGTTCGAAGATATTCCAACCATCGCCAAGAAGGCCGCCTTCGTCGTCAATAATTCTCGCGCGCTCCGCCGGAAGCTCGACCTCACTAAACTCGAAGACAAGCAGGCCCTCGCCCACAATATGTTCCTCTTCGGTCAGTGCATGGAAGGTACTCAATTCTACGGACTCTTCGGTATGGTGCTTTCTCTCGCCCGCCAAAATAAATTCCCAGGTATCGGACAAATGTTCCGCTACACATTGCGCGATGAGTCCAACCACATCGATCTCTTCCGCCAACTCTTACTAGAGTTAGTAAAAGAAAATCCAGATATCTGGACTGAGTCATTCCGCGAAGAACTTCGTCAACTCATGGCCACCGCCGTGAGCCTTGAAAAAGACTTCATCCGCGATTGCCTCCCCGTGAACGCCCTCGGCCTTTCTTCAAAGGAATTTGAGCAATATATTGATTATATTGCCGATCGTCGCCTTAGAAACTGTGGTCTCGAACCCTTGGTTTCTCCAGCGCCCGTCAATCCATTCCCTTGGCTTTCGGAAATGATGGACCTCAAAAAAGAACAAAACTTCTTCGAGGGACGCGTCACTGAATATCAAAAATCAGCTGCCTTAGAAAAAGTCGACGACGCCGACCTGTAATTGTTCGTGTGACAAATTACGCATTACCCCCTCGATGCGTAGTTTGGCACGGTTTCTGTTCTTACCCTCCATCCTCTTAAACTCTCCCTCCCCAATTATTCAGGCCACCGCCTGAATGCCCTACACTTTCGACTCCTCTCTAAAACCAAACCCTCTTTCCCCTCAATATGAATCCTGAATCCCCTTTCTACCGCGAAGACATTGCCCTCAAAAACGCCATCCGCACTCCTGCGAATGCGAAGCCACGTTTTAACTGGCGCGAATCTTTGCCAGCCGTCGCTGCCGGTGCTGCCCCTGTTCCAGCCATCGCTGGATTCGACCACGGTCGCATCGCTGAAATCGTCGGTATCGCTCTGACCGATCTTTTACTCTCGCGCGAGATCACCGATATTTTCACCGAACAAAATCGTAACTTCGTCGCTGCGGTTGCCAAACAAGTTTCTGAATCCGTCAGCGATCTCGTTTTAAAAACCGATGGCTTGATTACCGAAGCCCAAATTATTCCGATTATCGAACAAGCGCTTATTCAGCATAATCGTCACGACGTTGCCAAAAGCTTGGTCTGCTCATCGGGTTACATTTCCCTTCCGGGCAGCGTTGAAGTGAAAGCACGCCTGATGCGTCGCAATCACCAGATGGTGCCCTGGAATCAGTCCAAAATCGATATCGCGATTCGCAAATCATTTCTCTCACAAGGCCTAGACTCGGGTCCTGCTGAGTTAGTCGCCACCGCCGTTTCCTACCGTGTTGCTGAATTAAAAGTGAACATCATCGGTATCGAAGAAGTTCAAGACATCGTCCAAGCAGAGTTAATGCGCCAAGGTCACTTCAAAGTTGCCGAAGCTTATATTCTTTATCGCGCGGAACGTGCCCGTAATCGTGAGCTAGAGGCCACTCAGCCTTCTGTTTCCGATGATCGTCAAGAATCGATGATTTTGGTTAAGGCACTGAATGGTTCGACTTACTTATGGAATGGTGACGATTTACGTAAGCGTGTTTCCTACGCGGTGACCGGATTAAATCTCTCGCTCACGGTTGATGAAATCGAACTCGAACTCCGTCGTGGTTTATTCAACGAAATCACCGAGCCAGAATTACGTAAGACCATTGAACTTAATTCTAAGACGCTCATCGAGCGCGATGCCGATTTCGCAAAGTTTGCCGGCCGTCTCTTACTCACCTACATCTACGAAGAAGTATTAGGTTGGAGCATTCTCAAAGATGGTGTTTCAAAACTCCAAGAATTCCACCGCGTTAAATTTGCTGCTTACATTGAGCGCGGTATCGAGATTGGTCGTCTCACTCCCGAACTCCGTCGCTACAACTTAGCCAAACTCGCCGAGGCTCTTGATCCGATGGCCGATATGGAGTTCGAATTCTTAGGCGTTCAAACTCTCTACGATCGCTATTTAATCATCGATAAAACCAACAAGATTGCCCGTCGTTTAGAGACTCCGCAGTTCTTCTGGATGCGTGTGGCGATGGGTCTTTTCCTTCGTGAAGAAAAGGGCCGTGAAGAATGGGTTGTTCGTCTCCACAATCTCTACAAGTCACGCCGCTTCTGTAGTTCGACTCCTACGCTCTTCAATGCGGGCACTCTCCACAGTCAGCTCTCTTCGTGCTATCTCTATAAGGTAGATGACACGATTGAATCGATCATGGTTCGGGGTATCGCAGAAAATGCTTTCCTCTCCAAATGGGCAGGTGGCTTAGGCGGTTCGTGGACAGCCGTTCGCGGAACGGGCTCACACATTAAAGGAACCAACGGCGAATCCCAAGGTGTCGTTCCTTTCCTCAAATTACACAACGACCAACTCGTCGCAGTGAACCAAGGCGGCAAGCGCCGTGGCTCGGGTTGTGCTTACCTCGAAGCTTGGCACAGTGACTTCGAAGATTTCTTAGAACTCCGTCGTAACACCGGTGATGACCGTCGTCGCACGCACGATATGAACACGGCGAATTGGATTCCTGACTTATTCATGAAGCGTCTTAAGTCTCGTGGTGACTGGACCTTGTTCAGTTCACACGAAGTAGCCGACTTACATGAAACTTACGGTGCCGATTTCGAACGTCGCTACGAAGCCTACGAAGAACAAGCGCGCCAAGGTAAGATTTTTGCTCGCACACTTCCTGCGATCGAACTCTGGAAGAAAATGTTGGGCATGATTTTTGAAACCGGCCATCCATGGATGACTTTCAAAGATCCTTGCAACGTTCGTTCTCCTCAAGACCACGTAGGCGTCATTCACTCCTCGAATCTTTGCACCGAAATCACCCTCAACACCAGTGCTGATGAAACCGCGGTCTGTAACTTGGGTTCAATCGTGTTGGACTCACACTTAGATGCTGATGGCAATATCGATCACGCCCGCCTCGCTGAAACTGTACGCGTCGCCGTTCGTGCTCTCGATAACGTCATCGATATCAACTTCTATCCGACCAAGGCCGCTGAAGTTTCCAACATCCGTCACCGTCCTATCGGTCTCGGTGTGATGGGTCTGCAAGACTGTCTCTACCGTCGCGACACTTCGTTCGCTTCTGACGCAGCGCTTGAGTTTAACGACGAAATCATGGAAGCCGTGGCCTACTACGCTTATGAAACTTCGTCTGACCTCGCTGCTGAGCGCGGCGCCTACAGCACTTATAAAGGCTCCAAGTGGGATCGTGGTTTACTTCCCCAGGACACCGTCGATCTTCTCGAAGCTGAGCGCGGTGAGCCGATTGAAGTTAAGCGTGGCGGTGTCATGGATTGGACCTCGGTTCGCGCGAAGATTAAGAAACAAGGCATGCGCAATTCCAACGTTCTGGCGATTGCTCCTACTGCTACGATTTCAAACATCGTCGGCAGCTCACCTTGCATCGAGCCTACTTACAAGAATCTCTTCGTTAAGAGTAATCTCTCCGGTGACTTCATTGAATTGAATGCATCGCTCGTCCGCGACCTCAAGAAACTCGGTCTCTGGAATCAGAACATGGTCGAGCAACTCAAATATTATGACGGTGAGCTGAAGGATATTCCTGAAATTCCTGATGACCTCCGTCTGAAGTATATGACGGCCTTCGTGATTCCTTATAAGTGGATTATCGATGCTGCTGCGCGTCGCCAAAAGTGGATCGACCAAGCACAGTCACTCAATCTCTTCTTACCTGCCGCAGATCTTAAAGAGTTGTCGCACATGTATCAGTACGCCTGGCGCACGGGTTTGAAGACCACTTATTATCTTCGTACCCTCGGTGCGTCTAACATTGAGAAGGCCACTTCTTCGATGGAAGGTAAGTCCAAGATGGAGAAGAAAGAGTCCACCGATGAAGAGAAGACAGCGTGCTCGATCGAAGCGATGCGCAATGGCGGCACCTGTGAAGCTTGTCAGTAGCGTCGAAAATGGTCCCAATAAAAAGGCGTCTTCGGACGCCTTTTTTGTGCTTACTGGGTAGGGGCGCGACTGCGTCGCGTCCATTGTATCTCCCCTTGCCAACATGCCCACTTGCCAGCGTGTCCCCTAAATTTATTCCCCTTGTCACCGTGCCCACTTGCCAACTTGTCCCCTCAGTTTTCACCCAAACCTTGCAAACTATCACTGGCTGAGGTTTATATTTATCCATGGGTAATAAAATCCAAACACTCGCCGGGGAAGTGCACGTACTAACGCGCGATGAGTCGTTTGCTGAGTTAGCGAATTTGATTAATCAACTGGCGAGCAAGGGCAGGGCGAGTGTCGGCTTGAGCGGTGGATCCACTCCCAAAGCTTTTTATGCCTGGGCAGTGAAAACAAACGCACTTTCAGCTGAAGCGATTGCCCAGATTGATTGGCATGTGAGTGATGAGCGCTGTGTGCCATTAGAATCCGATGACTCCAACTTTGGTCATGCTCAGCGTGGACTTCTCAATCCTTTGAAAGTCTCCGCAAAAAATTATCATCCCTGGCCGGTGGACCAGTCGCCCGCCGAGGCAGC
>JAEMQU010000056.1 GCA_016463705.1 Opitutales bacterium | reverse complement strand
ACGGTGATGGTGACTTTATTTTGACCCGGCGCTTCGGAGTCGGACTTAATCAAGGCTGGTCCAGTGACGGCTGCCACAGCAGCGAGTAAAAGTACGGAGGTGGTAAGTATTTTCATACACTCATTGAAACCCTCTAAAACGAGAGAGGTTGCGAGAATTTAATAGAATGTCCGAGGCTTGCTTTTCGATTTTGCCAACCTAGGTTTAAGCCATGGATACGACTATTTTGCTTTCTCGCAGTGTGGCCGCGCTCAATGGCCTCGCCACCGTATTGTTAGTTATCGGCTACCTCGCCATCCGCCGCGGCGATCGCCAAGCTCACGGCAAGTTCATGGGGCTGGCTTTTCTCACCTCCGCACTCTTTTTAGGCGTCTACCTTTATTCCAAGTGGCATTTGTGGGCGGTCTTGGGTCGCACCAATATCACCTACCGTCCTGAGATTGTCGGCCTTACTTGGGACAAGTTAGTTTATTATATTATTTTAGTACCCCACATTATCTTAGCCATTGTGGTGACGCCTTTCATTATCCGAGCCGTCTTACTGGCCCGAGCTGGACGCTTCGAAGACCACAAGCGCCTCACCCGTGTGGTTTTCCCGGTCTGGCTTTATGTCTCGATCACGGGCGTCATCGTCTGGGCCTTCATGGAACTGAGTGGGTCGCTGGCCGCCGCTACCTCTAAGTTGATTCCTTGATTTTCCCCTCGCTCCGTCGGCGGAATTAAGTTTGATATTGTTCATAGAAAATATGGACAGTTTCGATCAGCCCACCACCAATCCACAGACGGAAAAATTATTTGTTTGGGCGAGCGTACTTTTATTTTTCGGTGTTTTATGTTTCGTCTACTCCACTTATCAAAGCGAAGAAGATCGTCTCAAGGCTTTGCAAGATAACGAAGATCAAAAACAAAAAACTCTCAGCACGATTGAACGTCAGCGCGAACAAACCCAGCGCTACATCGAGCGCTATGATAGTGACCCAGAATTTGTCCGTGACCAAGCCCGAGAACGTCTCGGTGTGGCCACGGAGGGTGAGATTGTGATACGTTTAGACCCGAATAGCGCTCTGGCTAAGCCTGCTCAGCCCAATTCACCAAGTAAGTCGTCACCTAAGTAAGTGTCCTTGCTTGATTTGCGGATAGGGTAAGACATTGATAGTACATCATGTCCGTAAGGAAAAAAAAGCAAGTGACTTGGGGAGGGCGGTTTAGCTCTGCCCCCGCCGAACTTATGTTAAGCTTCGGTGAGTCGGTATCTTTTGACCATCGGTTGTGGGCGCAAGACATCCGGGGCTCGAAGGCTCACGCCACGATGCTTTCGAAAGTCGGCATTTTAAAATCCTCCGAATGCGCTGCGATTATCAAGGGTCTCGATTCTATCGCGAAGGAAATTCAGTCCGGAAAATTTAAATGGAGTCGGGATTTAGAAGACGTGCACATGAATATCGAAAGTGCCCTAACGAAAAAAGTTCCGGCCGCTGCGAAACTTCACACCGCGCGGTCCAGAAACGACCAAGTGGCCACCGATGTAAGACTTTGGATTAAAGATCAATGCACCGTCCTCGATTTAGCTTTTGTTAAACTGCTCAAAACTTTACTCACCCTCGCTGAGAGTAATGCCGATGTCATCATTCCTGGTTACACTCACTTACAGAGAGCCCAGCCGGTTTCCGTTGCCCATCATCTTCTCGCTTACGTTGAGATGTTTAATCGGGACAGAGCGCGGTTTCATCAAGTAGCCGATTCCGCTAATTGGTGTCCTCTCGGCTCTGGCGCCATCGCTGGTACCACTCTTCCAATCAAAAGAGAAATCACGGCGAAGCTCTTAGGCTTTGTGGACTCCAAAGGAAAAGCACGGGTCACCAGAAATTCGATGGATGCGGTAGCGGATCGGGATGTCGCCTCTGAATTCTGTTTTGCGGCCGCACTTTGCGGTGTTCACTTATCCCGACTCGCGGAAGATGCTATTCTTTGGTCGAGCGC
>JAEMQU010000004.1:94107-96668 GCA_016463705.1 Opitutales bacterium | reverse complement strand
AGGTTAATATTAAAAATGCCAAAGTCCTTTTAATCGGAGCCGGCGGTCTGGGCTCGCCCGCTGCTTTATACCTAGTCGCCGCAGGAGTGGGCACCATCGGCATCGCGGATCCTGATAAGGTCGACCTCAGTAATTTACACCGTCAGATCATTCACGGATTTGATACGCTCGGATTACCCAAAACGATTTCAGCCGCCGAATCGCTCAAGGAAATAAATCCCGGTGCTGAAATTATTTTACATCCCGAAGGACTTACTACCGATAACGCTCTTGAACTGGTGAGTCGATATGATGTTGTCGTTGATGGAGCGGATAATTTTGCGACGAGGTTCCTAGCAGCCGATGCCTGTGTGTTGGCCAAAAAACCTTTAGTTCACGGAAGTGTATTAAGAGCGGAAGGCCAAGTGGGTACATTTATACCCCAACAAGGTTGTTATCGATGTGTCTATCCGGTCATGCCGAGTCCTGATTCTGTGCCGACCTGTTCAGAGGCGGGTGTATTGGGCGCGACGTGTGGAGTCATTGGCTCGTGGATGGCGGCGGAGGCTTTAGCCATTCTGCTTAAACAACGTCAACAATCACAGATGTTTGTGATCAATGTGGGAGAGGGTAAAAGCCAAAAAATTTCCATCTCACAAGACAGTCACTGTCCCGTTTGTGGTAAGTCGCCCAAGATTTCTGAAATCAAAGCGGAAAATTACGAATCGACCCTTTGTGAAACACCCAATTTAAATATGAAAGAATCCCCTTTAGAAATTTCGGTGACGGATGCTCATCAACAATTAAGTTCAGCGCAGCCACCCATCTTGATTGATGTGCGAGAGCCCGACGAGCATGCGCATTGTTGCGTTGCCCAAGCCCGCTTAATTCCTTTGGCGGATATCCCTAATCAATTGGCGAGTATTCCCACAGATCATCCCGTGCTGATTATTTGTCACCACGGGGGCCGAAGCATGCGAGCCACGCAGTTTTTACGTTCAAAAGGTTACCCTTTAGCCTCGAATATAAAGGGTGGAATTGAACAGTGGTCCCTCAAGGTCGACACCCAAATCCCTCGCTACTAGGTCAGTCGAGGCTTGCGACCGTACTTTTTTCGTCTTTCTATCCCACCCTATGAAACAGTTAACCCTTTCCATCGTAGCTTCTCTTTTCCTCGTCGGTTGTGGTCCTTCTAAAATGCCCTCTGACTGGGGCGGTAGCAATTCCGCCTC
The DNA here is from genome assembly GCA_016463705.1 of Opitutales bacterium. GTDB lineage: Bacteria > Verrucomicrobiota > Verrucomicrobiia > Opitutales > UBA953 > UBA953. The sequence goes on along the minus strand of JAEMQU010000004.1, from coordinate 95,457 downwards.
TAACGCTGGCATGGAAATGCGCGGTTCGGGATTCGGTTCGATGGCTGAAGCCATTCGCAGCGGAAATATTCCCCCTGAAGCAATTTTAACGACCGTCTATTTCGGTTTTGATAAATACACCGTCGATGCCAAAGAGCGTGCGAAGCTCGATGCGATTTCGGGTCAGGCTCAAAACACCAAACTAATCATTGCCGGTTACACCGACCAATTTGGCACCGAAGAATATAACTTAGGTCTCTCCGATCGTCGTGCTCAATCCGTACGTGAATATTTAGTTAAAGTGGGCAGCACTCAAACGAACATTGAAGTGCTCGCGCTCGGAGAACAAGAATCTGATAAAGCTGCTGCCGGTCGTGATTCAGGTTCCAGCGATCGTAAAGCGATTGTCGTAGATGCTAATTACTCCGGTCCGATTCGTTCGGGCGCTTCGAAGCCTGTAGCCCCTGCAGCAAGTTCCTCTGACGCTGCACCTGCGCCAGTCAGCGCGCTCTAATTAGGGTTCTGGCTAAACAGATAGATTAAGGTCGCCCCGAGTAGAATCGCTGAAGTCCATCCAGCGATTTTACGCGTTTTATCCGTTTGGTGAACAGCACCCCATTTTCCAAAACTATAGCATGCGATGGAAACCAGAATTAATCCGATATAAATATCACGGATCCAATTGGCGTTAGTCGAAATTCCGTTGAGGACCCAGAGTAAATAAGCGGCGTAGGCAAAGAGCGGTAACGCTAAAACTTTTTTCAAGGTTTCCATCCACTCACCTGGCTTGGGGAGGAAGCGGGTTAACTTAGGAAAAACTGATAAAAATAAATAAGGTGAAGCCATGCCTAGACCCATCGCAATGAAGAGCGAAATCGTCTCTAAATTACTCCGTTGGCCATCCAGAGCGAAGCCGATGGCGGCACCGAGCCCAGGCGCCGTGCAAGGTGTGGCTACGGCGGTGGCGAGCACGCCAGAGAGGAAGGCGCCCCAAGATCCGGAGGACTGATTAGACTGGGCGACTGTGCCAGCGAAACTGGAACCGATTTCAAAGAGTCCCAGGAAACTCCAACCCATGATGACCATCAATACCGTCGTCGCTAAAACAAAGCTCGCGGACTGCATTTGAAAACCCCAACCGACGGCACTGCCGGTGTTTTTCAGAATCAGAATCAGAATGGAAAGACTGATGAAGCTGACGACAACTCCGAGGGTATAGAGTAAGCCATGGAGGAGAATAGTTTTATTTTTAGCTCCGGCATCATTCACAAAACCGAGAATCTTAATGCCAATCATCGGAAAAACACACGGCATGAGGTTAAGAATAAATCCTCCCCCCATCGCGAGGAGTAACCAGACCCAGAAGGGGTG
>JAEMQU010000004.1:87313-94007 GCA_016463705.1 Opitutales bacterium | reverse complement strand
TTATAAACGCGTTTGTTGACCTGACAGGTGGCGCACCAACGTGCGGTAAAATCGATATACACGATTTTACCCTGATTGAGGGCTTTGGTTTGGGCCTCAATCGACCAGGGTTGCCAGATGAGAGACTCGTCCACGGACTTCGTCGACTTACTGATAGCACTAGACTCCTCGGTGCTTAATTTAACATTAACTTTGATAAACTTTCCTTGCGCATTTTGGGCGACAAAACTGATTGGGCCCGCCGATAATAGTTCGGGGGCGTCATTTAGACTGAATTTAACATGGTTAGGAAGGTAGAGACCCATCGCGACGCGGGTGGCTGAGATAAAAGGACGTTCGGGAAAGAATCCTTTGAGGCCAAGATTATGAGGAATAGCTAAAATTAAATGTTCGTTTTCAACCCGACCCGTTGCGGTAACTACGGGATTTAAATCAGCATAAAGTTTAGTATCAATTTCCGTAACCTTATTTTTAGCCCCTAAATTCAGGGTTAAACTTACCTGTTTTTCTTGGGGGAAGCAGCCACTCTCATTGCACTCCAGCCATTCGGCGAGTCCTTCTAACTGAATCTGATTTTTCGCGGTCGATGAAACCTTACCTTCGAACACGATGATCGTCTCATCTGAATAGACGAAGTTAATCACGCCTTTCTGGTCGAAAATGTGCGGACCGGGCCAGAAGATATTTCCAAATTTTACATCGGTATTCTCTTTCCAGGTTATCGTGGGAGGGGTGCCCGCATCACCGACATTCTTCCAATAAATATGATAATTAGGCTCACACTTAAATTTTAATCCGACTCGCACAGTCTGACCTGCTTCAACCGCTGGACTTAAATTAACTAATTCAACTTCCGTATGCGCCGCTGCCCATGTTGCAGGCATCAGTCTCCCCAGTAGCAAGAGACACAGGGCAAGCATTCGCATAATCCCAAACTAAGTTTATTTTAGACTTTGGCAAGGCACGGCTGAATTAAGCCGTGACTAATTGGCAGGGTAATAAGGCCGCATCTTTCATACCGTGGATAATCTTTTTATCAGCCGGACAGAAAGTAGATAAGATACCGGTGAGCTCAACGGTCTCACCATTCACGAAATAATAAGGGCAGAGACGAACCCGTCCTTCGGCATTAGCCACAGTACCATCTTCATTATATACGGGGTGAGAGAGTCGTCTTGGTTTGTGGTATTCTTGTAAGACGTGGAATGTTTCGTTTTCGGGATCCAAGGCATTCTCAATCGCCTCGAGCCACTGTTCCCGCGATACATCGCTACCTAAAGTCACACTGCGCGCCCCCCAAGCCGTTTCATGGAAGCCACTCGCTTTGATAATAAAGTTTCGGTCGCGCTGTGAGGCTTCGGCGAGTTCAGCCCAATCGCGTATCGGACGTCCATTAATCTGCGGAGCATGTAACACAGCGGTAGGTGGAAGCTCCGTCCGTTCCATAATCCAGGTTTTAGGGACGATTTTATAGAGAGCTTCGTAATGATCTTCAGGCAGATTTTCTTTCCAGAACTCTGAGAGAATAGGGTGGTGGAGAAGGGCCAGGCCAAGCTTCTCTTCTTGAAATGCTTTCATCGGCGGAGTCAGCACGACTTTTCCAGCTTCAATGCCATTGAATAATCCATCCGCGCCTTTCACGTTGGCTAAATCGAATAATTCAAAGAACCGATAAATTTGATCCACTTTTCTCGGGGCACCATCGACCGGAATATACGACTCATCGCTCATCTGCATGATCTGTGAAGGATCGACCACGTGAACATCGTGACCATCGTTTCTTAGTTTTTCTCCGAGCCATTCAAACTCGGGTCGATAAGTTGCCGATTCTTCGCTGACGACGATAGCGATTAAGGGAAACTTAACGTTAGGGGTGAGACGCTGTAGCGTTTGATAAAACTTTTTCGGCATATCGACACCACCAATTAAGTTTGGGAAATCTTCGGCGTATACTTCGTTGAGATACGCAGTGAGGCCAATCCCACCGGGAACGCTATCCAGTTCCGACATCGTAAAGCCTTGGTCGGTGATCAGTAAATCGGGTCGGAGAACTAAAGGGGTCTGACCTTTAATCATCCGGTGTCTTCCATGATCGATGAGTCCTTGAGGCTTAAAACGATCTAAGTAAGTTGCTACCCACTTAGCGTGGATATCACGGTTTCTTAAAATCTTTTTATCAGTGAAGGAGCGAACATAGAGACGTTCCAGGGCTTGCTGATAACTGTAGCACGCTGCACCGATCGTTTTAATTTCTTTTAACTGTGCTTCGGAGATCGGCCAAGGTTCAGGCGAAAGCTTCCAAATCTTTTCTGCGAAAAGAGGTGGCTCTAATAACTTTTGACGGAGAACTTGTTGCGAAGGCATGGGCTTTAATCGTCGATTTTAATATCTTTATTTCGTGTACGGGGTCCACCGGCTCGCAACCAGCCATTAATAAAGGTATCAATATCACCATCCATCACGGCTTGGATATTTCCGGTTTCAACACCCGTACGTAAATCTTTAACCATTTGATAAGGCTGGAATACATACGAGCGAATCTGGTTACCCCAACCGATATCACCTTTTTCGCCGTAGTAACGTTCCATTTCGGTACGTTTATCATCCAGCAATTTTTCGTAAATACGGGCACGTAAAATTTTCATGGCGAGCGCGCGATTTTTTACTTGGGAGCGTTCACGCTGGCAGGCGACGACTAAGCCTGTGGGGATGTGCGTTAAACGGACGGCGGATTCAGTTTTGTTCACGTGTTGTCCGCCTTTACCGCTGGAGCGGTATACGTCGACGCGGAGATCTGCTTCTTCGATTTCGACCTCGATATCGTCATCGATTTCCGCCACGACGTCGACCGACGCAAACGAGGTATGACGTCGGGCATTCGCATCAAACGGAGAAATACGGACGAGACGATGGACGCCACGTTCAGCTTTTACATAACCATAGGCATTAGGACCTTCGAGACGGAAGGTGGCTTGGCTAATTCCGGCGCCATCACCTTCAGCGACGTCTTCAATTTCAATTTTAAATCCACGACGTTCGGCCCAGCGGGTGTACATTCGGAAAAGGATATCCGCCCAGTCGTTGGACTCGGTACCGCCCGCGCCTGCCTTGATGGTGACGATAGCGTTAGATTTATCGTGGAGGCCGGAAAGGAATGAGGCGATTTCCAAATCAGCTACTTCTAGAGCAAGGTCGGCAGCTGCTTTACGAAGTTCTTCCATTTCTGCATCAACCGTACCATCGGGTGATTCGACAATAATCTCCGCTAAAGTTTTGGTGTCTTCGAGTTTGCGTTTGAAGGCAACTTGTGGCGCCACGACGGTTTTATAATTATTACATTCCGAGATTACTTTTTGTGCTGATTTTTGACTGTCCCAAAAGTTGGACGCCGTCATTTGATTTTCCAGCTCAGCAATCTTGGTTTGTTTACCTGCAACGTCTAAGAACTTCCAAAGATATCCTGACCGACGCTCGATCTCTTCAAGCTGGGAACGAATTTCTGGTGGGATATACATACTTCGAGGGTTTAGTTGTGCAACTAACGGCAATGGGTGCAAAGAAATTGTCATAGTATCCTCGGAAAAGGCGTAAATTTTCTCAACCGCATTTGATTTCACTGTTTAAATATGAATCTAGTGGGTCGAACTTGCTCCCGTCTGAACAATGCTTATGTCTAACCTATGGCTTATTTAGAAGGACTGAACTTTACGCAAATCGCTGGGCCGGCCCCGGAACGAAGGGTCCTCACGAATGGTCTCGAAGTATTATACACTCACCGCCCCGGGATTGGTCTTTGCACCGTGCAAGCCTGGGTACGCACGGGTAGCGCACAAGAGGGGAGATGGGAAGGATCAGGCATCTCGCATTATCTGGAGCACATGGTATTCAAGGCCACGGCCCGCTTCGGGAATCGTGAACTCACCGAAGCCATTCACCGCGTGGGTGGAAGTTCGAACGCGTATACGACCTTTGATCGTACGGTTTATTATGTGGATGCGCCCGAGGAAGGATTTGCAACGGCGATGGAAGCTATCTCGGAAATGGTTTTTGATCCGTTAATCAGTGAAGAAGACGCTAAAGTAGAAAGAGATGTGATCTTACGTGAAATCGCCATGCGTGATGATGAGCATGATAGCATCTTCGCGGAAAAGATTTTAGAGGAAGCACTGCATGTCCATCCGATGCGACATCCCATCATCGGACACAAAGACCTGTTTATCAAAATCACACCCGATGATTTGCGGGCTTACCACAAAGGCCGATATGCACCTGAGAATGTTGTCTTGGCGATGGGTGGTTCGATGGACCCCGAAGAAGTTTTTAAATCGGCAGAACAATGGTTTGGCCGATTTTCCAGAAATCCGGTAATTCAAGAAGTGCCGGTGATTGAACCGCCCATGGCTGCACCTCGCCGCGTGGAGGTCGCTCGTGATGTTTCAATCTGTAAAGGCGTAGCGACATGGAAAATTCCTGGATTCTTCGCCCAAGATCGCAGCGCCATCGATTTATTTTTAGGCGTACTCGGTAGCGGCAATAGTTCAATTCTTTGGGACGAACTTCGGGAAAATAAAAAGTGGGTTCACGCGATTGATGCCCATGCCATGGGACTAAAGGACATTGGCCTGGCTTGGCTGAGTTGGATTGGCGATGCGCATGCCGATCACACGGTCATTGAAAAATCTATTTTGGAAAAAATTACGGAGCTTCAAGAAAAGGGAGTAAGTCAGGCTCAATTCGAAAAAGTACGCCGGCAAACAGTCGTCGCCATGGTTAATGGACTTAAAACCATTCACGCAGCGACCGCCCGTAGTGCTTATGCCGCCTGTATTGGGTATGACCATGCTTGGCCACTGCGCGGCGTCGAAGAATTGGCGCGTTTAACGCCCGACGATCTGACTCAGGTCGGCCGTAATTATTTGAAACCTGAATCTGTTACCTTCGCGGTGATGAATGCTAAAAAGTCTACGGCAACGTCGGATACGAAACCTAAAATTAAAACTCCTGATTCATTCGAAGTGATTACACTCGAGAACGGGGTGCGGGTCGTCCTGCAAGAAGATCATTCCGTGCCGAAGGCTGGCTTCGGGGTCTATTTTTCCGCTGGTATAGCTTATGAAGATGACGCAAAAAGAGGTGCGACCGGAATTCTTTCAACCCTATTAACTCGCGACACAGTTCACCAGACCCGACAGGAAGTTGCCCAAATCGTTGACCGCATTGGGGCGACCTTTGCCGACGTTGGCTCTCAACTCTCGTGTGGATTATGGGGCGAAGCATTAAGTTCAGATTTCGAACAAATCGCGGAGCTGGTTAAGAATGGTGTGCTCACCCCTAAATTATTGAGCGACGCTTTTGAGTCAGAAAAAGCCAGTGCGATTGCCGCCTGCAAAGAAGCAGCGGATGATATTGTTGAGAAAGCCCGACTCCGCTTGTTGAAACAGTTTTTCGGAAATCATCCGTTGAGTATTGATGCGAGTGGCACACCTCAAACGATCGAAAAACTAAAACAATCCGACATCATCGAATTACACCAAAAGTTAGTCGTCTCCTCTAATTTGGTAATCGGCATGAGTGGTTCGTTTGATCGTCGAGTCGCTTTAGATTTCGTGAAGAAATATTTTGGTAGCTTACCCAAAGTAGAATTTAAACAAGAGACGCTTAAGCAGCATACCTTTAAGGCGAGCAGCCAAGATCAGTTTACCGCAGTAGGCGAACAAGCGGTCGTATGTTTAGCGTTCCCCCATTGTGGTTTTGCGCCAACGATGGTCACGGCTGCTAATGTGATTGAGGAATTATTGAGTGGGATGGCCAGTGGACTTTTCCAACGTGTACGTGAAGAAAAAGGCTTAGCTTATTTTGTTGGTGCAACACGGGTTGAGACGGCTGACCAAGGTATGTTTTATCTTTATGGTGGGACGACCCAAGAAGCGGCTCAGCAGGTCATCGATGAGATGAAGGGTGAGTTGGCGCGACTTTCGAAGGGCGAATTTAAAGAGCACGAGATTGAAGATGCGAAACGTCGATTACGCGTATCGCGTCGTCAGGGCCGTCAATCCGTGGGTCGTCGTATGCAGGGCGCCCTCACTCGCGAACTCGTCGGCCTCGGTGCGAATTTCGACGCAGAATGGGAACGCCGGATGAATGAAACCGATGCTAAGCAGATCCAAGCTTATGCTCAGAAATATTTTAAACTATCCCACGCGCAGCAATTAATCGTCGTGCCCAAGAAAGCTTAAGCTTCTTCTAATTTCTTGGCGGCTAAGACCGCTACCACAATGCCAGGAATGGCTAAAGCTAGTGCTACGAGGAAGTAACCTGAATACCCGAGCAGGTTGGAGAGTTTACCAGCCCAAAGTCCTGGGAGGTACACAGCAATCAGGGAGAGCGTGGATAATAGGGCATACCTCACCGCTGCTTGGGCTCCGGCGGCGAGTTTCATCATCGCTAAAATTAATGCGCAGAGACCGGCACCAAAGGCTAAGTACTCGATAAAGAAAATAACAGAAATGACAGTGAGTGAAGGCAGTGGATTTACATTAAACGATAACCAGCTGATTCCAATAAGGGGCAGATGCATGCAGATACCCAGAGGAACAAGGGATCGTGTAAGGCCTCGACGAGTTATAATCGCCGAGCCAATGATACCGCCGATCGCGAGTCCAAGTATTGCGGTAGTAATGCGCAAGTACGCGTA
>JAEMQU010000004.1:0-87213 GCA_016463705.1 Opitutales bacterium | reverse complement strand
GCGAAATTAAGTAGTCCAGAATATTTCGCACGTTGATTGTCATTCAACGAATGCACGTAATAGCCATCGAGAAGGTAGTCATGTCCGCCGGATAATAAAGTCAGGACACACAAGACTAGGGCGATGGTGGTGGCTTGTCCTAATCCAATGAAGTGATTGAGCAGAAGAATAGAGGCAATCATGCCTGCTTGGCATGATATAATGAGTGTGCGTGGTTTTCCGAGGAGACTGAGGAAGGGTGCCCAGAAAATTTTAAGTGCGACAATTAATCCAAGGACAGCGACCACTTGAGTGTTGGTTGCATCATTCACTCCGTGATTTTTCAGTACGACGGGTAGGGCTTCATCGCGCAGTGCTGCGGGAATCGTTTGAAAAAGAAAGCCGCCCAAGACCCACAGCCACGGAAGTCGTGTCAGGGATGAGTGGGTGTTCTCGTGCATACTTTCTACTTGTTGCCGCCCAGCTGCTCGCGTCCAAACTCATCAACTGATCGGAATAAACTATGGAAGAACTTCGCGATAGTGATATTTAAGCCCAGTAATTCTTCGTCGGTTAAATCCAGCATTTCGCCAGGACGGAAGGTACGTTGTGTATCGACCATCTTCGTTTTTTTAGCACCCGCTTCAGTCGAGTCTGGAGCGTCGATATCTTTCATCGATTTAAATTCAAGGGTCAGTGAACCGTCGGGTGAAATATCATCGTTGGTCACCATGCCAGTACGTACTAAGACTCGCAGAGCGGCGGCGATGCTGAAAATAGCGTCTTCGAGTTCGCTGATAATGTGATAAGTTTGTTCAAACTCGTTAAACTTTTGTTGCAGATTCATTCTGACAAAAGCCTCTTGTTTTTGTCCGATGATTTTATCGGCCTCAGGATTGCTTTCGGTATTGTGACCACGAGTTTTAATCAGGACACACAGAAGGTGAACTTGATTCATCACTTCCGCAGAAAGTGCTAAGAGGTCGTTAATGCTGGTGCGTAAGAGTAATCCACGAGAGTAGGCAATCATCTGATCGTGGGTGAGGTGCGCAGCGGGTGCTGGCATGATGCGCGAGACGTTCGAATAGTAATCGTAAAGCTTCGCATCGGAAGTGCGCACGCCGGCGAGGGTAAATGCCAACATGTCGTGTTGACGTTGCAACGCGGTCAGAAAGCTGCGGCTAATATTTTGAAGTGAGACGACGCTCTCTTCGGGGTTAGGTTGTTGGTTAGACATCTTAAATTATTCGCTAGGAGGTTTAATCTCAGGTGACTTGGTGTGACGAGCCCTTTTACGTGCCAAAAATCCATCCTCACGGGGTTGGGGTGTCGAGGCAATCCAGGCAATCGCGATGGGAGCGGCTTCAGCTAGGCTTAAAGGCAGGTTGTTTACGAGGCCCGGGAAGCGGTAGGTATGCTCAATTCGAGGCTGTAAATCGGGGTCTAGCTCGTTTCCGGAGATCAAGAGGGCGATGTGTCGACCGGGGACGCGAACGGGGGTTCCTAGGTCAATCTTGCGACCGATTTTACCGGTCAGCGCCACCACGCAGCATTTTTCTTTAACGAGTTTAAGCAATCCACCGAGGGCTGCGGCGCGCATAATGCGTACGTGTTCCATCGCACCTTGAGCGAGCGTCCAGGTATCGGAATTAAACGCTAAATTTTCGGTACCAGAAGAGAGCAGAAGTCTTTTGAGTCCGAACGCCGCCATCGAACGTGCGATAGCTGCTAAGTCGGCGGGGCGAGAAATGCGATCGGCGATGACCACCGTTTCGTGTGCTTCGCGCCATTCGGCGAAATCTGAAACACGGACGTGACCAGGCTCAGGGCGCATGGTGATGGCGCAAACATCATCACAATCCGTTCCCGCGATGTGTGACATGTCGAAAGCGGAAGTCGTATGGAGTTTTACGCCGAGAGCTTCGAGGGGAATGATGTGACTCGAGAGACTTGGTACACATTTCGGCGAAGCGTGAATTTCACGCAAAGATCTGGGATGAAGTTCGATGCAGGCTAAAACGGCGGGGAGACCTCGCAGAATAACTCGATTAGGATTAGAGGTGTCGGTGCTCACTGGATTCGACCTTCATCAAAATCAATCATGTCAGCAAAGGAAAGAACATCCGTGCGATGAAGTGAATTCATTTTGCGTTTCGCGTCATTTAGGGCTTCTCGACCCATTTCACTCATCCCCTTTTGAACTAATTCACGATTCCAGACATGCACGCGCAGGTCTTGGGGAAAGAGATTCCGCAAACGATTGTTTAAATCATTTTCATCTTGAGCATTTTTAACGCATTCGATGACTTGTTCAGGGTCGACCGCTAAGTGGAGACATAAAAAGCGATCAAAGCCTTTACAGAAATTTCTTTGATAAGATTTCGGTAACTCGCCTTGGAGATGTTTACGAATTTTACCCAAGAAGCGTGGAAGATGGAGCAAGCCGGTGGCGGGATGTGGAATATAAGCGGACGGTAAATCGTAACAGATTTCGCCTGTCGCCTCGCTAAATCCGTTAGGGCGTGGAGTCGGGGAATCGGTCATGGATTTTTAATTTCAATCAGGGGTTTAAGGTCTTGGGCAATTTGCGCCGCGGCCTTCGCAAAATTTTCCGACTGAGCATTTACGTAGTCGATCGGATTCTCGGAACGTTTGGCTTTCCATTGTCCATGTCCCTGACTCAAGGTTTTCCCTTGGGCGTCTTCGAAGCGGTAATGTAATTGGAGGACCGTGGCTTGGGCGGTGAGAAACATCGCCTCAACATCGATAAATAAGACCAGGTAGTTTTCGCTCGGTGTGTGGAGTTCGAAGGGCAGGCCGGTTTGTTTGGTCAGATTGCGTCCCACGATTTCGCTCACCGCGCGATCGAGTGAGGCAATCCAGCGTTGTGAATCGTCTACTTTGATAACACGAGTTTCATCCGCAATGACGAGGGTTGGACGGCGTATGCTGACGGGAATATTCGCTCGAGGTATGAAAATAATCGGAGCTTTTATCGTGGGTGTGGTGACGGGCCCGGAGAGTTGGTGAAAAGTTACCGATTCACTTTTTTGATCAAAGGTAATGCAACCTGTGATGAGGCTCGATGTAACTAAGCAAAGTAGAACTCTCAATTTACTCATTTGGTTTCCTCGGGCTTAGGGTTTTCGGTGGGTGTTTCATTCAATTTCTTTTGTCCCCGACCTTGAATGATTGTTTCAGGATTACGTTCGATGAAGTCAGCTAAAGAACGAATGGCCGTGGCGGCTTCCGAAACATCGGCTAATGCGGTATCCAATTCGCGTCTGGTCGGCGAACCGGGCTTGGTTAATCCGCGAACATTCTCCGCAGTTTCGTTCAGACGTTCCAAGGCCTTACGTCCAGCTGAAGCCATGGATTGAAGGTCATCCGCGACAGGGTCCACTTTGGTATTAAAACGTTTCACGAGTTCATCGACTGAACGCATGGCGGCCGAAAAATCGGATATCGCGCGGGTAATCGCGGGATCACCGGTGATTTTCACGATATTATCCGAAGCCGTCACGAGATTATTATTTATTTTTTGAAACTCAATTTCGGAAGCGCCTTTATCAATGCGTCCAAGAATCGAGTCTACTTTTTGGGTAATCGCGATGAAGTCGATTTTGCTCAGCTGATTAAGGGTTTGGGAGACGGCTTTGGTGAGGGCGCCGAGATTCGAGGGCAGGGTAGGAATTTCTGCGGTGTCTCCGCGCAAATCACGCAACTTATATTCACTGTCGGGGAAATAATCTAACTCAACATAGAGCACGCCCGTGATGACGGACTGTTGTTGTAATTTTGCGCGCAGGCCTTTTTCGATAGAGCCACGTAGACCGGTCTTATCGAGGAGAGCTTGGTCTAAGCCGCGACGAGTGAGGAGGTCGGGCGTAAATTCCATCACCACAGGGACGGAGTAGTCACTCGGTGCTTGAGCGGCAGTGCGTAGCAGTACTTGCGAAACTTTTCCGATCGTCACGCCGCGGAATTTAACCGGTGCACCGATATCCAGTCCGCTGACAGAATCTTGAAAGTAGCTAACGGCGGTTGGTTTCGCACCGGAAAGACTGCCTGCACCGAGCAGGATAAACGCCGCGATAAATAAAAGAATCCCGCCTGCGACAAAAGCGCCAATAAGTGATTTGTTAGCCTTGCGACGCATGATTATTTAGGGGTGACGACTCGAGAGAAGAAAGAGTGTGCTTTAGCATGAGACTTGGGGTCAAGGAAGTCTTTTGGTGGAGCGTAGGCACCCATCGTTAAGGTATCTGAATCGAGGTAAACGCAATAGTCTGCGGTGTGTAAAATGCTGGGGACCTCGTGGCTAACGAGGACAATCGAGGTATTGAAAGACTCCCGAACCTTGAGAATCAAATCGTCTAAACGTTCCGAGGTCAGGGGATCTAAGCCCGCACTGGGTTCGTCTAAAAATAAAATTTCAGGATCGAGCGCCATGGCGCGGGCAATGCCAGCGCGCTTGGCCATCCCGCCGCTGATTTCGGAGGGTAGTTTATCAATCGCGTCGGACAGACCCACACACGCTAATTTATATTCAGCCAGTTGGCGGATTTGACTTGAAGAGATTTTTAAAAACTCGCGCATCGGCATTTCGATATTTTCGCGAAGCGTGAGAGAGGAGAAGAGGGCAGAGCCTTGGAAGAGAAAGCCAGATTGTCGAAGGGTCGCTTCACGTGCTCGACTATCGGCTTGGCTTAAATCGACTCCGAGTAATTCGCAGCTGCCCGACATCGGTTCATCGAGTCCTCCCAGGACGCGCATGAGAGTACTTTTACCGCAACCACTGGGCCCGACAATCGCGAGAATTTTTCCACGCTCTAAGGTAAAGGAAATATCTTTCATCACGCTGACGTCGCCGTAGCCAACGCAAAGTTTAGCGCATTTTAAAATGGGGGTAGTGACGTCCATTAATTAAAAATTATATAAGTTAAAGATGACGGCGAAAATCGCGTCAGCGATGACGATGAGGGTGATACCGAGAACGGCCGCTGAGGTCGCCGCATCGCCCACGCCTAAAGCGGAACGTTGGGCAACATAACCACGATAGCAACCCGCCCAGGCCGCGATGAAGGCGAAGAAGAATGATTTAATGAAGCCGACCAAGAAACTTTTGAACGTAATCGCTTTAATAGCCTGATTTAAATATTGATCGATACTGAGGTCGCCCGCACAGGCTACAATCATACCGCCGAAAATGCCGACGAAGGTAGCGAAGAGACTTAAGAGCGGCACCATCAGTGTTACGGCCAGAATGCGAGGCACGGCTAAGTATTCTACGGGATTTATTCCAAGGGCACGCAAGGCATCGGATTCTTGACTGACATTCATGCTGCCGAGTTGGGAGGCAAAAGAGGTCGAGGTTCGTCCACAGGCAATGATGCCCGTCATAAGAGCCCCCATTTCACGGGTCATTGCGAGGGCCACTAAATTGGCGACATAAACGGTAGCGCCCACTTGGCGTAATTGGATTAATCCGACATAAGCCATAATCAGTCCGGTCAAAAAACCGAGTAGGGCGACGATGGGCAGGGCATCCACGCCCGCGGTTTGTAATTGTAAGGTGAAGTCGCTCCAGTTGACTTTGCTTCGGCCAATCAGTGTTCGGAATAAACCTGTACTCGTTTGGCCGATGTGGTCCATCGCGCGACCCCACGAGCTGTAACTTTCGATTCCCCATACGCCAAAATTTTCCAAGAGATTGGGTTTTTCATCTTCCGATTTCCATTGCGTATTTTTTTCGGCTAGGCGGACGAGGGATTGCAGTCGCTTAGGTAGTTCGGACAAATCTAGTTCTCGAACATTTTTAAAATTATGGTGAATCCAGGAGGGGAGTGCGGAGTCGAAATCTTCTAAGCCGTCGCTGACAATTTTAACCTGATCGCCCTTGAAATTTAGACTAGGAAGTGGCTGATCAATCCGCCAGGAGCCACCTATTTTGATAATAGTCAGTCCGCCCGTCTGGTTTTCGGTCGAAATGCTGGCCTGACGTGCTGATTTCTCTGACATCCTGATAATCAGATACTTGGGCGACCCTCATTAAACAAGCAGAAAGGCATTGTCCCTCGTGCCTAATATCGATTTGCTGACCCTCCCTTAAATGCGCCGAACGTTATTCCATTTAGTCTGGTCGACTGCCGTATTGGCCCAAAGCTCGGCTCCCACGCTGCGCCTCTCACACGATTCGGAAGGCATCCACCCGATAGTCGGTCTGACGGAAGAAAATGATAAATTTGGTACCAAAGGTACCGATAAATATTACACGCAGGGTTTGCGCATTCATTTTCAAAATGACCCGAATTTTTATTGGGCTCTGACTCAAGAAATTAATACGCCGGCCGATACCGAAAATCCGGTTCCGAGTGATACCGATCAACCTTATTCGGGTATCTTATATTTAACTTATGGTTATGGTAAAGTGCTGGAAAGAGGTGGCCGTCGCGATTGTCTGTTTACGGTCGAAGGGCAAATCGGCGTCACGGGTCCAGCTTCGGGTGCGGAAACGATTCAGGAACGATTTCACCAAGTCATCGGCGTTAGCATACCCTCTGGATGGGGTAGCCAAATTCCCACTGAGCCGGTGTTTAATCTAAACGCCGAATTTAAACGCAAAATAGTCTGGGATGATTCGGGTAGAAATTTACGCGATGTAATCGCCCATGCCAAATTACAGTTAGGCACTATCCGCACTCAGTTAGCGCTCGGGGCTCAAGTCCGCTGGGGCGTAAATCTACAAGACACTTGGGGGCAGGGTACCATTCGACACAGCAGTGCGTTTAGTCCCCATTATCGTTCGGACGGCGTATATCCTAACACTTTTTCCTCATACTTTTTCACCGATGCACAGCTGGAGTTTGTGGTTAAAAATTATGCGACGGATGGAACGACGTTTAGAGAGTCTGCGCACGTGATTCGAAGTCCCATCGTTGGACAACTTCTTATGGGTGCCACCGCCAGTATTTACCGTACATCGATCACTTATTATTTGGCCATCCGGACGAAGGATTTCGAAACGCAGGCAACCACGCACTACTTTGGCGGATTCAAAGGGGTGATTAGTTTTTAATTATGTCGAAAAATATTTTTGCCGTTGTCGATATTGGGTCAAACTCCCTCAAGGTAACCGTGGTTGATAGCCATGGCATGAAAGAGTTGGGTCGATCAACGGAATCGGTTAGACTTTTTCCATCGGGGGAAAGTCCCGTGCGACTACACCCCGAGAAACTTGAACAGGGTGCTCAAGCGGTGGCTCGTCTCGTAAAATTTGCGCAAGATAAAGGGGCTCAAAAGATTGTTCTCCTGGGCACGAGTGCGGTCCGCGAATGTGTAAATCGAGAAGAGTTCTCAACTAAAATTATGGAACTCTGCGGCATGCCGTTAACCATTATTTCGGGTGAAGTCGAAGCACGTTTAGCGGCGCAGGGCGTACGCGTGGATCCCGTCTACGCTAATTACCGAAACATCCTCGCCTTTGATTTAGGCGGCGGAAGTTTAGAGATCAGTAAATTGCACGGTAAACAATGTACCTTTGCCCGAAGTTATCCACTGGGCTCGGTGCGTTTAACTTCTCAACTACGAGCCAGCCCCGACGGAGTAATCGATGAAGAACATCAATTAAGCTTTCAGATAATGATTCGCTCTCAACTTCAAGATGCCTTGTTGAATGAAGCAGCCAGAGATTCTTTACTCATTGGAGCGGGCGGGGCCTTTACCGCGATTGCACTTTATCTCGAAGCCATGGGCGAGGCACCCGTGGCGGGTCGACTCCCCGTCTTACGGATTCGCGAGTTAAAGGATCGAATCTGTAAATTAACTTCCGAGGAGCGAAAGCAGTTAAAAGGTATTCCGGCTGATCGCTTGGATATCATGCCCGCGGCATTACTGACAATTTGTGTGCTCTCCGATTTGACTCAGGCTGAAGCCTTCTATCTTACTCACTATGGAGTTCGACAAGGAATGATTCAACTACTCATCGCAGAAGAAGCCACGCATTCATGAAATACTTTTTATTGTTTGCCGGATTTTTCGTCGTGAATCCATTGAGCGGTCAGACCCTAGAGGGAAAAATTATTGCGGTAGATGTCGCTCAATCCACGGCTCAATTTCAGACTAATAAAGAAATTAAGACGATACAACTCCTCCCGGGCGACGCCGCCATCCCTTGGTCGCAAAAAATCGTGAAGTGTACGTTGGTGCAAAATCAAGGAGCGATTCGTGCGGACTTAATCTTTCCTGCCGACCCCGAAGAGTTGCGACAAGTGGCCGAGGTAACCGATGCTTTGCGCCGTGATACGGTTGAACGTGGACGCATCGTCTCACGTGGCGCGAATGATTTAATGCCCCCGATGGCTCTCTGGAATCAAAACGGAAAACTTTTGCTTAAGAAAGATTTCTTAGGTCACCCCGTAGCGATTAACTTTATCTTTACCCGTTGTCGTGTGGCCCTGATGTGTCCCGCCTCCACCCAGTGTATGAAACGCTTGGCCGAGGAATTGGATAAGTCACCGCAACTCGCGAATGTTAAACTCCTATCGGTGAGTTTTGATCCGCAGAACGATTCACCGGGAATCTTGAATACCTATGCTGCGGGTTATGGTATTAATTCCGCCCGCCATAATTTTCTGACGGGTGATGCGAATCAGATCAAGGATTTGATGCGTCAGTTTGGTATCCTCACGACTCAGTCCGATGGCACTATTATCCACAACGCCGCACTGGTTATCGTTAGTCCCGAGGGCCGAATTATTCACCGTCGCGAGGGTGCACAATTTGACCCGGTCGACGTCGCTAATTATTTCCTTAAGTTAAATCAAGTGCCTCCTACGAAATGAATAAACGTCGTCAGCTTATTTTAATTTCCGTACTCGCACTCGGCTTATTTGCTTTGTTGAAATCACTACCCGATACGCATTGTGCGTTATTACATGTAGACCACCAGCCGGTATTAGACAGAGGCCTAGAGTTCTGCGGAGTGAATGAGCAGGCCAATTTCTATAGCCCGAAAGATTTACAATTTCCGGTAAAAGCTGAAATTAAATTTAATCAGAAGGATGGCGAGCTGCGCTTAGTTAAAACGGATGGTAAATTGTATTATGATTACGAAATCGGCATATCGCATACCCAAAAAGTCCACTTACATTTAAAACAAAATACCGGTCGTAACGATTACATCCATTTACATCCAGTCTCAGATGATTTTGGCGTTTGGCGTTTTAAATTTCCCGAGGAGTTCTTAAAAGGAAATCCTGGTGGTGCCTTGCAGGCCTATGTCGATTTCGTGCCCTTACGGTCGGGTCGAACAATTTTAGCAGAAGCCTATGGAACTTGGTCAAACGAATCGGAATTAGGCGATCGCGTCAGTCGTAATAAAATAGTTTCTCTGAACACCAATACTTATAAGACAGGTGAATCGGCTACCTTAAGAGTAAAACTCGCATCGGGCGGGACATCCCAGGCTCTCAAATTAAAGCCGATTATGGGCACCTTGGGACATGCTGTAATATTTTCGACCGACCCAAAGAAAACCGGCTACGCTCACATGCACCCTTCGCTCGAAGGTCAAGAGTACGAGTCGCAGCCTACCTTGGCTTTTAAGCTCAAATTACCAGCCGCCGGGGATTACGAAATTTGGATTAATATCGATGACGGTGCGAACGATTACTTAGTCGCTCCTCTTCGCGTCACGAACTAAGCCCATAGATTAGACGGGTAGGAACCTTCGTTAACCAATTTTTGAATGCTGGCTTGGACGATGGGTTTATCTTCGCGATAGGTAACGCCGAACCAGGATGAGCTGGTCCGCAAGACGGCACAGTCGCCATCTCCGTTCTTCACGATTTCACCGAGGCTCAGTGGAATGTAACATTCGCTTTTTAATTCCGCACCTTTTTCGGTTAAGAATTTTTTGAAGAGTGTTTCTAACTGGGGGAAGATGCTTGGCGTGAAGCCCCACATATTCATCGAGACTGCTTCATCACCGTTCAGCTTGGTAATCGTACCATCGTCAGCCACGTTTTGCGCACCCGAATCCGTTTTGGCGATTTTCAGAAGCTCTTGGATGTCGGTCAGAAAACCTTTGTCATTCTGACGACAGACACCGCGAGCGACTGTACCGTGATCGGAGAGGGTGTTTTTTAAAGTGAAGCCGACCATGTTGTAATGCGTTTCGTTATTAGCGGTCGTCGAAAGTTTTTGACCCAGTACCGCGTAAGAATCACGGCCGTAAAAGTCGTCAGCGTTGATCACCGCGAAAGGAGTTTTCACGACATCGCGAGCACATAAAATGGCATGGGTTGTGCCCCAGGGCTTTTCCCGTCCAGCGGGAACGGTGAAACCTTGAGGCAATTTATCAATCGTTTGAAATGCGTAATCTACTTCGATTTTGTTGGAGAATTTACTACCAATACGCTCACGAAAATCTTTTTCGAAGTCGGGTCGGATAATGAATACGACCTTACCAAAGCCAGCGCGAATGGCATCGAAGACGGAATAATCGAGAATGGTTTCGCCCGATGGTCCCATCGAGTCGATTTGCTTAAGTCCGCCATAACGCGAACCCATGCCAGCGGCCATCACAAGAAGAGTTGGTTTCATAGTCTTAATTTAAGGAGGAAAGCATGCGTTTAATTTCGTCACGCTTAGCAACCGATTCGGCTAATTGCTTACGGGCGCCGTCCAGAATTGCTGGCGGGGCTTTGGAGACGAAAGTTTCGTTGGAAAGTTTAGCTTCGCCGGCAGAGACGGCTTTCTCGATTTTTTCGAGTTCTTTAGTGAGACGAATTTTTTCCGCACCGACATCGATATTCGTACCCATTTCCAGAATGACCGTTCCGAGTGGAGTCACCGAGCCGGGACGATCAGCAGCATGGGTTTCAAAGGTCATCTCTTGCAGACCAGCGACACGGAATAATTTATCTTTATTCGTTTCAAGGATTGCCTGAGACGCTGCATCTTTGGCTAAGACCACGATTTTGCTATCGCGACGATTCGCTTGGTTGCCTTGCGATTTGAGACCACGTACGGCGACCACGAACTCTCTCAATTGAGCAACATCTTGGACCTTAGAGTTAATGAGTTTGATTCCGTTTTCGCGAAGGGTCTTTAACAAGTCTCCCCCGAGACCGGGTGAATGTTGCTGAATGAAATCAGCTTCATTACCATAGCCTAAAAGGTGCCAGAGCTCTTCAGAAATAAACGGAGCGACGGGGTGGAAGAGTAACAAGTATTGTCGAATGACTAAATCTTGTACCGCTAAACAATTATCACGAAGTGCGGGATCGGCTAAGCGTGCTTTGGATGCTTCCACGTACCAGTCGCAGAAATCGCCCCAGAAGAAATTATAAAGTGCTTTGGCGTAGGCCGTGAATTCGTGTTCTGAAAGTTGGTTGGCTACTTTATCCGTTAACTCTGCTAATCCATGAATAATAGCAAAGTCATCATCGTCTAATTGGGTTGGTTGTATTCTTTTAACAATCGAGTGCAGTGAGGAATTATCGAACATGGGACCCGACATCTGACGGAAGCGCGAAGCGTTCCAGAGTTTGTTCACGAAATTTCTGCCCTGTGAAACATGGTCCTCGTCGAATAAAATATCCTGTCCTTTGGGCGCGATGAGTAACAGGCCAAGTCGAAGTCCATCCGCACCAAACTTCGCAATTAAATCCAGCGGCTCAGGTGAGTTGCCAAGCGACTTCGACATTTTACGGCCGAGTTTATCGCGGATAATTCCATTGAAATAAACTCGTTTGAACGGAATGCGTTGACGGATTTCGTCGTCCGTGAGGGTTTTCTTTTCGGGACCGTGTAATTCGAGTCCGGCAATAATCATCCGCGCTACCCAGAGGAAAATAATGTCTGGTCCCGTGGCGAGTGCACCCGTTGGATACCAGTGACTGAGTTCAGGGGTCGTTTCACCAGGTTTGCGCCAACCAATCGTGGCGAGACACCAAAGCCAAGAGGATGCCCAAGTGTCTAAGACGTCGGGATCTTGTTCCCAGTTTTCTAGATCGTTGGGTGGGGTGAGTGAGACGTGTCGATTCTTCGCATCATTACGGTCAGCACCTTTGCGATACCAAACTGGAATACGATGTCCCCACCATAATTGACGACTGACGCACCAGTCTTGAATATTATCTAACCAGTGCAGATACGTTTTGGTCCAACGCTCAGGATGAAATTTAATCATACCCGAGGTCACCGCACGTTTCGCTTCTTCGATTTTCGGATAATGAATAAACCACTGTTCGCTTAGGCGAGGTTCGATAGGCACGTCGGCACGTTCAGAATAGCCTACGGTATTTTCATAGGGTTCGACTTTCACTAATGCACCGAGTTCTTCGAGTAATTTGGCGGCTATATTACGGGCCTTAAATCTTTCAATGCCAGCTAATGGACCCGCTAATTCATTCATCGTGCCATCAGGATTCATGACGTCGATCACCGCCAATTGATGGCGCTTACCGATGTCGAAGTCGGTGCGATCGTGGGCGGGAGTAACTTTAAGTACTCCCGTACCAAAATCTTTTTCGACTGCGTTATCACCGACGATAATGATTTTTTCGCGAGGGAAGGGACGCCAAACATGGAGTCCGATTAAATCTTTATAACGTTCGTCCTCTGGATGGACGGCCACGCCAGTATCACCCGGAATGGTTTCGGGACGGGTGGTGGAAATTTCAAGATAGGTACCGGGCTTTTCGACTACCTCGTAACGCATTTTATATAATGAGCCTTTAGAAGGCTTCATAATCACTTCTTCGTCGGATAAACCCGTTTGCGAAACGGGGCACCAGTTAACCATGCGTTTACCGCGATAAACATAGCCACGTTCATAGAGCGTGACGAAAGCTTGCAGCACAGCTTGCGAGTAACCGGCGTCGAGCGTGTGCACTTTGCGATCCCAATCACAGGAGGCACCTAATTTGCGAAGCTGATTTAAAATTATACCACCGTGTTTATCGCGCCACTCGGAAGCTACTTCGATAAATTTTTCACGTCCGAGGTCATGACGGGTCTTACCTGAATTCTGACGTAAATCTTTTTCAACACGAGTTTGGGTAGCGATACCGGCATGGTCGGTTCCCGGAAGCCATAAGACGGATTTACCCTCTTGGCGGGCACGACGAACCATAATATCCTGCAAGGTGTTGTTAAGCAGGTGCCCCATGTGTAAAACGCCCGTGACATTGGGAGGTGGAATCATCACCGCGAAGGACTCTTTAGAAGGGTCCACTTTTCCAGCAAAGCAACCTGCGGCAACCCAGCGATCGTACCAGTTTTGCTCAACTCCTTGTGGTTCGTAGGACTTTGGGATTTCGGCCATTTAGGATGGTAGGATTAGGGGGTAAGTTGGAGATTGAAAAGCGTTAATAGATTTATCACATTAAAGGTAAGCTAGGCCCCATGCAACGGGAGCGGGCGAACCCCGCCAGGTCCGGAAGGAAGCAACGGCAGTCTGATTTCTCGTGTGCCGTGGTAAGCCTAGCCCCTCAATTTTAACGTTAGGTCGTCGGGCCGACTTAGAGCGAGTGGATGCTCACTTTATTGACCGCCATCGCTGCCTCCTTGAAAGACTCGCTGATCGTTGGGTGGGCAAAACAAGTGCGTGCCACGTCTTCAGCGCTACCACCGTACTCGAGGTGAGCACAGGCAGCTGCAATCATTTCAGACGCACCACGCGAAACAATTTGTACACCTAAAAGTTTATCGGTCTTCGCATCGGCGATGACTTTAACGAATCCCGACGTTGCGTCGGAAGCGATAGCGCGTCCGTTTCCAGCGAGTTGGAATTTACCAATCTTCACTTCGATGTTTTGGGCTTTGGCTTCGGATTCAATCATGCCCACACAAGCGACTTCAGGGTCAGTATAAATGACACCAGGGATGACGTTATAATTTACGTGACCTGGTTTACCGGCAATAATCTCAGCCGCAGCCACACCTTCTTCTTCCGCTTTGTGCGCAAGCATGGGGCCTGCTACCACATCGCCAATCGCATAAACTCCAGGAAGGTTCGTGCGATAGTGGCCATCAATCACGATGCGATTTCTTTCATCAAGTTTGAGTCCGGCTTCTTGGGCACCCAGGCCTACGGTGTTGGCCTTACGACCGACCGCGACGAGGATTTTATCAGCAGGGAATTCTAAAACTTTGCCTTCGCGTTCAGCCGTTAAAGCAAAGCCGGCAGCAGTTTTCTTAACGCCAGTCACTTTAGCACCGAGTTCAAATTTGATTCCTTGTTTTTCAAAAGCAGCTTGAGCGACTTTCGCGACATCGGTGTCGTAAGAGGGTCCGCCAATCGTGGGGAGCATTTCTACGACGGTGACTTGTGAACCGAGACGAGCCCAGACGGATCCGAGTTCGAGTCCGATTGCCCCAGCGCCGACCACAATCATGTTAGTAGGCACCGCTTTTAAAGCGATACCATGGTCGGAGGAAATGATAGTCTCACCATCAAATTTCATGAAGGGGAGTTCAACTGCAGAAGATCCCGTCGCGATGATGATGTTCTTGGTTTCAAGAATACGTTCGCCGGCGGTGCTGCGTACGAGAACTTCGCCTGCTTTTCCGAGTCGACCCAGTCCGCGAACAATTTCTACGCCGCGTTTGCTCACTAAAAATTCCACACCTTTGTTGAGCTGTCCGACGACCTTATCTTTGTTGGCCATCATCGCTGCTACATCAAAAGTTATTTTCTCGCCACCAACGATGCCATGTTTTTTGCCGTGGACGACGTGTTGAAATACTTCGGTGGAATGCAGAAGGGCCTTCGAAGGAATACAGCCAACGTTTAGGCAGGTGCCGCCTAGCACAGGGTCTTTTTCGACGAGCGCGACCTTCAATCCGAGTTGCGCGGCTTTAATTGCGGCGACATAGCCTCCTGGGCCAGAGCCAATAACGACGAGATCAAGTTGTGACATAGTTTTGTTTAGAAATTAGGCTCCGAAGAGTAGGGTTTGAGGTTCTTCAATGTACTGGCGAACTTTGACCAAGAAGGTAACGGCTTCCTTGCCGTCAATAATCCGGTGATCGTAGGAAAGGGCGAGGTACATGATAGGACGAATAACAATTTGTCCTTTTTCTACGACGGCACGTTCGACAATATTGTGTAAGCCCATGATGGCAGCTTGGGGGTGATTTAAAATCGGAGTGGAGAGCATCGAACCATAGATGCCACCGTTGGAAATAGTGAAGACGCCGCCTTGAAGTTCGGGTAACTGAATTTTTCCATCGCGCGCACGTTTACCGAAATCGCTAATCGCATTTTCGATTCCAGCGAAACTCAGTTGATCGCAATCGCGAACCACCGGAACCATCAGACCTTTGTCGGTGCCAACGGCGACACCAATATCATAGAAATTATTTTCCAGAATATCATCACCGTCTAACTGGGCATTAACGGTGCGAACTTCTTTCAGGGCCTGGACCGCGGCTTTGACGAAGAACGACATAAACCCGAGTTTGATACCGTATTTCTTGAGGAATTCTTCACCGTGACGTTTACGAAGTTCCATGATGGGCGCCATGTTCACTTCGTTGAAAGTCGTCAGCATGGCAGTCTCGGACTTCGCTTGGACGAGACGTTCAGCAATTTTGCGACGCAGAGGTGACATCCGTTTTCTGGTCGTGCGTCCTTCGCGATTAGGAATTTCAATCGCCGCTGCTTTTTCTGCTACGGGTGCGGTTACAGTGCTTACTGCTGAAGGTGCAACTGCCACGATGGGAGTTTGTCCATCAAGTGCCGCGAGCATATCGCCCTTGGTTACACGTCCAGCTTTGCCGGTTCCAGGAATGCTATTAGGATTTAAACCCGTTTCTGCGGCGATTCTACGGACGGCGGGTGATGCTTCAAAGTTTTCAGTTTTAACAAGGGGCGCACTCGCTATTTTAGGAGCAGCGGCCGACACCACTTTTGGAGCTACAGGTTGTGCGGCGGGTGTTGATGCAGTCGCGGGTGCTGGTGAGCTTGTTGAAGATCCTGGGGCGATGGTGGCGACGACTTGTCCGACCGTCACTTCAGTTTCCGCGGGAACGGTGATGGTAATTTGACCATCAATCTCCGCTGTGCCGTCGGAAGTAACTTTATCGGTCTCGAAAGAGAATATGGCCTGACCTTTTTTAACGTTATCACCGTTTTTTACCGCCCATGTAGATAGGAGGCCACCAGTGATTGATTCGCCCATCGAGGGTATTTTGACGTCCACAGCCATAAAAGTAAGACTACGACTTTGTAAGTACTACCCGACAGTTTCAACGGGGAAATAGGACAATTTTTCACAATATCGGTTCTGCCCGATTGTAGAAGGTGACCACAAACTCGCTGTTAAATCTTCTACTGAACGAATTTTAGACAGTAAACGC
The DNA here is from genome assembly GCA_016463705.1 of Opitutales bacterium. Classification (GTDB taxonomy): domain Bacteria; phylum Verrucomicrobiota; class Verrucomicrobiia; order Opitutales; family UBA953; genus UBA953. Next base: position 70,863 of record JAEMQU010000004.1, on the reverse strand, counting down.
CTGCTGAATTACGTCAGATTGCTCGAGTTTATGGACAGAAAGGGCGCCCACGGCGGGAGAAGCGGCGGCATCACGTCCAGCGTACAAGGGCTGAACTCCAAGTGAGGACTCGATGATGGGTGAAATGAATGTCCATCCCGCCATATTCTTGGGTTCTTCTTGTACCCAAACTACTTTGGCGGGCGAACCGTACTGCGTATGAATCTTCTTTAAGGCAGAGGGATCGAGAGGGAAGAGTTGTTCGACGCGAACAATGGTGGTCGTTGCATCATGGCGAGCGGCCCGTTCGGCTTCGAGATCGTAAAATACTTTTCCTGAACAAAGAATGAGGCGGTCGGTTTTAACAGCCGGAGTTGAGTCAGCAATAAAAGGTTGGAAATCTTTCTCCGTGAAATCTTCAAATTTACTGACGCAGGTTTTGTGACGGAGTAAGCTCTTGGGTGTCAGCACAATGAGGGGCTTGCGATGTTCGGACTTAACCTGACGGCGTAAGGCGTGGAAAAGTTGAGCAGGAGTGGAAGGCTGAATCACTTGAATATTATTTTCAGCACACAGTTGGAGATATCTTTCGAGTCGCGCCGAAGAGTGTTCTGGGCCTTGGCCTTCGTAGCCGTGAGGAAGCAGAAGCACTAAGCCGCTCGTCTGGCCCCATTTAGATTCAGCGGAAGCGATGAATTGATCGATGACAATTTGGGCGCCGTTTGAAAAGTCTCCGAATTGCGCTTCCCAAATCACCAATGAATCTGGGGCTTCTAAGGAATATCCGTAATCAAAACCGAGCACGGCGTATTCCGATAAAGTGGAATTTACTAACTCAATCGACTCGCCACCAGGCACTGAATTGAGCGGGCAATATTTCGCGTCGTTCGACGGATCATGCAGGACCGCGTGACGGTGAGAGAAAGTGCCACGCTCGCAGTCCTGGCCAGAAATACGGACAGGATAACCTTCTGCTAAGAGTGATCCAAAGGCTAAGCCTTCGCCGAGACTCCAGTCGAAATTAATTCCTGATTTAAAGGTATCTCTTTTGATATCCAACATGCGCTTAATTTTTGAGTTAGGCGCAAAATCGGGTGGCATCGTCCAAAGTGACGGCGCGATTTTTTGTAATAACTCCGCTTGGGCACGCGTCTCAACCTGTGCGTCGTAGGGAGATTGGAAAGGTTTGAGCTTAGGCGCGGGCTTATTAGCGAGGTCGGCCTCAAGGCTGGCCCGGGCACGATCTTGGGCGGCGTTATATAAAATATCGAACTCCGTCCGCAGGCTTTGTAATTCACCACCCGGTGCGGAGCCCGACTCCGTTAAGCGCGATGAATATAATTCAGTGACGCTCGGGTGTGTTGTAATATTCTTATATAAAATGGGCTGAGTGAAGAGAGGCTCGTCGGTCTCGTTATGGCCGTAACGACGGTAGCAAACGATATCGACGACAACATCGGCGGAGAATTTCTGGCGGTATTCTAAAGCAATTTCTGTCGCGAGGACGACGGCATCGGGATCGTCGCCATTGACGTGTAAAATCGGAGCTTCGATGAACTTCGCGATTTCCGTACAGTGACGACCCGTGCGACCATCCTCAGGGTTGGTGGTGAAACCTACTTGATTGTTCGTAACGATATGGAGCGTACCTCCGACCGTATAACCCTTAACGCCGGAAAGATTGAGCGACTCCATCACGACACCCTGACCCGCGAATGCGGCGTCACCGTGAATTAAAATAGGCAGAACTTTGGCCCGTTGACCTTCGTTTTGTAAATCAACGCGCGCACGAGCACGACCCAGAGCAATGGGATTAACGGCTTCTAAGTGACTAGGATTATAGGCGAGAGTGAGGGCGATATTTTTGCCGCTGATGGTGCGACTGCTTTCATAGCCGAGGTGGTATTTTACATCACCGTCGCCAGAACTGGTATCGGGAACATAACTTTCGGAGAAGGCTTTGAATAGTGCGTCCGCTTTTTTACCGAGGATATTTACTAATACATTGAGACGACCTCGGTGCGACATCCCGATAATGATATCGTTAATGTCTAATTCAGGTGCACGGCTGATCACTCGTTCGAGTGCGACCATCATGCTTTCTCCACCTTCGACGGAGAAACGCTTGGCCCCCACAAAAGTCTTATGAATAAAGCGTTCCAACTGTTCTGCTTGGACGAGAGTTCTTAAAAAACCGCGACGGGTATCGTGATTATAGGCAGAGCGTAAGCCCGAGCTTTCGACGCGTTCCTGAAACCAGCGTCGACGTACACCATCCTGAATGTGGGTGAACTCAACGGCGATGGTGCCACCATAGATACTTTTTAGCTTAGTTAAAATTTCTGAAAGTGGGAGCATTGCACCGCCTAGGAAATCGCCCGTGTGGAAAATTTGCGTCGGCGGGAGCGCATCGAGTCCAAGAGCCTTATCAGTTAATTCAAAATAAGGAGTAGGATCGAATAGCGGATTAATTCTAGCCTGTAAGTGACCTAAGGTCCGGTAGGCTTGAATCGCCGCAAGAACTTTGACTTGGGCAGAAGCGTCAACAGCTGCTCCAGGGATAACGCCCACAGAACCTTTCGCAGGTTTGGGTGGAAGAGATAAACCCAATTCGAAACCTTCAAAGAAAGCGGCCCAATCTGCATCAACCGACTTCGGGTCTTTTTTCCAACGCTCGTGATATTCCGCCAACAAATCGGCATTCCAGCGTGAACCTACACTAAGGTGTTTCATATGTGTTACGATTAAAAGTTTGATTTGGATTAAACCAGAGGCCGGGACAAGAACAAGCCCAGACCAAAGTATTTAGTTAAGATTGAGGGTTGAATGACTTAAAATGTACACCCAAGATAACGTTCTACGTCGATGTCTACCCCAAGGCCGGCCAACCGCTCCTATTCCACGGAAGCCCTTGAACACTGGTTCCAGGACCTACCCGAAGAGTGGGAAACTGTCTTCAAAGCAAAAGACTTAAAACTTGGCCGACAAATATATACCGAAGGATTAGTTCGTTCGATCGAATTAAAAACCCATAGTGCCGAAGCGGTTACTAAATTTGATAATAAAACTGTGCGGGCGGTCATTGAACTGAAAGACGGAAAAATTGAATGGAGAAGTTCTTTACCTGAAGATGAATCTGGGGCGCCTTATGCCGTCGCCGCGATGTACGAAGTGGAAGAACTTTTAGCTGACGAGATCAAAGCCATCGATGACTCAGTGCCCGATGTACAACCTGTCTTACCCGTTGAGCCTGAAAAGAAAGATACCTCAGCTCGTCTGGCGCTGAAACTTCAAGTGTCTTTCGAATTAGTATCCGAGGGGTTAACCGCATCGGCCTCCTGGGCGGGCAGGGGCGGACATGCCTATAATTGCTTTGGTCCAGGCGCCGTACCCGGCGATGAACTCTCCGACGAACAGCGCCAGACTTTATTCCGTTTCAGTACCGTCGCCCACCGTGCCGGTTATGTTTACAGTAAAACCGCTGGCACTTGGGCGATTGATAATATCGGAAGAATTGAAAGATTCGTTCGCGAAGAATTAAATGAGTGGCGTAAAAGATTTAAACTCGTCGGAGAAGATTCTTTAAATATTTTCCGTAACGAACAATTACAGGTCGCCATCGATGCCCAAGCTAACACGGGCAATGACGGTAAATCATTCCGTCTGAGTTGGAATCTGAAGGCGGGCAGTCACCCCTTACTCGAGCACGAGCAAAAATTATTATTAAAAGCGGGTGGTCGCCCAGTAATTTTACCTGGTAAGGGGGTGGTGGCCTACAACGCATCGGTAGCTGATTTTTCTGAAGATTGGAAAAGCAAGGATGGCGAAGTTCCGCGCTACTTATTACTTTCACTCTTCGATCACCCTGCAGTCGGCACATTGAAGTTGAACGATGATTTGAAGGAATGGAAAGACCGTCTGCTGCAAGAGCCCCCACAGCCGGAAGGCTTGCCTACTTATTTACGTCCCTATCAAGCCAAGGGCGTCGCCTGGCTTAGTCGACTTTGCGACTTGGGCTCGCATCCCTTACTGGCCGATGAAATGGGCCTAGGTAAGACCGTTCAAGTTCTGTCCTTGTTGGCGTCGAGACCCGCCGGCGACCGCTCCCTCATTGTCTGCCCAGCCAGTGTGATCCCCGTTTGGATTGGTGAAATTAAACGGTTCCATCCCGAACTCTCGGCCGGGGTCGCCGTCTTAACGGCCGAGGACGATTTCGCGAAAAACCCAAAAGCAAAACTTTGGATCTCCAGTTACACTCAACTTCGCCGCCACGCCGATCTCCTGGAAAAAACAGAATTCGGTTACGTGGTACTCGATGAAGCCCAAGCGATTAAAAATCCTGAGGCAAAAACTACGCAGACTTGCCTCAGTGTAAAAGCACTCCACCGCATCGCCATTACCGGAACGCCTCTGGAAAATCGTCTCACTGATTTATGGACCATCTTCCGTTTCCTGATGCCTGGTCTTTTAGGAAAGCGTGCGCAATTTGAAAAATTCATGCTCCGTGATGAATCCGCCGCGCATGTTAAAGTACGTCGTCAAGTTTCACCGTTTATTCTTCGACGATTAAAGCGTCACGTGGCGTCCGACATTCCACCGAAACTAGAAGTGGTCTTGCCGTGTCCGCTCACGCACGAACAACGTGCGCTTTACCAGCACTTAACGCAGGGCAGTGGCTTGTCGGGAGACTTGGCTACGGTTTTATCGCGAGACTCCGCTTCATTCCTCACCCTCTTAATGCGCCTACGTCAGGTCTGTTGTGACCCAGGTTTATTGCCCGAGAATGCCCATGCCCACTCAACTCATTCTGGTAAAATAACTCTTTTGATTTCCAAATTATCCGAAATTGCGGCCAACGGTTCCAAGGCAGTCGTCTTCTCACAATTCGTCACCTTACTGAATCGGGTGAAGGCAACTCTTGGTAGGGATTTACCGAATCTTCCGATTTTCGAATTAACAGGCGAAACCAAAGATCGCTCATCACCTGTTGAAAACTTTAAAGAGACCAAAGGCCCGGCAGTATTCCTAGCTTCACTCAAAGCAGGTGGTACTGGTATCACCCTGAATACGGCGGAATATGTTTTCTTAATGGACCCTTGGTGGAATCCTGCAGTGGAAAGTCAGGCCGTCGACCGCGTCCACCGCATCGGCCAGAAAAATCACGTAATGATTTATCGGATGATTGCTCCCGGTACCGTGGAATCACGCATTGAAGATCTCAAACAAAGTAAGCGTGAATTATTCTCCGCGATTGTCGGTGATATTCCTGATATGACTGATTGGACCCGTCACTTCTCGTCACTGGAATCCTTAATTCGATTGAGTGATACACCGGCCGCTACCGCCTCGGCAGAAATCTCTGACGACGGCGAAGATAAGCACTAGTTACTTAGCGATTAAGTCGTATTCTTCGGCGCCGGTTACGGTCACCTCGGCGAACTCACCGACATTGAATTTCTTGGGGATCTTAACGATACCATCGATATCCATGGCGTCACCTTCGCTGCGACCCACCCCGGGTTTTTCCACAAGTACGCGAATTTTACGACCGACAAAGCGTTCGCCACGTTCTTTCGAGAGGCGTTGTAAGAGAGTCATCGCACGAGCGTAACGATCTTCTTTAATTTCTTGAGATAAATGTCCCTCCATTTTAGCGGCCTTGGTTCCTTCTTCTTGCGAGTATTTAAAAATACCTACGCGGTCGAATTGAGTGTCTTCGAGGAACTTGAGCAGTTCGGTAAAATCTTCTTCAGTTTCGCCAGGGAAGCCGACAATGAAGGTCGTGCGAATCGCCATGTGAGGTGCACCTTGACGCATTCTCTTAATTAAATCGCGAATATAATCTCCGCTCGTTTCACGCTGCATGGCGGTTAACATTCGATCCGAAATATGTTGTAAGGGGATATCGACGTAACGAGCGACGTGTTTAGATTTTGCGATGGTCTCGATGAGTTCATCGCTCCAGTGAGCTGGGTGAGTGTAGAGTAAACGGACCCAGAAATCGCCTTCGATAGTATCGAGTTCTCTCAATAAGGAGGCCAGTGATTCACCTTTGGAGGAGTCGACTTTACTCCGTGGATTAGGTCTTTCTTCGGACCAGCGATCCATGCCGAAGTAGGTCGTATCCTGAGAAATTAAATTTAATTCTTTGACGCCTTCGCTAACGAGTTTTTGCGCTTCTTTAACGACGGACTCGACGGTGCGGCTGCGATGACGTCCACGAATGCGTGGAATAATACAGAAGGTGCAAGGGTGATTACAGCCTTCTGCGATTTTAACATAGGCCGAGTGTTTGGGGGTAAGACGAAAACGAGGTGTATCGTAATCAGGAATAAATGTGGTTACCTTCGAGAGGAACTCCGTCATGCCAGCCAGACCGCCCATCACTTTTTCGATCACGGGTACGATGTTAGTCACTTGATCGAGTCCAATAAAGGCATCCACCTTCGGTAATTCCACGCGGCCTTTGATTCCTTCGACGACGGGGAGGGCACCTTGGTAGCGTTGCGACATACAACCGGCGACAATGAGCTTCTGATTTTTCTTACGAGCGGTTGCCTTACCGTCACTCATTTCGTAAATTGCGGCTAACGCTTCGTGTTTGGAAGCATCAATAAATGAACAAGTATTCACGATGACTACGTCAGCCTCGGCGGCATTACTGGTCATGGACATCCCGGCCTTGGCGAGGTGACCAATCATGATTTCAGAATCGATAAGATTCTTGGCGCAGCCGAGCGATACGAGACCTACTTTTACAGACATTCTGACACAAAGACCAAAGATTTAGGAGAAAGCAACCTTGTAGCCGATTTAGAGGCTTAACCAAGCTTCCGCAGGGATTTCTTGGGGTCTGGCTAGTGAGGTCAGACCGAATTCGGACAAACGATCTAGCCAGCGAATGACATCGGCTTGATCGGGAAAAAGCTTCTTGGCCGACGAGCCGACCTGCTTGCGACGTTGCGTAAATAATCCACGCGCCACTGCTTTGGCTCTGGGGCTTAAACGGCGAGGATTATCTCTGCGACGTAAAACTAAAAGACACGAATCCACTTTAGGTGGTGGATTAAATGACTGGCTGGGGACTGGATGGACTTTAATTTTCTCGAAAGCTAATGCTACTTGAATGGTTACAGCCGACCAATGGGCGGTGCCCACATCAGCGGTTAATCTTTCCGCCGCTTCACGTTGCAACATCAGCACCATGATGGAGGGGTGGGGCCCTCCGCAGATTGCATCAATCCAAGGTGTCGAAATAGCGTAAGGCAAATTCGCCACGACTTTGAAAGATCCATCTTCTCGATTTTGTAAATCGGCGAATGGTTTATCCACCGCATCACCTTCCGTCAGGAAAAAAGTTTTAGGCCAACGAGCTTTCAGGGTTTCTTCTAAATGAAATAACATCGTGCGATCGGCTTCAATCGCATGCAGCTCGACGCCAGCTCCGAGGAGGGTGCGACTTAAGGTACCTAAGCCTGGTCCGACTTCTAAGACACAGTCACCCGATTTAATTTCTGCTAGTTCTAAAGATTTACGGACGATATTTCCATCTACTAAAAAATTCTGTCCTAACCATTTCTTGGGCATGTGTGATAACTGGGCGAGTAGATCACGCGTTTCACCCAATGATAAAGGGCCATCATTCATTATCCACGAAATGATTTAAGCAAGGCAGCAGGGTTTTCGGCTCGCATTAAAGATTCTCCCACTAATAAGGCATTGGCTCCGGCTTTACGCATGCGGGCAGCGTCTTCGGCGGTTTTAATTCCGCTCTCGGCGACTTTTAGAATGGAGGAGGGCATCTGGGGTATCACTCGTTCCGCAAAACTTAAATCGATTTGGAAAGTGGATAGATTGCGATTATTCACTCCCACCATAGTGGGATTATGTTTAAGGGCGCGTTCCAATTCAAATTCATCATGTACTTCGAACAGAGTATCCAGTCCCGCCAATTGTGCCGCCGCATGGATCGGCTTAATTTCTTCATCAGTCAGTCCGCGAACGATAATTAAAATACAACGGGCACCGGCTTGAGCGGCTTCGAGGACCTGAAAAGTATGCACCATGAAATCTTTACGAATACAGGGCAGGGGGTGTGCGCTTTTGGCCTGATCATTTACCACGTCGATTAAGTCCTGTAACTGACCATTAAAGTATTTGGTTTCGGTTAAAACCGAGAGACACTCGGCTCCCGCTTGGGCGTAGAGTCTCGCTTGTTCAACGGCATTTACATCGCTTTTAATCATCCCAACACTCGGCGAGGCCCGTTTAACTTCTGCGATAACCGTAAGATGACTCGAGTTGTTCAGCGCATCGCGAAAACCAGCTGTCTTATTTCGGACAGCAAAGAGGGCGAACTCTTGGTCCGTAACCGAACGCACGTAAGGTTCAATTTCCTTACGCTTGGCGTCCATTATCTCGATCAACTTATCCATTCCTCTACCGAAACCAGCAAAAGCATTCTGGCAATCGTTTTGACTCCGGGAGCAGAACTGACTCCATCGTGGCATGCAAGGAATTGACCGATTAATCACCACAACGGCCAAACTACGTGCCCCCGATGGGTGCCCCTGGGACCGCGAACAGACTCACCGTAGCATCTGCGATGCCCTAGTCGAGGAGGTCGCTGAAGTCTTACAGGCCATTGATAATGATGACGTACCCAATCTTCGCGAAGAATTAGGTGATCTACTTTTTCACGTCGTACTCCACTCACAGATGGCGGCGGAGGCTGGACAGTTTAATTTTAATGACGTCGCCAATGAGGTGACGGAGAAGATGGTTCGGCGCCACCCCCACGTCTTTGGTGACGGTCATAAATTGGGTGATAGTGCGGCGGTCATTCAACAATGGGAGCAGATTAAATTAAAAGAGAAGGGTGATCGTCCCGCCACGCTTTTCAAAGACTTACCTCCGGCACTTAACTCAATCTTGCTGGCTCGCGATGTCTGGAAACAGATTCATAAAAAGAATTTAGATACCGGAACTCTAGTGGACCGTAAAAATATCGAGAGCAACCAAGAGCAACTCTCTGAAGCGGCGGCTGGTAAAAAACTTTTTGAGTTAATTGCAGCCTGTCGTAATGCGGGTATTGATCCCGATTCGGCCCTGCGTCGTTTTACGCAAAACGTAAAAGACGTAGCCGAAAAGCATCACGCGAAATAAGTAGCGTCATGTCATCGGATCAGCCCATTGTTGTCCATGTCGCGGGGCGTGCAGTCGAAGTTTGGCCCAAACTCTCCGAGCGTTCAACGCGAGTGCGCCTCTCGGTTAAGCCAGGCCCCAAGATTGTTTTATCCTATCCGCCGCATACCGCACAACGCGCGGTTTTAGCTTTCTTGCATGATCAAATTCCTTGGTTAGAGCAGGCACTCAGTAAGACCCGGGCCACCCAGCCGCATCTCTTAAAACATTTTTCCAAATTTAATTGGGTTACAGTCGATGACCGAATAATGACTCTGCAAATTAAAAACGGAGGACGTACTTTAGTTCAGATTAATCATGAAACGGAGACGGTCGATTTAACTTTGCCGAAGGATGTTGAAGAACAAGCAGCACTGCGCGCGACACGCAAAGTGGCAGAAACTGGATTGAATTTAGCAGTGAGCCGGTTGGCCAAAAAGACCAAGGTAACGGTGGGTGCGGTCAGTGTCCGCGACCAAACCACTCGCTGGGGTTCTTGCTCTCAATCGGGAACGCTTTCACTCAATTGGCGGCTCATTTTATTACCACCGCTCATTCATGACCATGTCATTCTTCATGAGTTGGCTCATCGATTACATATGAATCATTCAGACAAATTTTGGAATCAGCTGGCGCTGTGGGATGCCGAATGGAAAAAGCACGACCGCGAACTCACCAAGCGTTGGAGTACTATCATGGACCTTGGACATCATGAATAAAGAATACGGACAGTCGCCCGATGAGCTCTTTGATGTCGTTGATGAGCATGACAACGTCTTGCACCCGTTGAGTCGTGGCGAAATTCATAAGCGTCATCTCCGGCACCGTGCCGTTCATATTTTTTGGCTGAATCAGGCTGGCGAACTCTGTTTGCAACGCCGATCCTACGCTAAAGACAATAGCCCCGGACATTTAAGCACTTCCTGTGCTGGACATGTCGATAGCGGCGAAAAATATATCCAGGCGGCCGTTCGTGAATTCAGAGAGGAATTAGGCATCACGATTGGCTCTCAGGATTTAATGGAACTAGACTATGCCCCCTGTCACGAAAATCTCGGCAATGAGTTTGTCGTTTCCTATTTATTAAGAGGTGATTTCACTGCGCAAATTTTTCGACCCGAAGTGGATTCGCTGGTTTGGCGTACGCCCCAGCAAGTCATACACTGGACCCAACAAGAGCCAGAGTTATTTGCGACTCCGTTCCTTCATCTCTTGAGTCGCGACAAGATTTTAAAGAGCCTGCGGGATAAGGTTTGAACTTTCCGATTTAAAGTTGTTAGGTTCTCGAGTGTCAACGACCTCGTCCGATCAACCCGAAAATCCGGTGAATGTCTCCTGGTATCAATGGATTTGGGTTTTTCCTTTGGCACTCTTCTTTCGGCTATGGTTGGCGACCTTGCGTATTCAGTCGAATTTTAAACCTCAGACTGATGCAGCTGGTCCAGTGATTTTGACACTCTGGCACGAGCGCCTATTTATCACGCCATTAATTAGCCAAAATTTTTTAGATCGTCGACTCACTGCGTTGATCAGTACTAGTCGCGACGGTGGATGGTTGGTGGGATTTTTTAAAATCATGGGTCTACACGCCGTGCGTGGTTCCTCGAGTAAAAGAGGGGCGTCCGCCTTGATTGAACTAGCCCGGAATGTACAAGAAGGACGCAATGCGGGGATAACGCCGGATGGCCCCAAGGGTCCTCGTCGGGTTTGCAAGCCTGGCACTGTAGTACTGGCTAAACTAACGCGCCGTCCCTTTTTACTTGCTGGTATTAATTTCCACCACGCGATAAAACTGAAAAGCTGGGATCAGTTTTCCATTCCTCTTCCATTTTCAAAAGTAGAGATCCACTTTGAAACTATTCCCCCTCCACAACGGGAAGAGGATAACGAAGAAGTGGCTCTACGTATCCAAAATAGACTTAACGAAATTTCGGGAATTTAACTTTTACCTAAAAGTTTCTCAGTGTACTTCGCTAAGAGATCCGTTTCGATATTCACCCGCTGACCGACTTTTCGTAATTTCAAATTGGTGACCTCTAAGGTGTGTGGAATGATCCAAATTCTTACTCCGCTCGGTAAAACTTCCGCCACCGTAAGAGACATCCCATCGATGGCGATGCAGCCCTTTTTAACCACATAGCGGAGGAGTTCAGGGGCTACCTCAATCTCCAGTCTCCAGTCGGCTCCATCGAGCCCCCAGTGCTTAACTAGGCCACAACTGTCGATATGACCGCTGACAAAGTGTCCGCCCATTCGATCGGTGGGCTTTAAACTGGGCTCCAAATTTACCAGACTACCCAATTGCAATTCCCCTAAATTAGTAAGTCTCAAGGTTTCTTCGAGTAAGACGAATTTAGCTTTGTCGTTTTGGAATTCACCCACGGTGAGACAGCAGCCATTCACCGCGATACTTTCCCCAAGCACGACATTTTTTAGGACCGGACTCTGAATCGTCAGGACACAGCCACCCTGGGGCTTTTTTTCCAGAGAAGTGATTTCACCGACGGCTTGGACGAGTCCAGTAAACATACCAAAAAAAAGGCCGTTGGGCGGCCCTAGAAATTAGTTCTTGTGGCCGTCGCCGGAACGTTTGTTGCGTTCTTCTTGTTCAATGCGGGCACGAATCTTAACACGTTCCTCTTCCTCGATCGCGCGGAGGCGAGCTTGGCGACGATCATCTTCATCGACGACATTGCGTACTTCGTCACTGACATCTTCAGAAGCTTTTTTGAATTCACGTTTCGCTTTACCAAGTCCGCGGGCCAATTCAGGGATTTTGGAGCCACCGAACAGAAGGACAGCGACAATGATAATTGCCCAGACAATAGGACCATCAAGTTGAGCGAGGGGGAGGTTCATAGTGTAGTGTGATATTGCGATTGCGTGACTTAAGTTAATAGAAAGAGTCCTTAAAACCATCAAAATGTCAACCCATGTCTCCCATCGGGAAGTTTGGTACACTGGACACGTCCAAGGGGTGGGTTTCCGTGTCCAAGTTCTGACAATAGCTCGGGGCTATGACGTAACGGGATTTGTGCAAAATATCTCGGACGGTCGAGTCTACCTTCACGCAGAAGGTTCGCAAAAGGAGATTGATGGACTGTGCGAAACGATCGAGAAGTCGCTGGACGGTCATATCCGAAGCGTTGAACAGAGAAATTTCTCTGGGGTTCGTACGACTAATAACTTTATTATTAAAAAATGAATACCGGTCCAGCCATTGCCGTTAAAGGACTAACCAAAGATTTTCGTATTGGCTTACGCGGCCTAAAACTTCGAGCCGTTGACAATGTATCTTTTGAAATTCCGCGTGGGCAAGTCTTTGGCTTACTGGGTCCGAACGGCTGCGGAAAGAGTACGACCTTAAAAATTATTTTGGGATTAGTTTCTCCCACCGCAGGTGAAGTTTCCATTCTAGGTTTTCCCTTTGCGACTAGCTCGGCTCGTTCGCGCACCGGATTTTTACCCGAAGCCCCGTATTTTCATAAATTCCTCACGGGTCGTGAACTGGTGGCTTACTGTGCTCGCTTGAGTGGTCTAAAATCTGAATCGGTAAATCCAGCAGTGGAAGAGGCTCTAGCTTTAACTGCGATGACTGAGGCCGGTGACCGAACTATTGGTACCTATTCTAAAGGCATGTTACAGCGCATTGGATTAGCTCAGGCCATCGTACATGATCCAGAATTAGTCATTCTCGATGAACCGACTGCGGGCGTTGACCCCGTGGGCTCAGCGGCCATCGGACAAATGATAAAAGCCATGAAAGCAAAGGGTAAAACCATTGTCCTTTGTTCGCATTTATTGGGACAGGTCGAGCAGGTCTGTGATCGGATTGCGATTATGGATCGAGGAAAACTGGTACTCGAGGGCAGGGTGGATGATGTCTTAACCCGCCGTGATCAAAGTATTATTACGGTAGAAAACCTAACCCCCGAAGCCCGACGAGCCGCCGAAGAAGTCTTAGCTCAACACGGAGCAAGAGTTACTTCATTCACTCACCCACGTCGCTCCCTCGATGATTTATTTCGTGAACTCGTGACGGGGAGTCGCGATGCCTAATTTTATGAAAGCCTCCTTAACCCGTATTTCGTGGATGACTCGGCTGACATTTTTAGAAGCCATTCGTCAGCGCTTCTTCGCTTTCTTGATTTTACTTTCAGCAGCCTTGGTCCTCTCCTCCGTCTCCTTGCGGTTTTTAGATTTCGGACACGGTGAATTAAAATTTGTCTGCGATTTTGGGTTTGGTGGCATGTTCTTATTTGGATCGGTGCTCGCGGTGGTGATGTCGGCTCAACTCTTTTTCACCGAGATGGATAATCGCACCGCACTGACGTTATTAGCGAAGCCCGTGAGTCGAACCGAATTTCTAGTCGGAAAATTTATGGGCGTATGGTTAGTTCTAGGAGTTTTTATTTTCACGCTTTCCACGCTCCTGGGTATCATTTTATGGGCACGTTGCCAGGAGCTGACGGTGGCGGCGATCGAAGTCGGCAAAGCCCCACCTGAGCTCAGTATTACGGGCTTATTCTCTTATACCGGGATGCAGTGGGCACGCCTCGGAGTCGTCGCTGCAATGATTTTGATGGTCGCTTCACTGGCCCGGACATTTCTCTTCACCGTCATTGTGGGCTCAATGCTGGTCGTGGCGGGTCAACTCCAATGGTTAGCGCAAGAGACGTTGCTTAAGCCCGGCGATCTCAACTTTTTTTCAAAATTATTATTAAGTGTATCTACTTATATTATTCCTAATCTACAGCAGTTTAATATCGGCGACGCCTTAACCTTGGATCACGGATCCGTTGCCGATGGCGCCGTGACCTTGGCATTATTCTCTGGTAGTTGTTACATCGTCGTCTTCCTATTTATCGGAAGTTTAATGTTTCGGCGGAGAGAAATTTAATGAAGTCCTCACGCGTCTCATGGATTATTGCAATCTTTTGCCTGGGATTGGCTGGAGTGATTGCGGAGCTTTCTTGGATGAAGGTGCGGGTTTCGATTCCCGAGATGGGTAAAAAACAAATTGAGCCGAGTCTCGGGCAGGGCGTGCTGCTGGGCATCTTAGGAGGATTTCGTACCGTGGTGGCTGATGGGGCTTGGATTAGAAGTTACGTGCTTTGGGAACGACGCGATCGAGCCGGCTGCGAAGCACTCATGCGGACCTCCTGTTTGCTCGATCCACGTGCTCGCTTTTTTTGGGAGAATACGGGCTACGTGATCGGGTATGACATGGCCCATTGGGAAATCCGTAAACGCGGTGGATACGCTAAAGTGAGTGCGGAAATCCAAGATGATTTATTTAAAAAATATGGACGACATGGAATCAATGTCCTCGAGGAGGGTGTTAAGTACACCGGAGGAAATGTCGGAATTTTAATTTCGGCCGGACAGATGTCGGAACTAAAACTAAAAGATTTTTCATTAGCGGCCGACTACTACAAGCGTGCCTCGGAAAGTAAAAACGCACCCTGGTTTGTCCACTTCATGTGTGCAAGGGCCTTATGGGAAAGTGGACAAACCAAAGCTGCCTACGATTGGTATCGCAATGTTTGGCAAAAGAAACTGAGCAACGAAGATGACCACGCACCCGATGATTTGGAGCGTCTGCGGTTTATGGAAGATCAATTAAATCTTACCATTCTCCAACGTATCCCACGTCAGTCTTGGGAGAAGAGAAACTAGTAAGGATTCGAGTCGGACGATTTTTCGGAAGATCCACCCGCTGCCTTGCGTGGGCCTTTGGGTTTGCGCGGAGGAAACTCGAACCACCATCCTTTATCTTTATCCGCTACTAAATAAGCTTCGAATCCTCGATTGGTCTTTCGGGAGATAAATTTCTTCAACGGTGTTTTGCCGGTCGTCAGTAAGGCTTTTATATCCTCCGGAGTAATGGGGCATTTGAGCATTTCGGCGCTTAGGCCAAAAGTCTTCTTCGCACCCGCCTCGGCAGCCTTCTGTGGACATACTCTGTAGCCCGCTGACGGCGTTTGTTGGACGGGGAGGCCCGAGACTGGGCAATTACCCAGAACCGGCCACTCGGCGTCAAAGGCATCGGGATTTCCAGCCGCTCCTTCGCGTGGTGGTAAATAGAGCACACCCTTGAGTCGACCTGTGGCCGGCTTGGGCTTGGTTTTGCGCTTAGGCTTTTCGACACCGTTTTCATCTTTGGCCGGAGCTTCCTCGGGTTTCTTCTTCCAGGAGACGATCGAGTCTTCATCTACTAAATCAATATAGCCTGTGTAGTTCTTGCCCGACTTCATCGATTTGAAGTCATCAAAGGGTCCGATTCGACGCTTCTCAATCAGTTCAGCGAGTTCCGCAGGAGTCACTTCGTGTCCGTTCACACCTTTGTAAACAATCACCATCGGCTTCTTACCATCCGCCGAACGATCCTGAGAAAAATAACTTTCACCATTCGTCATCATCGGCTTTTTGTCTGAAGGTGATAAGACTTCAGGGTGCACCAAGGTGGGTTCAGGTTCAACGCGACCTTTATTAATAAAATCTTCAACCTGTACTTTAATATCAGCAATAAATTTCTTAACCGAAAGTTCACCGTGTTCAGTTTGTTTTAATTTAAATTCCCATTCACCGGTGAGTTGAGGCTCCGAGAGGAAAGATAAACCTTTGGCGTGAATAAATTGGTGTAACTGGAATGCCTTAGCCATGGGAACAAGTTCTTTGCCTTGTCTCTCAATATATTTTTGGCCCAAAAGCCCTTCGATCGTTTGAGCACGTGTCGCGGGAGTGCCTAAACCGCGCTCTTTCATAGCTTCAGCCAGGGCATCGTCGTCGACAAGTTTACCCGCATTTTCCATCGCACCTAAGAGTGATGCTTCATTAAAACGGGCGGGTGGTTTGGTGGCGTCTTGCTTAACGTCGATATCCGCGAGCTTAGCTTGCGGTGGTTTGCCATCCGCATCGCTGAGTGCTGGGAGATTAGCGGCGCCTTCTTTCTCTTTGTCTTCTTCCGCTTCGGCTTCTTGTCCCCAAACGGCGCGCCAACCAGCAACGACTAAAACTTTACCAGTCGTACGGAAATTGTACTGACCGACTTGAGTGGTTCGAACGGTTTCTTCGAATTCCGCCATCGGGAAGAATACACCAACGAATCGACGGACGACTAAATCGTAAATCTTTTGCTCAACTTCAGAGAGTCCATTCGGAATTGTACCGGTGGGGACGATGGCAAAGTGATCGCTGACTTTCTTATTATCAAAGACGCGCTTACCAGCCGAGTTAAGCCAACCTTTAGCTAAAACTTCTTTAGCGAAATTACCGACGGAGTGTCCTTGGATTAAAGATTCCAATACATTCTTCGCAGTGGGCAAGTGATCCTCGGGTAAGTACTGCGAATCCGTACGAGGGTAGGTCAGGGCTTTATGTTTTTCGTAAAGTGCTTGGGCGGCACCGAGAGTGGTTTTTGCAGAGAAACCGAAACGACGATTACCTTCACGTTGCAGACTGGTTAAGTCAAAGAGACGAGGTGCACTCTCTTTCTTGGGCTTGCATTCGTCGGTGACGGTTCCCACGCCGATTTTAAGACTTTCCTCAGAAACTTTTTTAGCGGCTGCTTCATCAAAGAAACGTTCCGCTTCTTTGCGATCGGTGACACCAGGGACTTGCGCAACGCCTTTGTACTGTCCGGACTTAATATTAAAGTAGGCTTCAATTTTCCAAAAGGTTTTAGGTTGAAACGCACGGATTTCTAATTCGCGTTCCACAATCAACATGAGCGTAGGGGTCTGTACGCGGCCCGCAGGATAGGATTCGCTGCGTGCCCCGATTCTCAGTGTGCAAAGTCGACTCGCATTAAGTCCAACCAACCAGTCAGCTTGCGAACGACCGACCGCAGAGTCGCGCAATCCGGCCTTGGCATCGCTCGTTAACAAATTATCGAAACTGTTCTGAATGGACTCGTTTGTCATACTGGTAAGCCAGAGACGTTTCACCGGAAGTTCACGTCCAATCAGTTTATAGATGTAATGAAGAATCAGTTCACCTTCACGACCAGCGTCGCAAGCATTGACGATAGTTCCAACATCGTTGCGTTTGATGAGCTCTTTTAAAAGTTTGAAGCGTGTACCATCTTGGCGGTCGCCGATAATGGCCTTCAAGACACTCGTATCAACCGTGCCGTCATACTTGTCGGGAAGAATGGGCAGATCCTTAAGCGTCCAGCGTTTATATTTTGGATCAAGATCTTCGGGGTCCTTTAATTTTACTAAGTGACCGACCGCTGAACTAATGATCCATTCACCGTTTTCGTACACATCGCCTGACTTCGAAACTTTGAGAACCTTCGCCAAATCCGCAGCGACGGAGGGCTTTTCAGCGATGACTAACGTCTTTAAAACCGAGTTATCAGTTTTAGTGGAAGGAGCCTTGGAAGATTTTTTTGCCATGCGTAGGATTATAACCGCTTGTCAAGTCGTGGTTATATTCCTTGCTCAGCGAAAGAGTCATCAAGCGCGGCAATGAGTGTGGAAATGGTGGCGTCGGTTTCTTCACCCATGTTGGAGATGCGGAAGGTTTTACCTTTTAATTTTCCGTATCCACCATCGATGACCAGTTTGTGACGGGATTTAAGAGTTTTAAGTAAACGCTCTAAATCGGCATTACGGTCGTTCTTAAAGCAGTTGAGTCCGCGTGTAGCGAATTCAGGACTGGGTAATAAACTAAAACCTTTAGCTAAGCCCCAATGGCGCACCCTTTCATTTAAATGACGGTGACGTTCGTAGCGGTTATCGAGACCTTCAGCTTCAATTTCCACGAGACGTTGTTGGAGTCCGTAGAATAAAGAGATGCAAGGAGTCGAAGGGGTCATTCCCTTGGTGTGGTTGTCGTGAAACTCGATTAAATCAAAGTAATAGCCACGATCGGAAAGTTCCTTCGCACGAGTACGGGCACGTTCACTGACGGAGAAAATCGCCAAGCCAGGAGGCAACGCGAGGGCCTTTTGTGAACCGGTCAGAAGAATATCAATACCCAGTTCGTCCTTCTTAATAGGTAGGGTAGAGAATGAACTTACGGAGTCTGCGATCGAGATAACGTCAGGGAATTCACGGATGACCGCCATGATCGCGCTAATGTTTGAAAGGGTACCCGTCGAAGTTTCGGAATGAATGAAAGTGACACAATCGAACTTACCGGTCGCGAGTGCTTTGCGAACGGCTTCTGGGTCTACCGGCATACCCCATTCGAATTGTAGAGCTTCGGAGTATTTACCGCAGCGCTTGGCGACGTCGTTCCATTTATCGGAGAACGCACCGTTCATACAATTGAGAACGCCTTTTTTACAAATATTGCGAAGGGCGCCTTCCATCACACCCCAGGCGGAACTCGTACCTAAATAGACAGGGTCCGTGGTGAAGAACATCTTCTGTAGACGTGGTTGCATGTCTTCATAGAGAGCAACGAAGTCTTTCGATCGGTGACCAATCATGGGCTTGCCCATCGCCTTGATGATCGATTCAGAAACCGTCAGTGGTCCTGGAATGTATAAGCGGTAACTCATTTTTGGAAAGTATTGAGAAGGTCTGGGGAGACGTCGGGGTTTTCGATTCGAACAACTTTTTTGTTCTGGTGAGACAGGGTAGCTGTTTTGGGATGCCAGGATTTAGCTTCCTCGGGTGTGACCTCAGCAAAGGTCATGACTACTAATAAGTCACCTACTTTACCCAAGTGGGCGGTGGCGCCGTTTAAACAAATCTGTCTGGAACCGGCTGGGGCAGGGATCGCATAGGTCTCAAATCTCTCACCATTCTCGATATTGCCCACTAAGATTTTCTCGTAGGGAAGCATACCCACTAAGGCCATTAATTCGCTGTCTATGGCTAAAGAACCCTCATAATCGATGCGGGCACCGGTGACTTCAGCGCGCAGTATCTTGGTGCGTAAGAGGTGGTAGAGCATAGACTCGTTTCGTCCCTTCTCAATCGGGTTGCCTGCCTGCGTCAAACAAGTTTGCATAGTTTACGCCTATGAGACCTAAGCACCGAGGAATATTTTCGACCCTTCGTGAGGCTATTGCTGGATACGCTACTGACCTCGTTTATGACCGTAAAACTGGGGTATTCCCGACTTTCCTCGGATCCATTCTCTGGCTACTTTCTCTCGTATTTGAGGTACTCGTAAAATTTCGATTGTGGCTTTATCGTCACAGACTCATCCGAGACACCCACCTGGGCTGCAAAGTAGTCGTGGTTGGAAATTTAACCGTGGGTGGAACAGGTAAAACGCCTGTCGTCATGAAAATGGCCCAGGTACTCGCCCAACGTGGACGTAAAGTCGCCATTTTGTCTCGTGGTTATAAAGGTGCCAGTGACTCGATGTTAAAGAGATTTTGGCGTTGGCTCACGCAGGGCCGTCGACCCGATCCGCTTACGGTATCCGACGGTAAAAGCGTCCTCGCGGGTCCCGATGAGGCAGGGGACGAGCCTTTCATGTTGGCGACTAACTTAGTTAAGTACGGCGTCGTGGTAATCGTGGATCGCAATCGTGTCGAGGGTGGCCGATTCGCGCTTCGTCAATTCGGAGTCGATACCATTTTATTAGACGACGGTCTACAATATCTCCCATTAAGCGGACAGATCAATTTACTGCTCGTCGATAGTCGGAACCCTTTTGGAAATCGTTGCCTCTTACCGCGTGGCATTCTGCGTGAGCCCGTGGGGAATTTAAGTCGTGCTTCCTATATTTTTCTTACGAAATCGACGGGCGCACCGGATCCCGAATTAGTTGCTTTGATTCGTAAGCATAACCCCAAGGTCGAAATCATTTCCTGTGCACACATTGCCAAGGAGCTCATTGAAATAGATGGCACTCAGCATTTACCCCTCAGTTTCTTGGCGGGAAAACGCATTGCGTCCTTCTCGGGTATCGCGACTCCCGAAAGATTTGAGGAAACTCTCTTAGCTCAAGGTGCCAAAATCGTTTCCAATCGTCGATTCCTCGATCACCACGCTTTTAATGACGAAGACTTAGACGAAGTTTTAGAGTCAGCCATCCAAGCTAAAGCCGAAGTGATTGTTACTACGGAGAAAGATGCGGTTCGACTGCAATCACGTTTCCGTCCCTCACTCCCACTCATGTATGTTCGAATGGAAGTAGATATTTTAGGAGACAAGGAAGGCTTTAACGGAGCCGTCGAGCGGATTTGCCTGGGGTCTTCTTTGCCGCGCTAATATTATCGGCTAAGTGTTTTTTAGCTAAGTCTAAGAAGGCTGCTTGAACTTGTGCATCACTGCGTCCCTTGGGAGAGCAGGGCAGATACTGACCCTCTGAATTGAGCTGCTTAACATCGCCCAGTTTCTCGCTGTAAACTTTTAAAACTTCATTTTCGATGCGTGTTCGAAGTGCTTTATTCTTAATGGGGAATACGCACTCCACTCGACGCATAAAATTACGCGGCATCCAGTCAGCACTGCCCATTAAAATAATCGGTTCACCGCGGGAATTCTCGAAACGGAAAAGTCTACTGTGTTCTAAGAAGCGTCCTAAAACACTGAAAACTTTGATGTTTTCACTCTTCCCAGGAATACCCGGTTTGAGACAACAAATACCACGGACAATCAAGTGAACCGAGACTCCGGCATTCGAGGCCGCATAGAGTGCTTCGATTACCTCGGGATCCACGAGACTATTCACCTTGGCGAAAATTTTAGCAGGGCGACCCGCTTTGGCCGAAGAGATTTCTGCATTAATTAAATCGATAATTCCTCGATGCAGATGGAAGGGCGCAACGAGCAGGTGCTTGAATTTTGGTTTAGCAAGATTTCCGGTTAATACATTAAATAATAATCCCACTTCAGAAGTAATTTCCTCATCGGCCGTGAATAGTGAAAAGTCCGTATAGAGTCGGGCGGTCTTCGGATTATAATTTCCGGTACCCAAATGCACATAACGTTTGAGGCCGGTTTTTTCCTGGCGAATAATGAGACACGCCTTGCAGTGCGTCTTGAGTCCAGCGAGCCCGTAAACGACGTGGGCACCCGCTTCTTGTAACTGGCGCGACCATTCGATGTTGTTCAACTCATCAAAGCGGGCACGCAGTTCGACCAAAGCTGTGACCTGTTTACCATTTTGTGCCGCTTCTTTTAAGGCTTCGACAATCGGTGAGTCACCGCTGGTTCGATATAGAGTTAATTTAATCGCCACGACCGAATCATCCTTGGCCGCCTGACGTAGCAAATCTACCACCGGGGTAAATGATTCATAGGGATGATGAAGAAGAATATCCCCTTTGGAAATCTTCGAAAAAATCTTTGATGGCTCACTCAGTTCGGTCGGAGTTGTCGATGAGAAGTTTGGGAAAACCAGATCAGGACGATTCGCGAGGTCGATTAAACTACTTAACCGCATCATGTTAATCGGGCCTTGAATGCGGAAGGTATTATCCACCCCGAGACCGATGGATTTTAATAGCCAGGTAAGTTCTTCGTCAGGCACCGAGTGTTCAATCTCGAGTCGAACCGGCGCACCTTTTCGCAAATTACGAATTTCGTCTTCAATCGCATCGAGCAAATTTACCGCTTCTTCTTCGTCGACGTATAAATCGCTGTTTCGCGTAATGCGGAATGCCCAGGATCCTTTAAGTTCTAATCCTGGGAATAGACGCTCGATAAAAATTTGCGTAACGATACTCAGTAAGGTGAAGGAGCGTTTATTACTTGGTCCTAGTGCTAAAATACGGGGCAGCACGCGAGGGACGGGAACCACTGCACGACGCGTTTCGCCGGACTCAGGGTCTTTCAATAAAGCCAATAAATAGAGACCTTTATTGGTTAATACCGGGAACGGGTGAGAGGGGTCAATCGCCAGAGGGGTCAACGCCGGCAAAATGTCTTTATCAAATCTTTCCGAAAGTTCATGCAACTCAGCCTTAGTGAGCTGGCCCTTAATTTTATATTCGATACCTTCCTTGGCGAGAGCGGGGACAATTTGTTCCTTCCAGCAATTCTGCTGGGCGCTCACTAAACCGTGGGCTTGCTTTAATACTTCTTGGAGAAATTCACGAGTGGCAGGGTGACTGGCGGATTCTTCCTGTTGCATGATACCCGCCACGCGGATTTCAAAAAATTCATCTAGGTTCGAACTGACGATGGAAAGAAAGCGTACTCGCTCGAGAAGTGGCACCGTGGAATCTTCAGCCAACTCCAACACACGTCGGTCAAAACTTAGCCAGCTGAGTTCACGGTTAAACATTTCTAAGGGATAACTATTCGTGAAAGCATTGTCACTATCACACCATAGATTTTCAAATTTTAGACCAAATCTTCCCGAAGTTCGTCACTTTCCTGTCACAAATGGGGAGATTTAGGCTAATTTCTTGGTTGGGCAGCCCAGACGATTTTTAGGTCCGTACTATCCGTCAATCTCACCTTCGGCGCTGACGGCTGCGAATGGCTGACAATGTCACCACGTTCAAATTTCGCCGCCAGAAGTTTAACATCATGTTTGGAGATACCGCGGGTGGAGACTTCGATGGTTTGGAGCTGACCGTTTTGCACTCCAATAAAGCGAAGGAGTCCTTTAATGATTTGGATATCTGAAACTATTCGGATCGCAGAACTCTCTAAGCGTGGAATCGTTTGATCGGAAAAAGCCGCAAAACTAAAACGCACGTCACGTAAATCGCGGTGCAACTTACGATTAATAAATTCAGTGGTGGAAGGTATTTGCCAGTGACGAACCTCGTGCGACCAGTGAACGCCATCGGCTAGTTGCGGACAGGGGTGGGCATCTAATTCGGGTCCAATTCTGGTCACGATTTCATGGGCCGCAATTTCATCGCTTAGTTTTTGTAAGCGCTGCGAAGTGATCTTGAGTGCTGGCTCTAAGATTAAAATAAGTCCCTCGGGCGTAAGCCGATCTTTCATCGACTCTACCCATTCGACGAGGGCGGGCTGATTGAGCGATTTCATTTCATTCAACACGAAGCCAGCGATGATAATATCAAACGGGCCCTCTGGCCAAGTGTCGGTACGGTGGGCATCACCAATCCTTGTTTTTACACTGTATTCATTGCCTAAAACCGCTTCTGCGAATGGCTCAAGGGCCGCCAAGGCCGTGGCTGAATGGTCGAGTGCATTGAGCTCTAATTCTTTCACGCCCAACTCTTTAAAATAGTGAGCGCAGGCGACACCACAGGAGCCTGGACCTGATCCTAGATCCAAAATACGAAGCGGAGAAGCTGGTGCCTTCCACTGCCGAGCCTCAGTGATAAATCGCAGGGCATAGGTCGTACGAACAAAACTTTGAGGTAAGAAAAATAAACCGTAAGCAGATAGTAGTTCGTTATCCGAAAAATAATCAGGAAATTTCTTTTCGGGACGATCAACCGTGAATAAATCAGAAAGTCTGGCAACAGCCGGAGTCATTTTCTCCAACGCCTCATCATCTTTTAAGCCCGTGAGTTGTTCGGCGAAATTCAGCCAATAGTCTTCGGCGCTTTCGGGGTATTGATTAAGTGGATTAGTCCCCGACATCGCGACGACCCTCCAGCGCACTACGCAGGGTTGCGGAGTCAGCAAAAGTTAAGCCGCTGCCACTGGGTAGCCCGAAGCCGATACGACTTACTTTAATCCCGGCACGAATATTGGAAATGCTTTCCCGGATGTAATGACAGGTCGCTTCGCCTTCGATGTCATTACCCAGCGCGAGCACGATTTCACGAATCGGCTCGTCCTTCAGTCTCTTCTCCAGAGACGCTAAATTCAAATGTTCGGGGCCAACGCCGTTGATCGGTGAAAGGCGGCCGTGCAGGACATGGTAGGTGCCCCGGTGGGCCTGGGAGCGTTCGATCGCGAGTAAATCAGGGACTTGCTCAACGATACAGAGCGAGGTGGCCTCGCGCTTGGGATCCACGCAAACCTCACAAAGGTCACCTTCGGCGATACTGCCACAACGGTTACAACGCTTAACCTGTTTGGAGGCTGCGGTGAGAGATTCAAGAATGGGTCCTAATTTTTCAGGCTTCTCCACTAATAAATAGAGCGCGATTCTTTCGGCCGAGCGGTGACCCAGGCCAGGGAGTTGGCGAAGTAACTGACGAACTTTTTCAAACGAAGGAGTCACGAATAAATGAAACTCACTTATAACTCATATTTAGTCAAGGGTTCACCGAGGTTTACAGGTTGCCTGACTGGTAAAAAGAATTGATTTATAAGTACAATCAATGCTCGCCCCAAACAAAATTGAAATCGTCGGTGACTTCATCGCCATCCAATGGGCCGATCAAACGGAACACTTTCTGAGTGGGGAATTTTTACGGGAACGTTCACCCAGTGCCGAGAATATGGGCGAGGTGGATATTCTTGGAAAACGATGGGGTGGGGACGGCCCGCGACAATTCCCAGGCGTCAGCGTCATACAATTAACAAGAATCGGTAACTATGCTGTAACCTTCGAGTTCAGCGACGGACACAAGACCGGCATCTACAGTTGGGAATACCTCAGACGGATCGCTGACTTGCAGAAATAATTTTTTACTGATTGCTCCAGCGAGAAAAACAACCGAGTGTGCGTCTGTGAGAAAAACCTACGTCTTGGATACGAATGTTTTAATTCATGATCCAGAATCGCTCTTTAAGTTTGATGAGCATATTGTAGCAATCCCAGTGGAGGTACTCTCCGAACTGGATCGCCACAAAACGCAGCCGGGGCAGTTAGGGGCCAGTGCGCGGCGCGTCAATCGCACCGTGCGTTCTCTTTTCGAGAATAAGAATTTAAAAGATATCGTCGAAGGCGATGTCTCCAAGCCCGCCGCATTACACGCTGACTTGCGTGACGGTGGTGAACTTAGGATCATTATTAACGAGTCTTTAATTCGCGACCATTTTACCGGTCCGAACAACGAACGTCTCCGTGCGGTGTTCATGCAAGTGGATGCCCCTGATCACCGCATCATCGCCTCCGCAGTTTATTTACGCGATACTTCTAAAGGTCCCGTCATCTTAGTCACCAAGGATGCCTGTATGGCACTCAAGGCCCAAGCCCTCGGCCTAGAAGTTCAAGACTATCGTAATGACCGCATTGAGATTAGTGACTATGGTGAATATCGTCCGATTCCCATTTCCGCAGCTGCCATGCGCGACTTCCGTGATGTCGCCCAAGTCGCCGTTAATTTCAAGAAAGACGATCCAGCTCCCATCATTAATGAGTATGTCATACTCACTTCGGATTCCTGGGCCGAGCCAGCCCGACACGTGGGCGATGGAGCGTTTGTACCTCTGAGTCTTTACCGTGAATTTATTTCCACAGCGAGTGGAGCGCGCAAAGGATTACAGATGCCTCGCGGCATGCGCGTCATACCGAAAAATTTCGAACAGTGGATCTTCCTCGATGCACTGCTTAATCCCGATATTAAATTAGTGACCTGCTTTGGTCGTGCGGGCACGGGTAAGACATTCTTATCCATCGCTGCAGCCCTTTCTCAAGTTTTGAGCGATTTCTCACCTTACAAGAAATTGTATGTGTCACGTCCCGTCGTCCAAATCGGTAAAGACATCGGTGCACTTCCAGGTACCAAAGAAGAGAAACTCTCTCCTTATATTCAGCCTTATTTCGATAATTTAGAAGTTCTCTTTTCGCGCACCGGAGCTCCGGCAGCCGCTCAAGTTCCAGCGAATAATAAACTGCCGATCGCGACAGACTCTCAAAGAAAACAAAAAAAAGCTCAGGCGATGAAAGCAGCCCAACCTATTTTTGGTTCTCAATTTCAGCAAATTGGACAGCCCAGAAAACCTTATCAGTGGCTCATTGATTCTGGTTTGATCGAAATTGAAGCGATGACCTTTATCCGCGGTCGATCGATTGGTCACGCATTCATGATTGTGGATGAGGCGCAAAACATGACCCCTCATGAAGCTAAAACCGTGATTACCCGTATCGGCGAAGGTTCTAAAGTAGTCCTCATCGGTGACCTTGATCAGGTCGACACTCCTTACCTGGACAGCAAATCTAACGGCCTAATTCACACGCATGAGCGAATGAAAGGGCATAGTATCGCCGCTAATGTCAGATTGCTCCAAGGTGTCCGTAGTGCACTTTCCGAATTAGCCGCTCAGGTAATGTGAACAAATTTGCTGGGTTAGTTCTACCCAGGATTAATCCATTCTTGCTCACACCGCCGGGCTCTATTGGCTGGTGAGTCGTGGAGAAGGAAACCCCCATGCAAAAACAATACCGGGAAATGCGAGACAAACTCGCACCAGGTACTCTTTTGCTATTTCGACTGGGCGACTTCTATGAAGTGTTTGGCGAAGATGCGGTGACCGCCTCCAAGGTCATTGGTCTAACCCTCACGAAGCGACATGAGACGCCTATGGCTGGCTTACCGTATCACGCGGCACCTAACTATGTAAATCGGCTGCTCGCGGCAGGCTGGAAGGTCGCCATCTGCGATCAACTAGAAGCACCCGTCACGGGCAAACTAGTGCGTCGCGGCATCACCCGCATCCTCACCCCTGGTACCGCACTGGAAGATTCTCAATTAGACTCACGTCGCGGTAATTATCTTTTAGCGCTCAACTGGAATAAACAAGGTTGGCACGCCTCATGGCTCGATGTCTCAACGGCCGATTTCCGTATCGCGACAGACACCCAAGTAGAACGTTTATTATCACTTTTGCATTCAATCAATCCGCGCGAAATATTATTACCCGAAGGCCTGGAAGTGGATCCCGCATTTAGTCAACACCTCGAAATATTTTTAGAGGGCCGTTCAGTCTCGCGCCTCCCGAGTTGGAATTTTGAGAGCTCCGCAGGGTTTCAGCTAGTTTGCCAAACACTCTCCGTACATAGTCTGGCCGGCTTTGGAATGAATGATGCTCATCCCGCACTCGGTGCAGCCGGAGCTGTACTCGGATACGTGACAGATTCATTATGTAGTCGTCCGCAAAATCTTTTTAAAGTCACAGAACTCAAACTTGGCTCCTCGGTACTGATCGATGCCGCCTCGGCTAAGAATCTTGAACTTTTTAACAGCACCAATGGCTCTAAAGAAACCTCTCTTTTAGATTCCATCGATCGCACCTGCACGGCGGGTGGGGCCCGACTTTTGGCCATGTGGTTAACCGAGCCCTCCACCGACTTAGCAATCATTCAACAACGTCAAAATGCAATCACGGGCTTCGTCAAACATCCTGGAGCCTCTGCACGCGTTGCCGAATTACTCAATAGCACCCGTGATATTCCAAGAATTTTAGCCCGCTTACAGAATCGCCTGCGTAACCCCCGCGAATTGGGAGGCATTCGAGATTCGCTCAAGGCATTTCCCGCCCTCAAGGAAGAATTGGCCGCCTTACCTAATGCCGCCGTTCAATTATACGCAGAAAAAGTTGACTGCGAAAATGACCTATTAGTTAAACTCGAGAAAGCTTTAGCTGATGAATTGCCCATCGATTTAACAGAAGGTGGGGCCTTACGCTCGGGCTTTGATTCTGAACTCGATCGCCTCCGCTCACTCGCGACCGATAGCAAAACTTGGATTTCCGATTTTGAACGTCAGGAACAAACCCGTACCGGTATTAAGAATCTAAAAGTAAAATATAACGGTGCGTTTGGTTATGCGATTGAAATAACAAAATCGAATTTAGATCAAGTGCCCGCTGACTATATTCGGAAACAAACGATGGTGAATGCAGAGCGTTATACGACTGAGGAACTTCGTAAAAAGGAAAGGGAAGTCTTACGAGCCGATGAACAAGCGCTTTCTCGTGAATTAGATTTATTCCAGATTTTACTCTCCGAAGTACTGGCTAAAACTTCATCGCTCTTAGTGACCGCACAAACGTTGGCGGAAGTGGACATCTTGCATGGCTGGGCTGAATTAGCCCGAGAGTCCAACTGGTGCTGTCCGACCGTGGACCATTCTGACCTAATCAAAATCAAACAAGGTCGCCATCCAGTGATTGAACGCGTTTTACAAAATAGACCAGGAGCAGGTTCCTTCGTGCCGAACGATACCGACCTCCAATCGAGCAAAGAACAAATCGCGCTGATCACCGGCCCTAACATGGCTGGTAAATCAACCTACATCAGACAAGTCGCTCTGATTGTCTTGCTCGCTCATATTGGTTGCTGGGTGCCCGCGACTGAAGCCCACATCGGTTTAGTGGATAGAGTATTTTGTCGCGTCGGCGCTTCCGATGAACTGGCTCGGGGTAATTCTACGTTCATGGTAGAGATGAATGAGACGGCTAATATTTTAAATAATTCCACGGTGAAGTCTTTGGTTGTTTTAGATGAAATCGGTCGCGGCACGAGCACCTATGATGGCATCAGCATCGCCTGGGCCGTAGCTGAACACTTACACGGCAAAGAGCATGCCGGACCGCGCACGCTCTTTGCCACTCACTATCATGAATTAACTCAGTTAGCCTCATCGCTCCCGCGTTTACGTAACTGGTCAGTAGCAGTCAAAGAGTGGCAGGACGAAATTGTCTTTATCCGACGAGTCGTACCCGGCGCAGCGGATCGTTCGTATGGCATCCAGGTCGCTCGATTAGCGGGAATGCCGCCCGGTGTTGTCTCACGCGCCCGGGAAATTTTATCGGGTTTAGAAACCGGGGGAGGTTTGCCTAATAAGCAAGTCGTCAAAACGGCAGATGTCAGTGAACTTGCCGTACCTGTTAAAGTACTGAAAAAGAAAACGGAAACTCCTCCAGCGAAAAGTCCGTCCGAGAAAAAGCATCAAGGACCCGAGTTAGATTTATTCGGGTAAGTCGCGGTGCTCATTCCAACTGCACGAATTAAACTTAGCCCAACAACCTTCGTAGTGTGATTGATCGTAAACAGGAGAGTGGATATTGACCGGCTCACTCTTGAGCGCTTTGCCGAGCACTTTCGGAAAATCTTCAGCGAAGCGTTCCCAGTCGCAACCCGCTAAGAGCGTGCGAGAAATGTAACCTTCGATTAGGATACCGTTTCTATTACGTTTTTGGGCGGCTCCAGCGACTTTGCGATTATCTTCCACTAAAACTAAGTCATGCGGCTCGGCGTGGTGTTCACATTGATCGGGTGCTTTGAATTCTCGTTCAGAAGTGGGTAGCGGAACTAATTTTACTTTTAGATTTTGAGCTAAAAGACATTCGAGAAGTGCTTGATGCACGGTTTCATACGCTTCTTGTGTACCCGATTTGTACAGCGGGTGCTCGGTGGGAATGACGATGGCAAATGTCCAATCCTCCATATGCGAAACTAGACCACCACCGGTTGAACGACGAATCAGTGCCATTTGTGGAGGTACCACGGCCCGATATTTTTTCCAGTCCTGGGAAACCCCAAAAGTGTAAGCGGGTTCCGACCAAGCAAAGGGACGAAAGCGGATATTTTTCGGGTGCGGATAATGATCGAGCAACAACAAGTTAACCGACATATTAGTTACGGCAGTGCACCATTCGCGAGGTAGTACATCCATATTAATAATCTAACGACTTCTGCAGTAAACGCACGACCTTTCGCCCAGTTTCCTTTTCATACCAGTCTTCACAGCCACGGGGCACACGTAATTCGCCTAATTGGTCAGTAAATGTCTGCGCAGGCGTCCTTAGTTTACCAGCCAAGGGGTGGAGTAATAAGCTAAGATTACGCGGACGCAAGGGGTCGTCGGTCACGTTTTCGCGCGTAATCGGCTTAAGTAATTTTTCAGGATTTAAGCCAAAGTGCTCTGCGATTTTTTGTCCGATTGAATAACGACTGAGTGCATCTAATCCAGCCCAGTGATAAACACCATTGAGCGTCGTTCTTTCACATAACTCCACCGCAACATCGGCGAGATTACTGTAAGAGACGGGTTGACGAATCTCATCGGTAAAAAGCGAACTTACCTTACCCGAAGCCCACTCCTGAAAAAGTCGCTCATGCAGTGAGAATTGTCCGGTGAAAGAATTGCCATTGAGAACAGACGTTCGGACGACTGCGGAATGCTCTCTACCATAATTCAATACTGCGACTTCGCCTGCCGCTTTCGTTGAAGCATAGGTGTTGAGCGGCTGGGGCTGATCGGTGTGACCATATTTACCGGTCTGACCATCAAAGACCATGTCCGTCGAAAAATGGATAAGTTTACCGCCGACATGAAAACAAAGTTGTGCTAATTTCTTGGGCAAATGCTCATTGAGTTGCGTCGCTAATTCTTGATTCGATTCACAATCTTGCACTTTAGTTAAGCCTGCACAATTGATTACCGCTTGGGGAAACTCTTCCAGCATAAGCGATTGTAATTTTACCTCGTCGCAGAGATTCATCTGCAAAAAGCGAACGGGCTCACTGAGATAGAGAGTGTTCTTTCCGCCAATGGCTAAAACATCATGTCCCCGGCGTTGGGCGGCCTCGACTACAGCCCGGCCCAGAAAACCGGTGGCTCCTGTAACGATTATTCGCATGCTTCGAACAAATATAAAAAATCTGATTTAGGCAAGCGGGGAGGGCGTTCCGACGCTTGCCAAATTGCCCAAGATGGTTTGTTATATAACTTTATGCCGACCTATTCAGAATTGGCCAATCATCAGGTGCTCTCTCAGCCAGTCTACGAGGCTGGGCGTCCTATTGAAGTGGTGGCACGGGAATTTGGTCTCGATCCAAGTTCAGTGATCAAGTTGGCCTCGAATGAAAATCCATTGGGTCCATCGCCCCTAGGACTCGCCGCAGCCAAAAAGGCTTTAGATTCAGCGCACCTCTATCCCGATGGTAGTTCGACATTCTTGCGGGAAAAACTTGCGAAAATTTGGTCCATGCAGCCGAACCAGTTTGTCATCGGTAATGGTTCTAACGAAGTGATGATTCTTTTGGCTCAAGCTTTCTTGCGACCCGGCAGCGAAGTTATTTTCGGATCTCAAGCTTTCGTCGTCTATAAATTAGCAACACTCATGCAAGGGGCGACACCAGTCGAAGTCCCCATGCCGAATTTCTGTCACGACTTGAAAGCGATGCGTGCAGCCGTCACCGACAAAACCCGCATCCTGTTTTTAGCCAGTCCCAATAATCCCACGGGCGGAACCGACAATCCCCAAGAAATTGTTGATTTAGCGAAATCACTACCCGACCACGTTATCTTTTGTTTAGATGAAGCTTACACCGAGTATTTAGATTCATCCGCGGACTTGCGCGAAATGATCAAGGCCGGACGGAAAATCGTCGTTACTCGCACGTTCTCCAAAGCTTATGGCTTAGCCGGACTTCGCGTTGGCTACCTGATGGGCTCGAGCGAGGTTTGCGGAATACTCAACCGTGTGCGCCAACCATTTAATGTGAACTTGCCAGCGCTCGCCGCCGCCGAAGCCGCTTTAGATGATCAAGAGTTTCTTAATCAGAGTAAGAGAATCAACGCTGCAGGCATTAACCAAATGAGCCAAGGGCTCAAAGCATTAGGTTTTAAATATATCGACGGCAAAGCGAACTTCTTAGCCGCCCAAATTCCTAATGCCGAAGAAGCCTTTGTGAAATTACAGAAAGTCGGAGTGATTGTTCGCCCGCTCAAAGGTTACGGCATGAGTGGTTGGTTGCGACTCACCATCGGCACCGAAGCTCAGAACGCTCGACTCCTAAGTGAGCTTAAAAAACTTTAATATGAATTTCGAAGAAGCGATTAAACTCTGTCACGAAAAAGATCCACGCTACAGCCCGCAGTCTTACCACCTCGTACGCATGGCTTTAGATGCCGCGCAAAAAAAAGTTCACGGCGAAGAAAAGAAGGGAAGCAAGAAAGCGAATCGTCACGTCACAGGCAAAGAACTCTTAGAAGGTTTTCGCCAACACACCTTAGAGACGTACGGACCTCTCTCCTTTGCTTTGTTGAATAACTGGGGCATCAAGAAAAGTGTCGATGTGGGTAATATCGTCTTTAACATCATAGACACTAAGCTTTTTGGACGTTCGGCCGAAGATCAAATCGAAGACTTCGTTAATATTTACGACTTCAAAGAGGCGTTTCTAAAACCGTTTGAACCTAAAGAAAAGTATCCTAAGCCGTAACCCAGGAAATTGCTTTAACTTGGCGACAGCCAGGAAGCTCTCGGATTTTCAGCAATAAACTTTTCTCAAAGAATCGTGCTTCAGATTTAATCACGGCGCTTTCGCACTGAATAATCAGTCGACCGTCTTCGATGACTCTCAAGGGCGCACAACGTCGAGCTAACTTTAAAGGTAATAATTTATTCCATGATGCCACAATCGCATCCTCGGGTACTGGTTTATCGAGTCGCAGCTTTCGGAAAGCCTGCGTGACCGCATCATCGATGGATACACTCTGACGAAAAGTGGATCGACCCTTGTCCTCCGGTAGGCCGCGTAAGTTCGCTAGCAGATTAATCACATTCCTGGAAAAGCGTCCTTTCTTTTTACCCTCAGTTAAAACGGCCCTTACAACATAGGGAATCTCTGAGAGTTTTTCGGCCCGCAGGCAATTTTCAGGGGCATGACGACCACCCACGATGATACCTAGAACACCTGCATCGCGCGCCCCGATACCATCTTCATCAGGATTGTCACCCAGATGCGCGAGTTGGTTAAGGGGAATTTGTAGAGTACGTGACACATGCTGAAAAGCCCGCACATCCGGTTTTCGGTAGCCAATTTCATCGGCTAAAAATACTTTATCGATAAATTTAAGTAGATCGAGTTCTCGCAAGACCCCATGGATTCTCGCATCAGTATTCGAAAGTACACATACCTTTAATCCGAGAAAGCGAAGTGCCGTGAGCGAACTAATCGATCCCGGAGTGAGTTTCCACGACTTGGCCGAGGCAAAGGCGGTCCAACATTTTTCGACGACTTCCTCTCTTTTTTCATAGGGCAGATGTTCTCCAAGCGTTCGGACAACAACTTCTTTCCAAAACGCTTCGGGCTTTAATTTCGATGAAACACTTTTAAAGGCTGCTGGAAATTGTTCATCGATAATTTTAGCAGGAATCTTTACTCCGCATTGCTCAGCAGCATCAGCGTAGACTGCACCGACCGAAGGGTGGGGCGTCAGTAGGGTTCCGACTAAATCTAAGGTGATGGCTTTTAGCGCACGCATAACTGTCTAAAGTTTAATTTTTGGGTATTTTCGCTCAAGATTTATAATAATATTCAATATTTGTATGAATTGACCCTATCTCTCGACTTGTTAAGTTTCCAGCCTCAGTCATACACAACTTATGCACTTCACCAGGTTTACCCCCCTCGCTTTAGTTTTAATTGCATTTTCATTTATCGGATGCAGTTCCAGCCCCAGAGCTCAAAAATCGATCAACTTCACCAAAGTTTATGTCGAGACTCCTCAGACCTCGGATTTTTCGAATGACATGCAATTTAACTCAACCGTTATTGAAACAGCTCAAGGTGAACTAAGAAGTCATGGTTACACAGTTACAGAGTCTAAAGCCGATGCCGATGCTACTCTCCGCAGTACATGGCGCATTTCGCGCAACGGAAATAACCTGCGCAAAGATGAAGTTTCTGTTTCACTTTCGATGACTCTTTTTAACAAACAGGGACAAAGAGTATTCTCGGGTGATTCCGGTTCAGCCGTGCCTATCGGCTTCTGGAGCGTGGCGAAAACCGCGACAGCTGTAGACAGTGTTTTGTCTCAATTGCCCCTCGCGAGCGCTCCCGCTAAGTAAGCCGGTCTCTCGTCTTTAGTCTTAATTCTATCTCAGTTTTTAATTGAGAGAGTTGTGGCATGTTTACGCCCGCCGCTTGCCCACGGCGAAGCGGTTCACCCCAAAGGCCGACAACTTCAACCTCACGTCCTTCTAGGTAATCAATCAAACTCGAAGGCCGGTAGGCACCCATCCCCATCGTCACTTTCAATTGTCGCTCAATGTGTTCATCCTTGAACGGTACCCCACAAGCCGCCGCGGCGGCCTGCACTTCTTTCATCAGTTCAATCGCCCGTTCACGCAGTAAATCATTAGCCATGATTTTGTCGGTAGTGATTCCACCCGCCGCGATGGCCAAACCATTAAAGGGAATATTCCAACATAACTTTTTCCATAGCACAGCGTCGAGTGACTGTTCGGACTGACAATCAATCCCCGCATCAGTAAACAATTCTACACAGTGTTTAACCGCTGCACTAGGCAAACCGATAGCTGAGGCCATACGAATATAACCGGAGTGGGTATTTTCAACGACCCCTGGGCTAAGACGATTAATACAAACAAAGCAAAGACCTGCGACGATTCTCTCAACGGGAATAATGGACGCAAAGGTCTCACAATTTCCCATGCCATTCTGTAAGGTTAGTAGAGTCGTTCTCGATCCGATTAGCGGTTTAATAAAATCGGGCAGGGTGTGGTTAGCGGTCGATTTAGCCGCAATCACCATTAAATCACAAACGCCTATCGCAGTGCAGTCAGGATAGGCTTTCTTGATCTTAACCATCTTGTCCCCCTTGGCGTCGCGCATGCATAATCCCTTTTGATTAATGATTTCATAATCCCGTCTTGTCACGAAATAGACTTCATGACCCTTGAGAGCTAACAGCCCACCATACCAGCCGCCGACGGCTCCCGCTCCGACAATCGCAATTTTCATTTTATATTCAGATTTCGACGAACCATCGAGTGAACAATCGACTTACTTTGGGCCGGAAAATCTAAAGTGTAATGCAGACCTCTGCTTTCATGACGTTGCAATGCACAATCAATAATCAGTTCTGCCACTTGAATTAAATTTCGTAGTTCGAGTAAGCGCGGTTCTACCTTGAAGTTCCAATAATATTCTCGGACTTCTTCACTCAGGGTACGGATCCGTGTTTGGGCTCGTTTTAAGCGCTTGGTGGAACGCACGATGCCTACGTAGTCCCACATGGTGCGACGGAGTTCATCCCAATTGTGAGTCAAGACCACACGTTCATCGGTGTCGCCCAAGGCACCATCAACCCACGCCGGTAGAGTAAAGTGAGCCTCAGTTTTATTTTTAATATCACTATCCGCAGCCGTTGCTCCATCGTGTGCTAACACTACCGCTTCGAGTAGTGAATTAGAAGCCAATCGATTTGCGCCGTGGAGTCCCGTACTCGCCACTTCGCCTACCGCATAAAGACCAGGCAAGGTAGTCCGACCACTCAGATCCGTCGTGACACCGCCGCAAAGATAGTGTGCCGCAGGAACTACTGGAATATAATCTTTAGTTAAATCAAAACCTGCTTTGAGACAGGTAGCGTAAATATGCGGGAAGCGTTCGGGTAAATGTCCTTGGGCGACTTTGGTGATATCCAGTAGGACGTGGGGCGCACCATCGCGTTTCATGACCGAGTCGATTGCCCGAGCAACCACATCGCGTGGTGCTAAATCTCCCAGAGGATGAAAATCTTTCATGAATGCTCGGCCATTCATATCTCTTAAAATCGCGCCTTCACCTCGTACGGCTTCAGAAATCAGGGCACGACTGCCATCCGACGATTTTAAGGCCGTAGGGTGGAATTGCACCATTTCCATATCACGGATTTCAGCTCCTGCGCGATAGGCCATTGCGATACCATCGCCCGTAGCGATATCTGGATTCGTCGTGAATTGATAAACCTGACCGATTCCGCCCGTTGCGAGAACCACAACCGTCGCTGATAAAGTTTCGACCTTAGCTTGTTTAGTATTTAAAACATGAACTCCGACTACTCGATCTTCTAAAGTGTTCACGCCCGAATTCTGAATTTTGGATAACGTAATTAAATCGATTGCTAAATGATGTTCGAGAATCGTGATATTCTTTTGTAAATTCACCGCACGAATCAGGGCCGACTCAATCGCACGGCCGGTCATATCGCGTGCATGAAGGATTCGTCGTTTCGAGTGTCCACCTTCTCGACCTAAATCGGGATTTCCATCAGCACCGTTTTCAAATTTTACTCCCCACTCAATGAGTTCAGCCACCCGCGCTGGCCCCGATTCAATAATATGTTTTACGACATCGAGTTCGCACAAGCCATCGCCCGCCGTGAGCGTGTCATTGACGTGACTCATGAAGTCATCCGTCTTGTCAGTCACACAGGCTATCCCACCTTGTGCCCAATTGGTGTTAGATTCACTGCTCGTCTTCTTCGTTACTACCGCAACAGAATGGCCGTAGCGGGCTAAATTGAGGGCGAAACTGAGCCCCCCAATGCCACTACCAATAATAATTGCGTCGAATTGCTTAGCCATTCGTTGAAAATCTACGGTTTACTGAACTATCAACAAGCGAGATTTGACGAATTAGCCACAATCTTCATTTAATCCACCCTGTGGAATACATTCTCATCGGCATTTGTTTAGTTATTTCGGCCTTTTTCGTAATGGCAGAAATGGCTTTGGTGTCTTCCAATCGCCGACGTTTAGCGAAATTAGCTGAAAACGGAGATGCCGGTGCCCAAAAAGCGCTAAACTTAATCAAAGATCCTAGCAAATTTCTCTCAACCGTACAGATCGGTCTGACCTTCGGTGGAATCATTGCTGCAATTTATGGCGGACATCCTCTTGCCGAAAAACTGAGTCCTTGGCTCTCGCAATTATCTTGGAAGTGGGGGAGCGAGCATAGCCAAGTCTTGGCCGAAGCAATTGTTTCTTTTTTGATTGGTGCGATCACTGTTGTTTTTGCTGAAATCGTCCCAAAGCGTTTAGCATTAATTAAACCGGAATTAATTGCCTCCGCGCTAGCTCGGCCGATGGCATGGGTGGCAATAATTTCTTCACCACTGGTTACACTTTTAAGTGGCTGTGCAGATTTGGTATTACTCCTGTTTGGACGTCGACGCACCCCCGAGGACACCATGTCAGAGGATGAGTTACGCATGATTGTCGATCAAGGTATGGCCTCAGGCGTACTTCACGCGTCCGAACACCGTATGGTTCATGGTGCATTATCCTTAGACTTAATTACAGCTGAGCAATTAATGACACCGAGTAGTCGCGTTGTCTGGTTGAATTTAAATGACCCGGAAGAAATTAATTGGCGCAAAATTGTCGCCTCCGGACACACCTGGTTTCCCGTTTTTCGCGAATCGGCTGATCGACCACTCGGAGTCGTTTCCGTCAAACGTTTATGGGCTAATTTATCACTCGTGGGTACCGCTGAAATCAAAGACCTGCTGACCGATGCACCGACGGTGAATCTTAATATCACCGGCACCCAGCTCTTAGCACGTTTCCGTAAAGATAAAATTCACCTGACGCTCGTGATTGATGAATTTGGACAAGTCCGTGGAGTCGTTACCTTAAACGATGTTCTTGAATCGGTAATGGGCGAACTTCCGAATGAGGGCACCGTCATCAATCAGCACAAACCAGTTCGTAAGCGCGACGATGGTAGTTGGATTGTTGACGCCATGATTTCACTCGAGGACTTTAAAGAGGCTACGGGTATCAAAGGAAAATTCCCCGATGAAGGATCTCGTCGATTCACCACCATTTCAGGATTTATTATGCGAAAACTCGGACGCATCCCCGTCGAAGGAGATCGTATCGACTGCCTCGGACATATCTTTGAAGTGATGGACATGGACGGCCATCGCATGGACAAAGTTTTAGTGATGCCCAAACTGAATAGTTAGAGACGCACAGGTAGCCCCTGTGACTTCAAATATTCTTTGGCCTGACGTACGGTATAAGTTCCGAAGTGAAAAATACTCGCAGCTAAGACCGCACTTGCACGGCCATTCTGCACGACGTCTACGAGGTGCTCTAATTTACCGGCACCCCCCGAAGCAATCACGGGAAGTTCTACCATTTCTGCGACACGTAGACAAAGTTGAACATCATATCCAGCGGCCGTTCCATCCGCATCCATACTGGTCAATAAAATCTCTCCCGCACCGTAGTCCTGGATTTTCTTCGCCCAAGCGAGTACATCCATCCCGGTCGAGTTTCTACCACCATGCGTAAAAACTTCCCAATGATTCTTGCCCACGCGTTTAGCGTCAATCGCAACGACGATACATTGACTGCCAAATTTCTTAGATGCCTGTAAAATTAAATCAGGATTTTGGACGGCGGAGGTATTTAAAGAAACCTTATCGGCACCGGCATTAAGCATGGTGCGAATATCTTCGAGCGTTCGTAATCCACCCCCGACAGTTAAGGGCATGAAAACTTGGTCAGCCGTGCGCTCGACGACATCCACCATCGTCTTACGTCCATCACTCGAAGCGGTGATATCTAAAAAAACTAATTCATCCGCGCCTTGGGCTTCATAGGCAGCGGCAATCGCCACGGGGTCGCCCGCATCGCGTAATTCTTGAAATTTAATACCTTTCACGACCCGTCCGTCATGGACATCGAGACAGGGTATAATTCTCACAGAAAGCATAGTGAATAACTTTAATAAAATGACCGAACTAGCAAAGAAAATCCCAACTAATTATTCCAGAATGATGGTGACTGGCCCATCATTACAGAGCGAAACTTGCATATCAGCACCGAAAACTCCGGTTGAAATCTTGGATCCCAATTGTGCTCGGAGGCCTTCTACCAAGGCCTCAAATAAAGGCTGAGCCGCTTCGGGTTTCGCCGCATCATGAAAGGAAGGTCGATTTCCCTTCGCAAAATTCGCGAGTAAAGTGAATTGGCTGACCACTAAAATTTCTCCGCCGACCTCCGCAATCGAATGCTGCATCTTACCCTCAGCATCAGGAAAGATTCTTATTTTCATAACCATACTCACCAGTCGTTGCACATCGTCAGTAGTATCGCCTACTCCGATACCCACTAAAAGTAGGTAACCTTTTTTTATTTCTGAAATAGTTTTATGATCTATCGCTACCGAGGCTGACCGTACTCGCTGAACGATCATTTTCATTTAAATCAAAGAATCTAAAATCGTCTTCAATTTCATTTCCGTTTCGACACTCTCCAGAGTAGGATCTGACCCGGCAACGATACCCGCACCGGCGTAAACGCGTGCCGTGTTACCTAAAATACGTGCACAACGAAGGGCGACATAGAGGTTTCCCTTTTTGCCGTCAGACTGAATCCAACCGACCGCTCCAGTATACAGTCCACGTAAGTGAGGTTCAAAGCCAGGGATAAAGGGTAGAGCTAAGTCACGCGGTTTGCCCCCCACCGCTGGCGTGGGATGCAATTCACCCGCTACCTCTAAAAAGGTACGATCAGCCGACAACTTTCCAATGACGGGAGTGCGAATGTGCATCACATTACCTAGGCGTAATAATTCCGGCGTTTGCGTGGCTGCACCGACTACCCCAACCATTTTCAAACGGCGTAAAATCGATGCAGTAACCGCGCTATGCTCACGTTGATCCTTATCACTGGCGAGAAGTGCTTTGGCTAAACTGGCATCTTCGGATGCGGAATCGCCCCGACGCGTGGTGCCGGCTACCGCTTCGGTCTTTAGATTTGAATCCGATAATGCAATCAGCGTCTCGGGAGAGGCCCCCACCATTGAGGCATCACCTTCATTAATCAGGAAAATATTGCAGTTCGGATTCGCCCGACGGAGGCGATGGAGCGTACCGAAGACGTTGAAATTATCCGTTTTTCTCCAATCGAAAGCTCTGGTTAAGACAATCTTTTCAAAGGTAGCTTCTTTAATCAGTTCGGTCGCACGCTTAACCGCCGAAGGGAACCAGGCACCACCCACTTCACTTAACACCGTAGCGGAAGGTTGATGCGCAGGCAGGGGATTGGCCTGATAAATAAACCCGCGGAACTGCTCCACTTGTTTTAATAATTTATCGGCACATCCCGCTGTAGCTTTTTCGCAAAGTGTAATCGTGGTAATACCAGCATCTGTTAGTACCTGCCAAGTTGGTAAAAAAAGATGCGAATCTAAATCATTTTTATCATCACCTGGGTAAAAGGGAAAACTGGCAATGACTCGAGGTTGGTCACCAATACATTGAATACTCGCGTTGAGTTTTCTTAACCAAGTATCCGCCTCGTTAAATCTATTTTTACCACGACCTTTCCACTCCACTAAAGGAGGTCCCGAGGCATGGGCTTGATGTAGTGAAGGATTTTCGAAATAACTCCGCGCACCCGATACATTTAGCGTCTCTAATACCGCCAAGGGATCCAATTCAGAGACCTGAAATGAGAGTGATACGTAGCCTAAGCCCGCCGATGCTTTTTCTGCAGCGAGCAGGGGATTGCTTAATTCACTGGACGTTGGATTAACCACCTTATTCACCGTAGAGAGTAAAATAGAATTGTCTAACTATGCCTTCACTCCCGATGCAGAATCTTCGTTTTGTGGGAAAAGGATGCATTTTTCTGACACCTTTCGGCCCGTGCAAACGGTCGACCAGTTAAGTTGTCCTTCGAAATGAGTGGGGACGGGCTGACCAATATTTACCAGAAGTTTAGCGGCCGACTCGGGCATGATTGGCAATAAAACTGTTCCGACTAATCGTAGACCTTCGGCCACATAGGCCAGACATGAATCGAGTCGCGCTTTATCTTGAGGATCGGTCGACTTCGCTAATTTCCACGGTGCCCGGGTTTCAATAAAAGCATTCATCGCACTGACAAACACCCAGAGCGATTCAAGGGCGTGACTGATTTGATAAGTAGCAAAAGAGTCAAAATATTTTTTCTGCGTGACCGACCACAAATCGCGCAGTGACTTCTCTAAGTCTTCATCGGCGCTCGGCGCAGGAATGCTGCCCGCATAATTTCGTCCCACCATGTTAAGCAAACGGTTCACTAGGTTTCCTAGATTATTAGCTAAGTCAGCTTTGTAGCGGTCACCAAATCCCTTGTGAGAGAAGTCGGCGTCTTGTCCGACGACCATCTCTCGACTTAAATAATAGCGGAAAGCATCGGCACCATGAGATTGGATTAAATTTAAAGTATCATTGGCATTACCTTCACTCTTCGAGGCCTTCTTGCTATCGACCGTCCACCAGCCGTGCACGAGTAGCTGCTTGGGTGGATCGATATTCAATGCCTTCAGCATGCAGGGCCAATAAACGGCGTGGGGAGGTGATAAAATATCTTTACCAATAACATGAACATCCGCTGGCCAGAGATTTTTATCGGCTACTGCTGAATAGTAATTGGTCAGAGCATCAAACCAAACATAGGTTACGAAATTATGATCGAAGGGCAGTTCGATTCCCCAGGTGAGACGAGACTTCGGACGCGAAATACATAAATCATTTAAAGGCTCTTTCAGAAATTCAAGAACCTGTTTCGCACGGAAAGAGGGATTTATGAAATCAGGATGGCTTTTAATATGCTCAATCAACCAAGGCTGGTACTGAGATAGTTTAAAGTAATAATTTTCTTCGGTGGTTTGGGTTACTTCACCAAAAATCTCTGGCCAATTTCCGTCCACGTCGCGATCTTTATCGGTTAAAAACTGTTCCTGACGAGTAGAATACCAATCAGTTTTTTTTCCTGAATAAATTAAGCCTTGGTCGTAGAGTTTTTGTAAGAAACTTTGGACGACTAACTTGTGGCGTGGTTCGGTCGTACGAATATAGTCGTCGTTCGAAACATTCAACGACTTGAGCATCGCTTTAAAGATTTCGGCGATTTCATCGACAAATAACTGGGGATTAACTTCACGCTTCTGGGCCGTCTGTTGAACCTTTTGGCCATGTTCATCCAATCCGGTAAGAAAGTGCACTTGGTATCCCGACATTCTTTGGTGTCGGGAAATAACATCCGCTAAGACCTTCTCGTAGGCATGCCCAAGGTGGGGTGCACCATTGGCATAATCAATCGCGGTAGTGATGTAAAAGGGACGCGTCATGAGACAAAGGGATAGTTAGTAGGCCTGGACGGAACTGACAATCCTGGAAACCTTCTCAAGGCGATAATGACCTACCGAACAGCTAGAAAGTGGATTACAGACGGACAATATCAGGCTGCAGTACGACTTCAAAATTATATCCAATACCCGGGCGAAGACTCAGGGTTTTATCGCGCTCCAAGATTTGGTAATAGTGAATTTTCCCGAATAGACTCCTCTGTTTAGGATCTTCGCTCACCACTTTTGTTTCCAGCCATTCGCCATGAAAATCATCACGTAAAATTTCACAACGATGCGATTCTGGTCCGAGCATCAACGCACCCGCTGAAACCATTCTGGAGTGGAGCGCCGCGATGGGTAGAACGAATCGGAAGTTTTCTAAAACAAGCGCCACCTTGGGCGTTAAGATAAATCGGCCAGTGATTTTTCCACCAGTAAATTCCCAGTCCACTTTCATCGAAGCTAGACCACTCGAAAGTTTTTCGGTGTGATCAATCAAATCAGGCTGATCATATTTGAAGTGATAGGTACCAGACTTGGTACCCATAACCACTTGCATGTTCTTACCGTAAAATGACGGGGTGTATATTTTTCCGCCAATCGTATATTCAGGGAGAAAGGGCGTGGTGTGAAAATTACTTGGCCAATCGAACACACCAGGCATGTGGGGGAATGCGAGGGAATCGCAGAATTTGTGGGAACCCTGGGAAACAATCGGAATCAGAATATTCAAACCTGAATCCACATCGGAGTAAGATAACAAACCCTGTTCTTTGCGGGCATTTTTATCAAAAGAATAGAAGCGACAAACTAATCCTTTGTACGCTTGAACCGAGTCCATGCTACCGCCGATTGTTTTAGCTAGTCGTGACCACTGCGAAAGATAGCGAGCTGCGTCAAAATTCGCCATACGGGTCGTGTGACCCGGAATAGTGTCGCGCTCGATGTCACGAATCACGATGGAGCCATGTTCCATGTCGAAGAACGTGGTGAAGAAATGAGTGTACAGACGACGAACTAAATCGCGGGCGATCGGTTCCTTATCTGAGGAAATTAAACGATCACGCATGGCCTGTAAGATCAGGGTCACACAGTGCATTTGGGCATACGCCCCAATACCGCGTCCAAACGTCCAACCCAAACCATCTTCCCGCACAGTTTCTAAAATAATCCGTAAATATTTTTCAGCAACCGTACGCAGCTTCGGCAATTTAGCATCTCGAACTTGGCTATTGGCATGCAATTGTAATGCCTGACGAATAAAAATGAGTGCCACGACGCCATAGAGATCAAACGTGCCACCGAAGTTATCCGCGTTGGCTTGTTTCGAGGCGTCATCATGAAATCCGCCCGTGGAGGCCGCACCGATACGTTCAATAAAACGATCCACCAACGCACCCGTCTCATCTTTTTTAGATAAGCCAAAAGAAAATCGACAAACGGCTTTGGCGATATCGAAAGCTTGAACGTGATCGTAGTGATCGTGCGTCACTGCTAAACGTTCATCGATTAACTTTCGGATATCGACGCTGAGAATTTCCCAAACGGGATTGCGCTCACGGGTGGAGCCAAAAGCGAGAAGTCCTAAACAGGCAAAGGCCATACCATTGTCTGAGCCTTGCGAGAGTTTCACCTGGGCGGTAATCGTTCGGGCAACTAATTCGGGAATGCTTTGGCGCTCGAATACGAGGTCGCCCGTGGCGCGAAAATACTCACCTAGAGCGAGGGCCACGTGGCCTGGCTCGTCAGCCCGACTGGTTTCACCAGCCACGGGCTGGACGGACCCGTCCGGTGTAATCGAACTGAGGTTAATTTTCAGAAGAGCCCTAGTTTGATCTAGGCACTGACTCGAGAAATTCTGCATGCGGAATAGTCTGAATTGATGACTAGCCCCTGAGTGTCAATGCCACATCACCACAATTTGATGTATTTAACAGACTAAAATAAATTCCACGTTCTGAAGTTTTAGCGGACTAATATTAAATATAATTCCTTCGGACCGTGAGCACCGAGAACAAGGATGCGCTCGATATCACCCGTCCGACTGGGTCCGGTGATAAATGACAGCATACTTGGCATTTTGCCCCCAAATTGCAGATTTATTTGCTCAAAACAGGCAGCCAAATCGGGCACCACTTGATCGGCCTTCGCAATAACCACGTGCACGGGAGGCAAAATGGATAATCCACGGCCACCCGATGTCTCACTCGAGACCAGAATTGCTCCGAATTGAGCGACAATGGACACACAAGACGTCAGTCCGACATCGGCTGCCTCGAGTTTGTCTTTGG
Source organism: Opitutales bacterium (assembly GCA_016463705.1). GTDB lineage: Bacteria > Verrucomicrobiota > Verrucomicrobiia > Opitutales > UBA953 > UBA953. The sequence goes on along the minus strand of JAEMQU010000004.1, from coordinate 26,734 downwards.
AGAATGAGTCATCTACCGCCCAAGCGTTGCCGTCGATGGCCAGGGCTACCGGTGTCACCAGATCATTCTTATGATAGGCGATATTCTTCCAATTCTTCTTTTGTGCTAAATCTTTCACCAAGGCTATCGCCTGATCTAAATTTTCAACAGGGTGGAAGCTGGCCTTCAACTTGGCTAAATTATCAGAAAGTAGCCCCATCGTTTCCGCATGGGTATCGCCGACTTCGGGCAGCCAGGCTTTGCCCGTAACCTTGGAAGATTGCCCCTTCAAATGGGGCTTAGGCGAAGGTGTTTTTAGCGCCTCGCGGATGCGTCCCATGATTTCTTTACGAGCTTCAGACATTTTTAGAGTCCTTCCACACTTCTCTAAATGATTTTTGGGGAATCGCCGGTAGATCACGCGACTTGAGCCAAGTACCTAAATAAGGAAGAGGCAGGTGTTTCAATAATCCGAATGTTTTTCGAAAAACTTTTCCGCCTAAAGAAAACAGCGCCGGGCGTTGAATTACAAAATTAAATGAACCATGAAAAACACGATCGAATAAATTAGGCACTACCTTCGCAGCATTGCGTCGATTTTGTAATAAGTGATGATGCAGATCAATACGCACCGGGCAGGCATCGGTACACGCACCACAGAGTGACGAGGCCCCTGAAAGGTGATTCCAATCCTTGAGACCACGAAGATGAGGCGTAATTACGGAACCGATTGGACCTTGATACGTAGTACCATAAGCGTGTCCGCCAATATTTTTAAAGATCGGACAAACATTTAAACAAGCACCACAGCGAATACAATGGAGTGAATCGCGTTGTTCAGGATCCGCTAATATCTGAGTGCGAGCATTATCTAATAAGACTAAATGAAACTCTTCGGGGCCATCCAGCTCACCCGGTTTTTTAGGACCCGCATAAAGGGTATTATAACAGGTCATCGGCTGACCCGCACCCGCGGTTGCTAACATCGGTAACAAGACGGTGAGGTCATCGATGGTATTAATCACTTTTTCGATTCCGGACAGGGCAATATGCACGCGGGGCATCGCCGCTGTTAAACGAGCATTACCTTCGTTCTCGGTAATGGAAATTTGACCGGTATCGGCGACTAAAAAGTTCGCCCCCGTAATACCGACATCAGCCGTGATATAGAGTTTACGTAAATGTCGACGAGCAATCATGGTCAGCTCCTCAGGGCTGTCCGTCGGTGCAGTTCCGAGATGTTTCGTAAATAATTCGCTAATCGCCTCACGCTTTAAATGCATACACGGGAAGACGAAGTGGTAAGGAGCTTCACCTCGTAATTGTTGGATAAACTCACCTAGATCACTCTCCACGACACCGAAACCGGCTTTCTCGAGAGCATCGTTTAAATGAATCTCTTCTGTGGTCATACACTTCGATTTAATGACGGCAGTGGCATTCGCTTTGGCTACTAAATCTAAAATAATTTTTCGAGCTTCAGCCGCATCGCGAGCCCAGTGAACCTTGCCACCATTAGCTTCAAACTTGGCGACAAACTTTTCTAATACTTCGGCTAAATTATTTACGGCTGACCATTTAGCGAGTGAGGCGGCATCGCGGGCGAGCTCCCAATCGCGATACCTTGCCTGATATATGTCACGATTTTTATAGTAACCACCCAGCGCGGTACGAATAAATTGACGTTGTTCACCATCCGCACTCGTGAGTGTCGCTTCCTTAATGAAAATGGATTTTGAATCAGACATCGTCGATCCCCATCGCTAAGAGTTCGGCGATATGCAGAGGCCTAATGACTTTGCCTTCGCGGGATAACCAGCCGCCAATTTGCAGTAAGCAGGATGGGTCAGATGAAACGATGTAGTCCGCACCCGTTCGGGCGAGGGCACCAGCTTTTACTTGTACCATGGCCGTCGAAATCATCGGGAATTTCACCGCGAATAAGCCACCAAAGCCACAGCACGATTCGGCCTCTTCGGTTTCAATTAATTCTAAACCTTTAACCGCACGTAATAACTTACGCGGCTCCTCTTTGAGTCTTAATTCACGCAAGGCGTGACAACCATCATGGTAGGTGACTTTTTTATTCAAAGTAGCACCGACATCCGTAATCTTTAATTGCGAAACAATGAAATCAGAAAATTCAAACGTGCGTTGCGATAGTCTCTTCGCTTCTGCTTCATATTTTGTACCATGCAGAAGTTCAGGATAAAATTTCTTCATCATCGCCACACATGAACCGGAAGGACCGACGACCACCTCGGCATCCTTAAAGACTTCTAAACTGCGAATCGCACCTTCTTTAGCGATTTCCCATTGCCCAGAATTATACGAAGGCTGACCGCAACAGGTTTGACTCGAATTAAATTCAATTTCCTGACCGAGTTTTTTCAAAACCTTAGCCGTCGCCAAGCCTACCTGTGGGGTAAGCTGGTCGATAAAGCAGGGAATGAAAAGGGAAACGCGCACAGTTTATCTTAAGAAAGCCTCATGCAGGCCACCGTCGACGGTGATCACTTGGCCAGTGGTTTTGTTTAGGCGATTGGAAACTAATAAGAAATACGCCTCGGCTTGGTCAGCTGGAGTAATTGGATTCTTCGTGAGAGTTCTTTCAGCATAGAACTGAGACAATTTAGTCGTCAGCGATTCCGATGCTTCATCATCGGTATAAGGAATATTATACTTAGCCAACGATGCGATAACACGATCGCGGGGGAACATCGCTGAACCTTGAACAACAGTCGCAGGCGCAACACCATTAACACGAATGAGCGGGGACAACTCCATAGCTAGTTCACGCACAAGGTGATTCGCGGCAGCTTTGGAAGTGTCGTAGGCCACAGAGCCTTTCTTGGCGACAACGGCATTGGCGCTGGTCGTGAGCACCATATTTCCGCGGAGACCTTGTTCTTTCCATGTCTTGAAAGCTTCATCTGCCACTAGGTAACTACCCGTGACATTTAAAGCAAACGTCAGAGCCCACTTATCGTCCGGAATATGTCCCGAGGTGTCAGGTGATACGAAAATACCCGCAGTAACGCAAATAGAGTCGAAGCCACCATAGGCCAAGGCAACTTCATCAAGCATACGACGGATCGAGTGACGGTCCATGATGTCACCTGCTAAGCCGATGGCTGGACCACAATTGGAGAGTCCGGTACCAGCAACACCGATACCAATACCGTATTTATCAGTAATTTCTTTCGCGGTCGCTTGGGCAGCTTCCACATTTTTATCTACGCAAACAATATGCGCACCTTCTTTAACTAAGCGGTGTGCAGTTTCTTTACCGATGCCTGAACCGGCGCCGACCACGATAATCACTTGGCGTGCTAATTCTTTCTCCGCAGGCATGCGCTTCAATTTAGCTTCTTCTAGTAACCAATACTCGATATCAAAAGCTTCTTGTTGAGGCAGGGCGATATACTGGTCAATCGCCTCAGCACCACGCATGACTTCAACAGCACAATTATAAAATTCGGCCGTCACACGTGACTCAGACTTATCTTTACCCCAAGCAATCATGCCTACGCCAGGAATCAGAACTACGGTAGGGTTAGAATCACGCATCGCAGGTGAATTCGCACGTTTGCAGGCGTTATAATATTTCGCGTAATCTTTACGGTAGTTAGCTAAACCGGTTTGGAGTTTTGTTTTAAGTACAGCCACATCCTCAGCTTGGGGATTCCAATCAATATAGAGTGGTTTGATTTTCGTACGCAGGAAGTGATCAGGGCAGGAGGTACCTAATTCCGCTAAGCGAGGTGCGTCGCTCGAATTAACGAAGCGTAAAATCTTTTCATCGTCTTGCACGGTTCCAATGAAACGTTTTTCTTGGGAGACCTGACCACGGAGCCAGGGTAAGATTTTTGCTAAGACTTCATCACGTTTAGCTGCATCGAGAGTTTGGTATTTCGCCCCACCGAATGCTTTGGCATCACCACCTTTAGCTTGATACTGCGAGTCGATATAAGCGGCCGCTTGTTCAATCATCGAAAGGGTTAGTTCGTAACAGGCTTTATCGTCATCCGCCCATGAAATGAATCCGTGCTGACCCATCATGATGGCCTTAGTCGATGGCTCTTTGCGGGCGATTTCCTGCATCGCTAATCCTAATTCGAATCCAGGGCGCATCCATTTTACATACGCCATTTTTCCCGCGAAGATTTTTTGGGTGAGGGCTTCACAATTCTTCGAAGCGGCAATGGAGATAATCGCATTCGGATGCATGTGATCGACATGCTTACCCGGTAAGAAACTGTGCAGCGGGGTATCAATCGATGAAGCACGAGGATTTAAATTAAAGGTCGTGTGATTATACATGGCGACCATGTCATCTTCCGCTTGTGACTTTAATCCCTTATCGGCACGTGCGGCATACACCGCTTGTAGTTCGATAAGTTTGTCTTGGTAGAGTGAAGAGAAATTTTCACGGGTCGACGTACGTAAATCGCCACCCGAACCTTTAACCCATAAAACGGGTACACCTTTACCGGATAAAGGATCTTTTTCCGTGGTCTTCGAGGAAGTGTTACCACCACCCGTATTGGTGATGCGCTGATCGGCTCCCAACTTGTTCGAACGATAAACTAATCGCCCAACTGGATCGAGCTTGGCGACTTCGGCGTCGTTCCAAAGGTTAGATACATATTTTAATGATGACATGATATTTTAATATTAAGATTTTGGTAGTTTTTGGAAAAGGGTGGAGGCCTTGGCCCACGGTGCGGCGGACTTTGGCTTAAAAGTTTTAAATGGGTTGGAGCGACGAACCACTTGGCGGAGCTCTTCGATATTTTTGAGTTCTTTGGTCGCCATCGCTTGCACGAGAATATTTCCCATGGCGGTCGCTTCGACCGGGCCCGTTACAACGACTCGACCCGTGGCATTCGCCGTGGCTTGATTTAAAACATCATTACGACATCCACCACCCACAATATGAAGTTGTTTTATTTTTCGACGGGTGAGTTTTTCAACGCCATCTAACTCTTCACGATAAAGTAGAGCTAAAGAGTCCAAAATACAGCGGCTGATTTCACCGACGGATTGAGGAATGGGCTGCTTGGTCTCGCGACAGTAGTCTTGAACTTTCTTAATCATACTACCCATTTTTGAAAATCGACCATCATCAGGTCTAATCAAGGAGCGTAGCTCAGCAGATTTTTCTGCCTGTTGAGTAATACTTGTGTAATCTAGATTCTTATCGGTCTTGATCCATTCGCGGCGACATTCCTGTAAAATCCAAAGTCCCACCAAACATTTCAAGAAGCGCGTGGTACGATTATGTCCAATTTCGTTGGTGAAGTTGGCTTTACGCACGGCCTCATTGATCAAGGGCTTATTAAGCTCCACGCCGAGCAACGACCATGTTCCGGACGAAAGGTAGGCCCATTGATTTCCTTTAGGCGCTGGCACGGCAGCCACCGCTGAGGCGGTATCATGAGCACACACCGCAACTACCTGAACGTTCTTAAGTTTTGTTTTCTTTTCTAAAGCAGGTGAAAGCTTGGCGATGACTTTTCCTGGCTGAATGGTCCCAGGGAAAAGATGTTTGGGAATGTTGAGCTTTTCAATCAGAGGCCATGCCCAGTTATTTTTACGAGTATCCCATAATTGACTACCCGATATCAAAGTTTCTTCTGCTCGGATTTTTCCGGTAAGTTTCCAGCTCACGGCATCGCCCATGAGTAAGAACTTATCCGTATTCTTTAAAACCTTTGGACGACTTTTCTGATCAGCATATAACTGATAAAGTGTATTGATGGAAAGCGACCCAATACCCGTCGCACTGAAAATCTTTTGTGGAGATAGCTTTTTCTGAACTTCAGCAAAGGTGGCGTCGGTTCTTTCGTCCCGATAGCAATAGGGCAAATCAATGACTTCACCGGCGCGGTTGATTAAAACGTAATCCACGCCCCAAGAGTCGCAGCCAATTGACTTTACGGGTCCAAGCTTCGCAGCTTTCTGCAAACCGATTTCGATTTCTTTGATCAGTCGGGGAAAATCCCAACGCAGAGTATTTTTACTTTTAATGGCACCATTCGAAAAACGGTGGACTTCGGTCATACTTAATTTGCCAGAACGGAGCGATCCGCGGATCACGCGACCCGACTCCGCTCCTAAATCAATGGCAAGGTAGTGTGACATTATTGTCCGAGCATTTTTTGGCGGTAGTGTTCATCGGGTCGACCCGCAATGCGTTCGACTTGTCCGGCTGACATGAAATCAGGACCACCCAGCGTTGCTGCTCCAACAAATATTTGCGCAGACTTTTCTGCCATGAGCAAGGTACCCATGACGGCCTTGGGACTGGATCCCACGGCGATGATTCCATGGTTCTTTAGCAGAATAACTTTGGGTTCACGTCCTGTGCGACGAACATACAAGAGCGTTTCATCGCGAATGGCTTTAGCCAAACTTAAACCTGGATCCACATAAGGCACTAGAACGGATTCGGTTCCGCAGAGGACTACTTCGTCAGGAAATAATCGTTGTGTGGCAAATTCCTTGGCGCGTGGAGAGCAGAGAATTTGATTAACCGCAATAGCGTGAACGTGACCGACGCAATTAACGCCAGGCAGAGTTAAGAGCCAAGCGTGAAAGAGCGCTTCAATCGAGGGCTTTTTGGCATTCGAATCTACGCGCGAATCAAACAAGGCTTTATCAATCGATGCGTCGCTTAAATCTTTTTCATTAAACAGCGGTAGAAGTTTATCGAAGCGACAAACAGCGACATCGGTGTTTTGTAGTTTTTCTAGATTGGTACCCGAGGCTTTTACCGCGAAGGTTTCATCGTTCAGTTTCATTGATGAATTACCTTCACCCAAAATTGCCATGCGCAACGCGGGCGAACCCATTTGGTGCGATAGCTCTAACAGAGGAGTTAAGTCCTTCACTTCGGTACTCATCTTAGTACTTACCACAAAGGGCCACCTTGATGCCTAATTCTTGGAAAGCCGCGGCTTTAGCCAATAATCCGCGTTTTGCACCGGCAGGGGAGGGTGTATAGACCACTTGAATGTGGTTAGAAGGGTGGCGAGCCATCATCTCGTCGCGAGAAATACCCGAAAGCACGGTGTGCATGATTGGCCACTGCGGAGTCGATTTTTGCCAGCGATCTTCGGTTTCCGCCTGAGGTAAGGCAATGACTTCAGCGATACCCAAGTCAGCGTGGAGTTCATTATCGCGAACGAATATACGAGACCAAACAATCCAACCTGGTTTGGAAACACCTTTAACCGTGCCACCTCCTAAACGGAAATACATGGCCGGCTGTCTTTCGGAAACTGTTCCTTTATAACCGCCGATGAAATGTTGAACCGGCGCGGCACCAGAAATTAAGAAGACCCAGACATACTCATTAATCATCTTCTTGCCCGATGGACCGACATACTGACGGCCCCAGCGTAAGTCGTGCAGAGTGTTCTCTGGTTCGAATCCTAATTTCTTCCACAAGTGATAAGTGATTAAACCATCGAGACCGGCACACTCATCGACTTCGTTAAAGTGGGGGAGGGCTTCACCTTTAAATAATTCACGTTTGTTGGCGCGATCAAGTACCGGAGGGCGCTCGCGATTATTTAAGAGACCTTCTACAAGATCCGAGGCAGGGGCGAGATCCTTCAGACCTTGTTGATACTGAATACCGATAGTGGCACAACCGAAGTCATCAGCAATACGCACTGCTGCGATGTACATTTTCAACTGGGCTAGGGTTTGAGCCTTGGTGAGTTCAGTCTTTTCATTCTTACCCCAAGCAAATTTCATACCTTTCTTGAGTAACCAATTGAGAGCCTTCTGCGCTTCGGCATCTTTCACGGTTAACATTTCAGCATAAAGCGAAGACTGACTGAGACGTTCTTTATAAACTCCGGTAGGGTGAATGATTTCGTCAGGAATGATCGCGTTGTACATACCCATGCATCCTTCGTCGAAGACACCCATGATGGCTTTTTTGGAACGGAAATCTTGGGCGAAACGACGACCCACTGAAGCGTCCGCACCTACCAGCGGGCGAGTCAAGGACTTCACATGAGGCGTAGCGTGTTTGACTTCACCTTTCTTGAGCCAAGCTACTAAACCATTTTTAAATTTCTCATCAGTGAAATCTTCGCTCCATAAAGAGGAGAATTTAACGCCCGCTTTGAGGAGTGAACCATTGAGATTCAACATACCGACGAGACCCGGCCAAACGCCTGACCAATTAGCCAGCGTTAGAATAGGGCCAGTGTGAGTTAACAAACCTGGAAGAATGTGGTGAGAATATTGCCAGACTGCTTCGGCCACAATCACCGGAGCGTCCTGGGGAATCTTGCTGAAAACTTGGATACCGTATTTCTGAGAGTCAATGAAGCTGTGCTTCACATCGGAGCGGTATCCGTGAGCACGCTTTACGGTGTAACCAAGCACACGGAGGGACGAAATCAATTTCGCCTCCATCGCTAACTGTTCTTTTTCACACTTCTGATTAGCGGAAGCGCGAAGATCGCCATTAGCGACCAAGTAGAGAATATTTTTTTTCACGAGTAGGGTAGGTGATAAGATTAGGCGGTGATGATGTGCTGAGCTGGCATTTTCACTTTGGCCTTAGCGACCGTCGCAGCATCGGCATCAATCACTAAATATAAAGGGGCAATGTCACGCGTCACAGCACTCGGGCCCGAGCGACCGAGTTTCGACTTGTGCATGCAAATCAGGGTTTGGTCACTACGACGAATCACTTCACGTTGCTGGTGAGAGATATCGCGCTGAGAATTCCAGAGTCCGTTTTCATCGATACCTTGAGCGCCGAGTAAGGCTAAATCAAAATTCCATCGAGCAACTTCTTCCAAAGTTCGATCACCAGCCACCATCGCTTGTTGGGCGAGGTATAACCCGCCAGGGATATAAACTTCAACGCCGGGTAACGTGCACACCAGCTGAGCAGTCGGGATACTCGTAGTGATTATTTGTAAATCGGGAATACGGGCAGCGACAATAGCTTCAGCGGCACAATGCACAGTTGAACCAGAATCGATATAGATGGTCATACCAGCCTTAACAAAAGTGGATGCTTTTAATCCAACTTTTTGTTTGGCCTCAGCTTCATCCGTTTTACGTGAATCAAGTGGCGGGAAATTTCGATTGAAGTCCGATAGCGCACCACCATGCGTTCTCGTTAAACGGCGCTGACTCTCTAGTTCTGTGAGATCGCGACGAGCGGTAGCTTCGGAAACATTAAACTGCTTACAGATTTCCAAGACAGGGACATAGCCAACATTGCCAAGGAGTTTTGCGATTGCATCGCGGCGGGCATCGATAACGTGACGTGCTACTTTCATAGGGGTGATTTATATGATTGTTGTCGGTCATGTAATTGGCAAGCCGATTACCAAACCCGGACCTACCTAATCTTGTATTTCGCACAATATACATTATGTCTAATTGACTATACCATAATAAATACTGGTATTATATCAATTAAATATGATTAATCTTGGGGTCTATCCTGTCCCCGTATAGTCTTTAGTTAATCTGCTCAATGTTTGCACGAAAACACTCATTTGATTCGGTCTGCCTATCGGTACTTATGGGTCTTGTTTTGGGCGGTTGTGCCACTTCAACAGATCAAAAGCCCACGGTGATTGGCACCTATCCAGCGGATGAGTGTTTAAGTTGTGAGGCCATCATGCCACGTTCGGTGCCGATTACCTACCTGATTTTGCATCACACCGCAGCGCCCCTGCCCTCTGCCTTAGCAATCCTCAGAGGTAAAGACCCACAGCATAAGGTCGGTATTCATTATTTAGTGAGCGATGAAACCGTCCCCAGGGTTTTCAAATTAGCTGCAGAAGAATTTTCGACCTCCCATGCCGGAAAAAGTAAATGGCTGAATATTAAAAGTATGAATCAATCATCCATCGGCATCGAAATCGTCAATCTCGATGGTAATACGAACGTGTATCCCAAAGAGCAGATATCCAAGATCATCGATCTCTCCCTCGATATTGTTAAACGTCATCAAATTCCGGCGACAAACGTGCTGGCGCATTCCGATATCGCCATCGGTCGAAAAATAGATCCCGGCAGTAATTTCCCCTGGAAGCTTTTAGCCGAAAGCGGCGTGGGCGCCTGGCCCGATGATGTTGATGTCGCCCGTTTTAAAATTCTTTATACCCAAAAAATCCCCAGCAACGTTGAGATATTCGATATGCTCATAACTTACGGATATCGCCCAGAAAACGCTCAAGCTAACACCATCAAGTCAGCGCTCGATGCTTTTCAAAGACATTTCAGGACCTCCAAAGTGAACGGCGAAGCTGACGCGGAAACCATCGCCATCTTAGCCGCACTTAATTTCAAGTATCGTAAAAAGTAACTTAGGCGTCGGTTCTCATCCCTAGACGGCTCTTCACTTTGTTGAGTGCATCCGTCATCATATCACGCTCGGGATACTTCCAATAATAAAGAATGCCTGCGTACACGGTGGCTGCGATTGCGGCGGCGATACTCATCGCCATGAATAAGGTGATTTTTGCATTCAGGACATCCCAGCGATGTAACAGTGGATTGACGAAATGGAAAATCTGGTACGCGATGCCACCCATCACGAGCGATCCCACGATAGCTTGTCCGCAGGGCTTCCAAAGTGATTCAGCTAAGACGTAAGGGGCAGATTTTTTAAGCTCCCTGCGAAGTAAAACATACTGCATCATCGCCGCCACAGCATTAGCGCAGGCAAGGCCTTCGATACCGTAACCTTTCCAAACCACAAAAATCGAGCCGACCACGTTGACCGATACGGATTGTAAGGCTACGCGGAATGTCGCCGTGGTATTACCAATCACATTCAAGGCCCGCGTCACCATCGAGATCATCGCATGGAATGGCATCGCTAAGGCGAATAAACAAAGTACCAGACGAGTGTTCTCACAGTCCTCCAATTTAAATTTTCCAAATTCAAAAAGTACCTGTACGATTTCTCTCGAGAAAACAATAAAGCCAACCGCCGCCGCGATGTTGATTGCTAAAATCAAACGCATACCGCGGGCGTAGTTTCGACTGAGGGCATCAGAATTATTTTGGGCGAAGGCCGTAGCCATCGCGGGAAACATCACCGTGGCAATCGACGTGGAAAATAGTCCGATGGGTAACTCCACAATACGATTGGCAATATAGTAGTATGTTAAACCGGCGCCATCGACGTTGAAGGCGAGACTTCGCGAAATTAAAAAATTGATTTGCAGAATACCCGCACCAAGAGCTGCAGGAACAAACGCGATTCTTAAGGCGCTCCAGGCTTTTTCATCGGCATGTACCGGATGACTTTTCCAACCTGCTTGTTGCAAGCCCCACATGGGTATCAGCAATTGCAAAACCCCGCCCGCGATGGCACCAGCGCACAGCCAACGCGCCTGACCCATCGGAGTATCGGCCAGGTAGTATCCAAAGAAACCTAAACCCAAAATCATACAAAGATTCAGGGCCGATGAAGCAATTTCCGCTAAGCCAAATCGACCACTCAGATTAACCGCCGAGGTAAATAATGCCGCGATACAAATCAGCGGCATGTAAGGCATGCACCACGCCGTGAGTTCGGCGGCATACCTTTGTTGATCGTTCGCTGCTAAGAGAAACCAGAGTAATGCACCACCCATGCCCACCAGCGTGATGCCCAACATCCATGGCAACATTCGACGAACGATATAATTTAAAAAGGCGTAAGATTCCTTGGTACCACCTTCGCTGGCTTTAGCGGCTAAGACCGGAATCGTTGCCGCAGTCAAAGCTCCTTCACCCAAAAGTCGGCGAAATAAATTAGGAATCTGAAACGCGAATAAAAAAGCTGAGGCCACAATGCCCGCACCAAAAAACGCCGCGATTAATTGGTCGCGGACTAAACCTAGAATACGCGAGACCATCGTCCACGACGCCGTCTTCGCCATGTTTCGATATTGGCGCGACTGTTCGTTCATTGCTTAGGGAAGAATGGCACGCATGCCTTCTTCTAATACCGCGCGAAGTGCAGGAATGATGTCAGAGCGAGGAATGGTCGCTTCGGTGCGATCGGTTAAACTTCTGACCTTCGTAATTCCTTTGGCGACTTCTTCACCACCGTAGACGAGTGCGTATTGCGCACCAATGGTTTCGGCGCTTTGAATTAATTTAGGGAATTTACCGTCGCGTAAATTGTATTCGACCCTGAAGCCGGCGCGACGAAGTGCCGCGATATCTTCAAGGGCTACATGACGAGCATCATCGCCTAAGATCATGACATAGAAATTCGGACCGTCGGAATACTTGGGTAAAAGATTTTTAGACTCTAACAAGTCACGGACAGTAACATCACCCATGCCGAAACCTGCAGCTGGTAAATCGGGTCCGCCTAGTTTCTTAACTAAAGTATCGTAACGTCCGCCGCCCGCCAGTGCACGGGCTTCGGCGCCGACTTCAAAGGCTTCGAAAACAAATCCGGTATAGTAAGCCAGACCACGAACAATGGTTAAATCAATCGATACACATTCCGCAAAACCGAGGGCTTTAATAGAATCAAGTAATTGTTTCCATTCTACCAAACGGGCGACCATCGCTGGGTCTTTTTGTGCCACAACTTCTAATTCAGCCAGTGAACGGATTGCAGCAAAGGCTTTTACGGATGCCAATAACTTAGGGGCATCACAATCAGTACCGGCAAGCACGACTTTCATCGCTTCTAATAAATCACCTGGGCTGGAGCGCTCTAACTTATCCACCACACCCAAGACGGCAGAGATTTTTTCGGTCGGAACTTTTTCGCTCTCTAAAAATTTAAACCAGAGTTGACGGTCGGAAATTCGGATTGAGAAATCTTTTTGAGTTAGACCAAAGCCCAATAAACAATCGGCACACAGGGCGATCAGTTCGGCATCAGCAGCCGCACTCGCTTCACCGAGTAAATCAGCGTTCAACTGATAAAAGGAGCGGAGCCGTCCTTTCTGAGGTTTTTCGTAACGGAAATTTTCACCGATGGAGAACCAGCGAATCGGTTTAGGCATCCCATTGGCACGAGCACCGACCATGCGCGCCAAGGAAGGAGTCATTTCCGGACGGAGGCTCACTTGGCGGCCGCCCTTGTCTTCAAAGTTGAATAACTGTTTAACGATCTCTTCTCCGGACTTCTCGGTAAAGAGCTCTAAAGGCTCGAGTACAGGGGATTCCCACTCGCGAAAGCCATAGCGGCGGCAGGCCTGACGCCAGACCGTGAAGAGATGATTTTGAATCGCTCTATCTTCAGGATAAAATTCTCTAAAACCTGGTAATGAGCGGATATCTGCCATGGATAAAAACTTACTCGGGCTTCGTGTCAGTCTTATCAATATTATAAGACTTCAATTTAGCTTTAAGTTCTTTACCGGCTTTAAATTTAATCACGGCGCGTCTAGGAATCACGACATCGGTTTCAGGACGATTGGGATTACGACCGATACGACTTTTACGAACCTGAACTTGAAATACACCAAAGTTACGGAGCTCGACATCACGACCCGAGAGCAACGCTTCGGTGATCGCGTCCAAGGTTAGCTGCACGCTGTCGCGAATGTGCTTTTGGGGGTAGCCTTTATCCGTAAAAATTTTCAGGACGATTTGCCGTTTTGTAAGGTTGTCAGACATGGATAAAAACTAGTAAGTGTTGATAGAGAAAGACAAAGGAAAGGGGTCATGGCAATACCCTAGCCTCACTTTATTCAAGATTTTGCACCTGTTCCCTAATTCTCTCAATTTCTGTTTTTACCTCTAAAACTGCTCGAGTTGTGGCTATTTCCGATGCCTTACTCCCCACAGTATTAGCCTCCCGGAGCAATTCCTGCACGAGAAAGTCCAATTTTCTTCCGTTCTTATCACCTTCCAAGTCTTGTTGAAACTGTTGGATGTGACTTTTCAGCCTGACGATTTCCTCGGTAATGTCGCAACGATCCGCCCAAATCGCAATTTCCTTGAGCACACGTTCGTCGGCTAAATCTAATTCTAGACCCATGTCTTTTAATCGTTTGAGCATTAAATCACGATGACGTTTGGGCGCTTCCTTTTCGGACTCCTGCATGACATCGACACTTTGATTAATTTTGATGAGTCGGGCCTTTAAATCTTTCGCCAAAATTTGTCCTTCGACCTCACGCATTTTCATGAGTTGCTTAACCGCAATCTCGATTGCTGATAAAACTTTTTTTTCACAAACATCAAACGACGGTAAACTTGAACGATTGTTACTGCGCACATTACTCAAACTTAAAAGTAAATGAGCATCGGGCGTGACGGGTACGTTTAACTTTTTTGCCAGAGCTTGAAACTCTTCAAATAAAGACCGGAGATTATTTTCATCCCAGTTCGTTGCGGAGCGATTTGAGAAATCGGCAGAGTTAATTCGCACAGTCACTTTACCCCGATGTAGATGCTGTCGAATGGCATTGCTGACTACGGTTTCCAGGGTCGGCCATTCTTCCGGACCATACACCGAAATCTGCAAATTCTTCTGATTTACCGAGGCAATTTCGATGGCATACGATTTGCCGTCGAGTTTAAGTTCTGCCCGACCAAAGCCTGTCATGGATGCCGCGCACATAAATTAGAGTTTGATTTCAACGCCCATTGCACGAGCTGCACTCCACACGTCTTTATCACCACGTCCCGATAAATTAATTAAAACGGTAGAAGTTCTTGGACTATCGGAAGCTAACTTACAACCATAGGCCACAGCGTGACTCGTTTCTAGAGCAGGAATAATCCCCTCTTTGCTCGATAATAATTTAAACGCATCGAGACACTCTTCATCCGTCGCGTAAGCAAATTTAATTCTCCCTCTTTCGTGATAGTAAGCGTGTTCAGGTCCGACCGCTGCATAGTCCAATCCAGCCGAAACAGAATGCGTACCTTCGATTTGTCCTTCGCTGTTTTGTAAAATGTGAGTGAGACAACCTTGGAGTACACCGAGACGTCCACCGGCAAATCTTGCGGCGTGTTGACCTTCGACAATTCCATGTCCACCCGCTTCGACGCCAATGAGTTCAACTTCAGGTTCGTCTAAGTATTCAAAGAAAGAACCAATCGCATTGGATCCACCGCCGACACAGGCGACGACGTGATCAGGCAATTTATTTTCGGCACGCAACATTTGCTGCTTAGATTCCATCGAGATAATACGATGAAAATCACGTACCATCATCGGGTAAGGGTGTGAACCGTAAGCCGTTCCTAAAATATAATGTGTATCGCGTACATTGGTCACCCAATCACGCATCGCTTCATTTACCGCCTCTTTCAGGGTTTTCTGTCCGGCTTCGACTCCACGGACTTCGGCGCCCATGAGACGCATCTTATAAACATTGAGGGCCTGACGTTCCATATCTTCCGCACCCATGTAGATGACGCACTTCAGACCAAATTTAGCACAGACGGCAGCGGTGGCTACTCCGTGTTGTCCAGCACCTGTTTCAGCAATGATACGCTTCTTGCCCATACGAATGGCGAGCAAGGCTTGTCCGATGGCGTTGTTGATTTTGTGTGCACCCGTGTGCAACAAGTCTTCACGCTTTAAATAAATTCGAGCACCACCAAAATGTTTAGTGAGCGACTCTGCGAAGTACAGTCCGGTGGGACGTCCGGCAAATTCACGCAACATATTCGTGAAGTCATTTTGAAATGCCGGATCACGACGAGCTTCGGCGTAAGCTTGGGATAACTCTAAGAGTGGAGTCATCAAAGTTTCTGGAACATACATTCCGCCAAACTGACCAAAACGTCCGCGGACATCAGGGACCTGGAATCGTGGTTCTTTGGTTGGAATGAGACTCGAAGCGGACATGATTAAAATAAGATAAAGAGCGAAGTAAGACCAAGGGCAAGCGACAAGGCGAAATCGCAGTCTTGCGCTTCGTTTCTACTTATATCAGATAAATCTATGCCTCGTGCCCTGCTAATCTTATTACTGATTTGTCCTTTTGGCTTATGGGCGGCCGAGCAAACCAGCCCTGATAAAACCGCAGAAGAAGTACGAAATCAATTCACTATCCAGCGTGCTGTCGTGACTGGACTGGTCGAAGGCATCACCGAATATCTCCCGGTATCCTCAACGGGCCACATGATTATTAGTGATGCCGTCATGGGCATTGAAAAAAGTTCAACTTTAGTCGAAGCCAGTGTCGTAGATCGCAAAGGTCGCCGACTCTCGCTCGAAAAAATCGCGGATGACTATATTGTGATTATACAGCTCGGTGCGATTCTTGCCGTACTTTTTATTTTTTATCAGCGGATGAGTTCGGTCGTGGTCGGAATTTTTAAAGGTAATCGCAGTTCAATTTTCTTAGCACTCGCCATCCTCATCGCCTTTTTACCCGCAGCAGTCCTCGGTTTTATTATTAAAGACTACATCCCCTTCAATGTTACGATCGTCGCCCTCGCCTTAATCATTGGTGGATTTTTAATATTTATAGCAGAAGAAAAATTACCTAAAATCCCTTCGGAAAATACAGATGAATTAAATGTAACCCCGAAACAGGCGGTGTGGATTGGACTTTGCCAATGCGCTGCGCTCATTCCCGGAACCAGCCGTTCATTAGCTACCATTCTTGGAGGACGCTGGGCCGGATTATCTTCCGCCGTCGCGACAGAATTTTCATTCCTGGTTGGCTTCGTGATTTTATCTGCTGCTTCAATCTACAAAATGTATGCACTCGGACCTGCCCTACTGCAGGTGTACCCCATTGGAAATGCAAGTCTTGGACTTTTTATCGCGGCCGTGTCCGCATTCATTTCCGTAAAATGGATGATCGGATTTATTCTTCGCCGCGGACTTAAACCCTTCGCCTGGTACCGAATCATCGCCGGCCTTGTATTGCTTGGCGCAAAGAGCTTAGGTTACCTCTAAGCCCTATTTTATTATCATTTTTATGATTTAAGTTCGACCGCTTAATGGCCAAAAGGGGTTTGACTACTGAAATGATAA
Organism: Opitutales bacterium; assembly: GCA_016463705.1. Lineage (GTDB taxonomy): Bacteria > Verrucomicrobiota > Verrucomicrobiia > Opitutales > UBA953 > UBA953. The sequence goes on along the minus strand of JAEMQU010000004.1, from coordinate 9,798 downwards.
GTTATTTAACCACTTCAACCACTACGACTGATGTTTAAGCGTTTCCCAGGGCTATTTACCCAAGCCATTGGTATCGACCTAGGTACCGCAAATACTTTGGTCTTTCTCAAAGACCGAGGCGTTGTCCTTAGAGAACCTTCCGTGGTCGCCATTCGTACCAGCACCCGCAAGCCAATCGCTGTAGGTAACGAAGCGAAGATGATGCTTGGTCGTACTCCGGGTGATATCCAAGCACTGCGTCCGATGAAAGACGGTGTGATCGCCGACTTCGAAATCAGCGAACACATGCTTCGCTACTTCATCGGTAAGGTAGCTCGTAAATCTATTTTCACAAATCTCACGGTCGTCGTCGCTGTTCCTTATGGCATCACCGCGGTTGAACGTCGCGCCGTGATGGATTCCGCTTATCGCGCTGGTGCTGACGATGTGATCACCATTCCTGAACCTGTTGCTTCCGCAATCGGTGTGGGTTTACCTGTCGAAGAACCGATGGCCTCGATGATTGTGGATATCGGTGGCGGTACTACCGAAGTCGCCGTGATTTCACTGGGCGGTATCGTCCATGCACGTTCGATTCGCGTCGGTGGAGATGAATTTGATTCAGCGATTATTAAGTATATTAAGAATTCATATAATCTCATCATCGGTGAGCGCACCGCTGAAGAAATTAAGATTAAAATCGGTTCGGCTTATGCTTTAGAACAAGAGATGACCTACGAAGTGCGTGGCCGCGACTCCGTTACCGGCCTCCCCCGCTCCCTCCACCTCACTTCTCAAGAAGTCCGTGAAGCCATGGCGGATAACATTAATCAAATCATCGAAGCCATTAAAGGCTCCTTGGAACGTATTCCTCCTGAACTTTCTGCTGACTTAGTCGACCGTGGTATCGTGATTGCTGGTGGCGGAGCTCTGATCCGTCGCATCGACCGTGCCATCTCAGAAGCCACCGGGCTTCCCGTCATTGTCGCTGAAGATCCTCTTTGTGCCGTCGTTAATGGTACAGGTAAAATCTTAGGCAACGCCTCCCGCTGGAGTGGACGCGACTAATCTAAGCGGGCTAACCCGCCATGAATAACCACCAAAAAGGCGCCAAGGCATCTTACATTGCTTTAATCGTTTTTATTTTGATTTGGATATCGGGCACCAGTGCCCTGCATCGATTCACTAAGGAAACATTTGCCGAATTCCAAGCGCCAGCCCTGCAGATTGTGAGCAAAGGAGGCGACCTTGCTCGTTACTGGGAACTAAAAAGTCGCAGCAACGAAGAACTCATTGCGGCCTCCCGAGATCTCGCCCGCATTAATGCGGCCTTAGAACTACGCATTCATTCGATGGATGACATTCGGCGTGAAAATGCACGCCTCCGCGAGAACGCACGCTACACGGGTAATTCTGAATTTCTGACGGTCGTAGCTCGAGTCATTTCCCGCGACAGCTCCTCGTGGTGGCAGAAAATTATTATTCGTAAAGGTCGGACGGATGGCATCCGCCCAGGCAGCCCGGTGGTATTCAGCAATCGAGTGATTGGACGAGTTTCAGCCGTCCATTTAAATGTGAGTGAAGTGGATTTAGTAACCAGCCCAACCTTTCGCTGTACGGCGTTTTTAATCGGCGATGAAAAGCGTCGCATCGTGTATGTCAGCGGTGATGCCGCGAACTCACTCTCGCCGAGCAAAGCGAAAGTCACCGCGATTCCGGTCGATTATAATCCGCCGACCGGCCAACCAATCAAAGTTTTGACCACTGGATTAGGGGGCGTCTTTCCCTCAGGTTTAATTTTAGGTGAAATCGATGGCAGTATTCGCATGGGCGCGGACGACAATTACAAAGTTGCGGATTTAAATCCGGCCAAAGATTTAAATATGATTGAGGAAGTTTCGGTACTCGTCCCTCAATACCCTACAGCTCATGAAATTCTCTTAGCGCCTTCCGAAAAAATTAAGTTGGAGGAATTTAAATGAGCATACTATGGACTTGGTTTTTTCTGATTCTTGCGACCTACCCATGGTTGTTTGTCGCCGACTTAGTCTCGAGTACCTTAGCGAGTTCGGGTCTTAATTATTTTATTACGGGAGCCGCCCTGATTGCCCCTTGTCGCCGATTAAAGCGCTGGCAGGCGGTGTTATTCGCGGGCTGTGTGGGCTTCATGTTTGAAGCCTACCGCCCAATCCCGAATGGAACGGTAGCAATCTCGCTCGTGACGCTCGCTATTTTACTTGGGAACTATCGCTCTTATTTACGCACCAACCTTGGGATGATTCAGGCCGCAGTGGTCGTTAACGCGGTCGCAGCGATTATCTGGTTTACCGCCTCAGCTTATCTGTGTGAAGCGCCCAGTGACATTTATAATTCCATTTATCAGGCTGCGATTCAAGGCACTCTCTCAGGCTTAATGGGCTTAGTCATCATCATGCCCCTGGCGACCACGCAGAATTGGATCATGGATTTAATGGGAGTGCCGAGTGCACAGGATTTGTTATGAATCCGGACGATACTCTCGAAAAAATATCTGTACCGTCTGCCCCCATCACGCCATGGCGGATGTACTTAATCTTCACCCTTTTCGCCGTGGGATTTATCTATATCTTTTGCGGTTTGTTTTATCGTCAGCTCATTCAGTCCAAAGACTTAATCGATAAAGCCAACTCGCAGAGTGAAACCATTGTCTGGCGCTCACCGACGCGGGGTAAAATCGTGGATCGCAATGAAGCAACCTTGGTAGAAAGTCGTGTACGTTGGAGCGTGAAAGCTAATTTATTAACTCTCGAAGGTGAAATCGACCGGGAATACCGAGCCTTAGTTAAGGCTGAAAAAGCCAAAGAAAGTACGATCAAGATTAACTATGAAATTTTACACCAAGAGGCCCGGGTCAATGTACTCAATCGATGGCTGAAAAAAATCTGGTTTGTGATTGATGCCAGTAATCAAAAAAAATCCACCTCCGAAAAAAAGAGGGTAAAGTTTCTAGCCGATAGCCCCGAGCGTCAGGTGAATGTCAAAGCGCTGGCTAAACACATGCGCGATTCGAGAATTTTAAAATTCACGCTCATCTCCGATTTAACTTTTCCCGAGTTAAGAAATCAAATTTCCGAAGAAGAAACAGATCGTTCGGTTGCTCGATTTATTGAGCAATTCCCCGTTGATGGTCCCATCGCCATCGAGTCGGATATGATTCGCTCCTACCCTTATGGCTCTATGGCGTGCCACACTCTCGGCTACGTGAAGGACACGAATGAGTTGCCTGAAGATTCCGATCCTAATTTCGAAATTTCATTCAAGAAACTAAGTAAATCGAAGTATACTGGAAAAGTAGGTGCCGAAGGCATTGAAATAACTCATGATTATAATCTGAAAGGCACCAGCGGTTGGGAGCGCTGGACAAAAACCTCGGCGGGTTACAAACGGGAACTTTTAGAAAGCTACCCTGCACGGCAAGGGGGTATCATTCGCCTATCGCTTGATTTAAAGATTCAACTGGCCGCAGAAAAAGCCTTAGCTGGCATCAAAGACAACACGGGGAATCCATTACCGAGCGCGGCCGTCATGTTAGATGTAAACACCGGCGAGATTTTAGCGATGGCGAGCCTGCCCAACTATAACCCCAACCGCCTAGCGAGTAAGGTAACCACTAAGTACTTCGACGAAATTCAAGAGCAAGGCGGTTGGTTGAATCGTGCGACCCAGGGACTCTATGCTCCTGGCTCTACTTATAAAATTATTACCGCCATTGCTGGGATGCGTAGCGGAAAAATTGACTACGACGATATTTTAGATTGCGGGCGCAGTTTATGGGTTGGAAATCGTGAATTCGTTGAACACGAACCCTACGGATTTGGACAAGTGGATGTAGAAAAAATGCTAGCCATCTCCTGCAACGTTTGGAACTACCGAGTGGGTTTAATGGTCGGACCAGATCTACTCGCGCAAGAAGCCCGACGATTCGGTTTAGATAAAACATTACTCAAAACCAACCCTAGCGTCATGGGTGCGGAAAACCCCAGCCAGTACGAAATCCCATCGCCGGCTCGTAGAATGGTTATTCCAGATGCAAACTTTAAACAAAGTGTGGGACAAGGTAACTGGACGAGCGGCGATACCGCCAATTCTTCCATCGGACAGGGCTTCATCTTAACTACACCACTGCACATGGCTTGCTTTGCAGCGTCGGTCGCGCGCGGTGAAACACGCACCACACCGACCATTTTCCATGACCCATTGAGAATTCCCTACCACGAAGATTCTAGACCGATTGGACTTAATCGAAATCAGCTGAATGCCATCCGCGAAGGGATGATTCGCTGTGTGACCGAAGGCACCGCGCGTTCCATCCAAATTCCTGGATTCCAATTCGCCGCCAAAACGGGAACCTCCGAATATATCAATAACGGACAGAAAGCTCACCTGGCTTGGATTATTGGCTATGCACCCGCCAAAAATCCCAAAGTAGCCTTCGCCGTTTTAGTGGAAGGCAAATCGGATACTAGTACTTGGGGCGGAGTTACTGCGGGTCCAGTTGGACAAGCCATGATTAAAGAATGGCTTAATTCAAAAAATACTCCGTCCGAAGAATAATTTAACTGAGGTAGACGTAAGTACCCACGGCGATGGATTCAAAAAGTTTGATCACATCTTGATCCGATAATAAAACACAGCCGTGACTGTTGGGAGTACCTAATTTTTCGTGCTGGTTGGTTCCATGAATATAAATGTAACGTTCTTTAGTATCCACCACTTTACCCGAGGAATCTAGGCCTTGATTGAATCCATGCTCACATCCCTCGAGCCACAAAATCCGACTGGTGATTAAGTTATCCTCGGTCGAAGGAATCGTATTCCAAATTTGTCCCGTAGGTTTTCGAGCCTTGAAGATCATCCCTGCGGGTGCATCTGCCCCGATTTTTTCGGCAATTCGATGCAGGCCTGTGGGCGTCTGCAATGAGTCCTGCACACTGCCCTTGCCCGCCCTTGCCGTGCTTACAACGTAGGCTTCGCAATTATTTTGGTTAAAATGCCAAAGTTTTTGCTGGTCAATCGACACAACCAAGCAATCTTTTCCATTAGGAAGTCCCAGTACCTTTAGGCGCTCGGCCAACTCCTCTTTTAAAACCAAAGATTTATCTAAACATGTCATATCGTATAGGCATCGTGGGCGTGACTGGCGCGGTCGGTCAAGAATTGCTCTCACTTATGGCGAAAAGAAATTTTCCCGTAAAGGAACTCCGTCCCTTGGCATCCGCCCGTTCGGCTGGATCCAAGATTAGTTATGGCGGCAAGGATTGGCTCGTCCAGGAAGCCAAGCCAGAGGCCTTTGAGGGCCTAGATTTTGCCATTTTTAGTGCAGGTGGTTCCGTCTCTCTAGCCCTCGCCCCTGAGGCCGTTAAGCGCGGCGTGATCGTGATCGATAATAGTTCTGCCTTCCGGATGTATCCCGATGTCCCTCTGGTCATCCCTGAGATCAATGCCGACGCTCTTGATAACCATAAAGGCATTATCGCGAATCCTAATTGCTCCACCGCCATCGCCTTGATGGGACTCTACCCACTCCACAAAGCTTTTGGTTTAAAACGTTTCTTCGCTTCAACCTATCAAGCCGTTTCCGGTACTGGTGCCGAAGCGATGCGCGAACTCGACACTCAAGTCCGTGCCTGGGTTAAAGGTGAACCGTCCCCTCCTAAAGTTTACCCACACACCATCGCCTTTAATTTAATTCCTCAGGTCGATTCATTTCAAGAAGACGGATATACCAAAGAAGAAATGAAGATGCTTCATGAAGGTCGAAAAATCTTGAACCTTCCTAATCTCAAGGTTTCAACCACCTGCATTCGCGTTCCAGTTTTCCGCGCTCACTCGATCGCCATCAGTGCTGAATTTGAAAAGCCTGTGGATGTCGCCATCGCCCGCAAAGTGATTTCTGAATTCCCTGGATCCGAAATCTGTGATGAACCCGCAAAAAAAATCTACCCCATGCCTTTAGATTATGCGGGTAAAGAAAAGTGTGGGGTCGGACGTATCCGCAAAGACTCGCTCTTTGATAACGGTCTTTCCCTTTGGGTCTGTGGTGATCAGCTCTGGAAAGGTGCCGCTTTAAACGCGATTCAAATCGCGGAAGCCCTGCACCAACGCAACAAACTCGCCCGTAAGTAATATGCCTCGGTCCGACGATCGCCCTCCTCGACATGCTGATTTAAAACGTCAGCTCAAACTGTATAACGAGAACGATATCCCCGACCTGCTCAAAGATATTTCGAATCCACTCATCTTGATCTTAGATGGCGTCCAGGATCCTCACAATCTCGGCGCCTGTATTCGTTCAGCCGAATGCGCTGGTTGTGCGTTTGTCATTATCACCAAAAAGAATTCGGCGCCCGTCAATGACACCGTACGCACGGTGGCGGTCGGTGCCGCCGAAAGTTTACCGATTGTGCAGGCAGGTAACTTACGAAATGCTTTGGTAAAATTAAAAAACGCTGGAGTCTGGATCGCCGGGACGAGCGACCACAAAACTAGCCAGTCACTTTACGCTGCCAAACTCACCGGACCACTGGCCATCGTGATGGGTGCAGAAGGCGACGGGATTAGGCATCTAACCGCCGTGACCTGCGATTTCCTGATACGGATTCCGATGCTCGGCGAGGTTCCCTGCCTCAATGTATCCGTGTCTACAGGGGTTTGCCTCTTTGAGGCCGTCAGGCAGCGTGGCCACCGCTAAGGCGATTTATTTCTTTACCAATCACGATTAAACCTCTTTGTTGAAGGGGTTCGTTAGGCCGGATAGCTCAATGGTAGAGCAGTTGACTTTTAATCAATTGGTTCGGGGTTCGAGTCCCCGTCCGGCCACTTCGAACAGAACTAAGAATTACCACGGGTTTTATTCGCTTGAAAAAAACTCTCTACAACACTCTCTTAATTTTCCGCTGATTGGCCGGATAGCTCAATGGTAGAGCAGTTGACTCTTAATCAATTGGTTCGGGGTTCAAGTCCCCGTCCGGCCACCAGCGGATTTTTATTTTTTACCCTTCACCCGTGCATAACGCATGGACATATAAACGGCATGACAGGCACGACAATAACTGTGTCTAGTCTTGGTCGATTTTATCCAATGAAAACTGTGAATCGAAAAGGTAATACCGCACTGCGTGCATGGTCTCTTCGGGGCTAATTTTAATCGATTACTGGCTTCGAGATTTTTCTCTAATTGTTTCCCCAAACAATCATGACACCAGGGATGTAATTCTCCACTGATCAGGATTTCGTGAAAATCATTCACCTGCTTTGACTGATGACACTTGGCACAGGATAACTTGGGAGGATTTTTCATCCTCCTTGTGTTTAAACAAAGCGCACCGGCATCAAGTTCCCGCTACTGAGGTTTATACCCTAGTAACTTGTGACTACTCGACAGTGACCGACTTAGCCAAGTTTCTGGGCTGATCAATGGAACAACCGCGAATGCGTGCCACGTGATATGCCAAAAGTTGTAAAGCGACGGCAGCGGGAATGGTCGCCACCAAGGGACCACATTTAGGAATCACAATAATATCGTCAGTTAAATCGGTCTTCGGGTGTCCTTCGGTGACGACTGCAATAATGTGTGCTCCGCGGGCTTTGCATTCCTCGGCATTGCTCCAAACTTTATCGAGTACCGAAGTCTGGTTCGCTAAAACAACGACAGGTGTACCAGGAGTCAGCAAGGCGATCGGACCATGCTTAAGCTCGGCGGCATGATAGCCCTCGGCATGAACATAGGAAATTTCCTTTAATTTAAGGGCACCTTCTAAAGCCACGGGATGCATCGGCCCACGACCAATGAAGAACGCGTGGTCAGACTTCGCCATGCGCTCTGCGACTTTCGCAATGGCATCATTCTGCTTCAGCACAAAATCAATCATCTGTGGCAACTGATTGATTTCTTGAGCTAACTCTATGCCGTGTTCTTGGGAGAGTCGACGAGTACGTCCCAACTTCAAGGCCATTAAAAGTAATACCGCAACCTGACCAGTAAATGCCTTGGTCGACGCCACAGAAATTTCGGGTCCAGCGTGAATGAATACCCCACGTCCGGTCTCACGCGCAATCGCAGAGCCGACGACATTCACTAAACCAAGAATCATAGTGCCTTTTTCTTTAGCCTTACGAATGGCTGCTAAAGTATCGGCCGTCTCACCCGACTGTGAAACCGCGATGACGAGATCGTGGTGATCAACAATAGGATTTCGATATCTAAACTCAGCAGCTTGTTGAACCTCAGCCGAAATTCCCGAAACATCCTCAAAAGCGTATTCACCCACCATACCTGCGTGCAGTGAGGTACCACATCCGACTAAAACAATGCGTTGAATCTGAGCCAACTCCGTCGGCGAAATATTCATACCAGCTAAAACGACATTGCCTTCCGTGGCATTAATCCGTCCGCGGAGAGCGTTGCGCACGGACTCTGGTTGCTCGAAAATTTCTTTGAGCATGAAGTGCTCGAAGCCACCTTTCTCGACCGCTCCGATATCTAGACCGAGCTCGGAAACATCACGCGAAATCGGTTCATCATCTTGATTACGAATATCGACACTATCAGCAGTAATCACGCCGACATCACCGTCGTCTAAATAGATCACCCGTTGGGTGTGAGCCACTAAGGCGGAGGCGTCTGACGCAACCAAGCACTCTCCATCACCCATGCCGATGACGAGTGGACTACCTTTGCGGGCCACCACAATCTTGTTGGGTTCGTCGGCACTCAAAACAGCGATACCGTAGGCACCTTCTACCTGTTGCAGAGCTTTAACCACCGCTAAGCGTAAATCGCCATGATAATGAACACCTATTAAGCGTGATAACGCTTCGGTATCAGTATCGGAATCAAACTTGTGGCCTTCGCTCTGAAGTTTTTCACGGATGGCGCGATAATTTTCGATAATACCATTATGAACTACGCAAATTTTTCGACTCTTATCAAAATGCGGGTGAGCATTGATTTCGGTAGGGGCACCGTGCGTCGCCCAGCGAGTATGCGCAATACCGACGGTATAACTTTCATGCTTCTCGGGCGAGAGATCGCCACGCAACTTGTCCACCAAGCGGGCAACTTTACCGACGGCCTTAAAAGTGGTCAGACCTTGGGCATCCAATAACGCCAAGCCGGCCGAATCGTATCCACGATATTCAAGTCTCTTGAGACCACCAATGAGGATGGGAGTCGCAGGACGTGTTCCGATATATCCGATAATGCCGCACATAGTTTGTTGGGTTTAATTAGTGTAAATCTTGGATGACAATATCTGCAGGTCGAGTCGTAACTCCCGGCCAAATTTTGCGGCCAGGGTAAATGGATGTATTAATACCGGTATGGACATTATCGCCAATGACTGTGCCGAATTTTCGACGTCCAGTATCAACCAACTTATCCGAGACCTTGCTGCTGTGAGTCTTGCCATCGTGACGTAAATTAGAGGTCGTAGTACCAGAACCTAAATTAACTTTCTCTCCCAAGATGGAGTCGCCGATATACGAGAGGTGCCCGACATTGGTTTGATTAAAAATGACGGAATTCTTGATTTCAACGGCTTGTCCGATGTGACACTGGTGACCAATCGAGGTGGATCCGCGGATATAACAATTGGGTCCAATCTTACAATTGGAACCAATGATTACGTCACCTTCGATAACCACACCGGGTAAAATTTTTGTACCAGCACCGACCGAAAGTTTGCCATCTACATAAAGCGATGAATGAGCGATGCCTTTATTTTCCCATACGGTGTTTAGAGCTACCGCTAATTCGTTGGCTTTCAAAATATCCCAGCT
>JAEMQU010000029.1 GCA_016463705.1 Opitutales bacterium | reverse complement strand
GTGGTGCAGCTTTTAACGAAAAGACTCCCTACGACCCGCATTCGCCCTACAGCGCTAGCAAGGCTTCAAGCGACCACTTAGTGCGTGCTTGGATGGATACCTATGGACTACCTGTAGTCATCACTAACTGTTCCAATAATTACGGTCCGTATCAATTTCCAGAAAAGTTAATCCCCGTGGTTATTCTCAAAGCTCTTCGTGGAGAATCCATTCCTATTTATGGTAAGGGTGAAAATATTCGCGATTGGTTATATGTAGATGATCACGCTCGTGGTTTACTCGCTGCAGTTCTTAATGGTAAGCCTGGTCGCACCTATTGTATTGGCGGTGACAACGAGCGTCGAAATATAGACTTAGTAAAAATTATCTGTTCGTTGCTGGATGAACTGCGTCCAAGGGCTGACGGTAAGCCTCATGCCTCAGCCATCACTTATGTCACAGATCGACCGGGGCATGATATGCGCTACGCTATCAATTCATCACGTGCCCGCACTGAATTAGGCTGGGCTCCACAAGAGAATTTTGAAAGCGGTTTTCGTAAAACCGTAAAATGGTACTTAGATAACCCACAATGGACTCAGGCTATCCTTGATGGCTCTTATCGCCTTGAGCGTCTCGGCAAAGTCTAATAACACTTCCCTATGAAAGGCATAATCCTAGCTGGCGGATCGGGCACGAGACTTCACCCGCTCACTCAGTGCATGAGCAAGCAGTTGCTGCCAGTTTACGACAAGCCGATGATTTATTACCCTCTTTCGGTATTGATGTTAGCTGGCATTCGGGAAATTTTAATTATTTCTACGCCCCAGGATTTACCACGATTCCGTGACGTGTTGGGCGACGGATCACGCCTCGGGTGTCGTTTTGAATATGCGGAGCAGGCGGTTCCTAATGGTCTAGCTCAGGCATTCGTGATCGGCGAAAAATTTATTGGAAAAGATAATGTGTGTCTCGTCCTTGGAGATAATATTTTCTACGCCGCAGGTTTTAGTGAGCTACTTCATTCGTGTCATGAGCCGAATGGAGGAATTGTATTTGCTTATCACGTGCCAGATCCAGAGCGTTTTGGCGTGGTGGAATTCGGTGCTGATGGTAAGGCCATTTCAATAGAAGAAAAACCCAAGCAGCCGAAATCGAGTTATGCGGTGCCAGGGCTGTATTTCTACGATAATTCAGTCATCGGCATCGCCAAGGCGCTGAAGCCTTCAGCACGCGGTGAATATGAAATCACAGATGTAAACCGGGAGTATCTGAGCCAGAAAAAACTAAATGTTAAAATAATGAATCGCGGAACTGCCTGGCTCGATACCGGCACTTTTGATTCGTTATTACAGGCCGCTCAATTCGTTCAAATCGTCGAAGCCCGTCAGGGTTTTAAGATTGGATGTATCGAAGAAATTGCGTGGCGAAAGAATTTTATTAATAACCACCAGCTGGACGTCATTGCTAGTCGCATGCCGAATTCGGATTATGGAGTCTATCTCAAAAAGCTAATATCTAAATAATGAAAAATTTTCTAAAAAAGATTAAAAAATCTTTTAATAAAAGGCTATCAGGAATACGGCACATTATCGCGACTCATAATCCAATACTACCTAGTGGCGTTGTTATTATTGAGGGTATAAAATTGCCTTATAGTAAAATTCCAAAGGCATCGATTCTCGAATTAAACCTTGGGACTTATGAAGATGTCGAGAGAGACTTCATTAAGAAGTATCTACCCACAGAGGCCTTCGTAATTGAGCTAGGTGCAAGCATCGGCGTGATTTCTTGTCATATTTTAGAGAAAAAACCAGTACGTTTAATTTCACTTGAAGCCGTGGAAAAATGGGCGCAAGTGGCTCGTGAGACGGTGAATTTAAATTTCAAAGACCCTATTCCCTTTGAGGTAGTACAGCTTGCCATTGGAGAAGTAGGTCAATCGCACGTAATTTTTAATAGTTCCAGTGAAGATAATCTAGGTGGCCAAATTTCATCTACCCCGACAGATATCTCCACGATTGTGCCTGCCATAAGCTTGTTTGATTTAAACAGAATTTATGATGTGCCACTGGGTGCTTGGTTAATTATGGATATCGAAGGAATGGAGTGGGATATTGCAAAGAATCAAGGCGATGCACTCCGGAGGTACGAGGGAGTAATTGTTGAATGCCACCAAACAAAGGATGACGAAATAATCATTACGCCTACAAGAATAGTTAATGAAATTACTCTGTGTGGATTTACGCTAATTGAGAAAGCTGATCATGTAACCCATATCGTCGCCGTATTTAAACGGACAGCGAACAGATAACCATGAAAGCCGCACTGGTATGTATCGCTAAAAACGAGGATAATTATATCTTAGAGTGGATTGCCTATCATCAGAAGCTGGGGTTCGACTCAATATTTATTTACCAAAATAATTGGCAATTTCCCATAAATATTAAGGGAGTTCACACCATTGAATTTAATGGCGAGTGTCAGCAGCTGCCGGCATACAACCATTTTATCGAGAACTATTCGAATAGTTTTGATTGGGTTGCCTTTATCGATGTTGACGAATTTTTCGTCCTCAAGAAACATTCCGGCATCAAAGATTTTCTTGTCGACTTTAAGGACGTGCAAGGTGGCTTAGCGATTAATTGGGTAATGTTTGGATCCAATGGACAAACCGATGTTAAAAATGGAAACTATGCTGTCCTGTCGCGCTTTACCAGATGTGCTAAAAGTCCCAATCGCCACATCAAAAGTATTCTCAGAATCGAGAGAATCAAGAGAATCAAGAGAACCAACTGGCTTCAGAGATTATTTAGCAGTGGCCAAACTAAAGTTAGGATGATTAATCCACATTTTCCAAACATCGCCTTGCTGGACACGCGTCGAGAAAAGGTTAAGGGGCCGTTTAATCCAGGGGGGCCGGTAGACTTGCTACAGATTAACCACTACTTCATTAAATCATCTGCAGAGTTTCGTGTAAGGAATGCGCGTGTCAGGGCTGATCAACCAGGGTATCGTAATATTAGCTCGTTTGACGATGGAGCTAAGGTCGCCAACGATGTGGAAGATTTCAACGATATGGAAGATTTTACAGCACTCAATTTTTACCTAAAATAACATGATAATTTTACTAGGTTCTAGTGGGTATGTTGGAAAAGAATTCGAAAGAATTCTTTCCAAGAGGGGCATGAGTTACAAGGCACTTACACGTGCTCAAGTTGATTACACATCCGCAGCGCAGTTAAGGGCCCACCTGGTTGCTAATCGCCCTGATTTTATCATCAACGCTGCAGGCTTTACAGGTAAGCCCAACGTTGATGCCTGTGAGCTACAGAAAGATGAAACAATGCAAGGCAATGTTCATTTTCCAAAGATGTTAGCCGGGGTTTGTGCCGAATTGGGTATTCCCTGGGGACATGTTTCGTCCGGATGTATTTTTTCAGGATGTCTAGTGGAGCAAAACAAAATATGGGTGGCGGAGAAAAACATGAATCAAGATTACATCCGCCAAATTGCACTGACTGAACCGAGTCGACTAAAGGGCTTTGACGAATCTTTTACTCCTAACTTCTCATTTAGCGATGGCCCTTGTAGTTATTACAGCGGCACCAAGGCTATGGGGGAGGAGGCGATAAAAGGGGTGGGTGATCATTACGTCTGGAGACTCAGAATTCCATTTAATGAGATTAATAACCCGCGTAACTATCTCACCAAAATTCAAACTTACGCCAAGGTTTACGATAACTTGAACTCTCTCTCACACCTAGAGGATTTCGTAAACGCATGTATTGACTGCTGGGTGAAGCACGTTTCGTACGGCACCTACAATGTCACAAACCCTGGATATGTTTCTACGCGACAGGTCGTTGAATCAATTAAGAAGATTCTAAAACCCAACCGGGAGTTTATATTTTGGGAGAGCGACGAAGAGTTTTATCGTTTAGGCGCCAAAGCCTTAAGATCGAATTGCATTCTTGATGCAGGTAAACTTCTTGCGGCAGGCGTTAATATGCGAACTGTTGAAGATGCATTAAGAGATTCTATCAGAGAGTGGGAGAAGGTTTAAATTATTCTAATAGTCATGAAAAAAGTTCTACTTTCTATACCTACCCAGAATGGAATCTGTGATGTAATCAGGCACAATTTGGAGGAAGCGGGCATCGAGTGTGTAGTTTTGCCTTTAGGTACGTGCCACCAGTTTAAATATCCGAATCAGTTTATAAGGTTTCTTAATTTTCTTTCAAAAACTTTTTTTCGCTTTAATTTTAAAAGTATATTAATAAGTCGGAGCCGCAAAAAGTGGGAATTAATTAATTTCAGGCAAAAATACGATTTACTCCTAGCGATACGTCCTGATTTAATGACTCCGGAACAAATTAGACTAGCAAAGTCAGCCTGTCGTAAAACGGTTGGGTATCAGTGGGACGGTTTAGAACGATTTCCCGACATTTATAAATACATCGACTATTTTGATGACTTCTATGTTTTTGATAAAAATGATCTTACGAAAAAACCAAAGTTAAAGTTTAAAACAAATTTTAGACTTAAGCCCTTTGACGAAGATTTTGGGTTCACTCTCTCGGACGCCCATTTTATTGGCGAAGTAGATTTACATCGTTATAATTCACTGGTTGAAATCGCAAATTATCTCACAGGATTTGGTCTTAAGTTTATCTTTTATATTACTGAATATCCGCGAGGCGCAGTAAAAAAGCACCCATCTATTCGGGTTAGTAAAAATCCGCGAATAACCTATAACCAAAATCTATTAATAGCAAAAAGTACAAAAGTGATTGTAGATATAAACGACAAAAAATTGCACACCGGTCTTTCGCTTAGATTTTTTGAGGCAATGGAGTTCCAGAAGAAGTTAATTACTACCAATAAAGAAATTTTCGACTACGATTTTTATCATCCGAATAACATTTATGTTTATGGTCATTCTACAATGTCTATGGAGGCTTTTTTAAGTCTGCCTTATAATGAAATTGAGTCAGAAATCACAGATAAATATAAACTTAACGAATGGATCAAGGAATTTGAATCTTAAGCATGGTTTACGAAATTTCTAAATTTCTCCACTTTTCAGCATTTATTTTTTGAAGATGGAAACAAAACAGCCAGAAAAAATACAAGCATCCTTGATATTCTACTCCCCCCAGGAGGATATGGGAATCGGCGCAGAAATAATCAGCCAATTAGAATCTATGGGTTTTAAGGTTATCTCCCTGAGGGGCGCCCAAAAAACCTGGTATATTAGTTTATGTGATTCAGTTGTGAGATTCTTCAGAAAGGTATTATTCCGTGATGCTACCTATGTGAGTAGGCGCACGGAGTGCCTTCTGGAGAAGCACATTTTAGAAATTATGAATAACGTCGTGCGGGCTGATTACGCTCTAATCATTAGACCCGACCAGCTTTCTCATGAGACTCTGCGGTTAATTTCCGCTAAAACAAATAAAATGTATGGCTATCAGTGGGACAGGTTTAGTAGGTTTCCTCGAATACTAGAGCGCGCTAAATATTTTAAGATTCTATACTCGGCAGATGAAAAGGGCGTAACCGAAGCCCCAAACGTGAGACATATCGACAATTTTTATTTTAACAAAAAAAGATCTGAATCTACCTGTACGGAATGTGATGTCTATTACATTGGCTCTTATGACAAGGAGAGGCACGGCCGCGTTATAGAAATTGGAAAAAGGTTACTGATGCGCAATTTAAAATTAGATTTCAAAATATTAAGAGTGAGAGGCAAAATTCCGAGATGGATTAGGAAACTGACTCGTCGTATGGAGTACGTAGAAGTCATCAGTGAGGTCGCCGGCGCTAAGATACTTCTAGACATCACCGTTGAGGGGGTGCACAACGTCCCTAGTTTCAGGGTTTTTGAATCTCTCGGATACGGGAAAAAATTAATTACTACTAATCCAGCTATTCTAGGATGTGAATTCTATGACCCCAATAATATGCACTTACTTACGGGATCCGAAGAAGAACTAGACCGATTTTTAGAAGCGCCAATGAGACCGGTGGACCCTGCTATTCTCTACAAACACAGCTTCGATGGTTGGATTCGCAGAATTTTAGAGATTTAGTATCCCCCTACGAATTAGTTACCTGTCTTGGTTGTCACGGCCACGCAATGTCTGGATATTATGGATTAGGTATCTACTAGCAGGTTTCCCACGTAGTAGGAATTAGGTCGGACGTATCGATTGTGCTCTTGCTGGCCCCAAACCATTGTCGCGGTGCAACTACAACCTTTGTCGCTGAAGGATTAAGCCAGGCCGCCCACCAAGAAAAAGTACTATTCGCAATAATATGATGCGAGCATTGGGACATCAGCATGAGATCTTCAATATCATGGCTGGTGTACTGCGATATAATCTTGGAGCCCTGGGGTAGATTAAGATTTTCAGTCACCCAATTTACATCGTCGGTAAATACGCACAAGGTATGTGCCCCTGATGTCCTCTGCTTTATAAGATGTATTGCTTGGTTGTAATATTGCTCACCCAGCTGGGTATATAAATCTATATTTTTATTATTAGTATAATCACCTCTTCTGACGTGTAGTGAAATTGCCGAATCGACCGGAATGTGTTTTTCTGAGAGTGCCTTAATATTTTCCACATACTCCGCTTTCAAGGTGAAGTCCCGTAAGATATCTTGGCGGTGTTCTACGAAGTATTTTTCACTTTGGAAGTAGCCCGCCAAATCCACGGGCGATCGCAGTAACTTAAACCTATCATCAAATCCAAATTTTTTCTCCCGGAAAGAAGTCCTAGTAATAGACAGCCTTCGAATATATTTAGATAAAACAGAATTATTAACCCGAATTTCTGTTGGTAGGCTGAAGTAATTAAGCCCCAGGGCTCTTTGCCCCCCTTTTCCTAACTCACTACCGTCTAATTCTAATTTAACGCAGGTCTTTAGTGATAAGCTCCTCGCGGTTGCATATTGAAACATTTGATTACCCAGTCCTCCCCGTAATCGCACTACGATATTTTTCTGCATGTAAAAAACTTATTTTTTCTATGTTTAGTTGCAATGGCATAATAAACATTGATGCTTCTAACTAGTGCTGGGCACCGCTATAACTTATTTCCAATTAACGAAAAATTATGAAGATAAAATGTTTTGTAATTCACCTCGAGCGTGCCACAGAACGATTAGCCCAAGTTAAAGCGATTAAGGAAAGTAATTCGCTAGTTACCGAGGTGGTTCATGCTGTTGATGGAAAGAGCCTCACTCCTGATGGGCTAAAGTGCTATGTGCCAAGATTGCATTTGCCGGCCTATCCCTTCCCACTGGGCATCGGCGAAAGCGCTTGTTTCCTTAGCCATCGAGCATGCTGGCAACGCATTATTGATGAGAACTTAGACGCCGGACTGATCGTCGAAGATGACTTGCAGATAGACCAGGGTGTATTCACAGGCGCTTACGAGTTGGTACTCAATCACTTCACAAATGATTTGTACGTGAGGTTCCCGGTAAAACGCCGAGAAGCAGCCAAAGAAGTGGTTGCTTGCAATAACCAGTTCAAATTGTTTTTACCTGAAGTTATCGGATTAAAAACTACCGCGCAGCTTGTGGGCATTGAGGCCGCCCGGAGGTTGCTTGCGGCGAGCAAATCCTTCGATCGTCCAGTGGATACTTTTCTTCAAATGCGTTGGATCCACGGGGTCAGTATTTATGCAATCTCCCCAGCCGGGGTTTCCGAAAATGATTTAAATCTAGGAGGAAGTTCTATTCAGAAAAAAGTCAGCCTGTTTAATAAATTCAGTAGAGAAATTCAGCGTTTTATATATCGCCATAAAATAAATAAACTCTCCTCCCGCATAAAGTGATGAGTTAATTAAATATCGGAGATATAAACCAGGGATATGAATGTACGCGGGCTAGGATTCTGAATAAAATTAACACTTACGATTTTTGCTTCCGCCTAATTCCGTAGGCATTCTTTAACCGAATTAGTAAATCTTTGAATTTCTTTTTTGGCGCGTACCAATAATAATAAGACCGACTTAATGACCGAATTACCCCCGCGATTTTTTTCATAGCCAATGGTGCTAACCTGGGAGCCCGTGGCTAGTGTTACTGGCATGGGTCGCACGCCTCGTATGCGAAGT
>JAEMQU010000055.1 GCA_016463705.1 Opitutales bacterium | reverse complement strand
CGCAGTCCGTAGGAGTTCGAAACCTGGAAGCTGACTTCATTACGATAAAAATCAGCGCGTTTTAAGTTGAGTCCGATTACTCCAATGAGAACTACTTTTCCGTGATGGCGACAGGACTGCGCAGCCTGACTGATAATATCGTGTGAAGGCGATGATGCGGTGATTAAAACTCCGTCAACCCCTTGTCCGCCTGTCCATGAAAGTATTGTTGAAACCGGATCTGAATTTTTTTCGGCCTTAAAGCAACGAGCTCCGTATTTTTCGGCCAAGGCACACTTCTCACTATTTAAATCTATACCAAAAACTTGTGCCCCTTGAGCTTTTAAAATGCGCACAGCTAATTGTCCGATTAAACCTAATCCACTCACCACAATGCGGCTGCCGGGTTTTACCTCGAGCATTCGAATACCATTAAGGGCAATGGCAGCTAAGGGCGTGAACGTGGCATCAGCCGATAAAACATTGTCAGGAATTTTCGCGCAGAGGTAGGATTTGACGCTCACCACCTCGGCATGCGAACCATTGGAGATCACGCGATCACCTGGAGTGAATTGTGCGTCGCCGCCGTGGTCGATAACCTGCCCTACTTGGCAATAACCCAGAGGGATGGGCTGGCTCAATTTACCACGAATTGCCTTAATGGTAGGGATTAATCCGTCGGTAGAAATTTTTGCTAAAACATCTTTAACCCGCTCGGGCTGTTGTCTGATTTTCTGTATCCAGCCCGCCTTACCAAACTCGACCAACATTTTTTCTGTTCCCAATGAAACCAGAGAATGTGAAGTTTGAATTAATAAAGACCCTGTGCTTGGTCCAGGAGCAGGCACCTCGGTCAACTCAGTGTGTCCGGTATCTAAATGTTGAAGAATCTGTAGCACTATAATTAGGAGTTTTCTTCGAGGTTTGAATTAGAATTCAAAGTGCAAAGCGTCATTGCTGCGGTGAAAGCTAAGATAAAAAGAATCGGGGTAAACCAACACAACAAGTCGAGGAACATGTGAATTAAAAATAGAATACAGACACAAAATAGCGGAATGGCTTCGGGGCGGCCACGGCGGGTGATTCTTCGAGACTTTATGACAAACCATCCGATAGTGGCGAGAACTGGCAATAAGCCCACGATGCCCCACTCGGCAATAATTTGTAACCAGTCGCAATGTGCGTAAATAGCTCGGCTAGATAATTTTTGTTCTTTATCCTGTAGGGCGGGTTGTTGGGCTTGAAAATAGGGAGAGACCCAGCGGTAAGAACCGGCACCCCAGCCGTACCAAACTTTGCCTTCAAGCCCACCGACGCCAATCATTTCAGCGGTGGCACTGCGTAGGGCTACCCTTTCATCCACAGTTGAGGATTTCGAGGCCTGTTTAAATTTTTGTTTAACCCGATACTCTAACTGATCGTACTTATAAGTATAAGCCAAACCGCCTAACATAATCACAAAGATTATAATATTAATTAAATTAACCCCTAAGCTCTTACCGCCTTTTAAGGGGAGTCCCAAGAAATAGGCAATCGGAGTAACAAATAATAATAAGGTTAGGCTAATTAAAATTCCGCCCACGCTAAAAGTTAGGAAAACACCAAAGAATAATAATAAGGCGATAAAAAGAGAAATTAAGTGTGGTCCGCCTAGGCGATCACTGTCTTTTTTTCGTCGGAAATGCCAAAAGGTTAAAGCGAGGGCGATGGCTGCGTTAAAATAAAAATAAGTGCAGGCGTGGGTGCGATTAATAAAGGGTCCAAAAGTGCGCGCATTACTGGGGATGGGATAACCTAAAATAGTGCCTTCGGTGAGTTGGTGGGTATATCCATAGGCCGCTAGCAAACAGGCTGTGATAATACTGACCCAGGCGAGGGCGATATAAGCACGACGATGGACGAGGCCGATATATAACGCACAGAAAAACATCCAGGGCCCAGCAAAAGTTAGTAAAACGCGCCAGGCGTTCATGCCACCCGGATCGCGTTCATCGGACAGAAATGGAGCCTTTAATCCGTTGGGCAGCCAAGTGATGTAAGGCTCTTTAAAAATTCTCCAAAATAAATCTCTTTCCGTAACACTACCCCA
>JAEMQU010000003.1:11197-97475 GCA_016463705.1 Opitutales bacterium | reverse complement strand
ATCCGAGACGCTCAGATGCTTTGGCTTTCTCATAGCCAAGCATGATTTTTGCATTGTGATCTACGAAGTAGTAGTTCACGCCAACGTAGATGCTGTCGAATTTGTTATAATACACTGATGAACTGAACGCAGCAGCATCGCGGTAGAGACCACTGAAGTTTGAACCCTGTCCGTCGGTATCAAGCTTGGAGAAACGGATTACGCCTTCGACTTGATCCGTGAACTTATAAGCGGCGAGAGCCGTGAAGCCTTCGGGCTTACGCTCGATAGTAGTAGCAGTTGTACCGCGAGCCTCATTGGTAGTAGAAATCATTTCCGCTTGGACAACGAGGTTACCAAACTGAGATTTGATGTAAGGGTTGATACCGAACATTTTAGCATCGTTTCCTGATATGCCACCACCAGACACTGTTCCGGTAGCGTCTCGTGTATCACGAACCGAACCCCAATTAAGACCAATGGAGTGCTTATTGGTATCGCTGATTTTGTTGGTGTAGATTAAATTAGCCCAGGTTCCGATGTCATTGTTTCCGGTTGAGGTTGCTTGACCTTGGAGAGCATTAGCAACTGAGACACCGTATTCGATTGTTTGTGCAGCATCCACGGCATATTTGCCGGAGTAATGGAGACCCGTGTGACGGGCACCAAAACCAAGACGGTAGGAAGAACCTTGCGATTCATTCCAGAAGCGATTCGAGGCTGAGCGCTCAACAGTAAGCAACTTTGATGAAGATGTGTTCTCTTCGATACCCCACTGAACTTTTTGGTAACCTAAAATGAAAGTACCGTAAGTGGTTTCAGCAGTAAAGATCGCTTTGTCTAAAGTGTTATCAGCGAAATTGTTGACGATTTCAGCAGAGATGCCCTCGCCCATATCGGCCTTGAAACCGAGGTAAAGACGGCGCATAAAAGCGGTGCTTACATCAGTAACTTTAGTAGCTGCACCTGCGGAGGTAGCTTTGGTTTCGCCACCAATGGACTCATACTGAGTCTGTACGCGACCCGAGAAGGTTAAGCGCTTAGTAGCGTCTTCCTTAACGAAGATTTTGTTAAGACCGGCAGCAGCACGAGACTCTGAGGCACTTTGCAATGCTACAGCGCGTTCTTCAGCGGTAATAATGCCCTTCTTCACGAGAAGATCGAGCGTGGATTTATCTTGCGCATACGAAGATACAGCAGTGAGTGCCGCAGCTGCGATGAGCATGGATTTGATGGTTGTATTCATAGGATAGTATGTGTGAAAGCACCCACACTTTACCATTTTCACATTTCAAACCTATGACTATAATGTGACAAATAGGTGACTATGACACTGGGTCTGCTGAACGCTTTCCTGTAAATATTTGTTAAAATAACTGAAATTAGCCCATTAAATCAATGATTTCAGTTAAGCCCTCTGATATAGAAGAGAACCGGGGCCTCCAATTTAGTTCATGTAAGGCCCGGCTGTTTTCAATGAATCGACTGGGCTGCGTTCGGCCACCTCGTTGCATCCGAGGTCCAGCCGGCGCATTAATATCAAAAACCGGCTCACCCTTACCGAGTTTTTTTGCAGTCCACTGAATGAGTTCATCTTTCCGTATAGGATGACCATCCGTGATATTATAAATACGCGCGCCCGTTGGACCACCCAAACAAGCTGCTAGAATCGCACTCGCCGCATCATCACGATGCAAATAATTAATTAAGTGATCGGTGCGTCCACCGAAGACCAGTTCGCCACGCATGAGTTGATTAAGTAAGTGGTGACGACCTGGACCATAAAGCCCGCCGAGTCGCAGCACCCGAGTATTTTTAATCTTGGAATTTAAAACGGATTTTTCCCCAGCCAAAATAATATCCGCTATCGTTTCTCCACCCGCCATACTTTCCTCCGTGACGCGTCCCCCATCGTCCTGCCGATACACACCGGTCGAACTCGTAAAAATAAAACAGCTCACCTTGGATTGCTCAGCCCAACGAATCGCATTCTTCACCCCTAAATCATAGGCTAAAGTGTATGCATCAGGACCACCGCCACCGGTACTCGCCGCGTAAACCACCACATCAAAATCACTGGAAAGTATCGACCAATCAGAGCTAGAAATATCAAAAGCCAAACTCGGGATGCCTACGGACTCTAATTGTTGTTTCGATTTATCGGATCGAACCACGCCGACAACTTCGTGGCCTTGAGATTTTACTAAGTGAGCCAAAGCCGTCCCAATATAACCACATCCCAAAATAATTATTTTCATGAAAGCTTAGGAGTTATAAAATTAGAAATCCATTCAACGGGCGTGGATCCAGCTCGAGCGGAGAGAAGAGTGAAAAGTTCTTTGGCGTCCGACTGCGCTAATTGACGCACGGAAGAATCTTCGACACAGACCTTCAATCTTTCAGCAAGCGACTCGGGCTCACATTCCGTCTGCAAATACTCGGGCCAGGCTTGACGTTTTAATAAAATATTTGCGATACCCAGGTTATCAATTCTCCCAGCGATTAATCGACGTCCCACCCACCAGGTTAAGGGATTAGCCCGATAAACCACTGCCCCAGGAATACCCGCTAATGCTACGGTTAATGACATCGTTCCTGAACTGACGAGTGCTGCGCTCGCGGCGATATTTGCTTCACCGACAGGAAGTAAATCAATCCCCTTCGCCTGATTTCCATATTCAGCGCAGAGTCGATAGAGTTCCGCATGCACTGCTCCACCGGTGTGTAAAACCACCGCTCTTTTCTTGGGATAGTTTTCCCTGAACAGAGCGAAAGCTTCAATCAACGTGGGGAAGATTTTCTTAACCGGCTTGGGGCGACTTCCAGGTAAAAGTAAAATAGGGCCATCGGGGTCATAAGATAAATTAGAATGATGACCGGGCTCGGCAAAAGGATGTCCCACAAAGCGAGCATCTAATTTCGTGTCTTTGTAAACAGCAGGCTCAAAAGGAAAAATCGTTCCGAGCGCATCGAGGTCGCGCGCCATCGAAAATCGACGGTTGGGCTTCCAGGCCCATAACTGTGGGCTTACATACTGAATCACCTGGGTTTTACCTCCGCCCTTCACCGAAATCCCTGCCTTTCGTAATTCATCCGCAAATCGTAAATTCAGTCCAGGGTAGTCGACTAAAATGACCAAACCTGGCTTCCATTCTTTGGTCCAATCCACCATCCGAGAAAAAAGTTTTTTGTAAAAAGGGTACGCCGCTAAAACCTCAACAATACCCACGGCAGAAAATCCCGTCATATCAAAAAGTACTTGGGCACCTGCCGCTCGCAGACTCGGTCCACCAAATGCCGCGATTTTCAACTGAGGATTTTTCGTTAAAAGTTCCTTCACGATTTTCGCAGCATGCTGATCGCCCGAATGTTCTCCCGCTAAAATCAATACATCGACCCCACCCGCTCGTGGACGCTCAAAACGTGCTGGGATGGAGGGAAAATGACTCATGCCCGCTGCATTCCTGCACGAATCTGTTCGGTGATTTTAATCGCTACATCTAAAGCATTACGTCCCAGCTCTCCCGAAACTTTGGGACTCTTTCGTTCGCGCACACAACTGACAAATGAGTTTAATTCCACGGCGAGAGGCTCGGCCTTCTCAATCGGAATCTCTTCTTTAATGATTCCACCCGGCACAGTGGGATCAATGCGCACGGTGTGCCCCTTCTGCTCCATGAAATCAATCGAGAGATAACTTCCATTTTGAAATACCCGAATCTCGCGATTTTTCTTCAGCGAAACCCGACTGGCGTTTAAATTAGCAACACAGCCGTTTTTGAAAAGTATTCGCGCGTTAGCGATGTCTTCCGTTTTGGTTACCACGGATACACCAACCGCATCAATCCGCTCCACCGGCGAATTGGCTAATTGTAAAACAATTCCAATATCGTGAATCATTAAGTCTAAAACCACACCCACTTCAGTACCCCGTGGCGTGAACGGTGCTAATCGTTCGGCGGTAATATAGCGTGGATTGGTAACCGTTTTTTCTAAAGAGGACATCACCGGATTATAATGCTCAATATGGCCCACTTGGACGATACGTTGAGACTCATGAGCCGCATTTAAAATCTGCGAAGCTTCTTCCAAGGTTACACACAAAGGCTTCTCGATTAAAAGGTGACATCCTTTTTTCAGGAGTGGAATAGCAACCTCGGCGTGTAAATTGGTCGGAACCACGACACTCACCGCATCACACGCGGCCGCCATTTCATCGAGCGATAAAAATCTTTTGCACTTGTGCTTGGCACAAATTTCCTGGGCCCGCTCATCGTTAGGCTCATAAATCCCCGCGAGCTCCGCATCCGGTAAGGTGGAGTAAATACGGGCATGATGTTGACCGAGTGAACCGGTCCCCACTACCCCACAACGAATTCGCGCAGCAGCCATAGGCGAAGATTTACGGACTACGGCTAACCTTCAATCCGAAAACCCACCGACTTTAGATTCAAAGGCCACATGAGCATCTTTCAGTGTCACTTTGACCGATGACCCATCCAAAATCTGCCCCGCTAAAATTTCTTTAGCCAGTGGGGTTTCAATTTCACGTTGGATAAATCGACGTAACGGACGAGCTCCATACACCGGATCCAATCCACGATCGGCCAACCACAACAGGGGTGACAGCCCGTCACCCTCGCGACGAGTTGTCGCAAACCCGCCCAAGAGTCGTGTATTGCGAAATCGCTCACGCTTTGATACATTTAATCGAATGAAGCCGACGAAGCAACTTGCTGTCCTGGAAAGGTTACTCGACGACCCTTCACCCGTGGTGCGTGAAGCGGTGATTAATGAAATTAAAGCCGCGGGCGATGAAGGACTACTCTGGCTCGAAGTTCTTACTAAAAATAAAAATTTAGCGAGTCACGCCAAGTCACTCCTCTCCAATTTACGTACATCGGAATTAGCTACGCGTAACTTCATCGAGCACATTAAAGGCGGCGTCCAGGATCTAGAAGAAGCCTGTTTGCTTTTCGAACGCGTCATTCACCCAACTCTTGCCGACAAAGCTTACGACGAGGAACTAGATCATTTGGCCGACCGTACTAGACAACTCATTACCGAGCCCGTCACGGTGCAGGATAAGTGTCGATTACTATGTCGGGTGATTTTTGGAGAAGAGGGCTATCGCGGTGCCCAAGAATCTTTCTCTAAGCCCGACTCTTCACTCCTCTCGACGGTCATTAAATCTCACCGAGGTATTCCGATTTCACTTTGTCTCATCTTCTTACTCGTCGCCCAGCGCCTCGGTCTCCCCGTCCAGCCGGTTGGCCTACCTGGACGATTCATGGTCGGTATTTTTAAAAATAATAATCCCATCTTTATCGATTGTTATGAGGGTGGAACCTTCCGGACTCGTTCGGAAATTCAGCTAATGTTACTCAATAATCATCTGCCCGCCGACGATGCCTTCTTGAAGCCGATCAGTGCCGAACAAACGATTGCTCGCTGTTGTCGAAACCTAGTCTCACAGTTTGAGGCCAACGGAGATGATAAAAATAGTCGTCTCTTCCTGAGCTTTGTAAATATGATCGAAAGTCGCACTTAATTTATTCACGTGGAAAACAGCATTACATTAAAAGAGGTTTTGAGTATGGATTTTCCACATCCCTGCTTAGCCGTGCTTGGCGATCCCATCAGCCATTCGCTGAGTCCGGCGATGCATCATGCAGCACTGCAAGCGCTGGCCCCCAACCATCCTCAACTCGCCCAGGTTAAATACTTAAGACTGCACATTAAATCTGAAGAACTGGCTCAAGCACTCACGGTGCTGCGGTCGAAAAATTTTATCGGACTCAACTTAACGGTTCCACATAAAATTGCGGCGTTGGATTTAGTGAAGAGCTTATCACCCGAAGCCCAAAAAGCAGAATCCATCAACACCCTTGTACCCACTCCAGACGGCTGGGCTGGACATACGACTGACGGACAAGGTTTTCTCGAAGCGCTGAAGGAATACTCTGGCAGTGGCGTGGAACAAAAAGATGTCATTATTCTTGGATCCGGTGGAGCGGCCCGGGCGATTATTGCGGCCTGCATTCAAGCTAACTGTCGCAGCTTGACGATTGCCAACCGCGATATCACCAAAGCTGAAAACTTAGTTAAGGCTTTGAACGACCCCAGAGTTTCTGCCGTTGGCCTAAAAGAAATCGGCACCATCCAATCAGGCACGATTATCGTAAACTGCACCACCTTGGGTCTTAAGCCCGACGATGAATTACCTTTAGCTGAATCACTTTTAAAGAATGCCGGATTTATTTTTGATACTACTTACGGTGCTCATAAAACATCCTTAATCAAAACAGCCAATAAACTGGGGGTTAAATCTTGTGATGGCCGATCGATGCTACGCTGGCAGGGCGCACTCGCTTTTAAACTTTGGACAGGTATCACCCCGCCCCACGAACCCATGCGCATTGCGCTCGGAGAAAAATAATATGAACCTCATTGATTTCCAAATTTTTATGGCCCTCTATCCGAGTATCACTGCCGTTTTTATCGGAGCCATCGGCGCCTGTGTGGGAAGTTTTTTAAATGTCTGCATTCATCGTCTGCCTAAAGGTGAATCGATTATCAGTCCACCCTCGCATTGTGCCTGCGGCCAAAAAATACCGGTCTGGTTTAATATACCTTTGTTCGGTTGGCTGCTGCTCCGAGGTCGGGCGAAATGTTGCGGGGCGAAGATTCCAGTACAGTATCCTCTGGTTGAATTAATCACTGCCCTGCTTTTTGTAACGGCTTTTCTCGTTCTTTCCCCAGTGAAAGCCGCCATCGGCTGCGTCTTTCTTTCTCTATTAATTATTTTAGCGGGGTGCGACATGCAGGACATGCTCGTGCCCGACGCGCCTAATTTTTTATTAGTGGGACTCGGACTATTCTTTTCCATCATCGCACCCTCACTCCACGGCGAAACTACTTCCGGACTGGAAATCATAAATCGGATAAATTCGGTGACCGACTCACTCGTCGGGATTGCGGTGGGCACGGCACTCGTTTGGTGGATTCGAACCATCGCCAGCGTTATCATGGGTCAAGAGGCCATGGGAGAAGCAGACATCATTCTCTGTGCCGGAGTGGGTGCCTTCTGCGGATGGGAAGGTGCGCTATTTTGTTTGTTCGGCGGATCGGTCATCGGCGTTATCATAAAATTACCGTCCGTTTTGGCCCTCTTTGGACCCAAAAAAGAGTCTGAAAGTGTCCCCTTTGTGCCTAGTATGGCTATCGCGGCAGCCCTTTGGTTCTTTCGCGGTCCCGAATTAGTCACCGCTTGGCATGGGTGGGTAAATTCTTAAGGTTTCTGGCTTGTCTACCCGCCCAAGGTTAACCCAAATAAGACACACCCCTATGAAGCAAATCGCTCTTTTAACTCTCGTCGCCTCTGCCGCCATGGTTGGTTGCAGTAGCTACGATACTCCTAACCACGGAAAAAACGTGTCCATGGAACCCGCTCATAATTTCCTCGGCATTGTTAAAGTAGAGCCCGGCTCGTACTCCGCAATCCATAGTTCTACCGTTCGTTTAAAAACGGACGACTTCTACTCTCGCCGCGCCAACACGGGCGACCGCGTCACGCTTCTTTGGGGTGCCATCACCCTGACCGATTACTAAATCGGTAAAGTGTCCTCTTGCAGAAGCCCCGATTTCGGGGCTTCTTCATTGATAGGAAAATGAACGACCCGAGCAGCAATGTCGCCAGACACCTTCGCCATGCCGCGGTGAACAACCCCCAAGCGATTGCGACGCTATCACCTCTCTCCGTTAACGAAGATGGACGAGTGATTCACGACTGGTGTTCGTTTTTAAAACTCGATCAAGAAAGTGATGCAGCCGCGCGAATTTTTCACGCGGAAGGTATCACCGCAGGCACCCGCACGTTACTCGCCGTGCGCCCAGGGCATGACCTTATCGTGTGCATGTTTGGACTTTTAAAATTGGGAGCCATTCCCATCGCTATCGATCCCGGTATGGGCTGGAAAAAAATGTTACCGTGCATCGAGAACACCGCTCCCACCGCACTCGTCGCGCAGTCTAAACCTTTTTACTTAAGCTATCTTCCATTCAAAGCATTTAAGTCACTCCACTGTCGCATTAAAGTGGGTGGACGTTCCTGGAATAAATTACTGAGCGACTGTTCAACCTCCACGGCCCGACCCCTCGAACCAGTCACCGCATCAAGCCTCGCCGCAATTGTTTTTACTTCTGGTTCAACGGGAACACCGAAAGGCGTACGTTACACGCATGGCATGTTCGATGCACAAATTTCCCTGATTCGTAAAACCTATCAAATTCAACCCGGTGAAGTCGACATGGCGATGCTTCCGGTGTTTGGATTATTTAATCCTGCTCTCGGCGTCACCACCGTCACCCCACTGCTCGATCCCTCTCGTCCGGCCGATGCCAATCCCGCACTGCTTGTGGCTGCATTACTCTCGGAGAAAGTAACCTCATCATTCGGATCGCCCGCCATTTGGGGAAAAATCTCACAGTACTGCGAAACCCAAAAAATTAGCCTGCCTTTATTAAGGCGACTTTTAATTGCCGGCGCACCGGTACCGATTCCGCTCTTAAAACAACTGAAAAAAATCGCACCGCATTGCCAAATTCACACTCCCTACGGCGCCACGGAATGCCTGCCGGTGTCGAGCATCGAGTCGCACGAAATTCTCAACGAAACTTTTGCCGAAACATTACGCGGACAAGGAACGTGTGTCGGTAAACCCGTGGCGTCGGTAAAAGTTAAAATTATACAAGAGACGAGCGAGGTCATTCGGAATCTTAGCGATGCTACCATTTACGCGCCCAATACAATCGGCGAAATCATAGTCACCGGGCCGAGCGTCACCCATGCCTATGATCACAATCCCGAGGCCACCCTGCAGACAAAAATAAACGGTGAGGCCGAGCTCTGGCATCGCATGGGCGATTTAGGAAGATTGGATCACGACGGACGACTCTGGTTCCATGGTCGCTGCATCGAAAAAGTAATCACCGCCAAAAATATTCTCACCACCGAATCGGTTGAGCCTGCATTCCAACAACATCCTGACGTGGCGCGTTGCGCTCTCATTGGAATTGGCAATACGCCCAATCAAATACCGGTTTTAGTCATCGAACCCAAACCCGATTGTTTTCCTGAGTCTCGGGGAGAGATCATAAAATTCACCGAAAGCCTCTGGGAAATCACTCGCCTCCATCCCATCGCCAACCAAGTTAAAAGGATCGTGTTTCAAGAAAAACTTCCGGTCGACGTCAGACATAACGCCAAGATTCATCGACTACAACTCGCCCGCGAATGGAATCAAAAACTTCGTCGAGAAATTAAAAAGCTTTCATGAAAAAACCCTGCGTCCTAGTCACCGGCGGCGGCGGATTCTTAGGCCAAGCCATTGTCGAACGGTGTCTGTTGCGCGGTTACGAGGTACGCGTGATTGGACGTCAACCCCTGCCGAAGTCCATCGCTGACCAAGTCGATTTTCGTCAGGGAAATCTCGCGGATCAAAAATTTGTGCAAGCGACCGTGCAGGGTTGCGATTATATTTTTCACGTGGCGGCTAAAGCGGGCATCTGGGGAAAGTGGGAAGACTATGTCGAATCCAATATCACGGGCACACATCATTTAATCACGGCCGCCCGAGTGTTTGAAGTTAAAGCGTTTATTTATACGAGTACTCCGAGCGTCGTTTTCACCGGGGGATCTTTCAACGGGGCGAATGAGGAACTTCCCTATGGTAAGAATTGGCTCTGTGCTTATGCGGAAACCAAAGCTGCTGCAGAAAAAATTGTGTTAAAGGCCGCCTCACCTCACTTACGGGTTTGCGCACTGCGACCTCATTTAATCTGGGGCCCAGGCGATCATCATTTATTTCCAAGAATCATCGCGAGTGCACGCCGTGGAAAACTTAAAATTGTCGGCGATGGAAATAATAAAGTAGACGTGACGCACGTCGACACCGCAGCCAACGTTCACTTGCAAGCGCTCGATGCCCTGCTCGCCGGAAATGCTAACGGTAAGGCTTATTTTATTTCACAGGGCACTCCTGTAAAACTTTGGGAATTCGTAAATCGTCTGCTCGTCGGTGCCGACATCCAACCCGTGACCCAAAGAATTTCGCTACGCAAAGCCTACCTCCTGGGTGCAGTTTTGGAAACGATCTGGTCGCTGTTTAAACTTAAAGGCGAGCCACCCATGACCCGATTTGTCGCGGTCGAATTAGCCAAGGATCATTGGTTTGATGTTTCGGCAGCACAAAAAGACTTAGGCTTAAAACCCTCACACAATACTTGGACGGCTTTAGACGCCCTCGCCCTGACCTATCGTAAGTCAAAATAAGTCTAAGGCTTGCCCTTCTCGATAAATCACTCACCTCTCTCTCATGACTTTGACCGGACTTCAATCTGACAAAACCTTTGTAGTCTTGATGAAGACTTGGTTCGATCAAACCGACGGACTCGGCATTTTGCACCACTCCCATTATGTTCTCATGATGGAGCGGGCTCAGAAAATCTTTTTTGTGAGTTTAATGGGCAAAGACACGATCGACCCCGCGGTGGCGCCCGATGTTTACGTAGTCGTCCGCGATTTACAGGTTCAATACCTGCAGCCGATTAAGCCGGAGTGCGAAGTGAAAATCATTCAACGAGTTAAGAAAGTTCGCGCCGCAGGACTGACGGTTGATTTCGAATTTCGCAGCGCCGACCATAGCGTTCTTTATGCTAAAGCTGCACGCACCGTTTGTCGGATGGATGCCCACACGCATCAGCCATCCGAATGGAGTGAAGAATTTAGAGCCAAGCACGAAGCCCTGCTGGGTTAGTTTTTTCTGAGTTCCAAACAGATTGGACAAGTTTTCCCATCGCAGCCGCGAGCGGTACAATATTCTCTGCCGTAAAAAATGATTCTTAAGTGTAACTTATTCCAATCTTTTTCCGGAAAAACTTTTTTGAGGTCACGTTCAACCTGTTCGACCGATTTACCGACACTCAATTTCCATCTTTTGGCTAAGCGGTGAATGTGCGTATCGACGGGAAAAGCGGGAACGCCGAAAGCCTGAGCCATCACGACGGAGGCGGTTTTATGTCCGACGCCTGGCAATTCCTCTAACTCTTCAAAAGTCCGCGGCACCTGCCCTTGATGCTTTTCGACAATCAATTTAGCCAGACCCACGAGTGCTTTAGATTTCTGCGGGGCCAGACCCAACTGACGGATGACTTGGTGGACCTGTTCAACCTTAAGGGTGGCCATTTTTTGCGGCGTGGATGCTAGGCGGAAAAGGGCGGGCGTGACCTCGTTCACTTTTTTGTCGGTACACTGGGCGGACAAGACCACCGCAACCAGCAAAGTAAAGGCGTCGGAGTGATCCAGCGGGATGGGGGTTTCCGGATAGAGTTTTGCCAAGTTTTTGGCCACGTAGTTGGCACGCTCTAAACGGGTCATAATTAAGCCGTAATCCGAAATTACCCCAAAAGCAAACCAGGTGTTGAGGACCCTCCCGATACTTATGACCACCACAGACTTATCTTATAATAAAAAATAATTGAACTGTATATTTGCCGAGCAGGCGGTTCGTTTACACTTTCAGTCATGGTTCAGCTCCCGTTTAATCCAGAAAAAATAAATCGGGAACTTTCACGTCATTATATACCAGCAAGCGAAACTGACATTCGCGCTATGTTTAATGCGATTGGACTAAAAGAATTTACGGACCTGTATGCCCACATTCCTGCTACGGTAAAATTCAGTAAACCTTTGGCGCTACCCGAAGAATTAGAATACCATGAATTAGCCCAAAGCATGTCGGATCTCTCGAAAAAGAATCAGCTTAAAAAAAGTTTCTTGGGCGACGGATTACAAGTTTATCGCACACACGAAATCGTCCAACACGTTTGTTCGATTCGCAATCTCACTACCTCCTACACCCCGTATCAGCCCGAACGTTCCCAAGGTACGCTGATTACGCATTGGCTTTATCAATCGACCTTAGCGCAACTGACCGGATTTGAAGCGGTCAATTCTTCACTCTACGAGCGGGCGAGTGCCCTCTTCGAAGCTGCCGTCTGTGCCACCCGTCTTTCTGAAGCGGAAGCCAACGTCATCCTCGTCGCCAACAATCTGCTGCCATCGGATATCGAAGTTTTAAAAACCCACTGCGCTGGCACTTCCGTCCAATTAGATTTCGTCGCTAGCGATGATGACACGGGTTGTGTTAGTATCACCCATCTCAAAGCAAAAATTTCGCAGCACCAAGGAAAAGTGGCGGCGTTTATCTTCCCACAAATTAATCATCTCGGACTCATTGAAGACGTCGACACTGTCACGGACCACTGTGCCGAACTTAAAGTACGTTCGATTGCAGTCATTGATCCGATGCTTTTAGCGACGGGCGGATTGAAAGCACCCAGTCATTACGGAAAAAAAGGCGCAGATATTATTATCGGAGAAGGCCAACACCTGGCCATCGGTGCTAATTTTGGTGGACCAGGCTTAGGAATATTTGCGGTACGTCATAATGATGAACACAAAAACGAAGTACGCGAAACACCGGGACGATTCGTCGGTAAAGCCAAAGACAATGCCGGACGAGATTGTATCGTCATGGTGATGGCGACCCGCGAACAACACATCCGCAAAGACAAAGCTACTTCAAACATCTGTTCCAATCAGGCCTTTATCGCAACCATCGCGGGTGCGGCTATCCTCGCACGAGGCGAAAATGGCATGGCCCAAAGTTGCGCCCAAGGATTCAAACTCGCCCACCGCGCCGCCAAAAAACTGGGCGGAATTGCAGGATTAAAAATTTGTTACGCCAAACAAGCGTTTTGGAATGAGTTTAGTTTAATGCTGCCCGAGCCAGCCAAGGAGGTGATTCAAAAAGGTCGCCAAGCCGGATTACACGTCGGTGTAGATATTACCGGACGAACCCCCTGTAATTGTTCGCTACTAAAAATCTCCTTCAGCGATATTCAAACTGAAGCTGAAGCCGATGAGTTAGTAACCTTCTTTGAAAAACTTTATGGTAATTCGAAGTCAGAGGCAGCACTAGCCGATGTACCTGCCCATTTACTCCGTCAACAAGCCGTCGGACTTCCTTCCTTCAGTTTAACAGAATTAAAAGATTACTACACCCGTCTCGGAGAATTAAATGTTTCACCGGATACTGGCTGCTTCCCTCTCGGATCCTGTACGATGAAGTACAATCCACACATTAACGATTGGGCCGCTAATTTACCAGGGTTCACCCAACTCCATCCGCAAGCTCCGCAGGAAGACAGCCAAGGCAGCCTCGAATTGTTATGGCAAATTCAAGAATGGTTTAAGGCCATCACCGGCCTACCTGGTATCACCACACAACCTGTCGCTGGCGCCCAAGGCGAACTCGTTGGAATTAAACTTTTTCAAGCTTATCACCAAAAACGCGGAGAGAGTCATCGTGACATTTTACTGATACCTTCGAGCGCGCATGGTACGAATTTTGCGACGGCAACCACGGCCGGATTCATCAACAAGAAACGTGCGGACGGTGCACCCTCGGGAATGGTTATTTTAAAATCCTCACCCGATGGTCGCGTGGATCAAAACGATTTTGATTCGAAGATTCGTGAACTCGGTCCGCGTATTGCAGGGATGATGGTCACCAATCCGAATACCTCAGGGGTCTTTGAAACAGATTTTAAAAGAATGGCTGATGCGATTCACGCAGCGGGCGGACTGGTTTACATGGATGGAGCCAATATGAATGCGATTGCTGGCTGGATAAATCTCGAAGCGCTGGGCGTCGACGCCGTCCATAATAATTTACACAAAACTTGGACTGTCCCGCATGGTGGTGGCGGACCTGGCGATGGCATTGTCGGAGTGTCCTCACGACTCGTCGAGTTCCTACCCGGATTCCAAATCGAGAAACAAGGAACCCAGTTTGTTCCGGTAAAACCGAAGTACAGCATCGGTTCTTTCCACCGTCACTGGGGTAACTTCGCTCATAAAGTTCGCGTTTACACCTACCTCCAACGTCTCGGACGTGAGGGCGTCACACGCATGTCGGCAATGTCAGTTCTATCCAGTCGCTACCTCCATTCAAAACTCTCGGGGCACTACCCTTCATTACCGACCGCGGCGGAATCGATTCCCCGTATGCACGAATTTATTATCACACTTTCTGCCGATGATTTTAAATTAATCGAAGCTTCGGGCATTCCTAAACCGAATATTATTAGTCGGGTCGGAAAACTCTTTCTCGATTACGGTTTCCACGCACCCACCGTAGCCTTCCCCGAAGTTTTTGGTTTAATGATTGAACCGACTGAGTCCTACACCAAGGACGAACTTGATCGCTTTGCGGAAACGGTGATTGAGATTGGTAAACTCATCCGCTCGCATCCACAAGTTCTGCAATCTACTCCACGCTTTACCCCCGTAGATCGTGTTGATGAAGTCGCCGCCAATCGCGGCCTTATTCTAAGTGA
Source organism: Opitutales bacterium (assembly GCA_016463705.1). Taxonomy (GTDB): domain Bacteria; phylum Verrucomicrobiota; class Verrucomicrobiia; order Opitutales; family UBA953; genus UBA953. The sequence goes on along the minus strand of JAEMQU010000003.1, from coordinate 83,033 downwards.
GCACATCACTACATTACCTCAGATTAATCCGAATCGCCTCTCTCCAATCTTGCTCAATCAACTTCCCGTTAAAGAAATTAGTGAGAAAATCCTCGCGACTATTTAGCCTGATTCACGCGGTGGGAGTGAGTGAGTAAAAGAAGTCCTAAAATAAAAAGTAAGGCGAAAGATGCGAAGCCAATGCGCTCGGCTGAGGTTCCATCAGTTGGACTAGCAAAAGCCCATCCGGCCAATGCGCCCAACAGTGGCCCCATGAATGCAGCGAACTTACCCATCATACTATAAAAGCCAAAGTAGACGACCTCCCTGCCTTGAGGCACGAGTTCAGCGAAGTAAGATCGACTCAGGGCCTGCACTCCACCCTGCACCATGCCCACACCCGCGGCAATCAACCAAACCGACGGGAAGCTGAAATCTAATAGGGTTAAATTACCTGGTTGAATTTGTGAGCCGAACAGCGTGAGAAAAATGTAACCCACTAAAGCAATCGCAATCATGCGGACTGCCCCCCAACGATTTCCCAACCAACCAAAAATGAGGGCGGCCGGAACACCGATAACTTGGACGACTAAGAAAGCTTTAATTAAATCCATCTCCCCAAAACCTAAGACTGCTCCAAAGTGAGCAGCCGAAGTTTTGACCGCGTGGAGACCATCAATATATAAAATATAGGCTAATAAAAACCAACGGACTTTTACATCGGCCCAAAGTTCTTTGCTCGTTTGCACAGTGGCGTAAAATACTTGGCGGAGCGACAAACTAGGTACATGAGCAGAACGCTCGTCGGGATAAAATAAAAGAGGGAGTGAGAAAATGAGCCACCAAAGACCCGCCGCTAAATAAATCCAGCGTAAAGAGTCGCCCGCAAAGAAACCTAAAGCGAGACAGACTAAAATAATCAAGCCCGCCACGAAGCCCAATGAATAGGCCACTCCGCTTATGAAATGTCGTTGGCCTGGCGGAGCAAAATCCACAATCATGGAATCGTAAAAGGTGCTCGCACAGAAAAAGGCGATAGCACTGAGCGTATAAAGTAAAGCCGAGTAAAACCACTCGCTGGCCGGGACAAAGGAAAGTCCGCAGGTGAAAATAACGCCGAGGACGACCGACCAACGGAGTGCCCGTCGGCGGAAGTGACCGGTTTCTGCTAACTGACCCAAGAACGGTGCCACTAAGAATATTAATAAACAGGGAGTGGCCTGACTTAACTTAAAGGTAATCGATTCGGTTTGATGATCTAAACCCTGACCCCAATAGCGGTGGAACATCTGCGGCCAGATTAGGGCCAACACAACCATCGCAAAACCCGTATTAGCAAAATCATAGAACGCCCACGTTCCAGCTCGTCGCCAAGAAAAAGGTTTATGGGATGACAATTCCGGCACGGCTTGAATCTGGCACGCACAACAAAATCTACAAACAGTTATTTAGCTTCTAATTGCTTGAATAATTCTACCGCCGACTGTGCACGATTCAGAATATAAACGTGATAGCCGGGTGCACCGCGACTGAGCAGACCCTTAATTTGTCGCACTGCCCAAGAAACACCCACCTGGCGTTGCGCTTCTTCGTCCTCCCCACAGGCCTCCAATTCTCTTACCAATAAATCAGGGATTTTAGCCTTACAAAATCCACAGAAGCGACGAGCCTGCTTTAAGGATAATACCGGCATAACCCCTGGTAAAATCGGGACGGCTACTCCCGCCGCACGAGCCCGATTAACGAAATTAAAATAGTCCTCGTTATCCAAGAAAAGCTGGGTGGTGATAAAATCTGCGCCCGCGGAAACTTTTCCGGCTAAATAACGAATATCCGATAAGTCATCGGGTGACGAAGGATGTCTTTCGGGGAAACCGGCGACTCCTAAAGCAAACCGATTCGGAAAACTTTCTTTAATCAATTCAACCAGGCCTGAAGCATAGGCAAAACCTTGCGGATGGGCGGTGAATTCATTTTGGCCCTTGGGTGGATCGCCACGCAATGCGAGAATACCCGCAAACCCAGCGGCATCATATTTACTGATAATTTCTTTTAACTCTTCCCGACTGTGCCCCACACAAGTTAAGTGGGCAATGAGCGGGTAGCCGGCTTTAACCAATTGGCTGCCATATTCTAAAACCGTCGAGCGATCCGAACCGCCCGCACCATAAGTTATCGAAGCAAAATCTACGCCCAGAGGTTTTAGAATTTTTGCCGTCTCCAACATAGCAGTACCGTCGGACGATGTTTTGGGTGGAAAAAACTCCACCGAAACAGTCGGCCGATGCTTGGCCCGCAAACGGTTAATAAATTCTGCCTTAGGCATATGTATCATCGTATCAAGATATGTAGATAGATGTCAATATCTCCCTATTTGTTGGGATTACCATCACTATTGGCGGGTAATTCCCCCGGCAACGCGACGTGATAGACCATTACCATCCAGCAAAGCATCAGGGGATAAATAAGGATAATAAAACTCATACTACCGAAAATTGAGATCAGAATACCCGCGCGCACGGAGAGGGTTTGATTGATCACTAAAAATATAACTGGAAGAATAATGAAAATAATCGAGGCAACATAACCGATGGAAGTAGTACCTGAATAAAATCCGGCCGAGCGTGTTAAATCCATCTGACAGCTACGACAGGCTTTTCTCAAATGGAACCAAGATTGGAGCAGTCCGTATTCACCACAGTTAGGACAGCGACACACTAACCCACGTGAAATAATTTCACCTCGATTAATTTTTAATTCAGGCTCTTCCATGATTACATGCGCTCAACGGGTTCAATCGCTAATAAGCGCAAACCCGTTTCTAAAATCGAACAAGTACGAGCACAGAGCATTAAGCGACGAGCTTTAGTCGCTGCCGGCAAGGTTGGATCATTCACTGAATTTACAGCATAGAAAGTCCCGTAAGCGGCGGCTAACTCATGCAAGTAAGTGCATAAGTGGTGCGGACGAAGGTCCTCGAGGGCGGAATCTAAAGCGGCCGTAAAACCTAAAAGTTTTCGGGCGAGTGAGATTTCCTCAGGCGTTTCTAAGTCAGAGGCACCCTCTTCGCCCTGACCTAAAGCGATGCCGCTCTTTCTGAAAATAGAACGAACGCGAACCGCAGCATACATCAGATAAGGGGCGGTATTCCCTTCAAAAGCTAATAATTTGGACCATGAGAATGAATAGTCCATCGTGCGATTCGACGCCAAATCGACATAGCGTAGTGCAGCGACTCCGACTTTTTGGGCAATCATGCGACGTTCCAACTCCGGAAACTCTGGACTTTTTTCGGTGACGGCGGCGTACGCGCGTTCGGTGGCCTCATCAATCAACGACTGCAGGCGAACGGGGTCTCCTGATTTTGTTTTAATCGCTTTACCGTCTTCGCCCAAGATAGTTCCAAACCAAACGTGCCGTAATCGGGGAAGTTTTCTTTGGCTTAAATTAAACCAGCGAGTTCCCGTTCGGAAAAGTTGGTGGAAGTGATCTTGCTGACGTCCGTCGGTTACGTAGACAATTTCTTCGGCTTTAAAATGTTCAGCTCGATAAAGGAGGGTAGCTAAATCGGTCGATGCGTAATTCGAAGAGCCATCTTTCTTTCTCACGATAAAAGGCATCTTCGTTTCGGCGTGACGAGAGAAGCGCGGTTCTTCGTCATCCCAAACGACCAAGGCGCCTTCACTCTCTTCGGCCAATCCGCATTTTTGCAGCTCGGTGTAAACTTGATTTACCTTATCGCGGTAAAATGATTCACCGAGAATGACGTCACTCTTCAGTCCAAATTGATCATAGATACGCTGGCAGGCCGCATTGGAGACCTGCACGATTTCCTCCCATAATTTAAGGTTTTCGGCGTCTCCGGTTTGTAATTTAGCAAGTTCGGCACGCGCCGCATCGAGGGCTGCAGGATCCGCTTTAGTTTGTAGACTGCCCTCTTTATATAATCGCTCAAGGTCTTCGAGCGCAGTTGGACTTTTAGCATCGAGTTTAAATCCGGAACGACGAATCGCTAAAATAAGAATTCCAAAATTTGTGCCCCAGTCTCCGATGTGATTATCACGAATTAATTCCGCTCCACAAAATTCAATTAAACGCGCCACCGCTTCGCCGATGACAATCGGACGTAAGTGCCCAACGTGCATTTGCTTCGCCGTATTGGGCGAGGGGTAATCAATCACTACTTTTTTACCGCCCATAATTTTCGCCGCACCCGCACGCCACTTGGATTCGTCGCGATATTCTTTTAGCCAAGCGCCGAGCGCAATCGGGGTAAGTTTAAAATTAATAAAGCCTGGACCGGCGACTTCAGCAACGATGAGCGTTTCATCTAACTCTCCGGATGCCCGCACCGCTTCAAGTAATGAAGTAGCGAGGGCACGAGGATTTTGCTTCGCTCTTTTAGCGGCGGCCAAAACTCCGTTGGCTTGGAAGTCGGCATGCCGGGGATCGGAGGGGCGCAATTCAGGGTCGAAATGAGAATCGAGACCAGCGACCTGCGGTGCGACCTTACGGAGCAAAGCATCAAGTTCACGTGCTGGATTAAACCAAACTGGCATATAAATAGGGGTAGTCTACCACCCGAGTTCGGCAAGCGAAGAAGCAATCTTATGCGGACACGCTTGCCTCCTTGCCACGAACCTTAAGTTTGTGGCTATGTCCACAACTTTTACCCTCGTCAAAGACTGCACCACAACCCTGATTCCAGCGGGCGACACTGTGATCCTCGAGAAAGGCACCACGGTGACGGTCACCCAAGCGCTGGGTAATTCGATCACCGTTCGGACCAACCTCGGACTCTTTCGAATTAATGAAAATGATATTTCAGCATTAGGCCCTGAAGGAAAAAATTTATTGAAAACAGATTCTCAAAAATCTGCGGACGGTCCGCTCAATGATGAAATGATTTGGACAGCTTTACGTGGATGCTTTGATCCAGAAATTCCGATTAATATTGTCGACCTTGGACTTATTTATGACCTCGATATAGCCGACGGAACTCAGGGTGGAAAAATCGTGAATGTTAAAATGACTTTAACCGCACAAGGTTGTGGCATGGGTCCGGTCATCGCCGCTGACGCCAAAGCAAAAATTGAATTACTGGCTGGAGTCGAATCCGCCGAAGTATCGATTGTGTGGGACCCGATTTGGAATCCGCGAATGATTTCCGAAGCGGGACGTAAAGAATTAGGCTTAGAATGATCGAGACCAACACAGTGGGTAAGGGAATTTATTTTCACGTACCCTTCTGTGCGTCGACCTGTGATTTTTGTGCGTTCTATCAAGAACAACCCAAACGCGGCGACATCGACCGCTACTTGGATGCAATGGAACAAGAGTGTGAGTTGGTACCGAGCGGCCCAGTAAATACAGCCTTTTGGGGCGGCGGCACCCCGGGATTACTTCCCGCCGAAGATTTATATCTCCTAGGAAAAATCATGGTCCGGGCGGGCGGTAAACCCAAAGAGTGGTCAGTGGAACTAGCTCCTTCATCAGTACGAGCGGATAAATTAGCAGCGCTCAAAGAAGCGGGCGTCACCCGCGTATCCTTAGGCGTACAGAGTTTTGATGATGTCACACTCGATACACTAGGAAGACGACATTCGCCTAAACAAATTATGGAGGCCTGGAACTTGATTGAGGATGCAAAATTTCAGAGTCGAAATCTTGATCTAATTTTCGGAATTCCTGGACAAGACGATCAACGCTGGCTCGAAGACTTAACACGAGTGATTGAGTTAAAGCCTGATCACATTTCCACCTACTGTTTAACCTTCGAAGAAGACACGGCGATGTTCGTTAAGTTAAGTCAGGGTAAAGTTAAAATCGATAAAGACTTAGAGTCCTTTCTCTATCGAAAAACTTGGGAGAAATTAGAAAGCGAAGGATACGCTCAATATGAAATTTCTAATTTCGCAAAACCCGGACATCAATGTGAGCACAACCTGATTACTTGGCACATGGGTGATTGGCTCGGCTACGGACCATCGGCGTCCTCTCAGTGGAACCAGCAGCGATGGACCAACCCAGCAAACCTCGAAGGCTGGCTCAAAGGCATCGAAGCCAAACAGCCCGTACGCGAGCAAACCAAGGACCTAAAAAATCACGATTTATTAGCCGATTCACTTATTTTTGGACTGCGACTGAATTCCGGAATTTCGCCTTTTGCCTTAGCTCAACGTTTTCAAACCGAACTACCTAAAAGTATTTCAATTCTATTTGCCGATCTCGTTGAAGAAGGGCTCATGGAACTACGTGGCGAGTTTTTCAAACTCACCGGTGAAGGCAGACTTCGCGCCGATGCGATCGGCGTCGCGGTGTTAGAGAAATTTGATTAAGCTTTATTTTGAGAGGCTACAATGGCGTCCCATAATTTAATTCGGGACTCAATGGCCGCTAAAGCGGCAGCTCCTGCTTCATCCCATTTAATTTCGTCGTCACCACAAACCAACTCAACCATGCGCAGGGAGATGGCACCGTGATGGCCGCCGTCGACTTCGATATGGCGCTCTAAATAATACTTAAACGTATCTAATTTACCGGCGTGCTCCTGGCTGAGCTTAACGACTAGTTCATGAAACATATCGGGGATTAAATCCTCGCGACCAAAAGTAAAAGCAGCGGCTACTTCATGTAATTTTCCTTGGGTCGCTAAATTAAAAGTGTGAGCAGAAAACTCAGCAGCTCCTGCGGGGACGCCAGATAATTTTAAGGCCTCAGCGGTGGTAGATTTACGTTTTACACTTTCGAGCGCCGCGAGGATTGACTGTGTAGATGAGCCTGCCTGATTCATGGCCCGTAAATAAAGTTCGAAATGGCTAATGCGGGTGCCATTGGGATCCACGTCGGATTCTTCCCCGCAGACAATTTCGTTAATTAAAAAGCGGACTTCGGCATCACCCACGGGAACCCAAGGTAAGTCGATACAGGTTAAATCGCGCTGCAGTCGCTTTAATAATGACATGAAATCCCACACGGCAAAGGCGTGAAATTGCATGAAGTTTTGGATATCACTCAACGTGCCCATGCGGGCGTAGAGGGCATGCTTTAGTAAACGTTCGCGCGCGGGGGCAATACGTTGGCGAATATCAGCAAGACTTTTCATACTTCAGTAAATTACGAAAAATAATTAAGTGGCAACTATCGGCCTCAGTTATTTCGATTTTATTTGTCGAAGAGCCTCGTAAGTCGCTATTCCGCAGGCCGTCGATAAATTCAATGATCTTAAAGATTCGTTTAAATGAGGTATTTTAGTTGAACGTTCGGGACCGAACCAAGCGTGGACCTCGGCGGGTGCACCTGATCCTTCATTTCCAAAAACTAAACCATCACCTAACTCAAATTTTACGTCCCAGATTCCTTGCTTCGCTTTAGTAGTAAAAAGCCACAAACGTTCAGGGCGACCTGGCGATGCGAGAAACGCCGTCCAGTCGTCGTGATGGCGCACATCCAACTCATGCCAGTAATCCATCCCTGCACGGCGCAGCTGTTTATCTTCGAGAGAAAAACCCAACGGATGAATTAAGTGCAAACAACAATCCGTGACGGCGCAGAGGCGTCCGATATTGCCGGTATTGGGAGGAATTTCCGGACAGATTAAAACGATGTGTAAGGGAGGCTTCACCGGCGGCTGCGCATGGCGCGTGAGATCTCACGCTTCGCATCTCTTTCTTTAATATCTTGGCGGCGATCGTGTTGTTTTTTTCCTTTGCCGATGGCGATTAAACATTTCGCTAAGCCGTGTTTAAAATAAATTTTTAGTGGAATAATGGTCGAGCCGCCGGAACGAACCTCTTCCGTAATGCGGGCAACTTCGACGGCCTTTAATAAAAGTTTTCGAGTGCGGTAAGGATCGTGATTATTATGATTACCAAAATCGTACTCCGCGATGTGGGCGTGAAAAAGGACGGGGCCCTTAGGAGTGAGGCGGACGAAAGAGTCAGCGATGTTGGCGCGACCGAGGCGGAGGGATTTTACTTCGGTACCCAGCAAAACCAGACCCGCCTCAAAGGTCTGCCCAATGAAGTAGTCGCGTCCCGCCTTCGGGTTATTAACCTCGGGCAATGACTGTTCTTTGCGGGCGGACATAGGTTAGTGGATAAAATAACCGCTCAACCCCGTCCTCCCTAGGTAAAGAAGATTAGGACTGAACTTGGTCTTCAGGGGCGAAGTTCCAAGTAATCTTATCTTCGATAATTTCACGAAGGGCGATATCTTCAGGCGAGAGGGTTTCGTAGAGATCGCCCCCTAATAAATGCTTATACTTGGCCGGTGCACCCTGTTGGCGCTCGGCAGTGGCACGGAGCTGTTTCACGCGGCGTGAGACAACATTAATTAAAATATTGGGATCAGTAATCTTTTTTTTAGCTTCCATCAAATAGTCGTCGCGCATGGTATGTTTTCTGTTGAGAGAACCCAGAAACCTAGGGCTACACCCCCCTCTGGCAAGCGTTTTAAGGGATAAATTGGCTTTGCCCTATTCAGATTTCTCTAAATAACTTAGATAAAGCCTATGCAACCGCCTAAAAACTACGGTGAAACGATGAAGTCCAAAGGTGGCTTTGGTCGATTAATCAATGCACTCTTCTACACCTGGGATGGACTGAAGGCCGCCGCTCAACACGAAGAAGCTTTCAAACAGGAACTCATCGTCGTCATTCCTCTTTCCATTGTTGCTTGGTTCATTCCCGTATCGGCAGTCGAACGCGCCCTGCTCTTTTCTGTTCTGCAAATGATTCTCATCGTAGAATTAATTAACTCAGCGATTGAGGCGAACACCGACCACATTTCTCTCGATCGTCACCCTTTGGCGAAACGCGCGAAGGACATGGGCAGTGCCGCCGTCTTCCTCACCATTCTTTCCGCGGTAGCCATTTGGGTCGGAGTGCTCTGGCGCAACGACCTCATTCAAAATTTGTTTTCGAAATAATAAACGCGGCTGAGACGCCCAATAAAAAACCCCGCGAGTGGCGGGGTTTTTTGTTAAGCTAATTTTTGAAATTAGGCTTTAGTTACTAAACCAGCTTTGATGGCTTTAACCGAAACCCATTGGCGTTTCACCGAACCATTAGGTTGGAGAACGCGAATGCGTTGAACATTGGGGCGAAAGACACGCTTCGTTTGTTTAACGAGCTGGAAGCCGATACCACCACTCTTCTTGGATTGACCACGGTGAATGATTCGACGGCCTTTGACGGGGCGCTTGCCGGTGACGCTGCAGATACGGGACATAGTAGTTTTGTTCTCCTTGGAAGGTCGTAGCAAATAAGTGAGGTGCCGATTGGCAAGCGGTAATTAAGTCCGTCGCAAAGCACGATCTAAACCACTTAAACCTTCAGAAAACTCACTAGATTTGGGCAAAAGACTCAGAATTACCGAGGGTGAATTAGGGGACAGACCATAAAAATAACCCGGGTGAGCCCAGACTCCTTCATCTAAAGCATTAAGTAATAGGCGTTCTTCCGACACCCCAGGAGGCAAACCGAGAATAGCCATCCATCCCGCCGGACGAGGTAAAACAGTGCACGCATGGCCCGATGTGACGACCCAGTCTTTTAGCATTTGTTGGTTCTCACTCACGCGTGTTCGGATGGCTGCACGAATGGGTTCGGCTCGACGAAGTAAATCCGGCAGAGCTAATTGCGCAGGAGTATTCACGGAAAGAAAAGCATCGGCGATGTGTTCGAGGCGACGACAAGATTCTTGTACGGTATCAGTCGGTCCCGAGACAATAATCCAACCTACTTTTAATTGAGGAGCGACGGCAACTTTTGAAAGTCCACTTAACACATAAAGAGCCACTTGAGTTTCTCCCGCCCAGGTGCCTGGCGAACTCACGCCTTCGGCAGGATAATCTAAAAATACTTCGTCACAAATAACGGCTAAACTATTTTTCAAAGCGAAGTTGCGAAGAATATCACGATCGCGTCGACTCACAAAAGCCCCGGTGGGATTAGAGGGATTGATACAAACAATCGCCCGTGTTTGTCGGCTCGCCGTCAGACTCGCCAAATCAATCACCCACTCACCGGCGAGTTGTACTAATCGATAGGGCCTTAGCGTAACGCCCTCCAATGAGGCAATCACTTCTAATAATGGATAGGCGGGTTCGGGTACTAAAATTTCATCGCCTGGATTACATAATAATTTAAATAACCAACTATAACCTTCACTGGTACTGGCAGATAAAAATATGCGATCGGGAGTGAGGCGTGTTCCGCGGGCGAGATAATAATCTGCAATAGCCGTGCGAGCGACCGTCAGCCCACGCGCATCGGGATCTTGTCGCTGGATTCCATCGCGACGAAGCAAGGTGCCTAATTCTAAGACGGACCAACCAAATCCTGCCTTAGCAGGATTTGCATCGGCCAAATCGAGTGTCGGCAAACCAGCGGTTCGGCGACGTTCCCGCGCCTTGCTTAAGGCGTTTGAATCATCTGCAAAAGAGAGTCGGGAACTGAACATGGCCCATCCAACCCTAAGTTTGCCACCGGAGCAAGTGGAAGAAAATCGGGTTGAAGTTAAGCCCCGACGGTTCAATCCTCTCCGCATGTCCCAGCAAGTCCTCAAGCCCCGTGTCCGTGGATTTATTTGCATCACCTCACACCCCGAAGGCTGTGCTGCCCATGTGCGTGAGCAAATCAACTACGTAAAATCACGGAAGCCACTCCAAGGCGGACCCAAGTCAGTCCTCGTGATCGGCTCTTCGACTGGCTACGGCTTATCTTCACGTGTCGCGGCCGCTTTCGGTTCAGGCGCCGCCACCCTCGGAGTATTTTTTGAACGTAATGGCGAAGGTGATAAACCTGGCAGCCCTGGTTGGTATAACACCGCAGGATTTCATGCCGAAGCGAAGAAGGCCGGACTCAAAGCATTCTCGATTAATGGTGATGCGTTTTCGGCGGAAATAAAAAATCAGGTCATCGAGACGATTAAAAAGAAAATGCCGAATGGGAAAATCGATTTGGTGATTTATTCTTTAGCTTCACCTCGTCGCACGGCCCCTGATGGCGTGACTTACAAATCCACACTCAAACCAACGGGCGCGCCCTTCCACGCCAAAAATTTAGATACCGACCGCAAAGTGGTCAACGATGTCACACTCGAAACCGCTAACGCGGAAGAAATTTTAAATACCGTTAAAGTCATGGGCGGAGAAGACTGGGAAATCTGGATGAATCAACTCGACCAAGCTGGCGTGATTGCGGAGGGCTGCCAATCCGTGGCCTACTCTTATATTGGACCACAAGTCACTTGGCCGATTTACAAAGACGGAACCATTGGCAAAGCCAAAGAAGACCTCGAACGTGCCAGCGAAAAAATTGATAACTTGATGAAGCTCCATCGCGGTCGGGCCTTTGTTTCGGTCAACAAAGCCGTAGTCACTCAAGCGAGTTCCGCTATTCCCGTCGTTCCTCTTTATGTTTCGCTGCTTTTCAAAATTATGAAGGCGAAGGGAAATCACGAAGGCTGCATTGAACAAATTCAGCGTCTCTACGAAAAACAAATGTATAACGGTGAGTGTTTGAACTTTGATGAAAAAGGGCGCGTGCGTATTGATGACTTGGAAATGCTGCCCGAGATTCAAAAAGCGGTGTTTGATATTTGGCCCAAGGTTACCACCGAAACCTTTGATCAATACGGCGACTTTGCTGGCTACCAATCTGACTTTCTCAAAAACTTTGGCTTCGGACTCACCGGAGTTGATTACGATGCTCCCACCGAAGTCGAACGCCCCATTGAGGATGCCTAAGTGACTAAAATTTTCTCCATCGCGAATCAAAAAGGCGGCGTCGGCAAAACCACGACCGCGGTTAATCTTGCTGCCGGTCTCGCCAAAAAAGGCATCTCCACCCTGCTCATCGATCTTGATGCTCAAGCCAATGCGACGAGTGCCCTCGGTATTGAAAAAGTCGAAGGTCGCTCTCTTTACAAAGTGCTGCACGGCGAAGCCAAAGCGGAAGACATGATTGTTAATACCTCGACCGAGAATTTAGATTTAATTCCTTCGGAAGTGGATTTAGCAGCCATCGAGTCGGAGCTGGCTCAGTCGGAAAATTATTTATCACGACTCTCCAGCGCCCTGCAGCCGATTATCGATTCCAAAAAATACGAACTCATCATCATCGATTGCCCACCCGCCTTGGGAATGCTCTCGATGAATGCACTGCGCGCATCGGATCATCTTCTTGTTGCCCTCCAAACAGAATATTTAGCGATGGAAGGTCTCGGGCAAATTCTCGGCGTGGTCGATCAACTCAAACAAGCCGATGCGACCTCCAAACTCACGGTGGGCGGAATTTTGCTCACGATGTATGATGTGCGCACCAATCTTTCACGCCAAGTGGTCGAAGAAGTTAAAACCCATTTCCCTGAATTACTTTTAAAGACGATGATTCCTCGGACGATTCGACTCTCCGAGTGTCCCAGCCACGGTAAAACAATTTTCCAGTACGACGCCCATTCACCGGGAGCAGTCGCTTACGCAGCGTTGGCGAAGGAATTCATCGCTCGTTTTAACTTAAAGTAAAACAATCAGCAGTTCGGTTTGACCTACCTTCGCGGTCACTCTGGATAGAACCATGAAAGTGGCATCACGCCGAGCCTTTACTGGCGTACCTTCGTACGCTTGGCCGGCTTGTGCCTTTTCTGAATGTGCCAATCACTCTGTCGTGGTATTTCTCGCTTCTAATTTAGGCGCGGCGGAAACCTTAGTCGAAGAAACTACCCAACTGCTGCAAATTCTAAAAGGCATAAAAGCAACCGCTAAGACATTAACGGAGTCGGATGCCGTAGTTCCGGTATTTGAAGCCGATTGCGATTTGTTAGGCGTCCTGACCGCCATTCGTCACGGAAATCATACTCCCGAAAATCCTCTATTCATTGCGTGTACGCCAGGAGCTATCACACGGTTAGCACCATCGGCCGCTGAATCCGATAAAAAGGAATTAATTATTCGAAAGGGTGAGCGCATTTCACTTCGCGATGTTGCCGAAAAACTTTCAGTCCATTTTGGTTACGCCCACGAATCGCTTTGTGAGCAGCCTGGCGAATACGCCCTGCGTGGCGGCATTCTCGATGTCTACCCGATCAACGGACAAATGCCTGTGCGGATTGATTTATTTGGTGACACCGTGGAATCACTCCGCCCCTTCGATCCGTCGACTCAGAAAAGCGAGGGCGAGATTAACAGCGTCGTGATTTGTGCACCGCGCGAGGATAGTTCCACACCATTCGACTCGCCGTTTTTTACCCACCTGCCTGCTCAAAGTTTAGTCATCGGAATCAATCAGGTTTTTTCTGACCTCATCTGCGCACCATTAGTTGAGAGTTCACCCACGCTCTTAGCGTTAGAAGAAACCGATGAAGTTGAATCGGGCTGGGAAGCTCATAATATCGAATGTGCACCGGCTGAATCACTTTTCATTGGTAAGTCACAAGATTCCACTCAAACACGGAGCGAGTTATTAAAGCAGGTGAGTAGCCTAACACGCGAAGGTCAGATTTGTCTTTTAAGCGGAGACACTCAGGGCTCCACCGAACGTATTGAAGCCGATGTAAAATCTTTAGACTTACCTAAATTTAAACCACAAATTTTATCCGCGCGTTTCAGCGGAGGAGTTATCATCAAGTCTGGCTCGCTCGCTGGAGTCTTGAGTAAAGGATTGGTTTTATTAACTGAACGAGAACTCTTCGGTCGAAAAAAACGCCCACTCGCTAGTCTTCCACGAAGACGAACCGCCATTCAAGCAGCAGTCGGTCGAGCTTTAGATTTTGGTGAAATCGTCAACGGCGATGCCCTCGTTCACGCGACTCAAGGTATTTGTTTATTTCGTGGAATTAAACCTTTCGAAAATCGGGGACGCATTGAAGATTATATTTCGCTGGAATTTGCAAACAAAGCGCAACTCCACCTTCCGCTCCGTGAGTCGCATTTAATCTCGCGCTATGTAGGCATGGGTAATGCCGCACCCAAACTTTCGAAATTAGGTGGCGGCAGTTGGGAACGTTCCCGCAAAGCAGTAGAAAAAGCTACCGCAGATTTAGCCGCACAACTTTTAGCCCTCCAAGCGGAACGGTCAACTAAGCCAGGCATTGTTCACCCGCGGGATGATGAGAATTCTTGGATGGGTGAATTTGAACGTTCTTTCCCCCACCAAGAAACGCCTGATCAGTCTAAAGCCATTAAGGAAACTAAGGCCGACATGGAGAGATCCACCCCGATGGATCGATTAATCAGTGGGGATGTGGGCTTTGGAAAAACTGAAGTCGCCTTGCGTGCCACCTTTAAATGCGTGGTGGGTGGACGACAAGTAGCCATCCTCGCACCGACTACCGTATTAGCACAACAACACTACGAAACATTTCGTGAACGTTTGAGTCGTTGGCCAGTGAGCGTCGAACTTCTCAGTGGATTTAGAACTGCTAAACAAAAAGCTCAGGTTCGCGAGCGGGCGAGTTTAGGGCTGGTCGATATCGTCGTTGGTACTCACGCCCTTCTCTCTGATGGCACAAATTTTTCGAAATTAGGATTGGTGATTATTGATGAAGAGCATCGCTTCGGGGTTGTTCATAAAGAAAAACTGAAAAGACTGCGCACCGAAGTCGATGTGCTCGCCATGAGTGCGACTCCGATTCCGCGAACCCTTTATTTAGCGCTGCTCGGAGCGCGAGATTTGAGCGTCATTGAAACACCTCCGCGTGAACGTTTACCGATTCGAACTCTCGTAAAAAGTTACGATGAAAAAACCATCCGCGATGCCGTCCAGGCGGAGCTCAGTCGAGGCGGACAGGTCTTCTATCTCCATAATCGAGTAGAGACCATTCAGGCAGTAGCCGAGCGACTAAAAGCGTTGATTCCAAAAGCGAGAATCATTGTCGGGCACGGCCAAATGGGCGCCGGGCAACTGGAGGAAACCATGGCGGCCTTCGTCGCCGGTGAATTCGATGTCCTCGTTTGCACCACCATTATTGAAACCGGATTAGATATTCCTAACTGCAACACGCTCATCATCGAAGGGGCTGATCGCTTTGGGCTAGCTCAACTTTATCAACTGCGCGGGCGGATTGGTCGATTCAATCGACAAGCTTATGCTTATTTGTTTTTACACCGACATTCCGAATTAGTGGAAAGTGCCCGACGCCGACTTTCGGCCATCCGCCAATACAATCAACTCGGAGCGGGCTTTCGAATTGCCATGCGCGACCTGGAGTTACGCGGTGCCGGAAATATTTTAGGGGCTGAACAAAGCGGACACATCGCCCTGGTCGGCTTTGAACTCTATTGTCAATTGCTCCGCCGGAGTGTCGCTAAAATTAAGGGCGAGAAAGTTGGCTGGGCGGAGCGCTGTGAAATTAATTGTGATTTTATTTCTCATGCTGATGTCATTCAGAACGAGAACTACGGAAACTCGGACGAGAGTGGCATTCTCACGGCGACTCTGCCTGGGGCATGGATACCCGAGACGCGCCTGAGAATTGAAGCCTTTCGGAAAATTGCCCTCGCCAATCATCTCGATGAATTAAAAGAGATCCGAGCGCAGCTCCTTGATCGTTATGGGCGTCTGCCCCCGGAGGCAGATGCCTTGCTTAAGATTACCGAGATCCGTTGCTTAGCCGAAATCAAAGGGGTGACGTCGATTACGACGGAAGACGCTACTCTGCGTTGCAAACAAGTGGTTCTGGGCGGAAAAAGCGAACTGATCTTAATTGGAAATCGCTTTCCCCGCTTGACCGCAAGGGAGCCCCTACGGAAACTCACAGAAATTCGCAGTTTCCTCTCGCGACTCTCCTCACCTCCTAGTTCATGAAAATTTCACCACTCTTTTTTCTGCTCTCAGTTTTTTGGGTAAACCTTGGCGCTGCCGAAAATAGTCCTGCCGCGGCACCGACTCCTCCGGTTAAAGAAAAAAGCTTAGAAGAAATTGCCGCCCAGCGTTGGACCGAAATGAACACGGAAAGAATTGCGGCGAGTGCGGACGGACAGCCCGTAACCCTTTCAGAAATTCGCCAACAAATCACCCCGTTCCTCAAAGAAATTAGAAGCAAGACTGGAAATGATAATGATTTCAATAAGGCGATTGATGATCTCGCTGACGAAATCTTAAACCAGATTGCTGATCGTCAGTTAGTGATTGCTGATTTCAAAAATAATATGGGGAAAATTCCCGCGAGCTATGTCGATGCAGACATCGAAGACACCGTCCGCCGAGACTTCGGGGGCGATCGCAATCGATTCGTGGCCGCATTACGCACGCAGGGCCTCACCCCCTTAAGTTACCGCAAGCAAATCGAAGACCGCATCACTTTTGAATACATGATTGGGCAGATTCGTCGCAGTGCAATGAACGTGGGACCTGGGAGCATTTTAGAATATTTCAATAAACACCAAGCGGAGTTTACTCATAAAGAAGTTATTAATTTTCGCCAAATCACAATCAATCAAGGGGCGGCCGAAAGTGCAACCGAAGCGAAAAATCGCGCCGAGGCTTGGGCGGTGGCGTTGAGTGACCCCAGCAAAATCGGGCCAACTTTGGCCCAGTATAAAATCAGCGCACGCACCAAAGCGGCCCCGAGTACCTTCACCGAGATTGCGGAATTAGTGAGCGAAGACGACTATGCGAGCAAAGGCGGAAACGTAGGCTGGAAATCGCTCGACGAATTAAATGAACGCGTCGTCACGGAATTAAAGAAACTGAAAGACGGTGAAATTTCCGGCTGTTTACAGTTTGATTTACCAGGTGGAAAATCCGTTTGGTTCATTTTAAAACGTGAAGGCTATAAACCAGCAGGCCCTGACACTTTAGATGATGCGTTAGTTCGTGATACGATTGAAAATCGGGTTCGGGCCGAAGCAATGAAGGTGGCGGTCGATGAATGGCTAAAAGAACTACGGGCTAAAAATCACGTTGAGGTAAAATGACGGAAGACTCTTCAGCCTATCGCTGCCGTGCTTTTCCGGAGCGAGCAGCTGGTGTGCTTCTTCATCTCACCGCCCTACCCGGCTCAGGACCCGTCGGCTCCTTGGGTGCAGAAGCGAGACACTTTATCGATTTTCTGTCGCAGGCGGGCTTTACCTGGTGGCAGATTTGTCCACTGGGCCCCACGGGGTATGGCGATTCGCCCTATCAAGCCCTCTCGGTATTCGCCGGAAACCCTTATTTATTAGACTTAACGGATTTAAGAAAAAGAGGACTACTGACCGACTTAGAAGTTAAAACTCTGCAACGCGGAGATGAAACTAAGGTCAACTATGGCAGACTCTGGGAACAACTACGTCCGTTACTCGCACTGGCGGCAGAGCGCGGAGTAAAACTTTATCAAAATAATCACGTATTCATTTCATTCTGTCAGCGGGAGCATCACTGGTTAGCTGATTGGTGTAATTTTTCAGCACTCCGCGAACAAAATCTTTTTACCAGTCCCGAGCACTGGAAAATTAAGGAGATTGATTCGTCGTTAGCGCAAGGCGCCGCCGTGCTCCAATTTATTTTCTCGGAGCAGTGGAGTGAACTTAAAAAGTACGCCACTAAGCACGGTGTAAAATTATTCGGCGATGAGCCGATTTATGTTTCAGATGACGGCTGCGATCGGTGGGCTCATCCCGAACTCTTCCAGTTAAACGCGGAAGGAAAACCAGCATTTGTGGCGGGCGTGCCGCCGGATTATTTTTCGGAGGATGGGCAACTTTGGGGCAATCCACTCTACGATTGGGCACGTCATGCGGCTGATGGATTTCAATGGTGGCGGACTAGAGTCCATCACGATCTCAATTTATTTGAGGCCGTAAGAATTGATCATTTTCGAGGGATACACGATTATTGGCGCGTGCCAGCGCAGGCGAAAAATGCACGCAGCGGACAATGGTGTGCAGGGCCGGATATCGATTTTATCAAAGCACTGGGCGATTTACCACTAGTCGCAGAAGATCTTGGATTGCTATCGCCCGGGGTTGAAATTCTTCGTCAAAAATCAAAACTCCCTGGTATGTCGGTCATTCAATTCGGTTTTAGTGAGATTGAAGGAAATCCTCATCACCCTGAAAACATTACCACCGACCGCGTGGTTTACACCGGCACCCATGATAATGATACGCTCAAAGGATGGTTAGAAAATTGTTCCGAGAACGAACGCGCCCATTTAAATCCCTATATCGAAAATTCCGCGAATCCCCTTTCGACACTCATTACCATTGCCTTAGATTCTGACGCCATTTGTGCCATCATCCCTGCTCAAGATTTATTAGAGTTAGATAGCGAAAGCCGATTCAATACTCCAGGGCACGCCCAAGGCAACTGGAGTTGGAGAATGAATGATGAACATTTAGTGAGTCTCTTTTCGCAGGTAGAAAACTGGCAGTTAAGACTAGCGAAATCTGAACGCACTAGCGGGTAAGACGACGGTATTTCGGGCGACGCGGGGTGTCCGAATCTACGCCCAAACGGCGGCGACGATCTTCTAAGTAATCGCCGTAATTGCCTTCGTGCCAAACGACTTTTCCATCGTCTTCAAAGGCTAAAATGTGGGTGGCCACCCGATCCAGGAACCAGCGATCGTGCGAAATAACCACGACACATCCGGCGAAACCTTCGAGGGCATCTTCGAGGGCTCGGATGGTATTGACGTCTAAATCATTCGTCGGTTCATCCAGTAAAATCACATTCGCCCCCGATTTAATTAAGCGAGCTAGGTGAATACGATTACGTTCACCACCAGACATTAAGCCGACTTTTCTTTGTTGAACATCGCCGGTAAAACCAAAACGAGCGGCGTAAGCGCGAGCCGGAACTAAAATTTTTCCGAGGTGTACCATTTCTTGTCCATCAGAAATAGCTTCCCAGACAGGCTTATCAGCGGGCAACGCGTCGCGCGTTTGGTCGACGAGGGCTAGCTTAACCGTATCGCCCACCGTAATGGTACCGCGGTCCGGTTTTTCTTGGCCGGTGATTAAACGAAAGAGGGTTGTTTTGCCCACGCCATTGGGTCCGATAATTCCAACAATGCCACCCGCGGGCAAAGTGAAGTTCAAATCTTCAAATAAAATTCGATCGCCGTAGGATTTCATTAAACCCTTTGCATCAATGACGGCTCCGCCTAAACGCGGACCAGGAGGAATCCAGATTTCGGCATTCTTTTCAATCTGCACTTGGTCTTGCGTGAGCATCTGCTCGTAAGATCGCAAGCGTGCTTTGTTTTTAGCCACGCGGGCTTTGGGTGATGAACCCGCCCACTCTCTTTCTCTCTCCATGGTTCGCTGACGAGCACTCGATGTTTTTTCTTCAGTGGCGAGACGAATACGTTTTTGTTCAAGCCAGGATGAATAATTCCCCTTCCACGGTACGCCACGTCCACGATCCAATTCCAAAATCCAGCCTGCCACATTATCTAAAAAGTATCGATCGTGAGTAATCGCAATCACCGTGCCTTTATAATTTTTTAAATGGCGCTCGAGCCAGGCAACCGTGTCGGCATCGAGGTGATTAGTCGGTTCATCGAGCAACAAAACATCAGGTTCCATTAATAATAAACGACACAGGGCGACGCGTCGCTTTTCACCGCCCGACAAACTGGAGACGACGGCTTCGGCAGGGGGACAGCGAAGGGCCTCCATCGCCATCTCAATTCGAGCGTCGAGATCCCAGCCACCGCGCGTATCGAGGATTGCTTGAATCTCCGCTTGGCGGGCGAGAATTTTTTCCTGCTCCTGGGCATCATCGGTTTCCGACACCTTAACAAAAGTATCATCGTATTCTTCGAGTAAACCTTTCATCTCCAGCACGGCTTCTTTAACATTTTCGGCGACGGTTTTTTCTTCCGCGAGGCGTGGCTCTTGCGCGAGATAGCCGACGGTGTATCCGGGCACTCGATTAATTTCTCCGTCAAATTCCTTATCCTCACCGGCCATGATTTTTAGTAAGGTTGATTTACCTGAGCCGTTTAAACCCAGCACACCAATCTTCGCTCCCCAAAAGTAGGAAAGTGAAATATCACGAAAGACTGGTTTCTTCTCAAAATGCTTGGTCACACCCGTCATTGTGAAAATTACTTTTTCGTCTGCCATAGACAGATAAGTTCAACCCAAGTGAACGTTGGAGCAAGCGGAACTAGTCCATTCCAACCCTCAAAACTTGCTAAAAAGGCCGATTTAACATCGCTTGACACGGGGTGACCTCTTTATAATAAACATAGGACAGTCACCTTTCATTGAGGTGGGTCCATTCGGGCCCGCTTTTTTTGTCCCTAAAATTTCCAACACACCACCACATCCATGAGCGTAGATATCAAACCTTATCTCCAATACCTCGAAAAAGAGAAGCACATCCCCAAGAGTGAAGCCTGCGAGTTCATCACCGAGGCGATCAAGGCTTCCGTCGAGAAATCCAACCTTGCTGGTCAAAAAATCGAGGTCGTGGCCAATCCTGACACCGGCAAGCTCGACGCTTACGCCGTCTTTATGGTTACGGACGCCGTTTCTGACCCTCTCCGTGAGATGAATCCGGTCATGGCTATCACCCTCGACGTCTACGCTCGCGTGGGCGACGAAGTGCGCAGGCCAATCGATGTTTCCGAACTCGGACGCATTGCCGCTAAGACCACTCAACAATTATTAAATCAAAAATTCCGTAAAATCGAAAAAGACCAAGTCTTCAAAGAGTATAAAGATAAAGTCGGTGACATTGTTACGGGCGTAGTCCGTCGCACTGAACGTGGTAACGTCATTGTTGAATTAAGTTCTGCAGAAGCGGTGCTCACTCGCGCAGAACGCTGTCAGGGTGAAGAATTCCGAACCGGTGATCGTATTCGCTGCCTCTTAAAAGAAATCCGCGAAGACACCCAACGTGGTCGCGAATTTATTCTTTCCCGTGCGGATCCTAATTTCGTACGTCGCTTACTTGAATTAGAAGTCGCCGAAATTGCTGACAAAACCGTGAAAATTGCGGCCATGGCACGCGATCCTGGTTACCGTACAAAAATTGCTGTCGATTCGACTGATCCTAAAGTGGATCCGGTCGGCGCTTGCGTCGGTGCTCGTGGAGCCCGCGTTCGGAATATCGTTAAAGAACTTAACGGTGAGAAAATTGATATCATCCGCTGGCATGCAGCTCCCTTACAATTACTGGAAGAAGCGATTCGCCCAGCGAAACCAAGAAACGTCCATATTGATGAACGCAATAAACTCATCCACTTCGAAGTGAATGAAGATGATATGCGTATCGCCATCGGCAGCAAAGGTCGCAACGCCCGCCTCACCTCTAAATTAATGGGCTGGCGGTTAGACATCACCAAGTCGCTCCACGTTGCTGAAAGCGTCGAAGCACAACTCGGCGATAAAGCTCTGCGTTTAGCTGCCCAACTCCAACTCTCTCCTGAGCTCGTGGCTAAGTTCATCGGACTCGGTATCGAGAGCGTGGGCGCGTTCGAAGGCGTCACTGCGGAAGACTTTGCGGGCACTGATTTAACTCCTGACGAAATCAAACTCGTTCTGGATGCAGTCACCAAAACTAAAGCTTCCAACTAATATTTAAAGATTTCTTTAAACCGATTTCACCTAGTTAGCTTATGACCGAGAAGAAAAAACCTGAATCCAAGCGAGCAGCAACGACTCAGCGTTTTAGTGAAGTTGCCAAAGAATTAGGGATCGAGGTTAAACTCTTACTCCAGCTAACGGAAGATTTTATCGCGGTACGGCCCGATTACAAAGATTACATTTATTCAAACGGTAAAAAGCCGAGCGCGTCGAGTAATCTTCCTAAACTGTGTCGTGAAGATTTATTAGAATTTGTCCTCAGTAAGATTCCTAAAAAAGCGGAAGAGGAAAAACCTAAAGCAGTCGTTGAACCCATTGCCCCTATAGTAGTTCCTCAACCTACACCCGTAGTTAAAGTTGAAGTTCCGAAGCCAGTAACTCCACCGGCGGCAAAAGTAACTCCGCCACCAGCGGCATCATCGACTCCGCCCAAAATTGTTCCGCCGTTAAGATCGACCACCCCTCCACCGTTGCCCCCGCGCACATTTGCTCCCCGGAACGATTTACCACCAGTTAAAATCGTGGCAGCCACCCCGAGCGCTGAACCTAATCGTCCAGCTCCGGTTCCTCCTCTTCAGCGCCCGCCGATCACGCCGGTCGTTTCACGTCCGACATCGACAGCGGCACAAGTTGCTCCTGGCAGTAAGGGTAACGTAACCGTTCGTCCACCGATTGTCGTTCGCGACTTCGCCATCGCTTTAAATTTAAAACCGTTCCAGGTCATCGGCTCGTTGATGGAATTAGGTAAAGTAGTGAGCCTCACTTCGGTGGTTGACGAAACGGACGCCAAAAAAGTCGCCGAGAAACACGGATTCATTTTAGAAATTCGTCACCGCGGCGAAGGCGCTCAGCCAGTTAAAAAAGAAGTTAAGAATACCGATGACGATCCAGCGGCGATGGTTTTCCGTCCGCCCGTGGTGTGTGTACTTGGTCACGTTGACCATGGTAAAACTACTCTTTTAGATTATTTTAGAAAAACCAATGTGGTGTCGGGTGAAGCAGGCGGCATTACTCAACACATCGGTGCATACACCGTAAAATATCTTGGCGAGAAACCTGAATATAAAGGTCGCTCGGTCACTTTCTTAGATACCCCGGGCCACGCAGCATTTGCGAAGATGCGCGAACGTGGAGCCAGTGTGACCGACGTTGCCGTGCTCGTCGTTGCCGCGGATGACGGATTCATGCCGCAAACGGAAGAAGCTTTAAAATTTGCGCAAAAACATGCAACTGCGGTGGTTTGTGCGATTAATAAAGTAGACGCGAAAGGTGCGAACATCGACCGCGTCAAACAACAGATGCAACAACGCAACATCACTCCCGAAGATTGGGGTGGTGAAACCATTACCAATGCCGTTTCCGCACTTAAAGGAACGGGGATGAACGAACTCATTGAATCCATTTTACTGCAAGCTGAAGTTCTCGATCTCAAAGCAAATCCGAAATGTGCGGCGCAAGGCGTAATCGTTGAATCGCAAATGGAGACGGGTCGCGGACCTACCGCTACCGTCATCGTTCAAAAAGGAACTTTGAAACCAGGTGACACCTTCGTCTGCGGAGAAACTTGGTGTAAGGTTCGCGCTTTAATGGATGACCAAGGTCAGCGCTTAAATAACGCGCCTCCCGGAACCCCTGCCCTCGTTTTAGGATGGGACGCAGTACCTGCACCAGGAACTAAATTCCGCACGGTGAAAAATGACCGCGAGGCACGTGAGCTCGCCGATGAAGCCGCGCAAGCCGCCCGCAAACTCAGCGAAAATATTGCGAGCAGGCCTGCTACCCCGGCTCGTCCAGGAATGTCGGACCTCGATCGTCTGATGGCCGCTTTAGAAAAAGATAAAGAAAAGATTTTACGAGTTCTGCTCAAAGCAGATGTGAATGGAACCCTCGAAGCACTCCAAGGATGCTTGGAAGATATCAAGTCCACCAAAGTTCGCCTAGAAATCGTGGGCGGTTCGGTTGGACCAATCACCCAGAGTGACGTGCAACTCGCTGAAGCCGCTAAATCCATTATTGTAGGCTTTGATACTAAACTAGAAAACGGCGTTCAACCGATGCTTAAACGCACGGGAGTTCGGATGCTCTCTCACGATATTATTTACGAACTCATCACTCTAGTTAAGGAAGCGATGTCTGAATTACTGGATCCTGAATTACGTGAAAATAAATTAGGGGCAGCTGAAGTTCGGGCAGTTTTCCCACAAGGGAAAGAACACAAAGTGGCTGGTTGTATGGTGACCGAAGGCTTAATCAAACGCGCCGCCAAGGCTCGCTTATTACGTAAAGGTCAAGTCATCCACCAAGGCCCTGTGGAAACTCTCCGTCGATTCAAGGACGATGCCTCTGAAGTTAAGGCCGGCTTCGAATGTGGTATTAAATTGGGCGGCTATGATGAATACCTGCCTGGTGACGTAATCGAAGCAGTCGAAATTCTTTCTGTTCGCCCTTCTCTTTAAGCTATGTCGCAACGCCAACTCCGTGTCGCTGAATTAGTGCAGCGGGAAGTTTCTGTCGCTCTGCGACAAAACTGGGGGAGCGAAGCTTCTTTAATTACGATTACACGAGCACGGGTATCGCCCGATCTTCGTCAAGTTTACGTAGGTTATGCGGTCTCGGGTGGAGTGCCGGAGAAAAAAGCAGCACGAAATCTTTTTAAAAGAATTCGTCGGGAACTCCGCGCCACTGTCGGTGGAATTTTACAAATGAAAAGCATGCCTGATCTATCCTTCGCGGAGGATGATGTGACCGGCGGAGTAGCCCGTGTTCAGGCGATGCTCGATGATCTATCGCGCGAAGACCTTAAGAAAAATAAAGACGCTTAAGCGGAAGGCTCAGTAATCTCAGGCAAACCAGCCAAGGCTTCGCGGACCGCAATGGCGCGCGAACGATCACGTCCATCGCTATCGAGGTCTTTCCCATGACGAGCCTGGATGTGAGCCGGTTGGCCCTCAATGATGAGACGATCAATGAGGTGTCGGCTCGTTTCGGGCAAATATCCCAAATCACACGCCATGCGTAAATGCGAAAGCATATTCATCGATTCAACACTGGTGAGTAAATGGGCGGAGCGTAAAACGGCTAAGGAACGCGCCAGGCGATCGGTAAAACGTGGGCCCTCTTCTTCGGCTAATTTTCGGCGAGCGTTCCATTCTTGTTCGACTAGATTTTTAATCCAGTTGCCAAGATGTTTCATAATCACCTCTTCGGAAAGTCCGAGCGTTTGCTGATTAGAAATTTGGAAGATATTTCCGAGCGCTTCGGTGCCTTCGCCCAGCCAGCCGCGAACGGCAAGGCCATCTTGCCCCAGCGCTCGAGAAACTTTTTCGATGTGTCCCGCTAAGCACAGTCCGGGTAAGTGTACCATCGCGGAGACTCTTAAACCCGTGCCCACGTTGGTCGGACAAGCGGTTAAGAAGCCGAGTTTATCGGAGAAAGCGATTTCTAACGAGGAGCCTAAAGCGTCGTCTAGCTGCTCCGCGATATTCCAAGTGCTGCGTAAATGCCAACCCGCTTTCACGACCTGGATCCGGAGATGGTCTTCTTCGTTCACCATCACTGAGCAAGTTTGGTCGCGACTAATGACGGCGGCTCCACTTTTTCCGGTAATGAGTTCTTTCGAGACCAAGTGGCGCTCGACTAAAACGGTGCGTTCCAAGTCAGTCAGTTCGCTCATTTTAAAAATATGCGCTTTCTTAAATCGGGATAACTGCGTTAAAGCTTTAATACATTTATCTGCAATTTCTTTGCGTTGAGCTTCTTTAGCCCATCCCGGAAAAGGATAATTTTGTAAATTGCGAGCGAGGCGGACACGGGTACTCAAAACCACCGCCTGTTGGGCGCCCAAGAGGTGAGTTAATTCGTTTTCAGCAGATAAAATATCTTCAACAGACATAAATTTATTCGGTAGGAATTTGGGTTTTTAATTTTGCGATTTCGTCGCGCAACTGTGCTGCCTTTTCGTAGTTCTCTGATTTTATTGCGTGATTCATCTCCGCCAAGGCGGTCGAGATTTGTTTACGAATTTGATTAAAGGAAAGTTCGCCGACGGGAACGCGACCCATGTGTTGCGAGTCGTGTTGTACCGAATTCAGTAATTGATCCAAGGGGGCGGCAAAAACATCCCAACAGGAAGGACAACCTAGGCGGCCCAAGCGGCGAAAATCGATATCGGTAAATTTACAGACTGGGCAGACGATTGCTGGTTTTAGGGTGGTGGCTTGAGCTAACTTTTGTAGTTCAAAGAAAGCAGGGTCACCTGCTCCGCCCTTGTTGGCGCAGGCTTCACAATAATGGATTTTACTGACCTTACCTTGGATGATTTGGGTAAGATGAACCGTAGCAATTACGCCACACACTGAACACTCCAGAGGTTTTGACATCTAATAACCATAGAAACAATGAAGTCGGACTTTGCAAGGGGAAGACATTGGCAGGTTTGACATCAAGCCCGTCAATGGCTTGATGGAAGTTCGCCCAATGCCCTCCCCGAGCCGCATCGTTATCACTGGAATTGGCCTTACCGCACCTAATGGTAACAGCCTTGAGGAATTCCGTGCCAATCTCCTAGCTGGCAAATCACGTATCGCCGAAATCGACGTCCGCCACATGGGTCGCCACCCAGCCGGGGTTTGCGATTTCGACACTACTAAATATCAAAAAAGAAAAGAGATTCGCAACGGCACCCGCGTGGGATCGGTTTCTATTTATTGTGCACGGGAAGCTTTGGCCGACTGTGGTATCAATTGGGAGACTTTCGATAAGTCGCGTGTCGGCGTTTATCTCGGAATTACCGAACATGGTAATGTCGAAACCGAAAATGAAATTCATAATCTTTCGCAGTTTGGTAACGACACCAAATATTGGACGCACCATCACAACCCGCGCACGGTCGCGAATAATCCAGCGGGGGAAGTGACCATGAACATGGGCATTACGGGTCCTCACTACACCATTGGTGCGGCGTGTGCCGCAGGCAATGCAGGGCTTATTCAGGCGGCCCAAATGCTTCAATTGGGCGAAGTAGATTTCGCCTTTGCCGGCGGCGTTTCCGAGTCGATTCATACATTTGGAATTTTTGCCGGATTCAAAAATCAAGGAGCCTTGGGCTCGCACACGGATCCCAATAAAGCGTCCCGACCCTTTGATAAAAACCGAAACGGTATTGTGATTTCTGAAGGCGGTGCCATTTACACTCTCGAAAGACTCGATGATGCGCTGGCGCGAGGAGCCAAAATCATCGGCGAGATTGCTGGCTGGTGTATTAATTCCGACGCTACCGATGCCGTCTTACCCAACCCCGAACGCCAAGCCCAATGTATGCGCATGGCATTGCAACGCGCCCATTTAAAAGCATCCGACATCGATATCGTTTCCACGCACGCCACGGCAACGGCCATGGGCGACATCCAAGAATGCATCGCCATCCGAGAAGTATTTAAGGACTGCCCCCATACTCATATTAATAATACAAAGAGCTTCATCGGTCACTGCATGGGCGCCGCGGGTGCCCTGGAGCTGGCGGGTAACCTTCCGTCGTTCAATGACGGCTGGGTTCACCCTACCATTAACATTGATGAGCTTGACCCGGAGTGCTCGGTTCCTGGCCTAGTCGTGAATAAACCCTTAAAAGTGCCTCAAATTAACGTTATTTTGAACAATTCCTTCGGCATGTTGGGTATCAATTCAGCCCTCATCATTAAGAAATATGGGGTTGCGTGAACGGTAAGGAACGGTTGAAACAATCATTACACAAATGACAAAGGAATATATTAAAAAGGTCGTATTAGACATCATTGCCGACATTGCCCCCGACGAGGATTTAACTTTGGTTAAATCGGAAGTGCGTCTGCGCGATCAGCTCTCACTCGATTCGATGGACTTCCTCGATATCGTGATGGAACTTCGCAAAAAGCATGGCATCGAAGTACCTGAGGCTGATTACGTTCAACTCGCCTCTTTAGATTCTTGTGCGGAATACTTACTGCCTAAGTTTATCGCCAAAACTGCTAAGTAATCTAGCGAAGTTAAGTATACTGAAAAGCCGCAGCCACTGCGGCTTTTTTTGTTTTATCGTTCAGCGATAAAAAACTCGACCGACCCTCGGTTAAGAAAGTCGGCCGGGAAAGTGGTGGAGCCTATCGGGCTTGAACCGACGACCTCTTGCATGCCATGCAAGCGCTCTACCAACTGAGCTAAGGCCCCATTAATTGAAGCCTTAAACAAACCTCCGCCCGCTAGCACGGTCAACGCTATTTTCCCGCTAGCGACAATCTCGGGTTGCCAAGATACTCACAGACCTTTCCTTCAATACTCGTGGAAGAATCCGACGATAGTCCAGAAGATGCAGAAAATGCCCTCCCCCCTGCCCAACGCGGTGGGCATCGCGTGGAAAAGGAATTTATCGAGACTTTACCGGTCAGACAATGGGATGGGCCGATTGAGTTAATTGAGAGCGAACGAGACGCCGAACGGGCGATCCAATTCCTCTACAAAGAACGCGTGCTAGGTTTTGATACCGAGACCCGACCTTCTCACACCCGAGGCATCACCTATCTTCCTTCCGTTCTTCAACTGGCCGGCGAGGATCGAATATTTGTTTTTCGTCTCGATGTGTGTGGCGGCGTTCCCTTGATCTTCCCTCTTTTGTGTCACCCACGCAAAGCCAAGGTGGGAGTAGCGGTTCGTGATGACGTCCGCCACTTGCAAACGCGTGCCCCTTTTGATGCCCCAGGTTTTATCGATATTGCAGACTTCACCAAAAAAGCAGGGGTGGAGAATACGGGTCTACGTGCACTTGCAGCTCACTACCTTGGATTTCAAATGAAGAAGTCTAAAAAGATTCAGACCAGCCACTGGGAACGCGAACTCTCCAAAGAACAAATTAAATACGCAGCCAACGACGCCTGGTTTAGTCGCGAATTATTTCTAAAACTGGAAAAAGACGGTATTATTCCCTCCTTTGAATAAGTTGAAGGCTGAAATTTTATCTACCGGGGGTTGATTTCACTAAAAAATATTGTTAATAAGGAAGCGTGAAGCCCGTCAGACAAATCTTTCTCGTGGGTGCGTGTTTACTGAGTGCAGAGGCTTCAGCTTTATATATTAATTTAATTGAAGATGCCGCTGCGCCCTTAAACGCCAATCAGCGCAACGGATTTTCGGAAGCTGCGGAAATTTGGGAAAGTCGTATTAGCAGCAACGTCACCGTTAATATTAAAGTAGGTATGGTCAGTCTTTCATCAAACATCATCGGGCAAGCGGGCTCCGCGTGGTATGATGCCTCATACGCAGACTTCAGAACCTCGGTCGCACAAAAAGCGACGAGCACAACCGACGCAGCTTTTCTCGCCACCCTACCCACTGGCAATTCATACACGCGGTTAATCAATCAAACCAACGACACTCCGGGAACCGATCCCTATGCCACCTGGACGGATGCCCAGTCGATGATTTCTATCATTGGCGGCAACGCCAAGGCATTGGGTTTACTGTCCGCAACCAACGCAGCTTTAGACGCTCAGATTCAATTTAATACCGGTTTTGCTTTTGATTACAATCGATCCGATGGCATCGCATATAATCAAATGGATTTCGTTGGCACGGCCGCACACGAAATTGGTCATGCACTTGGTTTCGTAAGTATCGTCGATGATGTTGATACTTATGGCGGTAATGCTGTAGACTTTTTAAACTTACCGATGGATTTTATGCGCTATTCCGCATCGAGCTTTGCACTTGGAATTTCAGATGTCTCTGCGGGTCCTGTATCTAAATTTACTTACATCAACGGCGTAGCTATTCCTATGTCTCTCGGAGCTAATATCGGCAACGGACAACAAGCCTCACACTTTTACGTAACAGGAAATCTGGGCATGATGGCGCCGACCGCTGATTACGGTCAAAAATTGGTTGTTTCTAAAAATGACCTTCTGGTCATGGACGCCATTGGCTGGGAACTCTCAGCTTTAGGACAATCAGAAATACCCGAACCCTCGACGTATGGTCTGATTTTAGGAGCCTTGTCGCTCGCCTTAGCCTGCAATCGAAGAAAGTCTAAACTTACCTCTCGTGCTAGCGTTTAAATAGGAGTACCCTGCTTAACTAAAAATAAACTATGAATCCCCTGCTCAAAAAAATCTTAATCGTCGTCGGCCTTATTCTCGCCGTCCTCGCCATCGGAGCTTTAGTACTTAAAGGCATCTGTTACAAAAAATGCTGTAAGCAAAAAGACCGCCAAAGCGAATGCTCTCACTGCTGTAAAACTTGTTCATCGGATGATGATGATGACGACGATGATGAATGCTCGGACGACAAAATGAAGAAGAAGAAGAAAGAGAAGAAAGACTAATTAGTAGAAAATTCTCTCTAAATAAAAAACCCGCAGTAAAAACTGCGGGTTTTTTATTTATCCTAAATTCAGCTTAGTCAGGTGATGACTCTTTTAAGAAAATCAGTAGCACCCAACCGCCAATTAACAAAGTACCCCCGATGGGCGTGATTGCACCTAACCACTTCGGACCACCTAATGCCATCGCATAGAGGGTTGAAGAAAAAATAAGTGAACCACTGAGCCATAGATAAGCTGAACGCGTTGATTTTATCGCACCCACCGCGATTGCATGGATTAATAAATACTGCGTCGCCGTATTCCACCAACCTGCGGCATCGGGAATTTGTTGGAGGGTTAGCTTTAATCCATGAGCACCAAACGCCCCCAGGGCGACGGCGGTAGCGCCCATCAGCCCTGCGATGACGTTGCGTGCCGGCATGGATTACGTCCCAGAAATTTCGCCTGATTTCTTTTGCGTAAAGACCAAGCCCTTCTCCCCAACACTCACTACTACGGGTTCTTCTTTATTGTAATCATTACGTAAAATAGATTCAGCGAGAGGATCTTCCAATAAACGCTCGACGGCGCGACGAAGCGGGCGAGCCCCATATTTTTCATCCCAGCCATTGTCGACGAGGTAGCCACGAGCTGCTTCATTCACGACCAACTTAACACCGAGATCGAGCAGACGTTTGGCGACTTTCGCGACTTCGATATCCACAATCTTCGTCATGTGCTCCTTCGCGAGCTGTTGGAAGATCACAATGTCAGTCAGACGATTTAAGAACTCTGGCTTAAAGGCGCGCTTAGTTTCTTCCATGATGCGATCTTTAAGTTTTTCGTAATCGCGCGTGGTGCTGACGCCGACATCGAAGCCGACGGAGTTGTTGCGTTGTAAAACATCAGCCCCGACGTTCGAGGTCATAATAATAATCGTATTACGGAAATCGACTACGCGGCCGAGCGAGTCAGTTAAGCGACCATCTTCGAGCGCCTGTAACAGCAATTGAATCACATCGGGGTGGGCCTTCTCAATTTCATCGAAGAGCACGACGGAGTAAGGCTTGCGGCGAACGAGTTCGGTGAGTTGTCCACCTTCATCATGTCCGACGTAACCGGGAGGAGATCCGATGAGTCGTGAAACGGTAAACTTTTCCATGTACTCAGACATATCGATCTGAATGACCGCTTCTTTTTCACCGAACATGCGTTCGGCGAGAGTGCGAGCGAGTAAGGTTTTACCCACGCCGGTTGGACCGAGGAATAAGAAGGAACCAATCGGGCGACGGGGATCTTTTAAATCCGCACGCGAGCGACGGAGGGCACGAGCCACGACTTCGCAGGCGCGGTCTTGTCCGATAACACTGCCTTGTAAGTCGACTTCGAGTTCGAGCAGCTTCTTGGACTCTTTGCTTTCCATACGATTAAGCGGAACGCCCGTCCAGTCGGCCACGATGTGGAGCATTTCATCT
The DNA here is from genome assembly GCA_016463705.1 of Opitutales bacterium. GTDB lineage: Bacteria > Verrucomicrobiota > Verrucomicrobiia > Opitutales > UBA953 > UBA953. The sequence continues at coordinate 51,727 of JAEMQU010000003.1, read as the reverse complement.
TCACCCACGATAATTTTCTTTTCGTCGCGTTTCTTCTTCCACTCTTCGAGCATCTTCTCGCGTTTGGCGCGCAGTTTTTTCTCGGTGTCGCGGAGATTAGCAGCTTCTTCAAACTTTTGCTGGCGCGAGGCTTCTTCTTTTTGCACCACGACGGCATCAATATCGGCTTGGGCCTTATCGAGTTCGGGCGGTAAATTCAGTGAGCGAATACGAGCACGCGCTCCGGCCTCATCCATCACATCGATTGCTTTATCGGGCAAGTGACGTGCAGTGATGTAGCGATGCGAAAGACGGACGGCGGCTTCAATAGCGGCGTCGGTATATTCACACTTATGGTGCTCTTCGTATTTGTGACGGATACCTTTTAAAATAAGTACTGCATCTTCGGGCGAAGGATCGTCGACCTTAACCGGTTGGAAGCGGCGTTCGAGTGCCGCATCTTTTTCAATGTGCTTACGGTATTCAGACAAGGTGGTCGCACCGACGCACTGGATTTCACCGCGCGATAGTGCCGGCTTTAAAATATTCGAAGCGTCCATGGCACCTTCGGCCGCACCCGCGCCGACGATGGTGTGCATTTCATCGATAAAGAGGATGATATTTTTCGCACGCTTGATTTCATCCATGATACCTTTGATACGTTCTTCAAACTGTCCGCGATACTTGGTGCCTGCGACCATCAAGGCGAGGTCGAGCGTAATGACTTTACGATCGAGTAAAATTTCGGGAACGATACCCGACGCAATTTCTTGAGCGAGTCCTTCAACAATCGCGGTTTTACCCACACCAGCTTCACCAATAAGCACGGGGTTATTCTTCGTGCGACGGCAAAGAATTTGCACGACGCGACGAATTTCTTCTTTGCGTCCGATAACGGGATCTAAATCTCCCGCACGGGCGAGCTCCGTCAGATCGCGTCCAAAAGTTTTTAATAAAGACAAACGCTCTCCGCGACCTGGACGATTAGCATTATCTTCGGAGGAACGGCGCGAGGGCGGCGGAGTATCATCCCCTGGCTCATCCGACATACTCTCCGGGGTGGAAGGTTTATCAGCTTCGCCCGACGCGTTAGGTTCGATATCTGCGAGAATTTCTTTGCGGCAACGTTCTAAATCAACATTCAACGCTTGGAGTACGCGAGCCGCGACGCCTTCGCCTTCTTTGAGCAGGCCCAATAAAATATGTTCAGTGCCCACATAGGCATGACCCAGTGTACGACCTTCAGCGATCGCATGAGCCATCACCTTTTGGACACGGGGTGTGAGCGGAATAGTTTCAGGAGCTTTCGCTTCTTCGGGTCCAGGGCCGACTTGTTTTTCAACAGCAGTGCGGACCGTTTTTAAATCGAGACCCATCCGACCAAGAACATTAACGGCGACGCCTTCGCCTAATTTAATGAGACCAAGAAGGATGTGTTCGGTACCGACGTAATTATGATTAAAGCGGCGAGCTTCGCTGCGCGCGAGTTCCACGACCTTGCGGGCGCGGGGAGTGAAGTTTTGGTTTTTATCCTTATCCATGTGGAGTATTAAGCAGATAGTATGCCCAGTCTGGACCTTCCATCAAGCGTTCCTCCTATTTTGTAAATAACCCGTTCTTTTGCCTTTGCCTCGGGGCCGAGTCGGTGGTTTGTATACTCCTAATAATTATGGCAATAAGCATGCAATTAGCCGGCACGGCTCTAAAAGAGCTAGTTACCAGCCTGAGGGGTCAAAAAGTGGCTGTATTGGGCCATATGAGGCCCGATGGAGACTGTATTGGCTCTCAGAGTGCCCTGTGTCGCATACTCCTGGCGGAAGGCGTAGACGCCATCTGTGTTAACCGCGATCGAGTACCGACCAATCTAACCTCCTACACCCAAGGAATTAAGTTCTTAACCGCCGACCAATATACGGCTGACGGGCGCCAAGCCATCGCCGTGGACTGTGCCGATGCGACAAGAATAGGGACAGAATTACTCTCTAAGTTTAATAATCAGATTCTTGCAAATATCGATCACCACTCCTCCAACCCTGATTACGCCAAAATTAATATCGTAGTCAAAGAAGCCGCCGCCACTTGCCACGTCTTGGCACACGGAGCACTTAAACACGGACTCCACTGCGATGAAGCGACGGCAAAATCATTACACCTCGGAATCATCACCGACACGGGAAGATTTTGCTACGCGAGTGTTACCGCTGGCGTACTCGAGATTGCCGCCGAATTAATTAAACGCGGCGCTAAACCCGAAGAAGCTAATTTTTACATCTTCGAACAAGAGAGTCGTGGAAAATTAGAACTCACCAAACGATTTTTGAATTCCATACTCTTTCATGAGAATGGAAAAATTTGTTCGGGTGAAATTACTCAAGCGGACTATTCGGCAACCGGAACAACCAAAGAAGATAAAGAAGGTCTCGTGGAATTTCCGCGCTCAGTGGTCGGCGTCGACATCGCGGTACTTTTCGAAGAAGGCAAAGACGGTATTCGTGGAAGTTTACGCGGACGTGATCCCAAACTACGCCTCGATTTACTGGCCGCAAAGCTCAACGGGGGCGGACACATTCTCGCAGCGGGCTTTAATATGATTGGCTGTACCCTTCAAAACGATCGTCAGCGAATTCTCGATATCATCATCGCCCACTACCGCGAACAAACGCGCGCATGAACCCTTCCCTCTTGGAGCCTGAAGGAATTTTAGTGGTCGATAAACCACAAGGTATCACATCACACGATGTCGTAGATAAAATCCGTCACCTCTATCAAACCCGCCGCGTCGGACATGCGGGCACGCTCGATCCCATGGCCACGGGATTACTGATTATGTTGGTCGGTAAAGCGACCAAGGCCTCGCAGTATTTAATGTCTCAGGAAAAAGAATATCTAGGCGAGGCCACCTTAGGAGTAACGACTGATAGCCAAGACGCAGATGGCGAGATAACCGAAACTCAACCCGTGCCTCCTCTTACTGAAGCACAGATTACCGACGCTTTAAAATCGATGTTGGGCGATCAGTATCAAACTCCCCCGATGCATTCGGCAAAAAAAGTCGGCGGAAAAAAACTTTATGAATTAGCCCGCAAGGGAATCGAAATCGAACGCGAGCCTCGTTTCATTCGCATCAATCTATTGGAACTACAAAGCTGGGTGAGTCCAAAATTTACTTTTAAAGTACAATGCACAAAAGGGACTTACATCCGAACCCTGGCCGTCGATCTAGGTAAAAAACTCGGCCCAGGCGCCCACCTCTCGATGTTACGTCGCACGCATTCCGGAAATCTCAGCATCGAGCGCGGCAAAACTCTCGAACAATTAGGCGCGATGAATGTGCAACAATTACGGGAGTGTTTGATTCCTGTGAATGAAGTCGTACCCAGCATTGCCTTAGGATGAGTCAACACCCTCCCCTCCATTTAGCGATTGGTGCCTTCGATGGAGTGCACCTCGGTCATCGCACTGTTTTACATTCGGCACGTGATCAAGCGCGGCGCGATGGTGGCTTAGTAGGAGTGATGACTTTTGATCCGCATCCTAGTCGCATCCTCCGTCCCGACAAACCAGTCCCACTGCTTTTCACGCGAGCACAAAAAGACGAACGACTCACCGAAGCCGGAGCTCAGTTTATCCATCATCAAACCTTTAACGCGCAATACGCCGCGATCTTAGCTCAGGATTTTCCTGCGTGGCTGATGCACCAGTTCAAAAATCTGCGGAGTATTCATATCGGAAATAATTTTCACTACGGACAAAATCGACAGGGCAACGCGGAGCGATTGATGCACGACGCCAAACCGCTCGGGCTTTCGGTGCAGAGTTGTCCGGCCGTGGAATTTGAAGGCGACTCGGTGAGTAGCTCGCGTATTCGCGGTGCGCTAATCGACGGAAACATTGAATTAGCCAATCGCCTACTCCTTCGACCGTACGAAGCCGAAGGTGTTTTAATTGAAGGCCAGAAACTCGGAAGGACGATTGGGTATCCGACTTTAAACATGGCATGGAATCCTGAATTGCAACCAGCCTTTGGGGTTTATGCCGTTGAATGTATTGGCGCTGAGGGCATCGCGGAGCCCGCTATAGCCAACTGGGGAGTTCGCCCAACCGTTGAAAAAGATTTGGTTAAACCATTACTCGAATCTCACCTCTTAAAAGTCAGCGGCACACTTCCGCACGCCGGAGACACCGTACGCGTTCGATGGCTCTATCGAATTCGCGGAGAGAAAAAATTTGATTCGCTCGATGATTTAAAAGCCCAAATTTCGAAAGATGAAATTCAGGCGAAAAAACTTTTAGGCCTAACCTAATCAGTTTTGCTTAAACGTCTGAGCAAATTTTTGGATAATTCCGCCAAACGAACCATTGGAGAAAAAGATGACGAGTCGCGGCTTAGTCGCTGAGCGACAATCCGAAATCAATTTCGCTAAAAGACTTTCAGGAGACTCACAGGCCCAGGCCTGACGGCCCTTTTGCTGTAAGGTTTGGGCCATGCCAGTGCTATCGAAACTGTCGGATCCTAACTTTTCAGCCCGATGGGCGGGCGGTAAATAAATAGCGTCCGCTAAAGCTAAAGCTTCGCCAAAACTATCCTGCATGACCTTGCGAGCCGCGGTGTTACTCCGAGGCTCAAAACAGACAACTAACTCGAAGGATGGATAACGATTGCGCAGCGACTCTAGCGTACAATGAATAGCGGTGGGGTGATGACCAAAGTCCTCAATGCAAACTAGGTTCTTATTCTCGATTAAAACCTCTTGGCGGCGCATGACGCCTTTAAACTTTTTAAGGGAATCGAGTTTTAATAGCGTAGGGTTTTGCGGATTTAAAAATAGACCGGCGGAGGCTGCGGCGATGGCGGCATTACGCGCATTAAATAAACCGGTTAACGACCATTCTACGTTAGCCCAGAGCGCACCCTTCCAGAAGATAGAAAATAGTGAGCCGTGAGATGTCTCAGAGAAGTTTTTGATTTGAACTTCGTTGTTTTCACCAACGCCGACCTTCACCACCGGAGCCCAAGTCACTTTATTGACCAAGTTCATGACATTAGCATCATCACCGTTCGCAACAATAACGCCGTTGCCAGGCACTACACGGAGGCCGTGCGAAAAGGTGCGTGAGACATCTTCTAAGTCGCGGAAAATATCAGCGTGGTCGAATTCGATATTATTAATAGCTAAAATATGAGGAAGGTACTGAATGAATTTACTCCGCTTATCGAAAAAGGCGGAGTCGTACTCGTCGCCCTCAATCACAAAGGCCCCACCCTTTTGGCCGATAAATGCACTGTCGGGTAAATCACGCGGCACCCCGCCGACCAACCAACCCGGATGAGCCTTAGCCTCCTTAAGTAAGAATGCCGCTAAGCAGGTCGTCGTAGTTTTTCCGTGGGTACCGGCGATCACGATATTCTTTCGATCATTCAGTAAGTGACTGCGAAGGAGTTGCGGCAGTGAAATATAATTTTGGGAGGACTGTAAGAGGTATTCGACTTCGGGATGACCGCGCGAAGCGACATTTCCAACGACGACCAAATCAGTTTTTAACGAAGCTAGACGATTGGCATTCCACCCCTCCAGAATTTCGATACCGGCATTTTTCAGGTGGTTCGACATCGGTGGGTAAATACCAGTGTCCGATCCGATGACTTCATGTCCAAGGGCACGCATTAATAACGCCGCATTGCCCATGGCGGTACCACAAATGCCGATGAAATAAATCCGCATAACCCCACCCTAGAACCAACTCCCTAGCTTGGGCGAGAAAACAAGTGTATAAAATAAAAACCCCTAGGCTATGAACTAGGGGTCTTTAGTGGAACTAAACTTAAGTCTATGAATTTTTGCCGAGCGACCCCAAGTCGGTCGAGCCCGGATGATTACGCTTTTCTTTTTCCAGACGGTGGCGGCGACGTAATTGCCGGTCAACTTTATCGACCAAGATATCGATCGACTTATACAAGTTTTCCGACTCTTCCCGCACAACGATATCAGGCCCCGGTAGTTCTAGACGAATCTGCGCACCAAACTCTCGGGCATGGTTGCGGGGGTGATTAAAAACCAATTCTACGAATATTTTAACGATACGGTCATTGTGACGTAAAAGTTTTTTAACTTTAGTACGCACGGTTTCTTTCAGGGCCTCGGTAAGTTCTAGATGAACACCCGAGATGACGATTGCTGTGTTGCTCATTTATTTATTGGGGTTTGGATAAACGAAAAGCTACGCACCATGTCTTCTAAAAAATCCATAGATAACTTTTTGAAAGCATTTTCATGTATCATCATCACAGGATCTTCTTCGGGTATCGGACGCGCACTCCTTTCGCGTATAGAAAAGTCTAGCACCTCCGCCGCCGTGTTCAACCTATCTCGTACCCCTCCCCAAGATGTTTCGAATGCTCTGAACTTTACTCATCTTACCTGCGATTTATCTCAACCCATTGAAATCAAATCAGTTGTCGCTGAATTACAAAAACTAATGCCTGCACAGGGTACTATTCTATTAATTAATAATAGTGGAGTGGGGGCCTACGGTGAATTCCCCTCACCCCATTTAGAGCACACGATGAAGATGCTAGAAATTAATACCTCTGCCCCCGTTTATCTAACCGGACTCCTCATTGAAAAATTAAAATTACGGGGAGGGCAAATCGCCAACGTTGCCTCGCTGGCCGGCTATCAGCCTACCCCGCTGATGTCTACTTATGCGGCGACCAAAGCATTTCTCCTTCACTGGAGTATCGCGCTCGATGCGGAAATGAAAAAATACGGAGTGCGCAGCGTTGCGATTTGTCCTGGTCCAGTTTCAACCAATTTTTCTAAAGCCGCTGGGTTCATTAGTTCAACGGGGCTGGGCGGACAAACGGCAGATGAGTGTGCGGATGAAGCGTTGAGGGCGATGGCTAAAAACTATCCACAGGTCATCACGGGATGGAAAAATAAATTATTAGGAATGTTGAGCGCCCGCCTACCTAAGCCCTGGGCCGCGGCCATTGGCTTAAGGATGATTCAGCGACTGAAGCTTGATCGCTTTGTCAAAAAGTAAACTACTCCGCCGCATCCAGCAACTCACGAGCATGCGCGAGGCCAACCTTGCTGGTGCGATCCCCCAACATCCGAGCAATCTCTAGTTCACGGTCTTTTCTCTTGGTATGAACTGACTCAATCACCACTGAGGTCGAACGGTCGTCCTGTGTCTTGGTCACAACCAAATGGGCATGTCCTAATGCAGCAACCTGCGGCAAGTGAGTCACGCAGAAAACTTGGTGCTTCTTACCTAACGCAGCGAGTTCACGTCCCACTTGTGCACCAATTTCTCCACCCACGTTAGCATCTACTTCATCAAAAACTAAGACGGGAGTATTATCAACGGCCGCGAGTACCGTTTTTAGGGCTAGCATCACACGAGCCGCTTCACCACTCGAAGCGATTTGATCTAGGGGTAGTAAGTCTTGGCCAGCATTGGCACAAAACTGAAATTGAATACGATCTGCACCCATCGGTCCGAGCTCTGCGGAAGCTACATCAATTTTTAAATCTGCTTTCTTAAATCCGAGAGAGCCTAACATTTTCTTGGCGGTCGCAGCTAACTTTTCGGCGGCTTTAGCTCGAGTGGCATGTAAGATATCGGCTAATTTTTTAAGTTCTTTTTCATCACGTGCGGCGTCTCCTTTAAGTTTCTCTACGCGAGCCTCGATATCGCCTTGTGACATTAAGCGATTCTTTAAGCTATCACGTTTCAACCGAACTGATTCAACGGTAGGGCCGTATTTACGACGAAACTCTAACCATAAATTCATTTTCGTGTCTAAGTTTTCGATTTCCGACTCATCGGCGGATAGGCCTCGAGCCAGCCGGGCGAAGTCGGCACGGATATCATCGGCCTCAGCAGCTAGGCCCTCTAGTCGCTTGGCTAAGGAGTCCGCCTCGGCGTCAATCCGCGCGATCGATTGGGCAACTTTCAAAATCTTGGGCAGGTCTTGGGCGATACCTTCTGAACCGAGCGCTATGTCCATTTGGCTTAACAGTTGTGACAGCTCTTGTGCCCGAGAGGAACGAGCGTGTTCACGTTCTAACTTCTGAATCGCTTCATCGGTTAAATCCAATGAATCTAATTTCTCGATCTGTGACTTCAAAAAACTGATTTCATCTTCAGATAATTTTTCGGCCGAAGACATTTCATGGATAGATTTTAGAATTTCTTGGCGTCGTTTCCAAACTTCACGATAACGATTCAGCGATTCTACAACCCCGGCATACAAATCTAGCATTTCTAACTGCGTATCGGTACGCATGAGTTTTTGGGGTTCACCTGGGCCGTGAAAATCAATCCACAGTTCACCTAGCTTTTGTAATTGAGCCAAGGTCGCCGCTCCACCGTTAACCGTAATACGTCCGGCCTTAGACACATGGACCGTTCTTTTGATTAGCAAGAGTCCTTCGTCGCAGGCAGGCAGGTCCATCTCTTCTAGAGCATGGGTGAATCGCTTGTCATTACCCACCTCGAGTTCGGCTTCGACGACACATTCTTCGGCGTCTTTGCGAACGATGGTTTTACCGGCGCGATTGCCTGCTAATAAAGAAAATGCGCCGAGGAGGACTGATTTACCTGCACCCGTTTCGCCGGTCACCACCGTGAAGCCCTTGCCCAAGTCGAGCGACGTCCGATCCATCAGAGCTAAATCACGAATGGAGAGGCGGCTAATCATTTCTGGGTGCGGGGACCGTAAAGAGATGAACCGAGACGGACGCAGGTTGAGCCGGCAATCACCGCGGCTTCCAGGTCACCGCTCATACCCATCGAAAGTTCGGGGAGTTTTACTTTAAATTTATCCTCCAATTCGTCCCGACAAATTCTTAAATTATCAAAGGTGTGCTTGGCCGAATCCATTCCCCCTTCAATCGGCGGAACGGCCATGAGTCCAACCACCCGCAAGGCAGACTGACCCAACGCGGCTTCTAGCAAGAGAGGGGCCTCTTCAATTTCACATCCGAATTTTGCGGGATCATGACCGGAGTTTACTTGGAAATAAATTTCGGGTTTCACATTGAGCTCTTCGGCAATCCGACCCACGCGCAAAATTAAATCTACCGAGTCGACCGTTTGTATAATATCGAAAATTTTTAAAGCAGGCTTAACTTTGTTCGACTGCAGGTGACCAATAAATTCCCAGCGTAAATCTGTAGGAGCGAGCGGCTTTTTTTCCTGGCCTTCTTGAACTTTATTTTCACTGACCGAACGCATGCCGTAGCGATAGGCATACAAAGCTGCTTCAACCGGGTTGGTTTTGGTGACTGGTAAGATTCTGACTTCCGACGGATTCCGGCCACACTGGTCACAAGCTGACTTTATCCTTTGGCGGACGGCGTCACAATTGGCGGCAAATTGTTCGTAGGTAACCACGAGAGACAATGGGAAGCAGATTAAGCGTAGAGTCAACGCCTCCAATCCCCTTTGCGGGAATAAGGTTAAACCTAGTCACGATAAGTAAATCTACACTTGAAACGGCCTGCTATTAGATTTATTAATCATAGTGGATTAAGCCAGCATCATGCAAATTGAAAACTTAAAGATTTTCCGTGACCTCGTGGACAACGAAAGTTTCTCCAAGGCGGCCAAGTTAAATAATATCACGCAGTCGGCGGTGAGTCAGCAGCTACGCTCAATGGAGAAGCATTTTAATGTGCTCATTGTGGATCGGAGCCAGAAACAATTTCGTTTAACGCGGGAGGGTCGTAGTCTCTATGAAGCGGCGCGCGATATTTTAAATCGCTACGAACAGGTTTCGAGCGAGATGCAAGAAATGCGTAAAGTGGTGAGTGGCACGGTGCATGTTTCGACGATTGTATCCATTGGCCTGCACGAGCTACCTCCTTATGTAAAACGTTTCATGCAGGAATTTCCTCATGTGAATGTACGTATCGAATATCGCCGATCGAATTTAGTCTATGAGGATGTTTTTTCTAGCACGGCAGATTTTGGCCTCGTCGCCTTCCCTCAAAAATATCGCCAAGTAGAAATCATTCCTTTCATGGAAGATCAGTTGGTCGCCATCTGTTCGCCTAAACATAAGTTAGCGGGGAAAAAAGAAATTGAATTAGCCGACCTACAGGGCTGTCGCTTCATCGGCTTTGACCAAGATATTCCTACGCGTAAAGCGCTCGATCAATTCTTCCGAGAACAACGCATCGAACTGGAACCTTCCATGGAGTTTGATAATATCGAAACCTTAAAGCGTGCCGTGGAAGTCGATGCGGGGGTCGCCTTGGTTCCCGAGGGCACCATCCGTCAGGAAATCGAGCAAGGCACGCTGGTTAAGTTAAAATTACGTGACCGGCATGTTTCTCGGCCGTTAGCGATTTTGCATCGCAAAGGACGCGTGATGACTCCGGCCATGAAGCGATTCTTAACTTTAATGTTAAACGGCTTAAACGCGAAAAAAGCTGACCTCGAATAATTAGACGCGAAGCGTTTGCTCAGTGCGACGAGCCAATGCAAAACTGGGCAAGGCTTGCGCAAAGAGCATGCCTAGTCCAATCCAGAGCAACGCAGTGCTGTCTTTACTGATTAAAGCGTAGCCAGCCAGAATCCACCAAATCAACGCACCCACCAAAGGAGGATAGGCATTACGCAGAGCGGCCCGTGCGAGGGACCACGTTCCGAACATCATACAGGTTAGCGCTGCTGCGGTAATGGCTGAGAAAAGTTTTAAGGCAAAGTGCGCGTAAAGAATAAAACCCAGTGAAACTAGGATGCCTACAAAAATGGCGGTTCCGACACGTCGTTGATTGGGCAGAAAATTTATTTTGGACTGATGAGCACGTAGGTAAAGCCCTGTGGCAACCACGGCCATCGAGAGGGTGAGCAACCAAATATAACGCAGCCCGCTGATCGGAATAGAAAATTCATTTATCGCCCATTGAGCTAAGAGACACTTGGCAAGGATCACCGACCAAATTGCCCCTAGGCGATCGAGTACGATCACTTCGCGGTAAGCACGTTCCACCGACAGAGCTAATTCTGTATCGGCACCGGAAGGAAGAGACGTGGAGGTGGAGCTCATTAACCAGTCCTACATAAAGTCGAAAATCCAAACCTGCAAACCCAAGAACACCTAAATGAAGTCAGTGATTACTTACTCCAAAGTTTTCGGCGGGTAATTTCTTTAGCAACGGGGGCGGGCACTTCTCTTTCCCAGCCGGCAACTCCGGCCGCTATCCGTTCGGCCAAGGTTCGAGGCTGACAAGCCAAAGCCTGTGGACTCGCGCCGGTAAGGGGCACTAAAAATCCATTCGTTCTTAAGTGCTCAAATAATCCAGCCACCGCGGGACGCACCTGGACATCTGCCGCTGTCACCACGGAGTCGACTTCGATTTGATAAGTTTCCGGGAAACAAACCTGACAGGCGACAGGATCTTCGACCAGCCGACTTAACTGATCGCCGCGCATAGGATAAACCATCACCTTCACGTTTTCCTTAAAGAGGCGACCGCAAGCTTCCAACACTCCACCCTCGAGATGCGTGTAGTGCTGTGGGTTAAATAAATCCACTAAGTTATTCATACCCGCGATGAGAGTAATTTCTCCGTCGGTATACAGACGGAAGTAAGCAGGCAAGCGATACCACCCACGGTGGCGGGTAATTAAAAGAGGACGGCCCAAGGTGCTGACGAGGGCAATGCGATCGAGAATTTCTTTTAGGTCGGTCGTTTCTTGCCCCACGCACATTTCAAAAATGGAAACACTTTCTTTGGTCTGCGCTAAGGAACGTTCGGCACAGGCCAACATATCCTCATTCACTAAAGAAATAGGACGGAAAGTTCCACGGGCGACGAGAATAGATTTCTTGTAGAAAAACTCGCTGGCCACGGCCGACTGGCCTTTCTCGTCGAATAATACGGCGTCCGTCAGGCCTAGTCGAACGAGTTGAATTAAAGCAGACTGCGTATCGAAGTTACTAAACGCTGGACCACTAAAATGAATGAAATCTATTTCCACACGACCCGAGCCCACGTCATCTACTAAATTATTTAAAAAAACATTAAGGTCTCGATGTGAGTTTAAAGCGGCGTGAACTAAATTAACTCCCACTACTCCGAGGGCGTCTTGCTGGCGGCCAGCATCGCGATCCCAGAGGCGGAGATGCAAAACAATATCACTAGGAGCAGCACCCACTTCATCCTCAAAACGCATGCCCATCCAAGAGTGCCCCTGCCCTTTGCCGTCGTGGGGCGTGGTGGCGACGGTATCAGCAAAAGCAAAGAAGCGGGTGGTGGTTCCGCGCTCGGAGGCCAAGCGATCGACGAGGAGTCCATATTCGTGACTCATCATTTGTTCGAGACGTTCACGAGAAACATAGCGCTTAGGATGGCCGTAAATCGCATCACTCACGCGCATGTCATAAGCCGACATACTTTTAGCGACTGTACCCGACGCACCACCTGCTTTAAAAAAGTGTCGAACGACTTCTTGTCCGGCACCAATCTCGGCAAAAACGCCGTAAGCCGAGCGATCGAGATTAATCGCCAGGGCCTTACGGGCAGTACCAGCGCTAGGATCTTGAGTCGGGTCGGACATAGCCAAGAGAGTTCACCAAAAAGAGAAAAAATCGAGTCGAAACGCTGGGAATAATGTCAATTTGATTGGCGATTCTTGCACAGTCGACCAAAGTACTCACTTAGACTAACTTTTCTATAAATACTCTGATGAAAGAATTTTTTAAAGCTCTCTTAGCCTCAGTCCTCGGTACGTTTATTGCGGGAGCACTGGCCTGCTTTTTATTTTTTGTTTTAATCATCGGGTTAATCAGTGCCGCGAGTAACCATGAAGCCCCAGGCGTTTCCGTAAAAGCGAAAACCATGTTGGTCATCGGTAACGGTATGCTGATCAACGACACCCCACAGCACGGTAGTCCTGGTTTATCCATTCTACTGGAAAGTCAAAAAGCTCCGGAGGTAGATTTATTACGGGCCATCGAAGCCGTCAAACAGGCAGCGAAAGATAAAAATATTATAGGCCTACTCATTGCTGGAGAAACCGATGCTGGACTGGTCCAACTGAACGAACTACGCCAAGCGATTAAGGAATTTAAAAAATCGAAAAAACCTGTAATCGCGTGGATTGAGAATGGATCACAGCAAGAGTACTATTTAGCCAGTGTGGCGGATAAAATTTATGCTCACCCCGCAGGAGAAGTTGAATTTAAAGGACTCGCGCGCTACAGCCCGTATATTGGGGAAAGCTTAAAATCTCTTGGGGTGGGCGTACAAGTAACTAAAGTGGGTAAATATAAATCTGCAGTAGAGCCATTTTTAAGCGATAAAATGGGTGAATCCGACCGCGAGCAAACTGAGTTACTCCTCGGCGGTGCTTGGAAGAAAATTTTGGCCGATGTCAGTGAGTCGAGAAAGTTGTCGAGCGTGAGCCTAAACCGAATCGCTAATTCTGGCGGGGTATTCACACCGGATCTGGCTCTAAAAATCAAACTAGTGGATGAACTTTGTCAGCGCGATCAACTGGTGACTAAAATCTGTTCGCTGGGAGCAGCCGCCGATGATCATGGCCAATCCTTCCGACAAATTTCGCTGACTAAATATGCCGGTAAGGTTGATTTTTCTTCGGGTGATGGGAAGATTGCGGTGATTTACGCCGAAGGTGAAATCGTTGATGGCTGGGGTGATAATTATAACGTGGGGGGCGATCGACTCGCGAGAAATTTACGCAATCTGCGGGGCGACAAATCCATCAAAGCAGTCGTTTTGAGAATTAACAGTCCAGGTGGCTCAGCCTTTGCGAGTGATATCGTCGCCCGCGAAGTGGGCTTGCTTAAGCAGAGTGGTATTCCTGTGGTAGTATCGATGGGTGATGTGGCCGCCAGCGGAGGCTACTACATCGCCGCGAGGGGAAATAGAATTATTGCGAATCCTGCCACGATCACGGGGTCTATCGGTGTCTTTGGACTGCATTTTAATTATCAAGAATTAGCCAAGAAAATCAATCTGGGAACCGATGGCGTTAAAACTTCGCGCTACTCTGATTTATTTTCAAGCCATCGCGCGGCCACCGCTGAAGAGATGGCAATTGTGCAAAAAATGGTCGACCAAGTTTATGAAGATTTTCTGAACGTGGTATCCGAAGGTCGAAAAATAGAACTCACCCAGGTGCATGAAATTGCCCAAGGCCGCGTTTGGTTGGGAGTGAACGCCAAAGAAGTGGGACTCGTTGATAAGATGGGCGGGCTGGTCGACGCGATTGCTCTCGCAAAAGAATTAGCCAAAAAACCGGACGCAGCCATTATACAAATACCCTCACTCTACTCGGGCCGAGAAAATATTTTGCAGAAATTATTGTCTGATGAAGAAAATGAAGATCCGGTCTTCGTCAAAGCGAAGCACCATGATCCAGCATTACAAATTCTGAAAGCACACCTAAGCTTTTTGAATCGCGTCGGAAATCTAAATGATCCTAAAGGCGTTTATCTACGTTGCCCGGTGGAAATCAATGTACGCTAATTACTGAACTGGCTTAACAACTTTAGGCATTTGAGCCTTAGCTTCCGGCATCCAACTATTTAACTGCTTAATCCTAGTTTCATCCGCGGGGTGCGTGGAGAAAAATTCGGGTGGCTTGGTGCCAGCGGCTTTAGAAAATCGACCCCAAAACGCCGGAGCGGCTTCAGGATTATACCCTGCCCTGGCCATGAAAATTAAGCCCAGATGATCGGATTCGGATTCATGTTCACGGCTGAAAGGTAAGAGTACGCCGAATTGGGCGCCGAGACCAAAGCCCGTCATCCAAGCCTGTCGGGTATGTGCCGATTTATTCTTGGTAGCCTCGTCCACAATCAAGGCACCTGCTGCAACTAATAAACCCTGTGAGATTCGCTCATTGCTGTGTTGATTTAAAACGTGCGCTACCTCGTGGCCCAAAATAACAGCGATGTCATCATCGGTGGGAGCATACGCGAACATACCGACGTTGAAGCCAATTTTTCCCCCTGGCATGGCGAAAGCATTGGGCGATTTGTCGTCGATGATAGCAAACTCCCAGAGATTGGCGGGCGGCAGAATTTTATTTTTATCTTCTTTGCGGGCGACCGTAACAATCGCTAAGCCAATTTTTTTGACCTTCGCTAAACGAGGGTCGTTGGGAAGTTTTTTCATTTTTGCGAACTCCGTAGATGCCATGGTCGACACTTCGGAGTTACTGACCATGAGTAGCTGACTACGACCCGTACCGGGTGCGGTCTGACACCCTGTAAAGACTATCGGCAGCAGAAGAAATAACCAAACTCGATTCATAGTTAAACTTTAGGATTATCTTCAGGGTTTTCAGTAGAGGCAACCGAGTCGGCAGCGTCACCCGCGGCGGCAGCACCCGCGACGGCATTATAATACTTCTCGTAGCTCGCATCAAAGCTGTCCGTATAAACAGAAGCCATGCGCATGGACATACGGTTAAGTACTGCACCTAAAATGGGGACGCCTACTTCACGGAGTCGGGTAATACATTCAGCAACGTTGCGCGTGGATACGAAATTATAACGAACTACGTAAATCACACCGTCGACGTTAGGGATCAGATTCAAGGCATCGGACACCGCACCAATGGGAGGTGAGTCGATAAAGATACGATCATAGCGGGAACGCATGGTCGTTAACATTTCGATAAACTTCGCACTGCTGATAACCTGCGTGGGATTGCGGCAACTCATCCCCACCGGTAACACATCTAAGTTAGGTGCTACATTTTTAACGATGGATTCGTCGATAGTGGATTCATCATTAAACCAACGAGAAATACCTTCCGTGCCGGTTAAGCCTAGGGAAGGTCCGACGTTCGGAAGGCGCAAGTCAGCATCGATGACCAAAACCCTTTCACCGTGTTGCGAGAAACCGAGAGCTAAATTAGTGGCGACGAAGGTCTTACCTTCACTGGGGCGGGTTGAGGTGATTAAGAAAACGTGGCTAGACATCGACGCGGGATTAACGCGCATGGACGAATAGATGGTGCGGATGGCCTCAACAGCGACGACGTCCTTATCGTGTAGGGCTACCAGTGCACGTTCGGGTCCAACGGACTTTGTTATCTGAGGAATCGTTCCTAAAATCGGAATACCTAAGGCGATTTCGACTTCTTTCGGCGACTTTATCCGGTCATCAAATGTACCGAGTAAGATAATTAGACCTAAACCAAAAATAGCACCCATGGCTAAGCCAATCATGGCGTTGAGATAAAAGTTCTTGTTGGTCGGCCGATCAGCAACCGAGGGACTGTCTAGGACTTTAATCGAAGTAGTGGTACCGGTGGTCGATGAACGAATTTTAGCTTCTTCGAAACTTTGTTTTTGGCGGGACAAGAAATCTTCCTGACTTTTAATTTCTTTGTCGACGCGTTCGAGTTCGTTATTCGCCACCGTCAAACGCGCGATTTCATCGTCCTTCTTATCGAGATTGGAAATGATAGCTGCGTAATTGGCATGGGCATTTTGTATCGCCACCTGAATACGATTTACGGATGCAACAATGGCATTTTGTAATTCGGCTTCGGTTTGCTTCAGCTGCGCACGAGCCTGAATTAAAGTGGGGTGCTCATCGGTGTATTTTTCTTCCATCGTGCGGACGGCGACACGCAGATCGCTTATTTTCGATCCAAACGCAGCGACACGCTCATCGCTTCTCACCTGGGCAACGTCGTATAAATCCTTACCAGTCTGTTTATATTCACCAATTAAGCGCCAAATAATTTCCATTTCATCGATGGCCTTGCGCGTATCTTCACGTGCCCGAACTAAAGCGGCACGTTCAGCGGTCAAAGTGTTGGTGTCTTTGGCAATCGAAAGTAATTTCTGACCTTTGATGAGATCGTTTCGTTTATCGTAGAGTTTGCGGATTTTGTCTTCGACCGAATCGATATCCATACGGTATTTTTCGACTAGAGGATTGGTGATGACCAAGCGCTCGTCTTCACTATTTTTTTGAATCGCTTTACAAAAAAGTGCGGTCACCTGGCGGGCCAGTTCGCGGTTACGATGAGTAAATTCGACGTTCACCACTAAGGTCTGACGTTGGGGCGTGATCGATCTTTGCTTTGAGAAAACTTCTTGTTCGGAAAGTGGTCCACTAAAAATGTTACCCGATTGATAAGGTGCCAAGACCTCCTTTTTTTCTGCGGTGGTTAATTGACGAGAAACCGCTTCGATAATCGTGCTGCTTCGCATCGATTCAACCGCCGTATAAAAATCGTCAGCGGAAGTAATACTAAAATTGCTTTCGGCGGCTGTGTTGGATCCCGAAATATTCGGAGCCAAGCGAAAGACGCGCAAGCGACCCGATGCCTTGTACTCGGGCATCATGTTATAGGTATAAACGAGTGACAGGGTGAAAAAGATGAGAACCGACAAAACCAGCCACCAGATACGTTCGCGCACCATGTTGATGTACGTTGAAATCGAGACTCCGGTGTCTTTAGACGAACCCTCGCCATAGCCGCCTCCTCCACCATAACCACCGCCGTAACCGCCACGTTGACGACCGTAACCGCCGCCGTATCCGCCGCCATAGCCACCACCGTAACCGCCGCCGTAGCCACCACCATAACCACCACCATAACCGCCGCCGTAGCCACCGCCATAGTTTCCGCCGTAGCCACCACCACCATAACCACGACGGTGAGAACCCCGGCTTGTATTATTAGTCCCGCTAGCGCTTCCACTGGAGGAAGAACTGTTGGTGCTACCGGTATTTGGGTTTTCTTCACTCATGAATTAAAAGCGACTATCTTCTACATAAACAGCGTCTTCATCTTGAAGGATGAAATCGGGCTCATCGCCAGAATCAATTTTACGCATGTCTTTTAAAATGACCTCGGTCTCGCCGTCGGGCTTCAGTCGTTTAATCGCAACATCGGATCGACGACCACGCGCTTGAATGCCACCGGCAATCGAGAGAGCTTTACCCAACGTAAGATTCTCCTCTGGCGGGATTGTTACGGGGCCCGCACGACCCACATACCCTGAAATATAAACTCGTCGTTCAGCATACGCGACAATCGCAATAATCAGCTGAGGTTGTTTGAAATATCGGCTAAAGCGTTTGGTCAGTAAGTCTTGGGCTTCAGTGATTGTTAAACCAGCAACGGGGACCAGTTGCTTTAAAAAGGGGACGTCAATAGTGCCATCGGGATTAATTCGACGCTCAATCACGGTATCATTTTCGTTGATAACGCCGACTCGGATAAAATCACGAGAGCGTAGACGGTAGGAAGTTTTAGCGAGAGCGGGGTCGGGTTTTACATCATCCTTGCCCACCGGCTTGGTAGCCACGGATGTATTTGCAGCTGTGGCCACGGGTGTGCTTGCCACAGTTTCGTTAGCAACTTCTGGTGCGGATGGCTTCGACACTCTACCTAATTCTAAAGTTTCAGCGGAAAGACATCCCACGCCCGATCCTGAAAGCAAAATACAAACAACCGCGGTGTATTTTCGGATGAGAAGAATCGGACAATCTAACATAAAAAATCTGCTGAGGGATTGGCCAGTGTGAGATTTTTTAATAACGGAAAGTGGTCGAAAGATTAATGGAATTCGCTTTAAAATTGGATGCGGGCGAGTTCTTAACTTTGGAATCTAAGGTATCAATCGTGGCAGCAAATCTGATGTATTTATTGTACTCCCAATTAACACCAACGTTGAAGTCGAGTGAATCAACTTGGGTGGTTCCCGAAACAACTTTAGCTTTTAATGCGTGGAAACTGAGGGCAACTTTTTCTAATAAGGCGTAGGACACAGTGTAACCGATGGTGTCATTCTTGGTTGATCCGCCTGCAGCCGAAGCCGATAAATCATGAATTAAATTAAGTTCATGTGTAAATTTTTCGGTTAAGTTATGCGCAACTGTCAGATTGTAGGACAATCCGTTATCGGACACGCCATCCAAGTCGGAAGTAAAATAACCAAGGTTGGTGGTGATATTAATTTTGCCGGAAGAAGTGGGCTTGCCGTTAACAGTTAAGCCGATGAAATTTTTGGTAAATTTTTGCTGTCCAGCTGGACGGGGTACAGACGTAACTAGTCCAGCCGGCAGTGGGGCGGTTTGTTGCGTGGTACGGAAGTAGGGTGCGGCCGAGTAATTGCTTAAATCATGCTGGAATTTCAATCCATACTCCAACTTTTCGCTCGGAGTTTTATAGTTAATACTGATGGGAATCGATTTGGTGTTAATCTCACTCAGGGTATTTGTATTATAGGCAATGTCCTCAACTGTAGTGCCGAGGCTGGGATCCGTTGTCGTTGTAATAGTTTTAACGGGGTTTAAGTAATGGTTGTAGGAGTTCGTAAAACCTACATTTAATCTCAACTTCTCACTAAGTTTATAACCCACGTTCAAAGTGTGAGCGTAATTAGCTTGGCGCACTAAAGTGGCGCCGAGAACTTGACCACTATCAGCACCCAAAATACCAGCTAAATTATCATTTCGGGCGGACTCATTATAAGAGGTAGTAACTCCAACAGTCAAAGGACCACCAGTCTCATAATTAGCACCAGCACTGATATTTGCCTGACCCTGTTCTAAATCTTTATATTCGGATTTGTTGTAACGTAAGAAAGATTGTGCGATCTTCATGTTCGCCGAAAGAGGGCTGTCTTTGGCGTACTGTAAATCAAAACCAGGGGTAAACGTTACCAATGCGGCAGATTTTTTGGCGGCAACGGAGTACAAGTTGTCCTTAACATCAAATGACAAAGAGGTGGTGAAAAATATGTCGGTGTCATCACCGATTTGGATTAATGGCGAAGTCGGAAAAATAGTAGCGGCATTTATGAACGCGGTTGTGCCGAGCAGTGTTGCGGCGGCTAAGAAAAACTTCGTTTGGGGCATAAATTTTGGAGGGGCTTTAAACTCCGAATAAACTCAGTTTAAGGGTCAATCTCAACCAAGAAAGGGATTAAAAAAATAGGCGTACATTTAAGTACGCCTATTTACATAAGTAACTGTATATTAGTTACTTAATGGTTACTCGGCAGTTAATTCGGTCGGGGTTACCTTAATCTTGCGATACATAGGTAGTCCGGTACCCGCTGGGACGAGGTGACCCATTATCACATTTTCCTTAAATCCAGTCAGTGGATCGCGACGAGCCATAGTAGCGGCATCGGTCAGAACACGGGTGGTTTCTTGGAAAGAAGCGGCTGAGATGAAGGACTCAGTCTCAAGCGACGCTTTGGTGATACCTAGAAGGATGGGTTCGTATTCGGCAATCTGACCACCGCGTTCATGAATCGAACGATTCACTGCGGCGAGGGTGCTACGATCGACGTGTTCGCCCCACAAGTAATCGGAATCACCTGGCTCGGTAATGCGCACCTTGCGGAGCATTCGAGCTACGATGATTTCAATGTGCTTGTCGTTAATCACCACACCTTGTGAGCGGTAAACTTTTTGAATTTCGGTGATGAGGTAATCCTGTACACGCGATTGGCCGAGAATATCCAAGATGTCGTGAGGATCGACGGCACCATCCGTCAACGGTTGGCCTTGCTTAACTTTTTCGCCGGCAACCACGTTGATGTGTTTACCGTGAGGAATTAAGTGTTCTTCTTCGCGACCGATAGAGTCTTTGATAACCAAGCGCTTCTTACCACGGACGGAAGGTTGGAATTCAACCTCGCCATCAATCTTCGCAATTTCGGCAGCATCCTTCGGAGGACGCGCTTCAAAGAGTTCGGAAATACGCGGTAAACCAGCGGTGATATCTTGAGTCTTCGCAGCTTGGCGGGGAATTCTGGCGAGCAAGGTTCCTACTTCAACTTCGGTGCCCTCTTCGACGACGACACGAGCGCCTGCTGGAATCGAAAATGTTCCGAGGTTCTCACCCTTCTCATTAACGATTTGGATTTGCGGATTTTGTTCATCGGAGTGTTCAATGATGCTCTTGATGAATTTATTAGCCGCGGTATCACGCTCTTCATTGTAAGTCACACCATTGATCATATCAATGAGGCGAATCTTGCCGATGGCGTTAGCGAGAATTGGAGTGTTGTTCGGATCCCACGCCGCGATGAGTTGGTCTTTCTTAATCGCTTGTCCGTCCTTCACTTTGATAACCGTACCGGCGAGAATACGATATTCTTTGGCGGGCTGATTAGCTTCACCCACGATGCGAATTAAGCCGGTGCCGTTAACTGCAAAAAGAGCATCGTTAAGGGGCACGGTGTTAATATCAACGAACTCAATACGTCCGTTAATCTCCGTTTTAATTTCAGGAGTTTTTAACTGAGCAACGCCACCAATGTGGAAAGTACGCATGGTTAACTGAGTACCAGGTTCACCGATGGATTGCGCAGCGATAATTCCAACCGCCGTACCACGCTCAACAATACGTCCAGTCGATGGGTCGAGACCGTACGACTTAGGCGGAATCGCATTCACATGCATGTGCGTGAGTGGCGAAAGAACTTTTACGCGATCGATACCAGATTTCTCGATAGCTTTCGCGATGTCCTCAGTGATGAGTTCACCCTCAGCGACGATAACTTCGGAAGGATTGAGAGGGTTGACGACGTCATCCGATGGACAGCGACCGATGATACGGTCAGCCAAGGGAACGAGAATTTCGTCACCGTCATAAATCGTGGATTTCCAAACACCATTAGGGAGACGAACGGC
This sequence comes from Opitutales bacterium, assembly GCA_016463705.1. Classification (GTDB taxonomy): domain Bacteria; phylum Verrucomicrobiota; class Verrucomicrobiia; order Opitutales; family UBA953; genus UBA953. The sequence goes on along the minus strand of JAEMQU010000003.1, from coordinate 30,083 downwards.
CACACGATCAACACCCGCATCGCGCAACTTCGCTACCGTCTCTTCCGTCAGTGTCATATCAGCTTTAATTAAAGGCTTAACGGCACCCGATGGATTCGGCACGTCGATTGAAACGTGACGGCCAATCGCGGCATCGCTTAAGGGAATAACTTCGGAACCGGATGAAAGATTACGATTGTCGGTGACAATCACATCCATCGCCACGTCACACAACTTACGAGTCATGTAACCTGCGTCAGCGGTTTTTAAAGCTGTATCGGAAAGACCCTTACGCGCACCGTGCGTCGAGATAAAGTACTCGAGAACGGAGAGGCCTTCGCGGAATGACGACAAGATGGGGCGTTCGATAATTTCACCTGAAGGTTTAGCCATTAAACCACGCGCACCGCACAACTGCTTAACCTGGGCTTTATTACCACGCGCACCAGAATCCATCATCGCGTAAACTGGATTGATGATCATGCGGTGAGCATGACGAGGATCACCTTTGCGAACACCAGCGACTTTCGCAGCTTCGGCGAGGGTGTTATAAACGGATTGCGCAATCGTGTTCGTCGCACTGGACCAAGTATCAACGACCTTGTTTCGGCGTTCATCATTGGTAATGGTACCACTTTCGTTTTGCTTTTGGTACTCGCGTACCTTGATGGTGGCTTCTTTGACGACGGCATCTTTTTCCGCCGGATAAATCATGTCCGACACACCGATAGAAATACCGGCCTTAGTAGCGACGCGGAAACCAGTGTCCTTCAGAGCATCGAGAACAGGAATAGAAAGTTCCTTACCCACGGCCTTGTATGTCTTAAGAATTAAATCACCTAACTGACCCTTCTTTACGGTCTCATTAAAGAAGCCGAGTTCGGCAGGCCAAATGGTATTAAAAATAATACGACCGACGGTGGTCACAATCGTCCGAGCGTTTTTATCGCCGTGAACCGTATCGCGACCAAAGTCAGGATTCGCATAGCGTACCCAATCGTGGAAGTGCAGCGCACCTTCTGCTTCAGCGTAATTAGCTTCATCGACCGAACCAATCACGGGTAAGTGTTGTTCGCCCTTAGGCTTATTCGCAGGTTCAAGCGTGAGATAATAAGCACCCAACACAATATCTTGGGAGGGAGTTAAGATCGGCTTACCGCTCGAAGGTGAGAAGATGTTGTTCGTGGACATCATCAAGAGTTTGCACTCCATGATGGCTTCCAAGGAAAGCGGAACGTGAACGGCCATTTGGTCACCGTCGAAGTCGGCATTGTAAGCCGTACAAACAAGCGGGTGCAGACGAATCGCATCACCTTCGATGAGCACAGGCTCGAAAGCCTGAATCGAAAGACGGTGAAGAGTCGGCGCACGATTTAAGAAGACAGGGTGACCTTTAGTCACTTCTTCTAAAATATCCCAAACCTCAGGCTTCTTTTGTTCAATGTGCTTACGTGCACCGCGAACGGTGTGCGCAAAGCCGAGATCCTTCAGGCGACGGATGATGAAAGGTTCGAATAAAACGAGCGCCATCTTCTTAGGAAGACCGCACTGATTGAGTTTTAATTCAGGACCGATAACGATGACGGAACGACCGGAGTAATCGACGCGCTTACCTAAAAGATTTTGACGGAAACGACCATGCTTACCCTTCAACATGTCGCTGATGGATTTAAGCTGACGATCGCGATCTTTAACGGGCTTACCGTGACGACCATTGTCCAAGAGAGCGTCAACCGCTTCTTGTAACATGCGCATTTCATTATGGATGATCACGTCAGGCGTTTTCATCTGGATGAGTTGCTTCAATCGGTTGTTACGATTGATGACGCGACGATAGAGATCGTTTAAGTCAGAAGTCGCAAAGCGACCACCTTCTAAAGGAACTAAGGGACGTAAGTCAGGAGGAATAACGGGGAGTACCGTTAAGATCATGTGCTCAGGACGTTTGCCCGAGGCCAAGAAGCCTTGGATAATCTTCATACGACGAGCGATCTTCTTCTTGATCTGCTTAGAGCGAGTGGAGCGAAGTTGATCGCGTAAACCTTCAACGGTTGCCGCTAAATCCATCTTCTTCAATAATTGTTGGAGAGCTTCGGCACCCATGCGCGCTTTGAACGCGTCAGGACCGTGAGTCTCAACCGCTTTACGATAACCTTCTTCGTCTAATAATTCTTTTTCAACCATGCCAGTCTGACCAGGATCGACGACTAAGTATTTTTGGTAGTAGATGACTTGTTCTAACTGACGAGTAGTCATGTCGAGCATCAGCGACAAACGGCTAGGCATGCTCTTTAAGAACCAAATGTGCGAAACGGGAATCGCCATACGGATATAACCCATACGTTCGCGACGAACGCGGGAGACGGTTACTTCAACGCCGCATTTATCACAAACGACGTCTTTATATTTAACTTTTTTATATTTTCCGCAATAGCACTCGTAGTCGCGGACAGGTCCGAAAATACGCTGACAGAAAAGACCGTTCGGCTCAGGTTTGAATGAACGATAGTTAATCGTTTCAGGGCTCTTAACTTCTTTGAGGCCTTTTACTTTGCGATTTCCGTGTTCATCAACTTCGTCGAGGAACTGCTCGCCAGTCCAGGCGACAATTTCTTCGGGTGATGCAATGGAGATAGAAACGAAGTCGAAGGACTGCTCCTTGGCTTCGTTGGCGGTAAACTCAGGGGAATGTTCCGGGTGAATCATGTAGGTAAGGTTGTTTGAGTTTTTAGTGATTAGTTACGCTCGGTAGGCGTGGTGGATCCGAGGCGAACATCCAAGCAGAGGGCCTGCATTTCTTTCATCAGAACGTTGAAAGATTGCGGAGTACCACTGACGAGGGTGTTGTCACCTTTAACGAGTTGTTCATAAATCTTGGTACGTCCTGCGACGTCGTCAGACTTAACGGTAAGAAGCTCTTGGAGAGTGTAAGCAGCGCCGTAAGCTTCAAGTGCCCAAACTTCCATTTCACCGAAACGTTGGCCACCGTATTGAGCTTTACCACCGAGAGGCTGTTGCGTGATGAGGCTGTAAGGGCCGGTTGCACGAGCGTGAATCTTGTCCGCGACTAAGTGATTGAGCTTCATCATGTAGATGTGGCCAACCACGACGTCTTGGTCGAAAGCTTCACCGGTGTGACCGTTCACCAACATCGCTTTACCAGTCTCAGGAAGGTTTGCTTGCTTCAAGTATTCACGAATTTGTTTTTCAGGAATACCGTCGAAGATCGGAGTAGCTACTTTTAATCCTAGTTTGGAACAGGCCCAACCTAAGTGAGTTTCTAAAACCTGACCTACGTTCATACGAGAAGGAACGCCGAGAGGGTTCAGACAGATATCTACCGGAGTACCGTCGGATAAGAAAGGCATGTCTTCGACCGGCACAATGCGAGCGACGACACCTTTATTTCCGTGACGGCCGGCCATCTTGTCACCGACTTGAATCTTACGCTTGGTCGCGATGAAAACTTTGACGTTCTTGATCGCGCCACCTTCGTCGATGCCTTGTTCAATGGAGTCCACTTTACGGGTACGCTCTTGATCGAGTTCGTCGAACTTACGGTGGTAACCATCAACGATTTGGCGAATCTTCTGCTTAACAGGAGAATCGTTCATCTCGATGGTGCGAGAAACAGAAGCTAAGCGACGGAGCAGAGTCTTGGTAATCTTGCGATTAGCAGGAATGATAGCTTCTCCAGTTTCAGAATTTTTAACGTCGAGAGGAATTTTCTCGCCGAGTAAGATATTGGAGAGCGACTCGGTCATCTCTTCGCGAAGACGAGATTCTTGAGTGCGGTACTCTTCGTTAACTTTCTTCAGGGCGCGGCGCTGATCGTTTGGCGAAAGGCGACCGTCGTCCTTATCAGTACGTGAAGAAACCTTCACGTCCATGATGATACCCGAAATACCCGAAGGTACGCGGAGTGAAGTATCTTTTACATCACGAGCTTTTTCACCGAAGATTGCCCGGAGAAGTTTTTCTTCAGGAGCTAAGTCCCCTTCGCTCTTAGGAGTGATTTTACCGACGAGAATATCGTCCGGTTTAACTTCTGCGCCGATGCGGATAACGCCATCGCGGTTCAGATTGCGTAAAGCATCTTCACCGAGATTAGGAATATCGCGCGTAATTTGTTCAGGCCCGAGTTTCGTATCACGAGCAGTGACTTCGAATTCTTCAATGTGAATCGAAGTAAAGACGTCGTCTTTCAGTAAACGCTCCGAGAGAAGAATAGCATCTTCGAAGTTATAACCGTTCCAAGGCATGAAGCCGACAAGGACGTTACGACCTAAGGCGAGCTCACCTTTATCGGTGGCAGCACCATCGGCAATAATATCACCAGTTTTTACCTTATCGCCACGACGAACGAGCGGACGCTGATTGAAACAGGTCGATGCGTTAGTCTTTAAGAATTTACGAAGATCGTAAACGAAGAGACCTTTCGCAGGATCGCTCTTGAATTTTTTACTTTCAAGTTGGCCAGGAGAAATCTCGCCATCCTTGGTTGTCACGATGCGACGTGCATCAGCGGCAGCGACGATACCAACGCCTTCAGCAACAACGACCGTCTTCGAGTCGATTGCCACACGGCGTTCTAAACCAGTACCGACGTAAGGAGATTCGGTAATCACCAAGGGTACACCTTGGCGTTGCATGTTCGAACCCATGAGTGCGCGATTCGCGTCATCATGCTCCAGGAAAGGAATTAATCCTGCAGCCACCGAAACAACCTGCTGCGGAGAAACGTCCATGTAATCCACGGAGTCTGGATCTTCTTCTAAAATGTCATCACGGTAACGAACGGTAACTTTGCCTTTAAGATTTCCAGCGGCATCGAGTTCGGAGTTCGCTTGAGCTACCTTGAATTTTTCTTCTTGGTCGGCCGTCATGTATTCCACGGTGTTGGTCACTTTACCGCGAACAACCTTACGATAAGGTGCTTCGATAAAACCAAACTCGTTAATACGTGAGTAGGTGGAGAGTGAATTAATTAAACCGATATTTGGACCTTCGGGGGTCTCAATCGGACAGATACGACCGTAGTGCGAAGGATGCACGTCGCGCACTTCGAAACCAGCACGGTCGCGATTTAAACCTCCGGGCCCGAGGGCGGAGAGTCGACGCTTGTGAGTTAACTCGGACAGCGGATTGATTTGATCCATCAACTGACTGAGCTGACTGCGTTGGAAGAACTCGCGAATTAAATTAGCGAAAGGCTTGGGGTTAACTAATTTTTGAGGAGTGATCGAATCAACGCTCTGATCGTATTCATTGATACGAGCTTTCACGGTCTTAATCACATTCTTCAAGCCGGCACGGCATTGGTTAGCTAATAATTCTCCGACGTTCCGAACACGACGGCTACCCAAGTGATCGATGTCGTCCACGGGACCATCTTTTTTGCGGAGTTCGCAAAGCAGTTTAGTAGCGGCAACAATATCTTCAGGAGTGATGATACGTGTATCGATCGAAGTCTTGAGACTTAATTTCTGATTAAGTTTATAACGACCGACGCGACCTAAATCATAACGCAGAGGATCTTGGAAGAGGCGCTGCATGTGGGCACGAGCGTTTTTCACGTTCACCGGTTCACCGGGGCGTAATTTACGGAAAATTTCTTTGAGCGCTTCTTCTTCATTACGAACAGCGCTGATGTCCTTACGGAGCGAAAGAATCACGGCACCATCATCGAAACTCGTATCAAACACGCTAAACTTCTGCTTAGGCAGTTGCTTGTGGATTTCTTTGAGTGTCTCGCGAGAAAGTTTATCGTACTGTTTGGCAATCACTTTGCTGGTGTTGGTATCAACATCCACGATGTGATCAGCATAAACTAAATTAGCTAATCTCTCAGGCTCTAATTTAAGTGCGCTCTCGGCAGTGTATTCCTTGCTGGCGTAGAAGAGACTGAGGATGTCCTTATCGTCTTTGTAACCAAAGGCGCGGAGTAAAGTAGTGACTAAGAATTTGCGACGGCGGCGACGGCGGTCGAGGTAAACCCAAAGTAAATCGTTTTGGTCGAATTGAACTTCGATCCAGGTTCCGCGGTCAGGAATAATACGGAAGGCATGTAATTGTTTTCCGCTAGTGTGCTGAGATTCTTCGAAGCAAATACCAGGACTGCGGTGTAATTGGGAAACCACGACACGTTCAGCACCATTCACAATAAAGGAACCACGCTCGGTGATCATGGGGATTTCGCCCATCATGATTTCTTCGTCTTTGAAAGTGCTCTTTTCGGAGAGACGTAATTTAAGCATTACCGTGACGGCATAACTGATGCCTTCGCGGATACATTCTAACTCTGTGGTCTTCGGAAAAATTAAGCTATAACCCTGGTACTCGAGACTGAAATTTCCGTTGTTGCTGGAGATTGGGAAAGCCTCGTGGAAGACCGCGTTGAGACCCAATTTGTCGAGCGCACCCGAACTTTTATCGAGCTGTAAAAACTCTCGGTAAGAAGAGATTTGATTCTCGATAAGATTGGGAGGTGGGATTACTTCAGTGAGTTTTCCGAAGTTATTACGTACTTGTAGCATGGCGGGTGTAGAGTGTCGAAGTGGCTGGTTATTTTAGCTTTTAAAAAATGGGTTGTCTGGTTTTGGGCGGCCCAGACTGCCGTTTTAAAAATGCGGGGAGAAAACTTAGAGGCGAACCCCCTCCCCGCTCAAATGTGCTTACGCGTAAGCGAAGATGAAATTATTTAACTTCAACTTCTGCACCGGCGGCCTTGAGCTTAGTCTCAATGTCCTTGGCTTCGTCTTTGCTGACGCCTTCCTTGACGGGCTTAGGCGCAGTGTCGACGAGGTCCTTGGCTTCCTTGAGTCCGAGACCGGTAATCGCACGTACTTCTTTAATGACGTTGATTGGGGTCGCACCCTTGGCTTTGAGGATGACGTCGAAGGTAGTCTTCTCTTCTGCAGGAGCAGCGGCGGCACCACCACCAGCGGCAGCGACAGCGACAGGAGCAGCAGCGGAAACGCCCCACTTGGTTTCGAGGTCTTTAACGAGAGTGGCTACTTCGAGAACGCTTTGTGCGCTCAGCCACTCGATTACTTGATCTTTTGTGATGTTACTCATGATGTTTGGTTCCTTGAATGGTTAGCGTCCGATGAAAGACATTTGAGAGCACTAGGCTCCTAACCGGGGTTCTTTGGATATGTATTTTGTTTTTGGGTTTGGATTTCCCCCCGTTCGGATCAGTCCACACGGACCAACCTCCACGAGGAAAGGGATTAGGCAGGCGTTTCTTCTTTTTGACGTTTGGCGTCGAGCAAACGAACAAAGGAAGAGGCAGGCGTGGAGAAAAGTGAAAGGAGCTGCGCACGAATACCATCGAGCGAAGGCAACTTGGAAAGGGCTTCCACTTCGGCTTTCGAGAGAACTTTAGAATCCAAAACACCTGCTTTGACTTCGAGTTTTTGGAAATCCTTAAAGAAAGTTACGAGAACTTTAGCCACTCCGGTTGGATTATTTCCACCAGTCACTAAAGCGGTGTGACCCGATAAGTAGTTAGCGAGATCAGGAAGTTTAGCTTCTTTGGTCGCGATGTTCAGAATGCTATTCTTAACAACGTGATATTCGGCACCGTGAGCACGGAGTTGATCACGTACGGCGGTAGCATCTTTCACGGTGACGCCCGTGAAGTTAGCAATGAGGAGATAGTTAGAACCGGCCAATTGTGAGGCCACTTCATCAACGAGGAATTTTTTTTCAGCGCGCATGTTAGTTTGCTTTGAGGTTTTTTAGTTGGGGGGTGATTAGGCCGTGACTGCAGCCGCGTAGGGCTTGAGTTCGATACTCACACCAGGACTCATGGAAGCACTGAGGGTAAGTGATTTAATGAAACGACCGCCGGAAAAACCAGCAGGCTGAGATTTCACCAAGGCGGATAAGGCTACCGCAGCATTTTCAGAAAGCTGCTGAGCACTGAAAGATTTCTTCCCAACGACGATCACGATGTTACCGGTCTTATCCATTTTGAATTCAACACGGCCGGCTTTAACTTCCTTAATCGTCTTCGGAAGATCGTCGGAAACAGTTCCCGATTTAGGATTAGGCATTAAACCTTTAGGACCAAGAACGCGGGCTACTTGTCGGACATCTTTCATCGCTGAGGTAGTGGAGATCGCGACATCGAAGTCGAGGAAGCCACCGTTCACCTTCGCGATTAAATCGGCGAGACCAGCATAGTCTGCACCAGCATCAAGTGCTTCTTTGGCGTTTTCCGTAAAAGCTAAAACTTTAATTTTCTTACCTGAGCCATTAGGTAGAGAAACAGTGCCACGAACCATTTGGTCGGACTGTTTAGGATCTACGCCGAGGAAGGCGGAAATTTCGACGGTCTCGTCGAACTTAGCACCGGGCATCTTTTTAATGATTTCGGTGGCTTGGTTAATATCGTACTTTGCATTTAAGTCGGCGACTTGTAATGCAGCGCGATAGCGTTTGCTGTTTTTGGTTTTCATAGCGACTTGTGGTCTCCTGCGTGATGCAGTAATTTTTTGGTTTGGATATTGGGGGTGAAAATTAGCCAACAACTTCGATACCCATCGAGCGCGCCGTACCCGCAATCATGCGAGCAGCGTTTTCAGGGTTCGTGGCATTTAAATCTTTTTTCTTCAACTCAACGATTTCGAGAAGTTGCTTCTTGGTAACCTTACCGACTTTGTCGCGGTTAGGAACAGCGGCACCGCTCTCAATCTTCGCAGCCTTCTTCAGTAAGACGGAAGCGGGAGGAGATTTTAGGATGAAGGTGAAAGACTTATCTTGGAAAACGGAAATGATTACTGGCAGAATCAAACCTGCTTGGTCTTTCGTACGAGCGTTGAACTCTTTACAAAAGGCCATGATGTTCACGCCCTTAGCCCCGAGAGCGGGACCCACGGGAGGAGCTGGATTAGCGGCACCTGCAGGGAGCTGGAGCCTAATTTCGCCGATGACTTTCTTTGCCATAGTAGTGTGTTAAAGTTTAGGGTTGGTAAAAATTATTCGCGGTCGTCGCGTTCAACTTGCCAGAACTCGAGCTCCACGGGAGCCGAGCGGCCAAAAATATCGACCGAGACTTGGAGGCGGCCACGATCGTTGTCGATGGTGTCGATGGTTCCAGAAACGCTCTTGAAAGGTCCGTCCGTGATTTTGACGCGTTCACCGATGTTGAAGCTGAGTTTAGGTACGACCTTATCAGCAGAATCAGCCATCTGTTGAATGATGGTATTGATTTCTTCGGTACGCAGTGGAGTTGGATTCATGCCACCGATGAGACCCGTAACACCGTCGGTTTTTTTGATAAAGTTCCAAGGTCCTTCTAACAGAGTGCCTTCGTCGTCGAATAAACGGGCCCGAACAAAGAGGTAGGTTGGATACAACTTCATTTCGCTCTCACGCTTTTTTCCATTACGGAAATCTTTAACCGTTTTTACAGGCATTAAGATTTCGGCGATGTAATCACCCATTTCTTGTTCCTTGATATTACGATCAATGGTGCGCTTCACCTTACCCTCGTTGTTCGAGAGTGTTTGAATCGTGTACCAACGAAAATCAGCGGGAGAATTAATCATAGATATCATGGATATTATCGGACCAACTGAGTCGCGAATTGGACAAAGTTTGAGAGTGAAAAATCACAGAGAAAAACCACGGTGCCCAAAAGAAAAATAGCAGCAATCACCACGAGTGTAGAGTCCACGAGTTCCTTCGCCGTAGGCCAAGTCGCCTTAACAAAAACCTCATTGAGGGTTTCGTTCCAGAAGGTGCGAAGGCGTCCGAGGAAGGCGAACATGGTGGTGATGGGTGTGTTTTTTTAGGCGAGAGTGGCAGGACGGGAGGGAGTCGAACCCACAACCAACGGTTTTGGAGACCGCTACTCTGCCAATTGAGCTACCGTCCTATGATTTCGTTAGAAGTGACAAATGCCGGGTACCTTTTTAGGGGACCTCGGCACCTTGTCGAAGCGTCTGGTTAGAGATTACTTGATGATATCAAGGATCTGACCTGCGCCAATGGTCTTACCACCTTCACGAAGCGCGAAGCGTTGGCCTTTTTCCATAGCGATTGGTTTTTGTAATTCGATGGTGATCGTGACGTTGTCACCAGGCATTACCATTTCAACTCCTTCAGGGAGGATTACGGTACCGGTAACGTCACAAGTTCCAAAGAAGAACTGAGGACGATAGTTATTAGTAAAGGAAGTATGGCGGCCACCTTCGTCTTGTTTCAGAACGTAGATTTGTGCCTTACCGTGGGTGTGCGGTTTGATTGAGCCAGTCTTCGCGAGAACTTGTCCGCGTTCGATTTGAGCTTTTTCAACACCACGAAGAAGGAGACCGACGTTGTCGCCAGCTTGACCTTGATCGAGTTCCTTACGGAACATTTCAACACCCGTAACCGTTGTCTTAAGAGTATCGCGGAGACCGACGATTTCGATTTCTTCGCCAACCTTAACCACACCACGCTCAATACGACCGGTGGCAACAGTGCCACGACCTGTGATTGAGAAGACGTCTTCAACAGACATCATGAACGGTTTGTCGGTTTCGCGCTTAGGCTCAGGAATTTCTGCGTCGAGAGCGTCGAGAAGATTTTGAATCGCTTGTTCGCCTTCTGGGGTGCCTTCGAGCGCAGCCGTGGCAGAACCACGAACGATCTTAGCATTGTCGCCGTCGTACTGATATTTATTCAGTAAGTCGCGAACTTCCATTTCAACGAGGTCGATAAGATCAGGCTCGGAAAGGTCTACTTTGTTTAACCATACAACAATCTTAGGAACGCCGACCTGACGTGCGAGGAGGATGTGCTCCTTGGTTTGTGGCATCACACCGTCAGCAGCGGATACAACGAGAATCGCTCCATCCATTTGCGCAGCACCGGTGATCATGTTCTTCACGAAGTCAGCGTGGCCTGGGCAATCGACGTGTGCGTAGTGACGATTGGTAGATTCGTACTCAACGTGTGACACGGAGATGGTCACAGTTTTCGTAGCGTCACGAACCGTACCACCCTTGGTGATTTCGGCATAGGACTTGGTCTCAGCGAGACCTTTACGTGCCTGGACGGCAACGATAGCAGCAGTGGTGGTAGACTTACCATGGTCAATGTGACCGATAGTGCCGACATTCACGTGAGGCTTAGTGCGATTGAACTTCTCTTTTGCCATAATATTTTTTGTTGAGGAGGTGGTTGGTGGTGGTTGTGGAAAGTGGTGGAGCCCCCGAACGGATTTGAACCGTCGACCTCGTCCTTACCAAGGACGCGCTCTGCCAACTGAGCTACAGGGGCGAACCGTCAACGCAATTTGGACGTCAAGGGAAGGGTTTGAATGCCAATCGATTTGCCCATCGTCAAGCGGTTTTTTTACCTTCTTTTAACCCAAGGTTTCAACCTCAGGGACCGATCACCAAACGGTAAAATCCGGGAGCCAAGAGACGACCCCAGTCCATCGACGAACTCCACTGTTTTACCTCATTATCGAGCTCAACATCCCCCGAAGACCTCAATAATCGAGCCTGTGACTGCATTCCCATCGAATCTAAGGCAATTAAAAGCTCTAAATTTGACGGAAGTGTAGCTAATTTTTCGTTTTTTGTGGGATTTTTATCATAAAACTTGATTTTATTGGGCATTTTACCGCTCAAAATCGGCTTTATTGCCCCACTTACGGGATAAACTTCGTATAAACCACTCCTGGGCTCCATCGAGTTTTGAGACAAATTGGCAGAGCCCATCGAGGCGAAGGGTTGAGTGTCCTTGAGGGGTATTGCCTGGTAAGCACTGGGGGCCTGAGATTTTTCTGTCTCCAAAGGCAGATCGAGCGGGCGGTTCGGGCTAAAACGAAATTGGGGGCCGAAGGCAGGCAAAGGAGCATCTTCCACTTGAATGGTCTCGGATAAAGACGCGACCCGGCGTTCTGTCGTGGTCGCTGGTAAATAAATAACTGAAGCATCCAACAAACTCTCGTTTTCAGCCAACGCACTTCCTTTAGGTAAAAGTTGAACGGGGTGAGCCAACGACTGAGCGCGCGGATGGACCTTCGCTTGCGGTTTGAAAATAATCAGGGAGATAAAGAATAAAATGCCCACCACGAGCGTGGCCCGACGGGTGATGGGCGGCACTTGACCACCGGTTAATTCGCGAATGGAACGGAGTAAGCGCATTAATTACCCGGCGCGCGCTCCGACACGGTAATGTTCACGAGAGAGTTTCCACCGTTTCTAACCATCGATAGTTGCATGACTTCACCAGGTTTACGTCGAGCAATGATGATACGCAATTCATTCCAACTCTCGAACGACTTACCATCCACTGCCGTGATGATATCATCTTTACGCAAGCCCGCGCGGAATGCCGGCGAGCCTTCGGCGACTTCCGTAATGCGGACGCCACCATTATTTAACATCAGCTTCTTCGCCGTAACCATCTCAACATCTTCGCCAAATAATCCTAAAAATCCGCGCGTGACTTTACCAGTATTAGCTAAATCTAAAGCCACCCCGGAAATTAAATTAGCCGGAATGGAAAAGCCGATACCGATGTTTCCACCCTGCCCGCTGGCGGTACGTATCAGGGTATTCATTCCGATAACTCTACCTTCAAAATCAACCAGTGGGCCACCCGAGTTACCTACATTAATCGCCGCATCGGTTTGAATAAAGTCCTGATAAACCAGGCCGAATCCGGTGTCGGATCGACTGAGACCCGAAACAATTCCGGACGTGACTGTCATGCCGACACCCAAGGGATTCCCGATGGCAAAAACGACATCACCCACGCGACATTTATCGCTGTCGGCAAATCGTGCGAACGGCAGATTTTTTTCGTTAATTTTTAATACAGCGATATCCGTCTTCTCATCTACACCTAAGACCTGCGCTTTAAATTCTCTCTTATCGGAAAGCGTCACATAGGCCGCACTTGCAATAGATGATACACCCGTGCGATTATCGTTTATTAAAACAACGTGGCGATTGGTGATGATATATCCATTAGAATTTACAATGGTGCCGGAACCCAAACCCTGAAACCAAAGCACTTCGCCCGTTTGCGAATCCACTTTAAACTGTTTTAAGTCTTCAGCGGTTAAACGACCACGCAAACGACGCACAGTTTCCGTGGGAAGAGTTTTAGCGATTCGAATACTCACTACCGCTGGAGTTATTTGTGATAACATGTCGGCATAGCTTGCTCCAGCTCGTGAACGATTTAGATCGCGCGCGTCGGTTTCAAAAGACACCCCCGCAAAAACCCATGCGGGCAATAATAAGATGGCGGCATACAGACGGCTCATGCGTCTATTAATAAGACTTCAAGGATTCAAGGCAAGCCGACCTCAACGAGCCATCGTAAAACCACCACCCGGCGGGGTGGGCTCGGCTTCATCGCTTTCTTTATTAAAGCGCATCGAGAAAAGTTTCGTCACGCCACGTTCCTGCATGGTCGCACCAAAAATCGTGTCTGCCGCTGAGACCGTCCGCTTATTGTGCGTAATGACTAAGAACTGTGAGAATTTCGTGAAGTCTCTTAAAATATCAGTAAATCGGCCGACGTTAGTGTCGTCGAGCGGAGCGTCTAATTCGTCCAAGACGCAAAGCGGCGAAGGCTTCACCATGTAGATACCAAAGAGTAAGGCCACGGCAGTCATCGTGCGTTGACCACCCGAGAGTAAAGAAATGCCTCTTAACTTAGTACCAGGAGGCTGAGCAATAATTTCGATGCCGCTTTCCAGGGGGTCTTCCGCTTGAACTAATTGTAAGTCGGCAAATCCGCCGACGAATAAGCGGTCGAAGGTAAATTTGAAGTTCTTGCGAATTTGCTCAAAAGTTTCCGTGAATAAGCGGAGCGAAGTTTCATTGAGCTCGTTAATAGCTTTGGTCAGTTCCTCTTTCGCCTTCCACAAGTCGTCACTTTGCTTCGTTAAGAAATCATGGCGGTCGCGCAGAGAAGAATATTCTTCGACGGCGACTAAATTAATCGAGCCCATCCCCGCCATGCGCTCACGCAGTTGGGAAATTTCTCGGACCAAGGGAGGCCAATCAACAGATTCCATATTCTTAAGGTCATCCTCGGTGGGTTGACCGCGTTGCACTGCAGCTTCCTTCACCGGCTGGGTTTCACCCTCTTCCGCTTCTTCTAAATCATCAAAGCCCGCAGCACCTTCAGGCTCACCATCCGCCCACCATAATTCAATCCGCCAATCGACTTTAGCCACATCGGTCTGGTGATCGGATAAAACTTTTTCAGAAATAAAATTACACTGCGAACTTTGTTCCGCGAGGGAAACTTCGTAAGACTTGAGTTGGCTCTCGGTTTGGCGGAGACGTTCGCGATCAACAGATAATACACGGTCTTCCGATTCTAAAACAGAATCTTTCTGACTTAATTCATCACGCAGACCCGCCAGAGCGTTAGTTGAAGTTTCAATTTCGCCGGCCAGACGCTGAGAATTTTCGCGAGCCGTATGAGCCTGGGCTTTTAATTCAGCAATCGCCCGCTCACTATTCTGCCCTTCCGTGCGGCGAGCAACCAAGCGGGCGGTGGCTTCAATTTTACGTGATTCTAAATCAGCTAATTCGCGGCCTGCTAATTCGAGTCGTTGACGTTGTTCCGCTAAACTTAAACGCACATCGCCTAAGAGAGAGCGTCTGGTTTCAGCATCTTTGCGACGACGTTCAACATCTTGTTCACCATCAACAATGGCCTGACGCAGACCGGCCACTTGTCCGTCTTTGGCTGATAATAAATCTTGGGCGCGATTCCGGCGAATAATGGATTCACCTTTAGCCACTTCGGTTTCATTTAACAAACGCTGCTCGCGAGAAATTCTTTCGTCCATCGCAGCTAAAGTAGCACGTGCGGAACGTTCATCAGCCTGAGCGACCGAAAGTTCTTCCGCTGCTGCTTCAGTGGACGAACGTAAATTAACTAAATTAGCTTCCGCTTCATCAATCTGACTTTGTAAACTGATTGCCTGCTCATTGAGCGTGGTAAGTTTATCGTTTTCTTCTTCAAGTTTTTGACGGACGGAGCGAATTTCGCTCTCGCGTGAAAACACTCCCATCGCAGCACCCGAAGACGCTTTGCGGGGGCGACCGGCGAAGACTAGACCGCGACGGTCGACGAGATCACCACTCGTGGTTGCCACTAAAAAGAATTCGAATCCAGGGTTAGTGCGCCACCATTTAAGGAAATCGCTCAAGCTGTCACAAATATAGCATCCATCGAAAAGATTGGAGATAAGGCGGGCGTGAATGGCGGCCTTAGGTTGAACAGCGGTGGATGCCTGACGGAGCCAAGCGGGTGCCGACACTGAAGATTTTTGAGTTTGAGGTGCTTCCACTTGGAATACAGCACGACCCAATTCGCGTTCGCCCATCTGCGAAACAATGCCTGGTAAGAAATCAATATTATCCAAAGCGACGGCTTCAGACGCTGCACCGAGAATACTCTCTAAAGGACCAGCGACAGAAGCGTCGGTCACACTGACGAGATCAGCCAATGCCTTGCCCGCTTCTTTGCCGTCGGAAAGTTCTCCGCGTAAAACGGCTTTCGCTGCATCGGAGAATCCCTCGAGGCGCGATTGCATTTGTTCGAGTAAACCTAACTGAGCTGAAAGTTTAGCAACGATTCGATCTTGTTCTGAAATGGTCAGCTGAAGTGAACGGAAATCATTATAGAATACCTTCACCTTTTCCGTCGCTGCACTTTCGGTGCTACGCGCAGTTTGCAAATCTTGGTGGCGGGTGGTGACGACTGTGGCGCTTGCGTTAGCACGAAGCTCTAAACCATGACGTTCGGCTTTGGCTTGCGTGAGTGAATCATTTAAGTCGACCAAGCGAGTCTGGTGTCCGCGTAAATCAATTTCTGAATTGGTCACGTCGGCACGTGCACGTGTCATTTCACCTTCCGCAATTAAAATATCTTGTCGCGCCATACGTAAGCGAACTTCGGACTCAGTGACTAATCGTCCTAGTTGATCTACCTCGGCGGTTTTTTCTCGGAAGCTGGCATCGGCAACTGAAACATCGCCGGCGGCGGCCGATTTAACATCGGTACTACCCCGTAAGCGTGTTTCGTACTCAGTAATCGCTTGTTCAGCTTCCGCAGCCTCGCGACGAATATCAGCCAAGCGCGCCGTCAAATCTTGCGATCTTAAATCGGCGGTGCGTGCTTCGGATTCGGAATTTTCACGAGCCGTCCGTAAATCAAACAAAGCCTGCTGGGCGCGTTGGACGAGTTCCGCTAATTCGATGCGTGCCGCCCGGGTGGCGGCGAGGGCCGATTCACGAGTCTGTAAACTATCGGACAACGACTGTACTTCCGTGCGGCTAACATTGGCCTCACCTTCAAGCTTTTCGACTTGTTGGCGACGGTCGATAAACTGTTTGGTCTGCCAGGCTAAATCTAAATGAGTGTAGCGATGTTTTAAGCGACGATAGCGAAGGGCTTTAGCAGCTTGGCGACGCAGACTAGAAATTTGTCGACCCACTTCACCAATCACGTCGGTGACACGTGCTAAGTTAGCATCAACGCCCGATAATTTATTCAGCGCCTCTTTACGTTGCGATTTATAACGAGTGATACCGGCAGCTTCTTCAAAAAGATAACGACGCTCCGAAGGGTTAGCGGAAAGAACTTGTTCGATCTGTCCTTGGACCATGAACGAGTACGACATACGTCCGATACCCGTATCCATGAAGAGACGTTGAATATCTTTTAGGCGAGCCGACTTACCGTTTAAAAAATAGTCGCTCGTCCCTTCGCGATACAGACGACGCATGACGGAAACTTCTGCAAAAGCTGTGCCTAATTCTTTTTCACAATCCGCAAAAACTAATTCTACTTCACACTGGGGAAGTGGCCTACGGGTATCGGTACCACTGAAGATAACATCTTGCATGCTCTGTCCACGAAGGGACTTAGCACTTTGCTCGCCGAGCACCCAGCGAATGGCGTCTACAATGTTCGATTTTCCGCAGCCATTGGGTCCGACGACAGCCGTGACTCCGGGGCGTAACTCAATTCGAGTACGATCGGCGAAGCTTTTGAATCCGTTGGCTACGATTTCCTTGAGGTACATCGAGGGTTGTTTGCCACGATTGCCGTGCTTTACCCCCTCCGCAAGCGTGATATCTGCCTTTCTTGATAAGTTTTTCACATCCTAAAAAGTCGTGGTTTCTGGGTTGACGAGCCCGACCAGACTCTGTTCTTTCAACCCTCCAACTGATTAATCATGTCTGTAGAAATCAAGATTCGTAAAGGCGAGACCATCGATAAGGCTCTCCGCCGCCTTAAGAAAAAAATCGACCGCGAGGGCGTAATCAAAGACGTCCGCGCTAAACGTGGCTATGAAAAGCCATGTGAACGTCGCCGTCGTAAGACCAAGGTAAAGAACTTCAACAGTTACCTCCGTAAGAAGTGGGATAACAACTAAGTCGACCGACTTAGCTAATCCGACCCAAGACCCGCCACCCCTGGCGGGTTTTTTGTTGGCCAATCTATCCAGGCAAAAAAATGGGCCGAGTCTGTGAAGACTCGACCCATGATGTCGGCTAGGCCGGGAAGGCTTAGCGGAGGAAGAGAAGCTCTTGGTAGGATGGTAATGGCCAGTATTCGTCGGCCACTAGATCCTCAAGGGCATCGGCCGCCGCACGCACCTTCAACATGGCAGGCAGAACCTTAGCGCAGGCATGCTTTGCATTGCTGTGGGTATCGGACTCAACCGCACGTTCTTTATCTAAAGCATCGATCGCATCAGATAATTGATCAGCGAGTGCGAGGATTTCGGTGCGTAGTTTCTTACCCGATTTGCTATCCGCTACGGCGGTGAGCTCGATTGCATATTTAAATGCAGCCGGCAACAGAAGCGTACGCGCAATCTCTGAAGTTAACTTCGACTCAGTCTTAACGGACAAGACATAAGAGTGAGTGTAGATTTCTTCGCGGGAGTGTAACTCGTCTTTGCTGAGAACTTTTTGGCGTTCGAATAATTCGACGGCAGCTTTGGAAATAATTTCAGGGAGCGCCTCAGGAGTGGTGCGGAGGTTCTTGAGTCCACGCGTCTCCGCTTCTTTGTGCCATTCTTCAGAGTATCCATTACCATTGAAGATGATACGGCCGTGCTTGGTAAGAATCGCTTTGAGAACTTTTTGGAGAGCGATGTTGAAATCTTTAGTAGACTTCATTTCCACGTCGAGTTCGTCAGCCAACATATCCAGTGAGTCAGCCATGATTGTATTTAATACAGTCAATGGACCGGCTACGGAGAAGGCAGAACCTACGGCGCGGAATTCGAATTTATTTCCAGTGAAGGCGAACGGACTGGTACGATTACGGTCACCAGCATCTTTGGGAAGTACGGGTAAGGTATCTACACCGAGAGTCATCGTGCCACCTTTGCGTGAGCTGGATGCGGCCCCACTGGCTTTAACTTGTTCGATCACTTCGTTGAGCATATCGCCCAAGTAAATCGAGATGATTGCAGGAGGCGCTTCGTTCGCACCAAGACGGTGATCGTTACCTGCAGAGGCAACAGACGCACGGAGTAAACCTTGGTGTAAATCCACGGCACGAATCACCGCCGAGCAGAAAGCAAGGAACTGTGCGTTGGTGTGAGGATCGTTACCTGGCTCGAGAAGATTACCTACGCCAGGACCACCGATGGACCAGTTAACGTGCTTACCTGAACCGTTCACACCTGCGAATGGCTTCTCAGCGAGAAGACAAACGAAGCCGTGTTTCGTAGCAACGCGACGCAGCAGCGTCATGGTTAACATTTGGTGGTCATGCGCTACGTTAGCAGACTCATAAATTGGAGCTACTTCGTACTGAGCAGGAGCCACTTCGTTGTGACGGGTCTTAATTGGAATACCGAGTTTGAAACACTCGCGTTCGGTTTCCATCATGCAAGCGAGCACGC
>JAEMQU010000003.1:0-11097 GCA_016463705.1 Opitutales bacterium | reverse complement strand
GGAATACCGAGTTTGAAACACTCGCGTTCGGTTTCCATCATGCAAGCGAGCACGCGATCAGGAATCGTACCGAAGTATTGGTCTTCGAATTCTTGTCCTTTCGCTGGCTTGGAACCGAAGAGAGAACGACCACAGGTATAGAGGTCAGGACGTAAATGGAACAAACGAGAATCGATTAGGAAGTATTCTTGTTCAGGACCACAGGATGCGCTGATGAATCCAACTTTTTTACCGAAGTGTGCTAACACGCGCTGAGCAGCACGATTCACAGCCTGCATGGAGCGAAGTAAGGGAGTCTTTTTATCCAGCGCCTCACCCTTCCATGAAACGAACGCCGTAGGAATGCAAAGGGTTGAACCATTCTCGCCATCGAAAATATACGCAGGTGAAGTCACATCCCACGCGGTGTAACCACGAGCTTCGAAAGTTGAGCGAAGACCACCGTTCGGGAACGATGAAGCATCAGGCTCAGCTTGGATTAAAGCCTTACCAGAGAATTGAGCGAGGGTTCCAGTACCATTGGGCTCGAAGAAAGTATCATGCTTCTCAGCGGTGAAACCAGTGAGAGGATAAAACACGTGTGCGTAGTGAGTTGCTCCACACTCCAGCGCCCAATCCTTGATGGCCGAAGCAACAATGTCAGCAGCCGTGCCATCCAGTTTGCTACCTGTCTCGATGCTCGACTTGAGAGATTTGAAAATATCTTTGGGTAGACGCTTTTCCATTTTCTCGAGTGAGAAAACATTTTGTCCGTAGATGAGATCGATCTTCTCATTACGGAAGTCGAACGTCCCTTCGAGACGAGGTTGAGAGGCAATTGAAGCAATTGCACTTTGACGGGCTGGATTGGTACTCATGTTAGAAAATATACCCCTCTAATCAGCACCCAGTGTGCCACGGCACAATCCAGAAACATTCACAACCGCAATTGCCTATTTTTAGACATTAGTGCCTATTTTTAGACATTGGCGTGGATTCACTTTTGTCTCTATTTATCAGCCAATTAGAGAAAGATGAAATAGTGAGCCTCGATACCATCATTCTAGGAGCTGGACCAGCCGGCCTGGCTGTAGCTCATGAACTAAATAAATCGGGCGCTAAAGTTAAGGTCGTAGAATCTTCTCTGCGGGTGGGAGGCTCGATCCGAACCATCAACCAAGACGGCTGGATTGTCGAAACGGGACCAAACACTTTACAAATTAACGGCGAGGGTGATCTAAAAATCCTACACGGTTACGGATTGGATAAAGAAATTCTTCGGGCCGACAGCAGTGCCGCTAGCCGCTTCATCCTTTCACGCGGCAAACTTCATGCCCTCACCGCTCAGCCGACTTCTCTTTTAAAATCCGACTTACTTTCTTTCACCGAAAAGGTTCGTCTACTCTCCGAAATATTTATCCCTCGTAGCAAAATTAAGAACGAGTCGGTTTTTAATTTTATCTCTCGCAGATTTGGTTCAGCGGCAGCCGAGCTCCTCATGGATCCGGTCATCGCGGGCACCCACGCCGGTAATCCCCGAGAGTTGATGATTGAAAACTGTTTCCCACTTTTAACTGAACTAGAAAAAAATCATCGTTCCGTTTTACTTGGTCTCATCAAAAATAAAAAAGAAGCCCGCGCCATCATCGGATTCAAAAACGGCATGCAACAGCTGGCCGAGGCAATGGCCGAGAGTCTTAAGAATAATATAGAACTAGGCTGTCACTTAACCCTGATGCAAAAGAGCCGAGGGGGCTGGCAAGTGGCCTGGCGGAATACTCGTGGTGAAGAGCACGGCGGTTGGGCTAAAAACTTAATTATTACTATCCCCCATTGGCAATGGTCGTCGGCCCTACCCTTCGAAATTTTAAAAGATTTAGAAGATTGGAAATTAGCCCCATCGCCGAGTGTTACCGTGCTGGCACGAGGCTATAATCAATCCGACGTTCCCCACACACTCAACGGCTTTGGTTATTTAGTTCCTCAATCCGAAAAACGGGAAATTTTAGGGACGCTTTTTTCTTCGTCGGTTCTGCCATCACGTGCGCCCGCTGGTAAAATACTTCTTACCAGTTTTATTGGCGGAGCCCGCCAACCGCAGATGGCAGCTAAATCGGATATCGCACTGGGTGAGATTCTGGATCGCGAATACAAAGAGACTCTCGGAATCACGGCCCGACCCGAAAAGGAATGGATTCAACGTTGGGAGCAATCTATTCCCCAATACATCCTAGGGCAGACTGAACGGGAAAACAGTTTAGCATTGGTTGAATCGAAAAATGCTGGCCTCTATTTCCATGGAGCGTTCCGCAGCGGAATCTCGTTAATGCAAGTGATTCGGGGCGGACACTCCCTCGCCCAGAAAATTTCTAAGAATTAGTATTCTGAACTTTATGTGGATCGGGCAAGCCGCGTACCACCCAAAGTGCGGGAAGCATTAAGAGTGCAGCGCCAAAATAAACCCATTGGTGAGATCCGGTTTTGAAATACAGAAACGCCGCACTGAGGGGTCCGATGACCCGAGCGAGTGAGCCGGCCGAGCGGAGAATTCCTAAATTACGACCTTGGTCACTCGGACTTGAATAAAGTGAAACGAGGGCGGACACGCTGGGTAAAATTAAACCCGTCGCGAAAGAAAGCAGTCCCATCCCAACATAAAACACTGACTTACCCCAACCCACGATGGGCAACTCCGACGTCGGCGTAGGAATCAACGCTACTAAAGTAAAAGCGATAATCGCTAAAATCATTCCCGCCATGACCACTCCGCGCTGACCAATCTTTTTCACCAACAATCGTGCAAATCCTTGAGCGACAATTAAGCAGGTACCATTAAATAAAAATAGGTAAACATTATCGTGCGCACTGTAGGCGAATAAAAAGAATGTGAGGAAGACAACGGTGTTTTCCATGCCCGTGAAAGCGACTTGGTAAATGAGATTGGCGAGTGAGGTGCGGCGAACGGCACGTGATTCAACATTGGCTAAATCAAAAACTGAAGGACGTTTGGAATCGTGTTGAGCTCGGTTCTTTTCCGCGAGTGTTTCCGGAAAATACATCTGTACTAAAATAAAATTGAGGCCTGCCATACATGCGGCGATTAAGGCTGGAGTGGAAAACGGATTAGCTTCGTAGATGGGCTTTAAGATCGTGGAGATTCCGCCAATCACTGGACCAACTAAAAAGCCCATCCCAATCGCCACACCGACAATGGCCATGCCCTTGGTGCGCTCCTTCTCATCAGTAACGTCAGCAGCTGCAGCGCTCGCTACGGCAATATTGCCCGCCATCATCCCAGAGAGTAGTCGGGTTAAAACGACCACCCAGAATTGTCCGGCAAAAATCCAAATAATATAAGAGAGCGCATTACCCGCGAGCGTGATGGTTAAAATTTGGCGGCGACCAAATCGATCCGAGAGTGAACCCCAAATGGGTGAAAAAATAAATTGGAGCAAAGAATATAACGTACTCAACAATCCACCAAATAAGACCGTCTTCTGAAATGTCGTCGTCCCGCCCAGCCATTCAGCCGCGGATGACAGCATGCCAATCAAAGTGCCCTGCGCGCCTTCGGTTGTTATATAATGATTTAGGAGATGCGGAAAAAGAGGGATAATGATACTGAATCCGATGATATCCATGAAGACCGTCAAAAAAATGAGTCCCAAAATTCGGCGTTGGGGTAATGGCGCGGCTTCTTGCATGTTGAATGGCTAAAGACTGCCTAGTAAGTCTGCAATCTAAAGAGCAAACTTGCGAAAGACACCTTTTAGTGGAGTATCTAAAGATGTGTCGCTTATTCACTCTCATTGCTTTTTGCAGCCTAGTGTTAAGCCTCGATGCTGTCACCGACCCCAAGTTGCTACTCATCGAGCAAAAGCTTCAAGGGTTCAGCGACAAACATTATACCTATGCGGTAGATAGCATCCTTGAAGAATTTGAAAAACAAACGGGCGTCGGACTGAAACCAGGTAAACTCGGAAAATGTGGATTGAAAATTTCTTCGCAGTCGGGGCTCGGCTTAGCGACACCTAAACCACTGATTCGTGCCTTAAGTCAGGCCCTCGAAAAACGTGGCTTCAATCGAAGTTCAATTATTTTATGTGATGCTAATCTGCAAAGCTTACGAGAGTGTGGCTTCCTGCCTGCGCTTCGTACCAATCCGCAAACGTTTGAAGGTCTACCAGTGATTGCCTTTGAAGCGGAAGCAACTCAGTGGGCGAAGGATAAAAAGCTTTGTTATGAAAATCAGGTCATGCCACGTCCAGGCTCCCCCACTGTGGCCTGGGGCGATAACCGTATCAGCGTTCTCCCCAAAACCTTATTCGATGAAGTCGATTTTTGGATTAATCTGCCTGTGATATCTGACAGCAAAGCACTCGGTGTTTTTGGCGCGATTGGTTCCGCCTCACTCGGAAGTATCGCTAATAGCGAGCGATTCAACGATAACCCCGCGAATGCTTCTAAGGTAGCCATTGAGGTTTGCGCGATACCCGAACTTTCTACAAAGAATATTCTTAATATTGTTTCGTTAGAAAACTTTCAAGTACTCGGCGGACCGAGCTTTGATGCCAGCTGGTGTAAGTCAGAAAAAACCATTCTCGCTAGTGCCAATCCGGTAATTCTCGATTACATTGGACTTCAAAAAATTAACGGAGGTCGTGCCGAACGAAATGTAGAACCCATTCGTCCCGAGCCCGCTATTTTCTCAGCCGCTAATAATGGTGAAATTCGGCTGGGGACCTGTCGTCCAGCTGATATCACCTTAATAAAACTAAAAGCCGAATAATCGCTTAGAGTTTTAGCCCGAGTGCTTCCGCTGCGGTAGCACGCTCTTCTAATAACTCTTTTTCCGTAATCGAAATTTTGCTCCGTGAAAATTCGTCGACGGGTAATCCTTTAACGATTTCCCAAGAGCCATCGGCGAGAGTACGAATAGGATATCCAAACATAATTCCTGGGGTAATACCATAATCACCCTTAGAGAGAACCGCTACTGAATGCCATTCACCAGCGGGCGTTACGAAATGTAAATTGCGCAGAGTGTCGAGAGCTGCGTTCGCTGCCGAAGCAGCGGATGACGCACCGCGAGCTTTAATAACTGCGGCACCACGTTTTTGGACATCGTTGACGAAAGTTTCTTTTAGCCATGCGTGATCCGAAATCACTTGGGTGGCAGGTTTTCCTGCGATGGTGGCATTAGTGAAGTCGGGATACTGCGTAGAAGAGTGATTTCCCCAAATAGCTACATTCTTAACCGCGGAGTTATGCACGCCCGCTTTATTCGCCAATTGTGACTTCGCGCGATTCTCATCGAGACGAGTCATCGCAAAGAAATTTTCTTCTTTTAATCCAGCAGCCGAGCGGAGAGCAATTAAGGCGTTGGTGTTGCAAGGATTACCCACGACTAAAACTTTAACGGACTTCTTGGCAGAACGCGCAATGGCTTGTCCTTGTCCGATAAAAATTTTTCCGTTGATACCTAATAAATCTTTTCGCTCCATGCCGTCTTTACGTGGAACGGCACCAATTAAGAGACACCAATCAGCGTCTTTGAATCCTTCATCTAAATCTCCGGTAGCAACGACGTCGGTGAGTAAAGGGAACGCACAGTCTTGCAGTTCCATCACCACTCCGGCCAAAGCGTTAAGACCGGGACCTACTTCAATTAAGTTTAAAGCAACAGGCTGATCGGCACCAAACACGGCGCCTGAGGCGAGTCGAAATATGGCGGCGTAACCAATATTGCCAGCGGCACCCGTTACAGAAACACGAATAGGAGATTTTGAAGCCATAGAGTAGATTATCTAGATACTTAAGTGGTAAGGTGTGAAGCGGAAATTTTTATAAATCGAACTCTCCCTGCATACTATCCTCACGGGCCGGTAAACTCAGACTATCTTGGACTAGTTGTGATACCGTGAGTTGGGACCGACCCTCCCCTGCGCAAAGTGTCCTTAAAATCAGGGCCGAAGCGAGGGCATCATAGAGTGCACAGTGATACTTACGACGCTGCAGCGGACAATATCGCTCGGCTAAGACGTCCAACTGACCCTGTAACTTAAATAGCTTAATCAGTGAGGCTAATTTATAGTCACCCAAAGTGGGTATCCAAAGTCGGGCCAGACGACACGAGTCTATCCAGGGCCCCCACTCGGCTGTCTGTATACCGTCTTCCAGCGATGGAACTGCCGAAGGTCTGGGCCAAGTCAAACGCAGCAACTGAGACTCCACTGAAGCATTATGGGCCACAAAGATTCCCGTGCGACGGAGGGAGACCCAGTAATCCCATTCACTTTCAAAAGGAGTCTGATTAATTAAATCCCGATCACTCAATCCATGACATTGCGTATCCAGTGTGGATAGGTTCGCACGGGCACCATGTATTTTGGTCGCCGTAGCAAAAATTTCTTTCTTCAATAACGTAACCACACCGTACTCGATTACGCCTGTACGATTACTGCCTTCGAAATCGACGACGTGAAGAGGTAAGTCCGACCAAAGTGTTTTACCAGCAAACTGCATTAATAATTTTTATATTACCCGACCGATTTAGTCAAACGACCCTTTAACGCCACTCGTGCTTGGGGTAACGGCCTTTTAATTCCTTCTTAACCAATTCATAAGACCCCTTCCAGAATGCGTCCAAATCTGTGGTGCGTTGCTGAGTACGTCGTGCAGGCGACTGAATGCAGATCACCATCGGCACCCTACCTTGGCAGACTTTTAGTTTAGCACCAGGAACGTCGTACAGTTCTTGTACGGTCGCCTCAATCAAGGCCTCACCATCATTGGTATACTCAATTTTTGCAGGATGCTTCTTGCGGGGTAGTATTATTTTTTCGGGGCAATAGGATTCCAAGGCCAAGTGTTGTTCATGAGTTAACCAACCGCGCACGACAGA
Organism: Opitutales bacterium; assembly: GCA_016463705.1. Lineage (GTDB taxonomy): Bacteria > Verrucomicrobiota > Verrucomicrobiia > Opitutales > UBA953 > UBA953. Next base: position 4,214 of record JAEMQU010000003.1, on the reverse strand, counting down.
CATCACGGGCCGATCACGGATATCGCGATAGGCGACGGCTCCCTGACAAATTTCTTCTACCACCATTCGTTTTCCCGATTCATCAAAGACGGGAATGCTTAATTCGGGACAGTGCTTCGCTAAAAAATTCAAGCGGTTGATCCAAGCGTCTACCGTATTATCCCACTTTTCTAATTCTAATCTTCCAGCCAGAACCTCGGTTGCCAGGAGCTGCGAAGCTTCATCGCTCGTGGCGCCCTCTCGTTCGCTCGACTCTAAAACTAAATCACGGAAGCGTCGCTCCACCCTTGTCACTACCCTTCTCTGCGTTGCATCATACTTAACAAAATTCTGATTAAAGAATTCGCTCGGAAATAATTCCTTTAACCATTCTTCTTTAATTTCGGTGGCCAAACTTAAAAATGTGGTCACTTCGCCCCGCATCTGAATTTCATCAATCTCAGCAGCGACCAAAAGTTTGGCCGAACGAACCATCGATTCACGTCTCAATTCACCACGACGATTATGTACCAGAGCACAACGCAAAGTTCCCGCATCGAGTCGGACGGCTAAGCGATCAATAAATCCAACTAAGATAGCCTTCTGAATTTGTTCAGGCGAGGCAGGCTCATGGTTTATTCTAAAACCTTGGCCGTCGGCTATGCGTAAAAACTGTTGAGCGGCTTGGTCGGCTTGGCGAGCCGCCTGACCTTGAATGCCTAACATCTGACAAGCATCCGCATCGAATTTTAGATCTTTGGCTTTTTGCAATAAAGCCATTCGCAGGAAAAAGTCTGATCCCTCAGTCGTTTTAATATTTTCACGGGCGCGTTCAGCAGACTCATCCACTTTTCTTAGTAAAATATCCCGCCCTTGGCTCAGTCCAGCAATCGTCGCCACTTCGCTCACACAATTAAGTTCAGCGGCGGCCATCAACATACGCGCATAACGTGGATGTGCTGGGAATACCGCCATTTTTTTACCGAGCACGCTTAAGAGATTATTTTTATCAATCGCACCAATATCTTTCAAAACTGTGAATGCCTGAGTGAGCGCTTGAGCATTCGGACTCTCGTACCACGGGAAATTTTCGACGTCACTCCAGCCCATCGATAGCAGAAGTAAAATGGTTTCTGTTAAATCCATCCGTTTGATCTCGGGTGTTTCGCGGAGCGGACGCGATTGATGGTCGGTATGCGACCACAGGCGGATGCAGCGACCTGGACCCGTCCGCCCCGCACGCCCCGCACGCTGTTCAGCTGAGGCCTGTGCAATAGGCTCAATCAATAAGGTATCAATTCCGCGAATAGGATCATAGCGGGCAATGCGAGCCAGTCCGGCATCCACCACCATGCGAACTCCTGGAATAGTTAAAGAAGTTTCGGCTACGTTAGTTGCGACGATAACCTTACGCTGATTAGATTCCTGCACGGCATTATCCTGCTCGCTCACTGAAAGTTCTCCGTGCAAGGGTAAGACCTGCACGCCACCAGCTTCTTTTAAAAACCTAACTGCGTTAATCGTTTTCATTATTTCGTACGCACCTGGCATGAAAACTAGAATGTCACCTGAAGATTCTTCGCGTAATAGTCGTGCGACTTGCTCAGCTGCCCTATCCCAAACAGGCTGCGTAGAGGTTCGCACGGCTGGTGCGTATTCTACTGCCACCGGGTAAGTCCGTCCGTCCGATATTAAAGTCTCCGCGGGTTTAAGCCATTGTGAAACCCCGGCGGTGTCCAGAGTAGCCGACATGACCACTAATAATAAATCGGGGCGCTGTTTTTCCTGAAGTTGACGAGCCAAACTCAATGCGACGTCGGAATGGATATTACGCTCGTGGAATTCATCGAAAATAATCGCCCCAATCCCACGCAAGGCGGGATCGCTCGCTATCTGTCGAAGTAATAAAGCCTCCGTAATAAATTTTATTTTAGTTTCGGCGGAGTCCACTTTTTCGAATCGAATTTGGTAACCCACTTCACCGCCCAATTTAACGCCGCGTTCCTGAGCCACGCGACGGGCCAATAAGCGGGCGGCCATACGACGTGGCTGGAGTATGAGGATTTGACCTTCCACACATTTCAAATCCACGAGCATTTGCGGGAGGCGCGTTGATTTTCCTGATCCCGTGGGAGCGCTTAAAACAATTCGACGGGAACGAGTACAGGCCGCCTGTAAATCCGCCTTTAATTTATCAATCGGTAAGTCTAAACTCATTAAATGTTTAAGGTGATGATACGAGCGACAGATGTTCCACTCGAAATGGTCAGTCGAGCTACGGTGACGGGAAGTTTAAAGCGTTTAGGACCGGCACTGCCTGGATTAATCCGTAAAATATTTTCATCCTGCTCAATCAGCGGGATGTGGGAATGTCCGGTAATAACAATATCAGGTTTAAATTGATGTTCATCGAATGGGAGATGTCCGTGAAACATGAGTAATTTTTTACCTCCATACTCAGCGGTAAAATAATCGGGGAAAGTTTCTTCGACGTCACAGTTTCCGCCGACCGCAAAAGTGGGGGCGAACTGTGCGAGTGTCTCTATAATCAAGGAACCTTCCACGTCACCTGCATGGAGAATCACATCGCATCCTTCCAGTGCTACGATGGCTTCGGGGCGAAGTAATCCGTGCGTATCCGAAATCAAACCAATCTCGCAGACCGCTTTCACTAGGATTGTGGGCGATGTAGTTTATCTGCCGAAACTGAGCGCAATGAGGTGAACTCGGCTCCTAAGGTTTCTTTCAATTTATCTTTTAGACCTTGGGGCATAGCTTTTACGGCAGCATCAAAGTCTTTGTCTCCAGGAAATAGCGATTTGGCTGATTCAACGGGGCGAGTCGCAGGGCCAGCAGGTATATCGAATTTATAATCACTGATTTTTTCATCAATGATAATGCCTGCGTCGTCGCTCACCGAAAGTTCCGTGACGGAGGTTTGGTCCTCATCAATATCCACTTCGGGCGAGACAGATTCCTGGACCACTACTTTGGCTGGCTCCGAGGGCGCCTCAACCGCGGGTGTCGGTTGCGAACTGTTTATTTTTTTTTGGCCAGGCTCCCGAGGAAGTCTGGCTGCAGCGGCGGCGACATCTTTGATGAGATAATCAATCGGTCGCGTCTTACACTGTTCTATCGCCTTAAGCAAAGTGACTTCAAAATTTGCTCGGGGTGAAAGTCCGTAGCGAATGCCCTGTTCACTAATCTGCAAACATTCTAAAAAGCTGACGAGTTTCTCGGTAGTTAACGGCGCACCGAGATGGGCACTGTTGCCACCTTGTTTAACCGCATCGAGCACGGCGGAGCGGACTAATAATTGAAGGTCGTTCATCACGCGCATTAAGTCGCGACCTTCGGCGTGAAATTTATCGCATAAGGCGATGACTGACTTCGCATCGCTCGTCGCAATACCTTTAGCCAAATCTGAAACTTGCTGAGCGGAGGCTAGTCCGTAAATGGATAAGACATCAACCTCGGTAACTTTTTTACCGGAGAAAGAAATTACTTGATCTAAAATAGACTGGGAGTCGCGCATCCCGCCATTAGCGATACGTGCAATCGCATTGAGTGCAGCGGGTTCGGCTTGCACTCCATCCGCTTTAACAATGCGCGCTAATTGAGCCGCAATGACTTCTTCGGCGATGGGATGAAATTCGAGGCGCTGACAACGTGAAGTGATGGTGGGAAGGACTTTGTCGGCTTCGGTGGTCGCTAAAATAAATTTCACCCAGGCTGGTGGCTCTTCGAGAGTTTTTAATAAAGTATTAAAAGCGTCTTTGGTTAATTGGTGCACCTCATCGATGATAAAAATCTTGAAGCGGCAATTTACTGGAGGGTACTGGCACTCTTCGCGGATTTTTTTCGCATCATCGATTGAACGATTCGAGGCGGCATCGATTTCAATGACATCCAAGCAGTTGCCCTGTTCGATTTCTTGGCAAACAGGATCGTCGACCGAGAAATCTGGATTGGTCTCCTTACCACAGTTTAAAGCTTTTGCTAGAATACGAGCGGTGGTAGTTTTTCCCGTACCGCGCGGACCCACAAAAAGGTAGGCGTGAGCGAGTTGCTTTGTCTTTAAAGCATTACTCAATGTACGTACAATGTGTTCTTGGCCCACCAATTCATCAAAGCGACGAGGGCGCCAGCGGCGGGCAATAACTTGAAAGGCAGGCTCAGACACAGGACTTAATCAAAACCCTAAGCGATAAAGTGTCAACGGGGCAAAGAGATTG
>JAEMQU010000002.1:25833-97897 GCA_016463705.1 Opitutales bacterium | reverse complement strand
GAACGCGTGGGGTCTCTAGAATTCCGAGGCTACTACGTCGATAATGGTATAACTTACTTTAGTATTTATAATTCATCCTCCAAGTCGTCCGTTTGGGTGGCCCAAGGTGAAACTTCCACCAGCCCCTTTGCGGTATCGGTCAAAAATTTTGATCCCGAAAAAAACGCGGTGACTCTGGAGTCGAACGGGCAATCCATGCGTATCGTACTTCACGACCCAGTTATTTTAAAAATGGAACTACCGGCAACACCTGTCGCAGCTCCTGCTAATAACAATGGCGCCACACCAGCGGCCGCAACCGCAGTCGTAGGCGGGACAACTGCAGGCCAGGCAACCACCACCGAACAGGCCCAGGCATTCAAAGATTCTATGCGTCAACGCTGGCAGGATCGCCAAAATCAAAACAGCGGAAATGATAACAACAAAAACAAGGGCAATAATAAAGCCGCTGACACCAGTACTTCCACGGAAAACACTACCGCCAACTCAAACCAAAAAAATAAAGGGAAAAATAAAACCAACTAATTTATGGATACTAATAAAAATCGACTCACCCAAATTCAACGCGCCCGTCGCGGTTTCACGTTACTCGAAATTCTCATCGCCGTGGCCATCGTTGGCATGCTCGTAGGCCTAGCCGTTACCAATACCGATAAAATTCTTGGACAAAGCCAGGAAGGCGTCGCCAAACTCTTCGTGAACGAATCACTCAAAACATCTCTGGTGCGCTATCGAATCGACCTAGGAGATTACCCATCGACCGAAGAAGGAATCAAGGCACTCATCACCGCCCCCGAAGGCAAAGCGGATCGCTGGCGCGGACCTTACATGGAAGCCAAAAGTGGAAACCTGCCCGTCGACCCCTGGGGCCAGGTCTATCAATACCGCTATCCCGGAACACGTAATACCGAATCGTTTGATTTATTTTCGATGGGACGAGACAAAGCTTTAGATACTCCCGACGATATTGGAAATTGGTGAGCAAGGAATCCACTCATTTACGGGGCGGTTTCACTCTCCTAGAAACACTTTTAGTTTTAGGCTTAATCAGCATGCTCGCCGCCGTACTCATCGGGGGCTCCGCTTCATTACTTAAAGGCACGGCACGCGAAGACCCCGAGGACGCCCTGCTGGCTTTACTACAAACCGTTCGACGCGAAGCGGTCGCTCAAGGAACTACCGTCATTTTAAAAACCGTACCCAGCGAAGAGGACCCCGATGTCACTCACTACACTTGGGGTGAAAATAAAATTGAGAGAATGCCCATTCTGGCGGGCGTAAAAGTAAAAATCGTTGGACCGGCAGTGAACGCCGCCATCATTCTCGGTGGAGAAATGGAGGAACTAGCGCTCGCTCAGATAAAATTTTATTCAGACGGAACCTGCGATCGGTTTCGTTTAGAAATTAGTCGCAACGCGGCGCGACGCGTTCTGCCGATTGATCCCCTCACCTGCGCGCCCCTACCAGCCGAAAAAACAAAATGAGAAAAAACGCTTTTACACTGATTGAAGTTTTAGTCTCCCTCTCAATATTCGCACTCGCGGCAGTGGGACTCGGGGCCGCTTATTCCAATGTTTTACTCAGCAGAATGGCGCTCAAAGAAAAAGGCGTGGGTGAGGAAGACTTTGCGCGCTGTCGAGCAGCGATGATTGAGACGGCTAATTTCGCCGACATTGAAAAAGGCGGAGATGTTTATCTACCCGATGATCGCATGGCGCGTTGGAAAGGAAAAATTGAGCCCACCACGGTGACAGATTTATTTTGGGTAACCCTCACAGTCGAAATCCAAACCTCCGCCGGCGGCCCCTATGGAGTCCCGCGCGAACAGAGTCAGTGGATTCTTCGGCCCACCTGGTCGGTCGAAAGTGACCGCGCCAAACTTTTGTCTGATGCAAAACAGCGACTCCTAAAAACTCGCGGCTACGATGAAGAAACGGGTGGAGGTACCTCTTTTATAAGTAAACCGACCCCCAAAAAAGAAGCACCCAAAAATAGTTCGGAACCCGCCAAGCCGCCCGAAACTAAAAAACCCGCCGTGCAATAATGATTTTTAAGCAAAACCATAAAGGGTTTACCTTGCTCGAAACTTTAGTTTCTCTGGCCCTATTAGGGATTTTGATGGTGGCCCTAAATACTTTCCTGTTTTCGATGAGTGAACTTTGGGGCGGAGGACGCGACCAACGCCTTTTTGATCAACACGTGCGGGCGGCGAATCGAATTTTAAAAGAAACCCTTACCCGAACTACCGTTGGGCCTGGGGCAGTGGGTTGCACAATCAAAGACATCACCGACAGCGAGGGCGTGGTGGCCCCGCGTTTAACTTTTTTACTCACCGATGCCGGACGTTTAGCGGATTGGCCCGAAGCTCCCTTGCCCGACGTAGATTTCTCACTCACGGTTAATCCAGAACGGGGATTGATTTTACAGTGGCAATCGCGGTTGGAGTTAGAGCGAGATTTAAATGATATTCACGAAACCGTTTTATCACCCTTTGCTAAGTCCATCGCGTACGACTATTTCGATGGTGATCTAAAAAAATGGAAAAGCGAAGAGACTCCGATTCGAGATGCTTCGGGGAGCGTGTATCAACAGCCGGCCCGGTTGCGGATTCGTTATGCCCACGGAAATTTCAAAACTGAGACGGTGATTGATATACCCATTCGACGTCGGGGGGCGAGCCGTCCATGAAACTAAAAACCCGTAAAGGCTCGGTCATCATTGTTGTTTTAGTGTTAATCACTCTAGCGTCGCTACTGCTGGCACGCTTCATGGAGGACAATTCTTTGGAGCTTTCCATGTCGATGCGCGAAGTAGACCGCCAAAGATTACGGGTCGAGGCGATGTCGGAAATGGAATTGGCCCTCGGCGTGATTAATGAAATTCGCGCCATCGATTTGAATAAAATTCACGCACCCAGCCAAGGCTTCGCAGACCCACATGCCTACCTTGGCATTCCCCCTCGCGAAGGCTTAGAGGTTAAATTTGAGTATGAAGATGAAAGTGGTAAGTTGCCGCTATCGAGCATGGATAAAAATGGCCTAATCCAATTACTCTATGCGCTGGGACTAGAACAACGAGATGCCGAACGCGTTTCCGATGCACTGATTGCGTGGACAAATAAAAAATATGAATCTATCGAAGAAGAGGCGACCGATGCGACCTACCAGCGCGCTAAACTTTCCTTTAAGCCGGCGCGTCGAGCCCTACGATCGTTTGAGGAATTAAGGACCATCGGGGTCGCCCAAGATTTCTTTTTTGATCAAAACGGCAACGAGACTCCGCTACTCACTTCCTTTAAAGAGTGCGTCAGCCTCTATACTTTTGGTGATACGAATATTAACACTGCGTCGGACGCATTGCTTTACGCCCAAGGCCTCGACGAACGTCAGGTCGCCCTCATTCGAGATAAACAAAATAATATGAAGCAAAATATTGCGGGCAGCCCTCCGTATTTTCGCGTGACTCGCGAAGTGAGAACCCTCATCGGCGGAGCCGCGCCGTTAAAAGGCTTTGATGATGAAATTCATCTCATGTGGATTCGCGTGACCGTTAAAGAAGGTCAGGCTAAATGCCGACTGAACGCACTCGTTTCCATTCGCGACGACGTCACCTACGCCAGCCCCGTGGAAGACCCTAGCACGGTTACCGCGATGGATGCTAAAAGCACCACGGGGGCACGCACCTTTACCTCTAATACAAAATCCTCCACTGCCGCCGATGGCACTAGCACAAATAATTCATCGGGAACCTCGACAACCCCTATCGGGTCTACTTTATCAAGGCGCTCCACTTTCATTACTCCCGGCGTCATCCTCGGCACTGCCAGCAGTGTCTCACTGGGAGGACGCACTACCGCCCAAACCATCAACTACCCTTTTAGAATTCTTGCCTGGTCCGAAGATAATGGACCGCCTTCACCCAACGCAAAATAATGAGTTCACTTTTTTCCAAAAATCGCGCATCCGCCGCGCTGCTCCCAGGAAATCGTTTTTTTGTTCGGTTGATTGAGTTGGAGCCCGACAATATTGCTAGCCAAGTTTCTCTAGCGATTGAAGCCGTTTCACCTTTCCCATCAGAACAAATGCTGATGGGCTATATAACCAGCGCCGATAATAAATGGGCCCTGGCCTATGCGGCGCACCGTCGACGTTTCACCGCCGAAGAAAGTTTTGCTTGGCCCGATGATTGTCAGGTTATTCCCGAATTTTTAGCTTTGCTGGGACAGCGACCCGAGAAAGGCGGCATTTTAATTCACGAAGGTGCCGATCTCTTAACCGCCCTAGCCTGGACTGAAAATCAACCACTGCCGAAGTGCGTCTTAGTGGTGGATAAAAAAGATAGTAGCGTTGATCTTTTAACTAAAGAAATCATCGAACGCACAGGACTACCCTCTACCACACCCGTCATTACAGCGATAGGTGAACTCTCTAGTGATAAAAATGATTCCCAACTCATTTTAAACTGCAACAAAGGTAAACCCTTTCAGCTCTCGAGTAACCAACTGGATAATGCAGATATTCGTGACGCCGATTTTTTAAGTACGCGGAGAAAGAAAGAACGGGTAAATAAACTGTTGTGGAATACCGCCCGCGCTGCCGTGGGTATTATTATCGCTTCTTTTGTTTTTGAAATCTCTGCGTTTCTCATCAACTGGAGATCCAATAATCTTCGACTCATCAATGAGAGCCGTCAGTCGGCCATTCAAGAAATTGAATCAGCTCAAGCCATTTCAGCACGGATTACCGATATGAATACCAAGGCACCGTTGCCCTTAGAAATGTTGGCCGTGGCCAATGAGAACCGCCCAGCGACGGTTGATTTTCAGCGCGTGAATTGTAAGAATAATACTCAACTTGAAATCGAAGCACGCACCACCAACGCGAGCGATGTTTATACCTTTGAAAAATCCCTCAAAGAAAGCGCGGAGGTTTCTTTTGTGGCGACCAAGGATATGCGTGCCCGTGACAGTTTTACGACGTTCAGCGTCACCATCACCTTTAAACCCGAAACCCTCCGCAAAGGAGTTAAGAACAAATGAAGCATTTCTTCTTTAGTCTACAAACCCGGGAGCGCATCATGGCTCTCTTAGCTTTAGTCATCGGCGCCATCATCTGGTCAACCGCCTCGTGGTCGCGCGTTAATTCGGGCTGGGATGCGTGGCGTGCCTTAGAAAATGAAAATCAAATTCAACAAACTTGGTTAAAGAACGAACCCGCCATTCGCCAGAATGCTGCCAAAGCGATTCAGGGATTAGAAGCGGGTCGCGGGTATAATGATTCGCAATTAGTTGCTGAAGCACTCGCCGCCACTAAAGAAGTCGGGCTCAATGCCACCACCGAAACCCCGAAGACGCAAAAGGCTGGGAAGTTCGCCCTCCACACGATGCAACTAAGCTGTCGACGAGCTGACATGGCCACCGTCGTTAAACTTTACGAAAACCTCCGCCCGCGGGCGCCCTACATTTCTATCAGCTCCTTTAGTTTACAATCCGATCGCGGAAATTCAGGGACGGTCACGCTGACGATGCAATTAACGGCCTTAGAACTGATTAACGTAAAATAAGTTTAGAAGCGGAAGCTGGCGCTGACCTCGAATACCGCTGCGACAATCGCAAAGGCGATGAACGCGACGAATGAAAAAGCGGCAATCAAAACACTCGCTGAAATTGTTTGTGAAATAGCCCCGAGCCAACGATCCAATTCCGCGCGATAAGAGCGGGCAATATCTCTAAGGCCTGGTGCTAAATTTCCAGTCTGCTCAGCCACCGCCACTCGATCCAATAAGAGTCGTGGAAAATATCCCGTGCGAGCTAAGGCCCGCGAGAGACTCTCCCCTTCTAAAACTCGGTCGGTTGCCTCGCGCATTTGTAAACGCATGGCACGATTGGGGGCCGTCTTCTCAGCAAGTCTCAAAGCGTCTGCGGTCGTAATCCCATTTTCTAAAAGCACCGCTAAAGTCTGACAAAAATTAAGGACCGAAACCCTCATCACAAATGATCCCATCAGGGGTACTTTTAATAATAACGCATCGGAGGCTACTTTGCCCTCTTCTTTTTTACGCCACTGATAAACGCCGATCGCTCCAACCGCTAAGGCGATTAAAAAGAGTGGTCCGGCGACCACAAAAAAATCGGCAAAGTTAATTAAGAGTTTGGTGGAGAGCGGTAATTTTCCGCCAAGTGAAGTCAGTAAAGTCTGCAGACGAGGTAATAAATAAAGGACAAAGAAAATCACGACACCGATCGCAATAAAGCAGATGAAGACCGGATAAGCCATCGCGGCTACTAGCTTGCGGCGAAACTCCGCTTGCTCGGTAAAGTGAGTGATCAATCGCTCTAACACATCGCGAATATTTCCCGTCGCTTCACCCGCCGAGATTAAATTAATAGTCTGACCATCAAATACCGCCGGATACGCACCCATCGCCGCGGATAAACTTTGTCCCTCACCGAGTTTCGCCCAAATTCCTGAACATAAATTTCGGAGGCGAGATTTTTGGAGTCGCAAAGAAAGCAAACGCAGGGATTCACCGGCCGACATGCCACTCCGCACCAAATCCGCCATGGATTCAAGAAACGGCAAACACTCGGCGGCTGTGGGCTCATTCTCTTTGGAACTGCGGTCACTCACTTTTTCTTTTTTAGCTGCCCCCACTTCTTCAACTTTCAGCGGTTTCCAATCCTTCATTTGTAACTTACGTAACGCTTCACGGCGATGAGGTGCCTCAATAACTCCTTCAACCACGGCGCCCTGACTATCGCGGGCAGTGTAAGTGAAGGATGCCATAATTATTCGTTAGAACTTAAATTACGGACCAACTCATCAATGGTCGTTAATCCAGCCACCACTTTCTCCCAGCCGGCGCGGACTAATGGACGCATCCCATTGGCAACCGCACGGTCAGTTAAATCGCGGTTACTCACTCGAGTGATAATTAAATCATGCAGCGGCTTCGGATGGAAAATTTCGAACACGCCGACGCGACCGCGATAACCGGTATTGCGACAACGACGGCAACCCACGGGCTCACGCAATGAGGTGACTTGGTTTAATTCTGGTTCGCCCATGCCTAAGGATTCCAAGGCAGGTAATAAACGCGTGCGGCTTACAGGTACATCTTTAGCACAATCGGGACAGAGTCGGCGAACTAGTCTTTGGGCAATGACGAGCTCAACCGCGGATCCCACTAAGAATGGTTCCACACCCATATCAATTAATCGGGTAATCGCTCCCGGTGCATCATTGGTGTGGAGCGTAGAAAATACTAAGTGACCCGTTAATGAGGCCCGAATAGAAATTTCGGCGGTTTCTAAATCGCGAATTTCTCCCACCATAATCACGTCGGGGTCTTGGCGCAAAGTACTACGCAAAGCATTCGCAAACGTGAGGCCTATTTCTGCTTTGGTTTGCACCTGATTGGCGCCCGGCACTTCGTACTCGATTGGGTCTTCAATCGTGACGATACGTAAGTCGGGAGAATTAATTTCTCTGAGGAACGCATTGAGGGTGGTCGATTTACCTGAGCCCGTTGGGCCGGTGACTAAAATAATGCCGTGCGGATAATCTAAAACTTTTCGAATGATCGCTTGTTCGTCGGGCGACATGCCAATGCGGTTCATATCATAGGCTTCTTTTCGCTGATTGAGTAAGCGCAACGAAACCGATTCGGCGTAAATGGTCGGAATCGTCGAAACGCGAATATCTAAAACATTTTTCCCGTCGCGGAAATTAATCCGTCCATCTTGGGGCAAGCGACGTTCGGAAATATTGAGCCGCGCCATAATTTTTAAACGCGAAATAATAGCGTCTTGGAAGCGGGCTAAATTATCGGGCAACGGCACGGGGATAAGAATTCCATCGACGCGATATCTGATTCTTAAGTTTCCCTCTTGGGGTTCAAAATGGACGTCGGTCGCGCCTTCGGCGACGGCCTGAGATAAAACATCGGTGACAAATCGAACCACCGCGGCATCGGCATCCGCTTCACCATCAGCGGTGGCTGATTCCAGGGCAGGTAAATCTTCACCTTCATCGTCTAAACTTCCACCACCCACCCCGTAATTTTCATTGATCAGTTGAGCCACCCGTTCGGGCAGAGCTAGAAACCACTTCGGACGGCGGGCAGAAAAAGTGCTTATCCAATCGAGCGTATCGCTGTCGGGTGGGAGTGGAGAAATTAAGTTAATTCGACCCTCTTCGGCGCCCGCAATTAAAACTGGGACCACTTGAGTTTCGCTCGCTAATCGCGCGGGTAAAATTTTTATCCCATTCGGGTCGATAGCGGGTTCTTCTAAAACGGTTAATCCAGTAGCTTGCGCTAACTGGTTTAATAAGGCGGCTTCGGTAATATTTAATTGTTGGGCGAGAACCTTGAAGCGATTTTCACGCGACGTCTCGTTGACTAAACTGAGTGCAGTATCACTGAGTTGTCCAGTAAGGCTCAAGGGCAATCCATGGCGAGTGGCCAACGTCATAAACTTATTTATTAACGGGCTCAGCGGGTGATGGATTGATAACCTTTTTAACCTCTTCTCCAATCGGCGTGGCATTGATTCGATTGATTGCGTTAATATTATCCACTGCTGAATTATTGAGCACGTAAGGCCTCATAAAAATAACGAGCTCGGTGCGCGTGGTTGATTTGGTCGATGATCCTAATAAGTCCCCAAGGAATGGGATGGGGCCGAGACGGTTAGCATCGTTAAGACTTTGCGTGCGCTGCAATCCACCCAGTACAATAATTTCACCGCTCTTGGCGCTGACAAATGAATCGGTGGAGCGTCGACCAATAATGGGTTGAAGATTTCCATCTAAAGTTACTTGGCCTAAAATATCTTCCACTTGTTGGGTCACCTGCATTTGTACCGAGCCATCTTTTCCAATGAGTGGCAGGACTTTTAATTGTATACCAATATCGCGCTGGGAAACGGTTGAACTACTCACCAGACCCGAAGTGCCCGCGGTGGATTGGGTCCCGGTGATCACGGGACGAGATTCACCCACAAAAATCGTCGCTTCTTTATTATGAGTAGTTGTGATAGTAGGAACGGAGAGAATTCGTGTGTCAGTTTTAGTGGGAGTAGTAGACAGTGCAATAATTCCAGTGAGATCATTTCCTGCAGCCAAGGTGGCAAAGGCGGATCCATTGCCGGCCAACGTTCCACCACCAAAGGTGCTACTCACTCCAATTAATTTTCCGCTACTGACATCCAGCCCGAGGGCTTTAATTCCGCTGGTGTCTTCATCTTTTAATGTAACTTCAGCGATGACCACTTCCACGCGCACCTGAGGAAGAACTACATCTACTTTATCAATGAGTTGGCGGAGTAATCTTAAGTCATCCTTTGTTCCTGAAACGACAATTGAGTTACTGCGGATATCGGCTAAAACGGTTGTCATACTGCTAAATTCATCAGCCCCGTTTTGGGTGGCGGATGCATTCGCGGCAGCCGCTGCCGGAGCAGCATTATTAGTGGCGGGGGTTGAATTTCGATTTGTACCCGTAGCTGCCGCGCGTCCACCGGTGGCGGTGGTGGTGGCTTTAGTCTGTCCGGTAATAAGTTGAGTTAAAAGTGTGGCTACTTCAGTGGCGTTGGCGTGACGTAAAAAAATCACGTCCGTCATCGTGTTCGGATCGGCCGTAGCATCGAGGGTTTCGATTAAATTATCGAAAAAGGAATGTTGATCGGCTGAACCAATTAAAATAATTCGGTTAGTCCGTTCATCGGCGGTAAAACTTGTGCCTGTGCTGAGACGAAAAGGAGCGCCGGCGGTTTGCGCGGGTGAACGGAGCAACGTGGTGAGTTTATTAACAATGTCGGTAGCGATAGCGTGTTTGAGGCTATACATTTTAGTGGCCACTACATCTAACTGTGGGCGATCGAGTTGATTGAGTAGCGTTTCGATTTTTTGCAGATTCATAATCGAATCTGTCACCAAGATGGCGTTGTTCCGTCCGAAATAAACCGGAGGCGTGGCGAGAGTTGCATTCAGCATACTCGCGATCTGGGCCACCACTTCCTGACCATTAGCGTGCTTGAGCACAAAAATTTTGGAAGCGACGCGCCCACTCGAAGGTAAATTCAAAGTACTTTCCATAATCAGCGAAGGCGATTCACTCTTCGCAACATTGTTAGGGACGACTTTTAAAAATCGGTCGCCTTGTTGAATCACGGCCACGCCATTAAGATTTAATAATGTCTCGATCGCTAAAAGAGCTTCAGCACGCGTCGCCCCCACTGGCAAATTCAGCGTATACAAATTAGGGGGCAGCGCTTGCGGACGTAATACCGTTTTACCGGTCCACTTTTGGAGAATATCTAAAACTTGCGCCACGGTATCATCGCGCAGTGAAACTGGACCCACTTTGTCGTTAGGCGATAATGTTGAAACGGGTGTGGCCACTGCGACGCCAGCGACAACGGTGGTTTCCGCTGCAAAACTTGGACAGGTAACAGAAGCGAGAGCCCCGATGATCAAAACATTCAAAAACTTATTGGAATGAAATCTGGGGGTGGAAATAAGCTTAGGGAGCAACACGAGAATGGGGGTTACCTTTATAACAACACGACCACCCAATAGTTCGATTGAATTTATTATCTAAAAAATCACCCAAATTCTGCATAGTGAACATTTTTTCACCTTTTGCTTGCTTTTCACCTTATTTGACCCATATTGCGGTCAAATTGATGCGCGACGATATTCCAGAATGGCTAGGCAAACCACCCCATCGTGGTAGCGAAGCCTGGGAGATTTGGCTCATGCAGTGGAGAAAATATGCACGCCATGAACTGAAGGATGATGCCGCCGATAATCCCGAGTTTGATTACGGCCTGCTCTCAACCGAAGAGCGCTGGCGTGTGAATTTACGATTAACCATCAAAGAGAATATCGAAGCCGGCCGCGAGGGACGACACCCACCCGAGGTTTCACCCAAATCGGTAACCGATCTTAATCACGCGGCGTTTGTTTCATGGCAAGTGGGCCGATCGACTCGGACTCAAGATTTAGATATCGATACGACTTCATTAGAGCAGTGGGTCGCCAAACGAATCAATGCGAGACGGCAACGTATTGCCCACGGCATTCGTTATGGATTTTTAGCCGGACTCGGTGCCGAAGCTACCGCGCCTTCTTGGTCGACGCCCGATTACGTGGCCGCCTATGAAGCTGCCTGGGAGATGGGAAATTGTATCGCCATCGAAACTGACCCACGCTGAGGGTTGCGTTTTACGCGCCCTCCCGTTATTCTATTTTCTACTAGTTTTCTACTATTTATGGATGCACTCATACCAATATTACTCGGACTTCTTATTTTAGGAGTCGGCGCTTTAATTTACTTATACTCAACACAGAAAAACTCGGCCAGCGGTTCGAACAATCAAGACCTGCTCGTGCAGGATTTGAGATCGCAAATTAAGGCCCTACAAATCAGCCTACAAAGTGAATTAGATTTAAAAACTAAAGCCCTGCAAAGAGCCTCCGCCGCCGAAGCGATTGCCGAAAGTTCCAAGTCTCAACTCACCGATGCCCAGACTAATTTCGCGACCAACCTTGCCCAGGTGCGGGCTGACTCAGAAAAAAATATCGCGGAACTCAAGGTAGCGTTTTCAAAAATGAGCACCGACGTGCTCAAGGGTATGGCACCTGATGTGACCAAAGAAGTCGCCACCAAGGTGGAACCCTTAATTTCTCAAGTAACCACAGCACTCGAAAATTATCGTCAAACCATGCAGCAAAGTATTTTAGGTCAGGACCAAGCCATCGCCGCGGTGAATGCGCAGATGACACAAATGGCCGAAGCCACGAAATTACTTTCGTCGAGCACTAACGATTTCACCGCCGTATTAAAATCTTCGCAGCATCGCGGTAGGTGGGGAGAACAGACACTAAGAAACGTTGTCGATTCAGTAGGGATGACTAAGTACTGTGACTATAGTGAACAAGTATCGATAGATGACTCACGCCCTGATTTAGTTGTCCGCATTCCTGTTGATCGCTGTGTTATTATAGATTCGAAGGTGCCAGAATTTGATGTGGCCCTAGCTGATCAGGCCGCACCCAATCGTCGAGAATTAGTCGATGAGCACGCCAAAAAACTTTTAAAGACCATTAAAGACTTAGAAGCAAAAAATTATGCGTCCAAGAAATATAAAGGCCTACAACCATTCAACAAGGTCATCTTGTTTTTACCCGCGGAATCACTTTTAAGTACGGCTCTTGAAGGTGATAACGATTTAATCATCAAGGCTAACAAATTAAATATTCTCGTCGCAACGCCAGCCACGCTTTTATCATTTTTAAGTGCTATTAGTTTAACTTGGCAACAGCATCAACAATCTGAAAATGCCGCTAAAATAGCTACGGAGGCCCAAGAACTTTACGAGCGGGTTGAAAAATTTATGGAACATATTGGTAGGGTAAGGAGCGGCCTGGTGTCAGCTTCTGAAAACTTTAATAAAGCAATCGGTAGTTATGAGACGCGCGTTCGTCCGCAGGGCGAAAAACTACGCGCACTAGGAATTGCTGGGGACAGCGACAACTTGGAGTCTATACCTGATGCAAGTACCGACATTCGACGAATCGAAGGCTCTGCAGATTAATCATCAGTAAAAAAATCAAAAGCATTGTTGCACTAGATAAGGGATATGTTTCTTTAGACCCCTCCCATGCGCGCCACCAAAGAAACTGTTGTTAGCATTGAATACACTTTAAAAGATGATCGCGGAAATATCCTCGATACGTCGGTCGGCCAAGCGCCGATGGAGTACCTGCACGGAGCGAGTAACATTATCCCCGGACTCGAACAAGCGGTGGAAGGTTTAGTCGCGGGTGATTTCAAGGCCGTATCCGTCCCTCCCGTATTGGGCTACGGTGAATACAGCGAAAAATTAATTCAGCGCGTGCCGCTCGATCGCTTTGGCGAAAATAAAGTCGAAATCGGCATGCGCTTTCATGCAGAAACCAATTTAGGAATGCGCGTCTTGGTCATTCGTCATGTCGACGACAAAGAAGCCGTGCTCGACGGAAATCACGAGCTCGCCGGCAAGACCCTTCATTTTGATGTAAAAGTCGTCAGCGTCCGCGCGGCTGAACTCAGCGAGCTCGCCCACGGACATCCCCATCAATCCGGCGGTTGCTGTGGCGGCAGTAGCAGTGGCGGCGGATGTTGCTCCAGTGAATCCGAAGGATCCTGCGACACCTCCGAGAAATCATCCGACGAAAAAGGCGGATGCGGTCAAGGTGGTTGCGGCTGCGGTAACTAAGCCCAAAGCCACTGTAAGTTAATTACCGTATCGTCGCGGAAGGATTGTTTAACAGGACAAGCTTCGGCGGCGCGGATTAAGCGAGGGCGTAATTCTTCGGGAATCCCTGCGGGCATAAACATCTTCACATCCAATTGTGCAATGCGACGCGGTGGAGTCGTCGACATGTGTTTTTCTATTTCTACTTTGAAGCCCGTGAGGTCGAGTGGGATGGATTTAGCCTGAATTCCAACAATGGTAATCATACAAGTAGCGACCGACGCGGCTGCCAAATCGGTCGGCGAAAACGAGCGGCCCTGTCCCTGATTATCCACGGGAGCATCGGTGATAATTTCTGCACCCGATGGCGCGTGGACGGCGCGTACTCTTAAATCTCCCAAATACTCGCACGAAATCTTAATACTCATAAAATAAATCTATGAATTTAACATAGGGAGGTCGAGGACAACCCACCGAAACCAAAGACCAGGCTCTACGATTATGCGTCGCCGTCTTTACCAATCGCATCCACCGGACAGCCCTCTAAGGCCTCCATGCACTTATCAATGCTTTCTTGATTTTCGGGCTGTTTAAAAACGTAGGAGTAACCACCGTCGTCTTGACGGGTAAAGAAGTCGGGCGCTGTTTCGCGGCAGAGATCACAATCGATACATTGTGTGTCTACATAGAATTTCCCATTAACACTCTCGGGATGTTTGTCTTTTTTATCAGCCATGATTCTTGGAAAAGTGAACAGTGGGGTGAGTCTGTCAAGATTCCGTGGTTAATTATCGCTCCTAAAGATTAAATTCCTAGAATGTGCGTTGACCCTTTTACGTTAATAAAGGTATTTATAATCATTCTCTCCGATGCCCGAAAACACCGAT
This sequence comes from Opitutales bacterium, assembly GCA_016463705.1. Lineage (GTDB taxonomy): Bacteria > Verrucomicrobiota > Verrucomicrobiia > Opitutales > UBA953 > UBA953. The sequence goes on along the minus strand of JAEMQU010000002.1, from coordinate 83,767 downwards.
AAATCCGACCAGAGCAGATACGCCTCTCGCGGGGTGTCGGCCTCCAAGGCAGACGTGCATGCAGCGGTGGATAAGCTCGATCGAGGTCTTTTTCCCGGGGCCTTCTGCAAAATCACCCCCGATTATTTAACCGGCGACCCATCGCGCTGTGTGGTTACTCACTCCGATGGATCAGGCACCAAGGTCATCCTCGCCTACCTCTGGTGGAAAGAAACCGGCGACGCTAAAGTTTTTCGAGGTATCGCCCAAGACAGTATCATCATGAATATCGATGACCTCCTTTGCGTGGGTGCGACGAAAAAAATCATTCTTTCTTCGACGTTGAATCGGAATGCCAAAAGAATTCCCGGAGAAATTATTGCGGAACTCATTCATGGAACGGAAGAAATTTTAGCTCAGCTGCGCGATCACGGATTAGAAATTTATTCAGGCGGCGGAGAAACCGCCGACATGGGCGACTCCACTCCCACCATCACCGTCGACTCCACCGCGACCTCACTCTTCAAAAGAGATGAAGTTATCGATGCCCATAATATCACGCCTGGACTTGCGATTATCGGCATCGCCTCAAGTGGAAAGGCTTCGTACGAAAAAAATTCGAACAGCGGAATCGGCTCCAATGGATTAACGAGCGCCCGACACGAATTACTTTCCCATGATTATGCAGAAAAATATCCGGAAACTTTTGATCACGCGATTGCTCAATCTTTAGTGTACTGCGGACCGCATAAATTAAATTCTCCGCTTCCCGATTCTTCTATGACGGTAGGCGAAGCACTGCTTTCGCCGACGCGCACCTACACGCCACTCGTCATTCAACTCCTTAAAGAATTAGGGCCCCGCGAAATTAAGGGACTGATCCATTGTTCAGGCGGGGCGCTGGCTAAATGCCTGCGGTTCGGCCAATCCGTGCATTATATTAAAGATAACTTATTCACACCGCCCCCCATTTTTAGTGAGATTGCGAGGGTCAGCCGGACTCCCCAGCGCGAGCTTCACCAGGTCTATAATATGGGTCAGCGACTGGAAATTTATGTTAAGCCCGATCGGGTGGCCGCAGTTTTAGCCATCGCCCAAGGACTTAATTTAGAGGCGAAAATTATTGGGCGGACCGAGGTTTCAACCCAATTAAATAAGGCCAATCACGTAAGTATCTTTAAAAACGGGGAACACCTACAATACACCTAGAATCTCTTTCTAGGAGGGTTAAAGTGCCAGGTGGTCGGGCGGGTGGGATTCGAACCCACGACCCTCTGCTCCCAAAGCAGATGCGCTAGCCAGACTGCGCTACCGCCCGAAACCTGAACCTTGAAAGACATTTTGTGTTGCCGTTCCTGTCAATCCGCTAATCTCAAATCGTTCTAACCCGCACTAATCTATCAACCAACATGGAAAACGACAGCATCTCCTCCTCCTCATCTGAATCAAAGCTTCCCCTTATTGTGGGAATCGTAGGCTTCGCCCTTGGCGCTGCCGGTCTCGTTCTTGCCCTCAAGGCAAAAAGCGGTGCCGACAAAGCAAGTGCTGATGTCGCAAACATCTCCGGCACGGTTGCCGAGCTAAGCGGTCAAATCACCGCCAAAGCAAACACCTCTGACGTGGCAGCTTTAAGCGGCGATCTCGCCCAATTCAAGGCCGACAGCAAAACCAGTTTCGAAACCCTCCAAGCTTCAATTGAAAAAGTGGGTAACGCAAAATCTAAAGCTTCTACCACCGGTAGCAAAGCCGCTGTTGCTGGCAATGGTGAGCACATCATCGCTAAAGGTGATTTACTTGGCACAATCGCTAAGACTTACGGCACCACTGTTAAATCACTTCTCGATTTGAATCCTGGAATTAATCCTAACAACTTGAAGCTCGGTTCAAAAATCAAGACTAAGTAATTAACGATGTCAGTGCCCACCCGCTGGCTCGTCCGGCACGAAGCACTACACGTTGACTGCAAAGTCTTCAGGGTTTTTAAAGAATACTGTCATCACCCTCTCGATAAACGGGAGGGTGATTTCTTTGTTATCCATTCTCACGATTGGGTTTTGGGTTTACCAATTACCAACGACGGAAAAATCGTGCTGGTGAAACAATACCGCTTCGGCCTCCGTGATCTTTCCGTTGAACCTCCAGGCGGACTCCTCGAACCCGGCGAAGACCCCATCAGGGCAGCAACTCGAGAAGTCGAGGAAGAGACTGGTTTTAAAGGCGGAAAAGCCTCCTTGCTCGGCTCATGCTCGCCCAATCCCGCCATCCAGAAAAACCAGTGTCACTTTGTTTTAATCGAAGGTGGAAAAATCGAGTCATCGCAAGATCTCGATGAACATGAAGAGATTGAAGTCCTCTTAGTAGCCCCCAAGGAGGCGCTTGATTTAGCAAAAAATAATCCTCGTGTACACTCACTCGCCCTTCTCGCACTCTACCGCCTACGCGACGCCCGCCCCCATTTATTTTTATGACCACTCCTCGCAGAATTAAAATCAAAAATAGACCTGCCCCTGACAACGTACTCGTTGTCGGATCGGTCGCTTACGATAGCATCACCACGCCTCACTCCTTTGGAGAAAAAATCTTGGGGGGAAGTGCCTCTTACGCATGCCTTGCCGCCAGCTACTTCACCACTCCACATATTGTGGGTGTCGTCGGACACGACTTCCGTGAGCGCGATCGAAAAAAACTCTCGAAGCGCGGGATTGATTTATCCGGACTACGTACCGATGAAACGGGGCGCACCTTTTTTTGGAAAGGTCGCTATCACGAAAATTTTAATCGTCGGGACACGGAAGACTTACAGTTAAATGTTTTTGAACGTTTTAATCCTCAATTAACCGAAGAACAAAAATTAACTCCTTACGTCATGCTCGGAAATATTCGTCCTGATTTACAATTAGCCGTACTGGATCAACTGACGTCTCCCAAATTTGTTTTAGCAGATACGATTGATATTTGGATTGAAACTAAACGTGAGCTTTTATCCCAAGTGATGCGTCGGGCAGACTTAGTGGTCATTAACGATACGGAGTCCGCCAAACTGACCGGCGAGACCAATGTTATTTTAGCGGGGCGCCACCTGCGGACCCATAGTTGCCGGACAGTGATTATCAAAAAAGGTGAACATGGTGCGGTGCTCTTCCACGAGGACGGCCTCTTTACCATCCCTGCCTACCCTGTTACTGAATTAAGGGACCCCACAGGCGCTGGAGATAGCTTTGCGGGGGCACTCCTAGGGTATATTGCCGCCACCGGCCTATCCGACTTCAACACCCTTAAACAAGGAATGATTTACGCCACCGCTGTGGCCAGCCTCACGGTTGAAGATTTCTCCACCGACCGATTAGCCAAAGCCGGCTGCGCCGAGATTAAAGCCCGTCGTAAAGAAATTCTTAAGATGACGAAGTCTTAACGTCGACGCCCCAGGGCGCGCCAAAGAAAGAAAAGTAGAGCCGAGGTAAATACTAGATCTCCGACGACCAAAGGCCAAAGTCGTGGTTGCGCCGATTTTATTAAAAAAACACAGGACCCCAGTAGCACGAAAATGGCTCCAACAATCCAAGGGACGAGTTTTCTTAATTTCGCTTTTGATTCCTCTTCGTTCATAAAGTTGTACGACGATAAAATTCTGCGAGTCCGATGAGCGTGAGATGAGGCTCGTGTTGGACGCGACTCTGCCAGCTTTTAGGTAAATAAATGGCAGCACCGCCTGTGACGATAACCTTCGGCTCAGGCGAACCCGACTTTGTCATTTCTAAAACGACGCCGTCTAACAAGGCACCAATCATCCCAGCAAAACCAAGGGCGCAGCCCGACTTCATTGCTTCGATGGTCGATTTGCCGATGGTCGGGCCACCTAAAAGATTTTGGGCGTCGAGCTGCGGCAAAAGTGCCGTGCGCTCATGAAGATACTGAGTCATCACGCCCAGACCAGGAGCAATAATTCCGCCGGCATATCCTTTAGTATTTAAAATATCAACGGTGGTCGCCGTACCCATTCCGATAATCACTGCAGGGGCACCACCCACGACTTGTGCACCGATACAATCAGCCAAGCGATCCTGACCAACCTCGGCCGGGTTTGGATAATCGAAACCCAAACCAATGAGGTTATCGAACTGCAGTTGCACAAAGGGACGACCTGTATTTTTCAGGAAATCTTTTAACTGATTTGAAACCAGTGGCACCACGCTCGCCAGGGCGATGGCCTGAGGCTGATGTTCAGAAATGAGTTTTTCAATAGCGCTTGGGCTTAACAAAGGAGTCGAAAACTCACCGTGCTTCGAAACCGTCCGGTGGTCGACGATGCCCCAATGGGTGTGGGTATTTCCGATATCGAGACAAAGTGTAGCCACAAATAAAGTTTGGGTGAATTGTTTTTTGAGCGCAAGTGTGGTTCGCGTTAGGAGCGTAAAGTCACCTCGCCTGATGAGATTAAGACCGATTTACCATCGGCGGTTTTAATTCTCAGTGAGCCAACCTCATCAATACCTTCAACCACTCCAGTGACCGGTTCACCGCGCAATTGTATCGTGACGACTTTGCCCGTCAAAATATCGTATCTTGCCCAGTATTCTTTGAACAAGTGCGCCCAGCGGTCTTCTTTAAACTCTTCCCAACTGGTATAAATATTTTTAATTATACCTGCCGTTAGGGAATTAACATCTAAGGGGGCCCCCGTGATATGCGTGAGGGAACTCGCAATCGCCTTCAGTTCGGTTGGAAAATCCTGTTGCGGAGAAATATTTAAACCTAAACCAAAAATAAGATCACGGACGGTATCGGCATCTAAACGGGCTTCGGTTAAAATGCCGGCGATTTTTTTCCCATCGGGCGATAAAATATCATTAGGCCATTTTAAACCTAATTTTATTCCTAGACTGTCTTCTACATAACGACAAATCGCCAAACCCATCCAAAGCGTAAAGGGCTTGAGTCGTTCAGGTAAAATGAATGGGCGGAGGGCTAATGATAAATAAATATTACCCTTATCACTGCTGTGCCATTTTCTGCCCAGACGTCCGCGTCCCGCTGTTTGCGATTGGGCGAGGACGATAAACGGGGCTTCTTTGCCGTTGGCTAACTGACGTTCGGCTTCGGAGTTTGTGCTGTCGACTGACTCAAGATACTCAATGGGCAAAGAAAATTTCGCCCGGCGGCAATGCGCGTCGAGAAGCGTTGGGTGTAAAATCTGGGGAACTTCCTTTAGCATATATCCCTTGCGGGGTGATGCCGTGAAAATAAATCCGGCGGCGCGAAGTTTTTCTAAGCGACCCCAAATCGCGACGCGCGAAACACCTAAATCTTTTGCTAAACGATCTCCACTGACGGGCTGACCATCAGCCTCAAGAAACGCACAAATAATACTACTGTCTAAGGCTGACATATTAGAGCCAATCTAGGCCGATATCAGCCCAGATTGCGGAATGGGTTAGCGCGCCAACAGAAATAAAATCGGGAGCCAGTGCAGCTATTCTCGGCAGTGTATTCAACGTAACACCACCACTGACTTCCGTCCACGCTCGACCACGCACCTGTGGTAAAGCCGTGGCCAGCTGGGGTAGTGAAAAATTATCGAGTAAAATAATATCAGCTCCCGCTTCTAAAACCGGCTCGATTTGTTCAATCGCATCTACTTCAACTTCGACCAATAAATCGGGACGCGCTTCGCGTGCACGCTTAACCCATTCCGTTAAACGCTCAGCCTGAGTCGCACCACCTGCCGCTAAGTGATTATCTTTTATCATCACTCGGTCATATAAACCTAAGCGATGATTATAACCCCCACCCTGACCGACTGCGTATTTTTCTAAAACCCTAAAACCGGGAGTTGTTTTACGTGTGTCTAAAATCTTCGTCGAAGAAGAACCCGCCGCCGTGCAATAAACTTTGGTTAAAGTTGCAACTCCCGTAAGTTTTTGGAGAAAGTTCAGAATAATTCTCTCAGCCATCAATAAGTTTTGAATAGATCCTTCGATTTTAGCAATGACGGCACCAGCGGATACCGTATCGCCGTCCTGATAATTTAAATTCACGCGCCAGCCCGAACCATATTCATCGAGGACGATGGGGATAAGACCAAGACCCGCGAGGGTCATTTCTTGGCGAGCAACCAGGGACGCGGTGGCGCGGTCTGTGCTTGAAAATAAAGCTGCGGTTGGATCGCCCGGGCGAGAAACTTTTTCAACTAAGCCTAAGCCATTAATATCTTCTTCGCGGGCTTCTTGCGCAATTTTTTTGAGCCAAAGTTTATCAATTTCAGCCCAAGCTAGACGACGAATAAGTCGCTGGGTTTGGCCTGAGTGACGTGGCATTACAAAAGATTAGTGAAGGAGTAGTGAGCCGCAAGGGGTTAGCCAAAAAACTTTTTAAACTTCTGTTTCCAAGAATCTGAAACGGGTGCTTCGACGTCCCCACAAGCATCGGAATACGCTTTTAATGCCGCACGTTGAGCGTCGGTCATTTTCTTCGGAACATCAATATCCACCCGGACCAATAAATCACCCGCCCCACTCCCACGCAGATTAGGCATGCCCTCTCCCTTTAAGCGGAAGGTTGTTCCACCCTGAGTGCCTGCGGGGATTTTTAAGATGGTTTTACCTTTTAACTTAGGGACATCGATGGAGCCGCCTAAAGCTGCGATCGAAAATTTAACCGGAACGGCGCAGGCTAAATCGTCGCCGTCGCGTTCGAATAATTCATGATCAAGAACGGTGATTACAATATAGAGATCTCCGGCGTCATTACCCCGGCGACCCGCCGAACCATTGGCCGATGAACGTAAACGTGTACCCGTATCAACCCCTGGAGGAATTTTAATATCGACCGAAGCATCGCCCACGACGCGGCCTTCGCCTGCGCAAGCACGACAGGGTTTGTCGATTTTTTCCCCTTCGCCACCACAATTCGGACACACTTGGCGCATCGCAAAGAGTCCGTTTGAACGAACGACGTGACCCTGTCCACCACAGGTACTACATCTGCTTTTTTTGGAACCAGCTTCCGCGCCTGATCCCGAGCACTTTTCACAACTAAGGTGCTTTCGATAATTAATTTTTTTATTAACTCCCGTCGCGGCTTCTTCGAGTGTTAGTTTAACATCAAAACGTAAATCTTCGCCGCCCGTCTCTTGGCCCTGATTGCCGCCGCCACCGCCGAACATATCTCCAAACGGATTACCGCCGCCGAACATTTGATTAAAGATGTCCATCGGATCAGCACCCCTAAAGCCCCCACGCTGGCCGCCAGGGCCGCTTGGGCCACCTTGTTCAAAGGCCGACTCGCCATGGGCGTCGTAAAGTTTCCGCTTCTGTTCATCAGATAAAACTTCGTAGGCTCGAGAAATCTTTTTGAAATTTTCTTCAGCGGTTTTATTTCCAGGATTACGATCCGGGTGAAACTCCATCGCTTTTTTACGATAAGCTTTTTTGATTTCGTCGGCACTCGCCCCTTTAGCTACACCTAAAAGTGTGTAATAGTCTTCAGCCATAGTCGTTTTTATTTAGCAGTACTTCCGCTAGAAACAATCACCGAAGCGTGGCGTAAAACCCGGTCGTTTAAAGTCCAGCCCTTCCGCGCGACTTTTATAATAACGCCTTCAGCGATGGTATCACTGGTCTCTTGAGCAACCGCTTCGTGTTTAGCATGATCAAAGGGTTTTCCAGCTGGATTGATTTCTGACAGGCCCTGGCTTGAAAGAATTGAATGCAACTGCTGCATCGCCATTCTAAAGCCTTCGGCTACCGCGCGGCCCTCACCTTGAGCGGGCGATGAGGCCATACCTAATTCCAATGAATCAAGAGCGGGTAATAGCTCTTCAATCAAATTAGCGGTCGCGTATTTTCTCGTGTCTTCCCGTTCCTGACGGTGTCGACGTTGCTGATTTTGTTGTTCGGCCTGGCTGCGCAGAATGGAGTCCTTTAATTTTAAAATTTCTCCTTCTAATTCAGCAATCCGAGACACCTCGGTAGAGGATTGAGGCTCGGATTTAATTTCTTCAGGCGTAGGCGTTTCGGATTCGTTCATTTTATTTTATTTCTAAGATTTTTTCGGTGATACTCTGACGAATATTTCGGTTGGTGATATCCATCATCAGGCGCGGTGCTAAAGTAGCGGCCTTGGTTAAAACTTTTGCCCCCAAGGGTAAGCTCACCATTTTTTGGTAATTTTTCTCGGTGATGTCCTTGGCTTCGAAAATAAAGTTGAAATTATTATTAACTACCGTTTCCGCGGGCTTATTGCCGTCTTCGACCACGACAATAATTTGTCCAACGCGCAGACGAAGATTGTCTATTTTAAATGGCTTTTTGGGTTGATCAACGCTGGGCTCACTCGACGCGGGTGATTCATTGAGGTTTTCGGCCTGAGCGGATTTTAAACCCTTGAGAATATCTTGGGCGTTATTGTCCTTCATGTAGTCGCGCTTTCCGACTAAAACTATTTTATCGATATCTAATTCCACGTTTTTAAAATGGCGGCTCCCTCCTAAAATAAACGTCAGTGGATTCAGTTCACACTTAATTGTTTTGATGGATAAAAATTGTTTCTCGTTCCAACGGCCTGGACTAGAGATTTTAATTCCCTGAAGGTCTAGACTTCCTAAAATTAAGTTGGATTGATTGATTTCACAGACCAGACCCGAGTCCGCTCGGGTCTTAAGCGCGGAGTCTAAAATCTGTGGAGCGGTGCGACCTAAGACATAAAGTCCGATTAAACAGGTAAGAAAAATGAAGGTCGTAACACCAAAAATGAGGGCCAAGACGCGGCGGGAAATGATTCCTTTTCTAGAATGGAGATGCGGGCGAGTCATTTTCTTTTTATTCAGAGCATTAGATGTGCCAGATTTTAGGGGTCAATCGTGCGATTTATTGGCTGTTTTCGTGGTTTAAGGGCAAAAAAAGACCCACCACTGGGCACAGGCGGGTCCTTCTGTCACCTTTTGTCCCTACGGACTATTGGGCGACGGGAGCTGCGGCCGGAGTGCAAAGCACTTCATCACCCACAATCAACTCAGGGCGCTTAAGTTGGTTAGGAATAACATTCACGACCACTTGAGTTTCATTGGTTGAAGCAACGTCTACTAATAAAATTTTATTATCTTTTATGATTTGTAAATGCGCATGAACCGCAGGCTTTTCAGCCATTGCTAAAGCGATCAAGCCACTACCTTCGCGAATCTCTAAAATACGTGCCTTGGTAACATCCGCAGGAGCTTCTAAATGAGAGGCAGAGTCTGCCGACACCTGATCACTGGTTGATTTTTCCCATGAGAATTTTGTGTCTAACGTGACAATGGACGATGCAGCGACCTCTTCATGATCCATCGGGGCTTCACAGGCCGCCAAAAGGAGGGTAGAAATTAAAGCAATAATCGTGCGTTTCATAGGGGAAATGTAAGATTTAAACTCATTTATACTTTTGCCGAGTCAACCCCTTAATGCTTGCGACCGTGCGGTCCATCGACTTCCTAAATGCCCTAATGAGTATGGATTCCTTAAAATTAATGATCGGACTGCCCAAGGGTAGCCTCGAGGAGGCCACCCTACTGCTTTTTGGTCGGGCCGGCTTTCCGGTGTCCAAAAGTAGTCGTTCCTATCGCCCATCGTTCGACGACAACACTTTAGACGGACGTTTCATCCGCGCCCAAGAAGTGGCCCGCTATGTTGAACATGGTTTCTTTGATTGCGGTTTAACCGGACAAGACTGGGTCCAAGAAAACACGGCGGACGTGGTAGAGGTTTGCGAACTGATCTACAGCCGGGCCTCCGCTCAGAAATCTCGCTGGGTGCTTTGTGTTCCTGAATCCTCCCCCATTAAAAAAGTTCAAGATTTAGAAGGCAAGACCGTCGCCACCGAACTAGTCGAAACGACTCGTCGCTGGTTTAAAAAACAAGGCGTTAATTGTACGGTGGAATTTTCCTGGGGGGCCACCGAAGTAAAAGTTCCTGAGCTCGCTGATGCGATTGTCGACATCACCGAAACGGGCTCTTCACTCATCGCTAATAAATTAAGAATCGTCGAGACACTGCTCTCCACTACCACCGTGCTGATTGCTAATAAGCAAGCTTGGGCGGATCCCGCTAAACGCGCCAAAATTGAGACGATTGCTCTCATGCTTAAAGGTGCCCTCGCCGCGCAACATATGGTGGGCTTAAAATTTAATTTACCACGCAAAGCCCTCGATGCGGTTTCGGCTGCATTACCTGCTTTAAGAAATCCGACGATCTCCAACCTCACTAATCCTGACTGGGTCGCGGTGGAAACGATTATTGATTCTAAACAGGCCCGCGATTTTATCCCGACGCTTAAAGCACAAGGCGCGGAAGGTATTGTCGAATATCCTATTAATAAATTAGTTTATTAATCTATCCATGGCCGACGCTGTCCGCATTGGACTTATCCAATTAACCGCTGAAGAAACTCCAGCGGACAATGTGCGTAAGACGATTCCGCGCATTGAGGAAGCGGCGGCGAAGGGTGCCAAAATTATTGGTCTGCAGGAAATGTTCACGACCCAGTATTTTTGCGTAAAACAGGATCCGAAAAATTTTAATCTCGCTGAACCAATCGAGACGGGCCCATCCGTCACCGCCCTAGCCGCAGTAGCAAAAAAACTGGGCGTCGTGATCATCGCGCCATTATTTGAAGCCCGCGGTAGCGAAGTTTATCACAACACCGCCGCCGTCATTGACGCCGATGGATCGGTCTTAGGAAAATATCGCAAGATGCATATTCCGCAAGACCCCGGCTTTGAAGAAAAATTTTATTTCACGCCCGGAGACCTCGGATTCCGTTCTTGGAAAACCGCTCACGGAAATATCGGTGTCTTAATTTGCTGGGACCAGTGGTACCCCGAAGCGGCTCGTCTCACCGCACTGAGTGGCGCCGATATTTTATTTTATCCAACCGCCATCGGTTGGTTACCCGAAGAAAAAGCTAGCTTGGGTGCAGCCCAACACACTGCCTGGGAAACGGTGCAACGCGGACACGGTGTGGCCAATGGTTGTTATATCGCCGCGACCAATCGAGTAGGCCAAGAAGGAAATACTCAATTCTGGGGACAAAGTTTTGTTTCTAATCCTTACGGAGAAATCATTGCCCGTGCCTCGGTCGATCAAGAAGAGATTTTGTTGGCCGATTGTGATATGAAAAAACAAAAGGAATTTAGGAGAATCTGGCCCTTCCTCCGTGATCGTCGCATTGACGCCTACACTGATTTAACTCGTCGGCTCCGCGATTAACGCATGTCGCTTTCACCGCGCAAACAAGGCTTCCGTATGCCAGCGGAATGGGAAAAACAAAGTGCCACGTGGCTCTCTTGGCCTTCCAATCAAAAACTCTGGCCCGGCCATTATGATCTCGTGCCCCCGAAGTTCGCAGAATTTGCTGCCGCGATTTCTAAATTCCAACCGGTGAAAATCAATGCTTCTGGAAAACTAAAAATTGAAGCAGAAAAATTACTCCACGAAGCACGGGCAGATTTATCGGTGATTGAATTGGTAGACATCCCCACCGATGACGTCTGGTGCCGTGACCACGGTCCTATTTTTATTAAGAATGATCAAACCGGCGAACTCGCCATTACCGATTGGGAGTTTCACGGTTGGGGTGGAAAATTTGAAGCCTCACTCGATAATCAAGTACCAAAAAAAATTGCGAAGCACTTGGGCTTAAAATGCTTTAGCTTTGCTTTTGAGTTAGAGGGCGGAGGTATCGAGGTCACGGGTGATGGACGCTTACTCACCACCGAGGCGGTGCAAAATAATCCCAATCGCGCCGAGGGTAGAAACGATGATGCATTTCATCAGGCGATTAAAGAAGGATTAGCCATCGATGAAATTCTTTGGATTGGGGAAGGTTTAGATAACGATGATACCGACGGACACATCGACAACCTGGCGCGTTTCATCAGTCCTCAATCAATCATTGCGGTAACAGAACAAAATTCCCTTTCGCCTAATTTCCAACGCCTCGAAAAAAACCTGGAGCGTTTACGACAAATGAACACTGGGGCGGGGTCTAAATTTAATGTCATTCCCCTTCCGCTTCCGGAACCCATCCGTTTAGCGGGTCGCAGTCTTCCACCAAGCTACGCTAATTTCTTAATCGTTAATGATGGAGTATTGGTACCGCTTTACGGACAAAAATCAGATGACTTGGCGATGGGTATTCTACAGGACTGTTTCCCTAAGCATAAAGTTGTCGGAATAGATTGCCGAGTACTCTTGATTGAAGGTGGTGCGCTACACTGCTTAAGCCAACAGCAGCCTGCTTAATTCTTAGGCTTCAGTTTATCACCACACCCACAACCGCCGGCACATTTTCCTGCGCGTTGTTGTTTAAATTTTTTAATGGCTCGATTGATTAACCAGCCCAGAGCTGAGCCGACCAAAAAAGCGGTGATGATTAACTCTAAATTCATATGAGTCGGATAACGCTTTGGTAAACAACCACGGCCATAACCCAGGCCAAGATTGTCATATAGAAAAAGGAAATAGCGGCCCACTTCCAGCCACCGGTTTCTTGAGCGAGAGTCGCAATCGTCGGACCACACTGAGAGCATAGAGCAAAGAAGACCATCAGGGCTAAAACCGCAGCCAGAGAAAATATCGGGGTCGATTTTCTTGGACCATCCATCCACTTCGCTTCCTGCATGGCCGTGCGTAAATTTTGTGAATCCGCCTCTGCCCCTTTGCCGATGGAATAAGTAACCCCCAGTGTGGAGACGATTACTTCACGTGCGGGAAAACTAGCTAAGACCCCCACCGTGATTTTCCAGTCAAAGCCACAGGGATCGAAGACCGGCTGCACCGCTTTTCCAAATCGTCCCATCCAAGATTGTTCAATCATCGCCGCTTGGGTGCGGGACTGGATTTCATGTTCCGACAAAGTTGGCTCGGCCGCTTTAATACGATCAGCCATCTGGGCATCGCGCGGGAAATAACAGAGCGCCCAAATAACAATGGTCATAGCGAAGATCACGGTTCCTGCCTTGGAGACAAACTCGGCAGCGTTTTGCCACATCCGCCAAAGCACATCACTTGGCTTGGGCATCTGATAGCGTGGTAGTTCTAAAACAAACGGCTGGGGTTTTACCTTTAAGACGAAGCGCGTCAGCACAAACGCGGTCGGTACCGCAAATAGTAATCCAACACAATGCATGCCGACCATGACAACCGATTCCCAACCGGGACCATAGAGTGGACCAATAAACGCGGCGCACATTAATGCATAAACGGGGAAACGTGCGGAACAACTCATGAACGGCACCGCAAAGGCGGTCGCTAAACGAGCTTTCGGATCTTCGATGGTTCGGGTTGAAAGCAATCCAGGAATAGCACAAGCAAACCCTGAGAGTAACGGGACGAAACTTTTTCCATTAAGCCCACACCAACTAAATAACCGATCCATAATGAAGGCGGCACGGGCCATGTATCCGCTATCTTCTAAAATCCCTATGAATAAAAATAATATTAATATCTGGGGAAGAAATACTAAGAACGCACCCACCCCCGCAATAATACCATCGGTGACCAAACTCTGAAGCATCGGGGTGCTGACTAAGGCCGGGGCAATGATGGCCTTTAAAAAATCAACGCCGGACTGAATCCACTGCATCGGAAATTTTGCCAGCCAAAAGACTGAGGCGAATAGACCGAGCATAATCCCAGTAAATAAAATGGGGCCGATCACGCGGTGTAATAACACCCGATCTAGTGCGGCTGCATTGCCCTGTTTGCCAGTGCCTCCAGCGATTACCCCCTCGAGAATTTTTCTGAGGTGCGCATAATGAATTAATGGTTCAGCAGCCATTGGATTATATCCTGCCGAGCGCACTTGATCGCGTGCCTGGCGGACGATTAATTCGCGTTGGGGCTGCGACCATCCTAAACGGTCGCTCGTATGTGCATTCGAACTAAATAAAATTCTTTGGGCATCAGCCGAGGAAGGTGCTTGGCCCGTGTCCGCCTGGATAGCTTGCACAATCGTGCCGAGGGCAGATTCGACTTGGCTGGGCCAAATCAGTTTTGTCATCTTCGTTTTTTTATTTAAGACCTCGGCGATAGCCCGGCGCACCGAAGCGATCCCTTCACCCTTCCACGCCGAAGTAAGAACTACGGGCACACCTCCGAGACGCTGCGATAAAAGTTGGGTGTCTATTTTTAATCCCTGTTCATGGGCAATGTCGGCCTGATTTAAAACTAAAGCCAACGGCAGATTGAGTTCGGCCAACTGTGATGCTAAAAATAAATTTCTGAGAAGATTCGTGACATCTAAAACTACCACAATCGCATCGGGTTGTTGGCTTCCTTCCAGTGATCCGAGTAAAACATCGGTCACCACTTGTTCGTCGGGCGAAGCGGCGGCCAGCGAGTACAATCCGGGTAAATCGACGAGCTCTACTTTCAGTCCATCACCACAGTCACATCGACCAGACTTTCGGGCGACAGTCACACCGGGATAATTTCCAACTTTCTGACGAAGTCCCGTCAGTGCGTTAAACAAAGTAGATTTGCCGGTGTTTGGATTGCCCACCAAGGCGACGGTAATTTGCTTGGAACTCATGGCGTGTTCTTCGGTCGTTGCACGGGACAATCCGCAGCAACATCAACGATTAAACTTTCGGCTTCGGCTAACCGCAGACTGACAACCTGGCCCCCAAATTCGATAGCGACAGGATCGCCCAAGGGGGCACGACGCACCAACTTCAAGGCCATGCCGGGAAGCAATCCCAAGGCCATCAACCGCTGATCCACCGCTTGGTCAGGGTTGAGCGATACCAGCTTGCCGAATTGGCCGGGTAATAATTGAGAAAGTGGAGTCACGCTAATTGAGACTGAGTCTCAAAAAGGTAAACTTTGGGGCCCTTTTTGTCAATCACCCACCTAAGTTATCCCCTTAAATCCCTAAATTTTAAAGGTCAGCCTCACATTTAACCGAGACTGGACAATGATCCGACCCCAGAACCTGGGCATGGATTTCGGGCTTACTCCAAGACAAGTTTGCGGAGGTGAGACAGTAATCCAAGCGCCACCCAATATTTCGCGCCCGAATACCTGGGCGATAGCTCCACCAACTGAATGCCTTTTCTTGAGTGGGATTAGCAGACCTAAAGGTATCGACCATACCCTGGTCAGAAAGAAGTTTTGAAAATGAATTTCGCTCTTCATCAGTGAATCCCGCGTTACGTCGATTCTGGGTCGGATTAGCTAAATCGATTTCCGTGTGGGCGACGTTTAAATCACCACAAACGATTACCGCTTTTTTCTTACTTAGTTTAGATAAATATTTCTGAAAATCATCATCCCACATTAAGCGATAATCTAAACGCTCTAAATCGCGCTGTGAATTCGGAACATAGGCACTGATGACATAACAGCTTTTAAACTCCGCGGTAATCACGCGACCTTCGAGGGGGTGATTGCCGGGAAAATCATTGGTCACCGAAAGAGGATTGGTTTTCGCTAAAATGGCGGTACCCGAATAACCCTTCTTTTCCGCCTCGTGCCAAAACTGATAAGGAAAATCGAGCCCTAAGGTTTTTGCGATGGCCGCTTCACACTTCGTTTCCTGCAAGCACAACACATCGGGAGCGTGCTGATGAATAAAGTCGGTGAGTCCTTTACCATGGGCCGATCTAACACCGTTAACATTCCAGGAATAAATTTTTACGGAACTCACTTTTTGTTATTCTTATTTTTTGTTTTGTCTTTTTCCGAAGAACTGGTGCCCGGTGAAAATAACGCATTCATCTTATCATCTAAAGATCGGCTCTTAGGTTCCGTTGCTGTTTCAGCCGGTTCGGGCTCAGCGACAGGCGTTGGTGCATTTTTAACTGGAACCACGAGTTTGGGTTTAGCAGGAGGAATATAGTTTTCTCCAGGGCGGACAAATGGTGCTGGCGTATTATTTCCTTGAGCGACTAATTCATTAATTTTTTCGCGCACCAAAACGTCGAAGTTTGTTAACTCGCTTTCGATTTCAAATTTTAGATTTTTTGCTCTCACTTCCAATTTTCCGTCTCCGTAAACTTTGGAAAGTTGTAAGATGTCGCCGGCGTTTACTGGCAGATCGGCAATTTTTTTATTTTTCTCGAGGAGCGGGACTGTGGTATCAGCTAAAACCTTTACGGCACTTGGCCAAAAGAGGGGCCGTTCATTGATCGCGGTGTAATCTAACGGCAGTAAATTGCCTACGGAGTTTTCCCTGACCTCAATGGTTGCGGTATTGTTAGCGGGAGTACTTTCTTCTTCTTTAATGATGACAGGGACGGGGGCCTCGTCCTCGTTTTTTATGGGAGGTAGAACGGTGACGGGTACTTCTACTACCGAATCAGATTTCAGGTTGTGCGTGTTTGCGGGAAGATTGGTTAGCACGCAGGTGAAGGTTGGCTGACTGATAACTGTCGCGAGCGAGCCCAACGCAGCACCTAGTAAAAAGATGATAAAATACTTCATGTGAAGGGTGATGCTCTTACGAACCGGCTTTAATTTCAATCACATCATGCGGGGCAGCCTCTCTTTGTCCCGCTGGTGTGATTCTGATGTAGCGGGCATTTGCACGAAGTTCCGTCAGGTTTTCCGCGCCCAAATATCCAAGCCCGCTTTGGACGCCACCCGCTAATGGGGCGAGGACTTGGTCGACGGAGCCGGTGACTTCTTTAAGTGCCTCGATGCCTTCCGGTGCTACTTTGTTTAGTTTCGCTGAAGTATTATTGTGACCGTAGCGCGTGGCCGACCCTTTGCGCATAGCCTCAAGGGAACCCATGCCACGATACTCTTTATAGGTCTTACCATTAATTTCCATGAGTTTGCCTGGCGCTTCGCGACTACCCGCCAGCAGGCCGCCTAAAATAACAACATCGGCAAGAGTAAGCGCTTTAACAATATCTCCGCTCTTGGAAATACCACCATCAGCAATTATTCTCACACCGGATTTTACGGCAGCGCGGGAGGCAACATAGAGTGCGGTCAACTGGGGAATGCCCACGCCTGCGACCATACGAGTGGTGCAAATGGATCCAGGGCCCTGACCAATCTTAATCGCGTCGGCTCCGGCAGCCGCCAAAAATTCTACCCCCGCGCCGCTGGTTACATTTCCTGCAATCAACGTCGTGGACTTAAATTGTTTTCTTAATAATTTTAGCGCATCACCGACTCCCTTAGTAAAACCATGAGCTGTAGAAATAGCCAAAGCATCGGCCCCTTCTTCAATCAGTGCGGCGGCGTGAATAAGCAGAGCATTTTTATCAACTTCTCCATCGGCATTACGTGGAACGTTAATCGCGACACCCACGCGTAAACGGAAATCGCTATCGCGAGTTGGACGAACATGGGCGCGGGACTCTTCGGAAATTCTCTCGATATCGCTCAATGTAAACAGGCCTTTCAGCTGATTCTTGGCATCGACCACGAGTAGTTTATTTTGGCCAACGTTTTCCGAAAAAAGTCGATCCGCCTTCGCAATTGGATCCTTACCTAGATCTTTTTCAAAGACTACAAAGACCTTGTCACGTGGCGTCATTACCTCAGCCACTTTACGTTTTCCGTGTCTTTCTTTAACCGTACTTCCAGGTAACAGACCTAATAGAGTATTATCTTTGGAAACTACGGGGAAGGTACTGAAGGCCAGTCCTTCGATTTCAATACGGTGAAGAACTTCCGCAATGGTCAGCTCCGGGGAAACAACGGCTGGATCGCCAATCATTCCGTGAATATGATTCTTCACTCGGCGAACTTCCTTAATTTGTTCGGCCGATGACATATTATAATGGAGAAGACCGAGCCCGCCATTCAGTGCCATCGCAATCGCCATTTGATGTTCGGTGACGGTGTCCATGTCGGACGACACAATGGGAAGAGATAAGCTGATGCTATCAGACAGGGACGAATCTAAGCGCGTCATACGCGGAAGAACTTCGGAGTAGTTTGTCGCTAGTGAGACGTCATCATACGTCAAACCCAGCCCTGCATTAGCCGCAAAGAATGAATCGGCGGGGAGGAAGAAGCGTTCGTCGAGAGAAACGCGACTTTTGTTTTTGGAGGAAGCCATAGGTGTCGGTTTCCCCAAAGGGTGTTAAACATCGTTCACCAGGGTGGCAAATTGATTTTGCTCCCTGGCAAAATTTAAAGATACTAAAGGGTATGAATGACGGAAAATACGAGTTTTTGAAGGTGCGACGAGAATTTCGTCATCCGTTTGTCACCGGAGCAGGGAGTTTTACGGAAGTGGAAAGAGTCTTAATCAAAACTGAAATGAATGGTGAGATTGGCTTTGGTGAAGTCGCCCCGTGGCCAAATTTTGATACAGAAAGTATTTCGGAATGTGTCGATCTGCTTAATTCATTCGCCGGAGATTTATTAAAATTAAACGCTCATTTAAAAGAATTGGAGGGCGGCTTTCCTTGTTTACGGGCGGCCCTCTCGTCGTGTCGTCATTGGCCTGAAATCACAAGTTTTAATAAAAAAACTTCTTGGGCTGGACTTATTCCCGAACCGACCGAGGAAAACATTGGAAGAAAAATAGCTGAAGGCTTTAAAACACTTAAGCTTAAAATATCTCCCCTAACTTCTTTTTCTTATATTAAATCTTTAATCACGACAGCGCCTAGTGATATTATTTTTCGCCTGGATGCCAATGGAAGCCTTAACCTACAAGAAACAGAACAATGGGTAAATTTTGCACTGTCATCAGATCAAATAGAATTCATTGAGCAACCGCTGCCGGTGAATCATCCTGGATACAATCAACTAGACCCCAAAAAGGTCGCTCTCGATGAATCATTTATCTCTCCAGATAAATTTAGTTGGTCTGGACCAGTGGTCGTCAAACCGTCCCTCGTAGGCGATTGGGATGTTTTTTTAGCATGGCGCAAAACCCATCCTAACAAAGTCATTTATTCGTCGGTCTTTGAAACCGCTTTTGGCCGCCAAGCCGCACTTTGGTTGGCCCATCTTGACCCATCGGTCGGGGCGGTGGGATTTGACACCCTAAACCAATTCAAAGATGATGGCTTAGACCGCCATCGATCGGGTCCAGTGGTTGATGGATTATCAAACTTCGATTGGCTAGCGTTATGGAGAAAATTTAAATGAAATCGATTGCTGTTTTTCACTCAGATCCAAAAAAATACTTAGAAGAAGTTCTCACGGCGCACTCTATTGGTCGTCCGGTGTTTCTAGGAAATCCCAACTGGGGACCCGCTGAATTAAAAAGTGCCGCCCAACTCATTCCCAGGGAAACCATCATTGAAGGAATCCATCTGATACCCCAAGGCACGGCCCCAGCGAATTGGCCCGAGGCCTGGATGGACTGTCTTTTTATTCCAACAGGCGGAACGGGCGGAAAAGTTAAGTTCGTTATTCATAACACCAAAACTCTGCGAGCCGCCGCCCTAGGATTACGCGATGCCCTGGTGGCACGCGGACTGAGTTCGATACTGCACGGCGCGAGTTTCACGCCGCCTTATCATGTCAGCGGTTTAATGCCGGTACTGCGCGCTCAATTTACCAGTGGAAATTATAGCCACTACGACGGACGTTTCTTACCCAATCAATCTCTACCCGAAATTAAATTACCTGCCGGTGGCACGAAAATAGCTTCGTTAGTGCACACGCAAATTTCGCGAATACTTGAGCACCCCGAGGGCTTAAAATGGTTAAAGCAGTTTGATGTAATTTTATTAGGTGGAGCCGCCGTTCCCCGCCCGGTCATCGATGCGATTCGCGATCAGCATCTTCCCGTTTATGCCACTTATGGAATGACCGAAACGGCTGCGCTCTGTGCCTTCTGTCCACCCGAAAAAATCTGGCGCGATGAACCTCTCCGCGGGTATCCCCTGCCCGGGGTAAAATTCACCGAAATTAATCACCACGTCTGTATCCATTCACCCGCCTGTGGCCTGGGCTATTGGCTCGGTGAAAAATTTTCCATCCCTTATACTTCGGGTGATCTGGGGCACGTTAATGCCGATGGAACGGTAGAAATTTTGGGTCGGGGTGATCGCATTATCAACTCAGGTGGAGAAAAAATTGACCCCTCACGCGTTGAAGAAATTTTGAAGTCCACTGGACTCGTAAAAGATATTTTCGTCTTCGGGGTGATTGATGCTCAATGGGGTCAACGCGTCGTGGCCTGTGTCGTCGCCAGTGAATATAATTCAGCCGCCCTTAAAAAAGCCGTGGAAGTTTTAGAACCCGCCGCCCGTCCTAAAAATTATATCTTTGTCGAAAAAATTCCGCTCGATGGACGCGGAAAATTTGATCGCCTCGCTGCCGAAAAACTTTTACGGATTTAGTTTCGAGCCGCTTTCCAAATTCGCAGACAAGACTCCACTAAAGCAGGAAACTCGGCTAGTGGTACTTGGCTGGGGCCGTCGGAAATAGCCTGAGACGGATCCGGATGGGTTTCCATAAACAATCCATCGGCGCCGGCTGCTAAGGCGGCTTTTGCTAAAACCGGAACATACTCGCGTTGCCCACCCGAAGCTCCACCCGCCGCGCCAGGTAATTGCACGGCATGCGTGGCGTCCATAATCGTGGGGTAACCGTAACTCGCCATAATTGGGAAAGATCTCATATCCACGACAAGGTTTTGATATCCAAAAGTAGTTCCACGATCGGTTTGCCAAATTTCAGCGGCATTCGCTCCCTTTAATTTATCGACTACAAATTTCATTTCAAACGGTGAAAGGAATTGTCCTTTTTTAACATTCACCACTTTGCCGGTTTTTGCAGCGGCCACGAGTAAGTCGGTCTGACGGCACATGAAGGCAGGAATTTGGAGTACATCGACCACCTTGCCCACGGGTTCGCAGTGATCAGGTCCGTGAATATCCGTTAAGACTGCGAAACCATAATCTTTTTTAACGAGTTTTAGTAATTCTAAACCGGCTTCCATTCCCGGACCACGATCGCCCCCTAAAGAGGTGCGATTGGCTTTATCATAAGAACCTTTGAAAATAATATTTAATTCCGGGAAGCGGACAGACAGCGCCTTCAGCTCTTTCGCCACAGTGCGACAATTAGATTCAGACTCCAATGAACAAGGGCCGGCGATGAGGAGTAGTCTCCGCTTATCGTATAACATAAGGTGAAATTAGACAAAAAATCGGCTCAAGGGCGAGCCGTATCCTTACTGGCGTCCCAGCCACTTTAAAACTTCGGGCAGTGAACGCGTATTTAAAACGTTTTCTTTGGTTAACCAACCCTTGCGAGCAATCCGTACACCATGGGCCGCAAAGCCTAATTGCTCAATATCATGAGCGTCAGGATTAATTGAGGTAAGCACGCCTTTTTCGGAGGCTCGACGCCACCAACGCCAATCGAGATCCAACCTCCAGGGGTTAGCGTTTAATTCGATGATGGTATCATTCGCCGCGGCGGCATCTATAATCTTGGCGATATCTACTTCATAGGGCTCGCGTTTATTAAGCAGGCGCCCCGTGAGGTGGCCCACCATGTCCACATGTTCATTCTCAATCGCTTTAATAATCCGCTTCGTTTGCTCCTCTTTATCTAAAGTAAATAAGTTGTGTACTGAAGCTACTACGAAGTCGAGTTTACCCAAAACCTCATCAGTAAAATCGAGTGAGCCATCGCGTAAAATATCTACCTCGCTGCCACTTAAGACCCGCACCTTAAATTTGCCCGACTGATTTAATTTGTTAATTTCCTCAATCTGTTGAGCGAGTCTGCTTTCGTCTAAACCTCTTGCCTGAAAACTTGATTTAGAGTGGTCGGAAATTCCTAAATAACTCCAACCAAATTTTTCAGCCGCGGCGGCCATTTGTTCAAGCGTGTGATCACCGTCTGAAGCAGTCGTGTGGTTATGAAAAACTCCTTTAATATCTTCAAAGGCAACCAGCTTAGGGAGGTTGTTCTTTTCGGACTCTTCGATTTCTCCCGCCCCTTCACGGAGTTCGGGAGGAATCCATTTTAATCCTAAAGCCTTAAAAACTTCTTCTTCGTTTTTAGCACCTGGGGCTTTTTGTTTTTCATCCACCGACTTAAAGCCCCACTCACTCATGCTTAAGCCTTGAGATAAAGCTCTTTGACGCATCGCTACATTGTGTTCTTTGGATCCAGTAAAGTGATGGAGGGCAAAATAAAATTGCTCTTCGGGAACCACGCGAAGGTCGGCCTGAATTCCATTTTCCAAACGCACACTCGATTTAGTTTCTCCATGTGCGGTCACTTCTTTGACGCCTGGATATTTCACAAACCAGTCCATGATTGGTTTGGGGTCCGACGAGGCTACTAAGAAATCTAAGTCGCCCACCGTTTCGCGCGATCGACGAAGTGATCCTGCCGATTCGGCCAGTTTTACTTGGGGGAGATTTTTTAATCCGGCTAAAATTGGTTCGGCAATTTCGGCAGCGTCGGCCCAGCGGTGTCTTTTCCCGTAGGCGATTCTATTTTTTATACCTTCTAAAATATTGGTCTGGGTTTTAGCACCAAAGCCCTTCAGCTCGGCCACTTGTCCGCTATCGCAAACTTCTTTTAATTTCTCAATGGTTTCAACTTGGAGCTGAACCCACAGCGCGCGCACTTTTTTAGGCCCTAACCCTGGAATTTGGATAACCTCCAACAGACCAGGCGGAATACTCGCTTTTAGTTTTTGGTGAAACGGTAAGATACCATCACGACGCAGTGTAGTTATTTTATCCACCAGCGCTTCGCCCATCCCCGGAATCTCCGCGAGTTGATCCGTTTTAATTAATTCATCTAAGTCTTCGGAAAGAGTTTCGAGAATGCGCGCCCCGTTAGAATACGCACGAATCTTAAAGGGGTTTTCTCCCGTTAGCTCGAGCAAGGTTGCGATTTCGTCTAAGACCGAAGCGATGGCAGATTTCTCCATCATACCCTACTTTTTTTCTCGTGGAGGTAAATTTTATTTAATTCCAAGAAATCGGCCTCCTTGGGACCGCTCTCAATTACATGCTGATAATGACCCGCGTGTTGTAATTCATATTCCGAGGCAGCAACACGACGATCGATTTCGTCAACCGGATCCGTGCCACGACCCGTCAGTCGGCGACGTAATTCAACGGGATCCGTTACTCTGACAAAAACTGTGACAAGTGATTCCGCTAAGCTCTTATCGCTTTCCGCTTGGTTGCGAATCGAAGCAGCTCCCTGCACATCTACATTGAGCAAGGCGTCGTACCCGGCACTCAGATGCTTGGCGATGTCCTGTTTGCGACATCCATATAAATTATGGTGGACCACCGCTTTTTCTAAAAATTTACCCTCTGCATATTGCGCTTCAAACTCCTGGCGGGTTAAAAAATGATAATCTTCACCGTCAATTTCTCCGACGCGTGGCGGGCGAGTGGTACAGGTGATCACCCGATGAATGAATTGTGGATACGATTCGGTTAACCGCATGCATAACGTTGTCTTCCCACTGCCAGCAGGGCCCGAGACGACAATTAAAAGGGGGCGATTCACGGAATAAATTTAATTTGCAAGAGACAGGCTAAGCCAGTGACAAAGAAAAAGATTCCGAGAGTCTTAGAGCGGGCGGGTTTTTCTAAAATCCAATCACACTGTTTATTGAATGCGACGGGCGACATCGCCCACCATAATCCTAATATAACTAAAAAGGCGTAACTGATACTGGCATCTAATAAACTGTAAGGCAATTGACGATACCCTGCATCGAGCGTTTGGCGGGCCGTAAAAAGCATTAAGACCCCGAGCGCGCGTACCGATAAAAAATCGGGCATTGTAAAATAAGCTAAAAGACCGGCGATAACAAAGACCCAGACAATAATCTCACGCGGCAGACCGGCGAGGTCGGGCTCAGGTAAATGCAAAAGATGAAAACCAAACCAACCCACCGCCGCGATTAAAAGAATAATGGTAGCAAACTTATCACGACGAAATGATTTTAAAATAGGCGCATTAAAATAAACTAACCCACCAGATAGTAGAAGGATAGCGGCTAAAACGAGATAAGCTTGAGCTAGGGACACGGCGGAAGATTAGCAGAAACAAGACCTCGGGTGCAACCAAGGAGGTTAATTCCGAGAAAGAATTTGATCACGCGCCCAACACGCGTGTTCGGACACCATAGGGTCGGCGTGATTTACTAATCGTCCGATGGCCTCAAGATCTCCCGGCGTTCCTGTATTTCCCATGACAGTTAAGGCATTTCTCCACCACCTTAATAAACCTAAGCGTTTTACGGGCGTACCCCTAAATTGATTTAAAAAATCTGCTTCACTCCAGGAGAGCGTTTCTTTGAGAATTGGCTGCGGACGGGCTTTAAATTTATTTTCTTTTGTTTCCTTGGCCCATTTATTCCACGGACAGACATCAAGGCAATCGTCACAACCAAATATTCTGTTACCGAGCGGCTTGCGATACTCCACAGGAATTGGGCCTTTATGCTCGATGGTTAGGTAGGCTAAACATTTACGCGCATCTAGTTTATACGGGGCAATAATCGCAGAGGTGGGACAGGCGGTAATGCACCTCGTACAACTTCCACACCGATTAATCGCGGGCGAAGATGATTCTAATTTTAGTGTGGTTATAATAATTCCCAAAAACAACCAGGTGCCAAATTCGGGCTGTAAAATTATGGTGCTTTTTCCCTGCCAACCTAATCCCGCCGCAACGGCTAAAGGTTTTTCTAAAACGGGTCCGGTATCAACATAAGGTTTTTGCGCACCACCTAATGTTCGCATAACCGTACAAAGCTTTCTTAATTTTTTCGTAATGATATTATGATAATCCTGACCGAGCGCGTATTTCGCGATTTGGTAATTCGGGTTGGGTTGTGGCTGATAATAATTTAATCCCACTACGATAATACTCTGAGCTTCAGGTAAAACTCGGGTTACTTCTGTTCGGCGTTCGGTATCTTTTGCCATCCATTCCATTTCGCCGTGCATGCCATCGGCGATCCATTTTTTGAAATAGTCTGCCTTCACATCAGCCTCAATCGGAGCGACGCCAAAGACATCAAACCCCAATGCTAAGGCCTCGGCCCGCAGGTTTTCCCGCAGTGCTTTTGCATCCATAAACTATCCTAAAATTGATAAAACGCGGCTGATAATTTCGTCCACCGGCGCGAGTTTTCCATTACCTTCATAACCACAAGCCAACATCCCTTCCACGGGGTCGATCATCACATGTCCACGTGCTTTTAAGGTTTTAATATTAGCTTGGGTAGCTGCGTGTTCATACATTTTTCCGTTCATTGCGGGAGCTAAGACCACCGGACAACGGGTCGCTAAATAAATGGAAGTCAGTAAATCGGGAGCCAGGCCGTGAGCAAATTCGGCCAGGACGTTTGCCGACAGTGGAGCGACGAGAAACAAATCCGCGGAATCAGCGATTTCGATGTGGCCGGGGACTGAACTTTTTCCTTCTTCCCAAATATCAACCCCTACCGGGTTCTTAGATAGAACCTGTAAAGTCATCGGGGTTATAAATTGGGTAGCCCCTCTGGTCATAACCACCTGCACATCTGCCCCGTATTTAATGAGTTGAGATGTCAGATCGGCGGCTTTGTAGGCCGCAATCGAACCGGTAACACCGAGCACTATGCGTTTGCCTGCTAAATGAGACATAGCGTCATTATAAATAAGACAGTTTAGGCTGAAGCGAGGGGAAAGGGGTCGGCCGGCGCAATTTTCCCTCAAAAACACTCAAAAAGGGTCTTTTCTGGTTTGCCATCGGGGGTCCCGAAGATTGCGATGGGTCACTTATGCAATCCGACATTGGTCTCATTGGTCTGGCCGTCATGGGTCAGAATCTCGCCCTTAACATCGCGGACCACGGTTTCGCGATTTCTGTCTACAATCGTACGACCGCTAAAACGGACGAGTTTGTAAAAGAAAATCCCAGCACTCCCGGTAAACTTTTGGGCTGTGCGACGATGAAAGACTTTGCCGCTTCATTAAAGAAGCCACGCAAAGCCGTCATCCTTGTTAAGGCCGGCGCTCCAACCGACGCGGTGATCAACGAGCTCGCTTCAGTTTTTGAAAAAGACGATATCATCATTGACGGCGGTAATGCTCTTTGGACCGACACGATTCGTCGTGAACGCGAACTCAAGGCGAAAGGTCTTCGCTTCATCGGATCTGGCGTATCGGGCGGCGAAGAAGGTGCCCGCTTCGGTCCATCATTAATGCCCGGTGGCGATATTAAAGCTTGGGAAGAATTAAAACCTATTTGGGAAGCAGTAGCTTCTAAAGTAGACGCTCAAACGGGCGTTGAACTCACTGGTGGAAAACCAGGCAAGCCAATCAAAGGGGGCGTTCCTTGCGTTGCCCACATCGGTACTGATGGTGCCGGCCACTACGTGAAGATGGTTCACAACGGCATCGAGTACGGCGACATGCAAATGATCTGCGAAGCTTACGATTTAATGCGTGGCCTCCTCGGCATGACCCCAAACGAAATTGGTACAGTATTTGAAGAGTGGAATAAGGGTGATTTAAATTCTTTCTTAATCGAAATCACCGCGAAGGTTTTAAAACAAAAAGATCCTGAAACGGGCGTACCCTTAGTAGACGTTATCCTTGATACCGCCGGACAAAAAGGAACTGGTAAATGGACCAGCGCCAACGCACTCGATATGGGTGTGGCCGCTCCAACCATTGCTGAAGCGGTTTTCGCTCGCTGCTTATCCGCGGTGAAAGAAGAACGCGTGGCGGCCGCTAAAGCCCTTCGTGGACCCAAGCGCGCGATGACCAATCCTGATAAAGCGAAAGTCATCGAACAAATTCGTGACGCGCTTTATTGCTCCAAGATTTGTTCTTACTCTCAAGGCTTCCAATTAATGCGCGAAGCGCAAAAGGAATATAATTGGAAACTTAACTTCGGTGAAATCGCCCAAATCTGGCGCGGTGGTTGTATCATCCGGGCAAGCTTCCTGCAAAAAATCACTGAAGCCTTTGGTAAGAAATCTAAATTAGCTAACCTCCTCCTCGATCCTTACTTCAAGAAGACCGTGAAGAAGGCTCAAAAGAATTGGCGCAAAGTCATTGCGTTAGCCGTGAAGCATGGAATTCCTGTTCCTACTTTAGGCTCTTCATTATCTTATTTTGATTCTTACCGCACCGAGCGCTTACCTCAAAATCTATTACAAGGACAACGCGACTTCTTTGGCGCTCACACTTACGAGCGTACTGATAAGCCACGTGGTGAGTTCTTCCACATCGATTGGCCAGATCCTAAGCGTCCACA
Organism: Opitutales bacterium; assembly: GCA_016463705.1. GTDB lineage: Bacteria > Verrucomicrobiota > Verrucomicrobiia > Opitutales > UBA953 > UBA953. Next base: position 56,585 of record JAEMQU010000002.1, on the reverse strand, counting down.
AATTAAAGCTTAACCGCTTTAAACAAAAGCCCCAGAGAACTGGGGTTTTTTTATTTCTTCCATCCGCCACCGGTGGCGGCGGCGAGACTTACGGTGGCCTGACAAATTTCAAATTCCAAGGTGGCGTGGGTGCGACGGGCTAAAGCGAGATCGCGCATCGCAATCACTACTTCGCGTTCATCAGCAACACCAGCAGTGTATCGTGTTTTGGCGTTTTCTAATCGTTGAGTCACTGCTTCCAAAACTCTTTCGGCTAATTTAACTTCTTCTTCTAATTCTTTTATATCAACGAGCGTGACTTCAACTTCACGAAACGCATTGAGTATGGCCTTGCGCCATTCAGCACCTGCTAAATCAATCCGTGCGCGCGCTACTTCAAGCTGCGACTCCCTGCGATCGCCATCAAACAAAGGGATATCAACCGCGGGCATTAAAGACCAAAAACCCGAAGACCCTTTACCAATTTTGGAGGCGGGATCGGCCTGCCAACCTAACTGGCCATTGAGAGTCACCGATGGATAAAAATCCGAACGGGCGACACCCTCGCGAGCCATGGCAGAATCTAATTTCATTGAGGCCGCTGCTAAATCAGGTCGGCTTAATAAAAGTTGCGATGGAATCCCGGCACTAAAGTTGGGTCGCTCTTTTTTAATTTTTACTTCCGTTGAAATCGTGGCAGGAAGTTTCTCCGTTTGCGACGCACCTATCAAAGCGCGAAGGGCTGACTCATACGCGGCCAGTCGTCGGGCCGCATTCGACATATCTAATTTTGCCTGGGCCGCGGCCAATTGAACGGTGGAAAGCGGATCGGTAGAAAGTAATCCAGCATTCACTGCTTTCTCAATTATTTCCATTTCACGGTAACGAGCTTTAAACTCATCCGATAAACATTCGGCATCAATGCGGGCTGATTGAATCGCAAACCAAAGTCGGGACACTTCAGCGACGAGAGACACCTTGGCGTTTTCGACACTGTAGCCGGCGGCGACCGCTTCAGCGATGGCCGACTCCGAACTGAGTTTATTTTTATCCCAAAAATCTATTTCCCAATTTACCTGACCACCCACCGTTAAAGTATCAAACCGACGAGGCATCCCTGGAAAGTTTTTACCTGATTCTGCAGAGGTTCGATTGGATTGATAGGAACCCTGCGCGTCAACACGGGGAAGGAGTTGAGCATTTACTGCCGCCACTCTCGCACGAGCTTCGCGCCAGTGTGCCTGAGCAATAGCCAAGTCCGGATTAGCCTTAAGAGCTCTCTCTATTAAAGCATCGAGGTTAGTGTCCTTAAAAGATTTCCACCATTGGGCGTCGGCAACCTTACCTTCAGATATCTTATTGGAGAACTCACTCACCGGCGTCAAACCGTCGGGTCGTACGGCTGCCTCATGGGCACACCCCACTAAGAGTAAGGCAGATATAATTAAAAACTTTTTATTTAGCCGCTTCATTCGCAGGTGAAGATTTTGAAGTGTCGATATAAACATCCATTTGCTGTCCGACGAAAATATTGTGGTCGGCAGGTCTATCAAATTGGTAAATGACTTGAAGCACCCGTGTGTCTACGCGCTCAATACTGGCACCCGTTAAAGAAACTTTTGGAATAACAAAAGGCTCGATTCTTAGGAACTTTAACGGAATCGCTCGATCGCCCGCACCCACCCGGGTACTTTCTCCCTTAAGATATCCTTTCGCAGGTAAACCTTCCCGCACTCGGGTTGCTAACTGTTCGTCTACATCACAACGAATTTGTAATTGCTCTATATTACCTAAAATCACCGGAGCTTTCATACCTGCAGCCACAAACTCCCCTACCCTGACATTCACTTGTAAAACGGTGGCATCGATGGGCGAGCGGATAACCAAGCGATCAATCATCACTTTAAGTTGATCGGCCTGAGCTCGGGCTAGATTTAATTTTGCTTGGGCCTCTTTGGCTGCTAATTGATAATTAATTAAATCGGAAGCACTGACGGCTCCACTGTCTTTAATACTGGTCCAGCGCTTCGCCTGATCGATAGCCCGTTCCGCGGCAGATTCCGCTGCGGTAACCGCGGCATTTTGTACTTCGAGCTGCGCGTTTAATTCACGTCCATCTAAAGTGAGCAAAGACTGACCCGCCTTAATTTTGTCCCAAACTTTAACATGAACAACTACAACGGTGCCCGAATTAGGTGAACCCACCGAAGTGTTTTCAGATAGGGATTCGACCAAACCAGCAGCAGAAATTAAACCATTCTTATCTCTCACTGCGGGCTCGTAGGGCGGGGGTTTGATGGCGGGTTCCGTGGCCGTTCCACGGGTTAATTGAAAGGCAGCAATCGCGCCGGCGATCGCTATAATAATAAGAATGATTCGTTTTTTGAACATGGTTTTGTTAAAGGTAATTAGCGTCGAGCGTTCGCGGATCATCAACCACGCGTTTTATTTTTCCATCTTCCATTTCGGCAATACGATCGGCGTATTTAAATATTCGAAAATCGTGAGTTACCACCACGACACATCGGTTGGGCGCACGGGAAAGTTCTCTAATCATTTCCATAATTTGGGCACCGGTATCTTTATCGAGCGCCGAGGTAGGTTCATCGCAAATTAATAAGGGGGGTTCGTGGACTAAGGCACGCGCAATGGCTACCCGTTGTTGTTGGCCTCCCGAGAGTGCATTAGGCTTTCCTTCTTCTCTTCCTTTTAATCCGACTTTTTCTAAAATTTCTATGGCTTTCTTTTTAGCGGCTGAGTGACTAGCTCCTTGGATTAATAAGGGTATCATCACATTCTCGACCACCGAAAGTGTCGGAATTAAATTAAAGGACTGAAAAACGAATCCGAGATTTTTTCGGCGAAAGGTGGTGAGTTCTTCTTGGCTTAAGCCATCAAGTCGCTGACCAAATACTTCAATTTCACCCGCTTGAGGTGTAAGGGTTCCCGCAATCACCGAAAGTAATGTTGTTTTACCACATCCCGATGGACCCACCAACATAATCAACTCACCCGTCCGTGCGGAAAAATCGGTATGATTGAGGGCAATCACTTTAGCTTCTTCTGATCCAAAAGAAATATCCACCTGGCGAGCGGCGACGGCAATAGAGGGGTGAGTGTTCATCCGCGGAAAACTGTGGCGGCATCGACTCGCGACACCTTAATAATTCCAATAATGGCGGAGACGAAACTAATGCCCATCGTGAGCACCAGTGTCGCAATTAAAATCTGAGGGAACATGACGAACGGGGGCATGCCTTTTTCAATCATCACGCGACCAATCGCCTGAGCCATTCCCGCGCCCAAACCAAAGCCAATTAAACCAGCCGTAATGGCCTGAACAAATAACATGGCTGATAAAACACGCATGCTTGCACCCATCGCCTTAATGGCGGCAAAATATTTTAAGTTTTCTAAAACGAAGGAATAAAATGTTTGGCCCGATATTGCGATGCCCACAAAAAGTCCGAGCGCAACCGCAGTACCGAAGGAAAACGGAATACCGGTATTTTTCCAGAACCACCAAAAGGTGGCGCGGGCTAAACTACGATCCGTCCAATCCCAAATCACGGAATCTGTCGTCCAGGCTTTAAGTCCGGTTTCATTTTCAATGCGCTGACAAAGTTCGGTGGGGGTTACGCCAGCCACCGGCTCAACCAACATAAAGCTTAGAGTTCTACGCGCACCCAAGGTGTATGACTTGGCGCGATCATAAGTTGTGTAAACAAACGGTCCGCCCGTAAAAGCGCGACGCACTTTACAGATTCCCACAATCCGCGCCTCGATATCATTAATCTCAAAAACGTCGCCAGGCTTGAGTGGCACATTGGTTATTTTTCCATCGGGACCCTTGACCTGACGACCCATCAGTTGGGCACCCCATTCATCCACAATCACCGTATTAGGTAAGCGTAGGTCGTTGATCTGACCCTGACTCAGTTGAGCGGGCGCCCCCGCAAAAGTATCCGCATCAATTCCGACCATCGAAATTAATTTGAAATTACCATCCACCATGCGCGCCTGAAGAAATGAAGTGTGTAGAGGAGCTGCCCACGCCACACCATCCACCGAGCGGACTCGACCCAATTCCGTATCACGCATCGGCTTAGCATCATTCGCTTGTTCCACCATCGGGTCACTCACCCAAATATGGGCGCGGATGTTGACCACGGGCGTATAGGTCCAACTCATGATTCCGAAAAACACTGACGATTGTTGGGCCATTAAAAGCGCCGAAAAGGCTAAACCACAAAGAAGCATCGCCAATTTAGCGGTGTCTCCAAAAAGCATATTAAGGGCAAGCCGTAGCATTTTTATTAGGCTTAAGGTTAATAGCCTCTCGCAGCTGGGTCAACGAGAGCCATAACCTAGATGAGTCAAACCTGTGACAATTATTGTGCTACAGGAGCAGCCGGGGCGCTTTGACTGTGGAAATTAACCAGCCAAACATTCTTCAGGAAATCTGGACCCCATGACGCGTGAACAGCCCACGCTGCGATAAGTAAAATAAGTGCGATGGAAAAACATGTAATCACCTTTTTCGCATTATCACTCTTGGCACTCGCATGTAATAAACCAACCGCACCCAAAGCTAATAGTGGGTGAAGTAAGGAAAATGATTTAGCTGAATTCCAAGCCACCGCGAGACCAACGAGTAAATTAATATCCACCAACACGGCCACAATGCGTTGGAATACGGGCTTCGGGCCCTTGAGGAGGGTCACCACGATGACTGCTAATACTAGAGCGAGTAATAAAGTGCCGTAGTGTTTATGTGATTTTAAGAGGATAATTTCCATAACCCCAAACTGGTTAAATTATCGGGCCCAGCAAGCCTTCATCGTGTTTCGTTTTAGTTATCCTCAGGAAACATTTTAACAAACAACACCGCGGCGGCTGATCCCCCTAGGAACATGAAGAATAGATCTAGTATAGTTCGGGGAAGTCCGTGGGCGAGAAACGTAAATTCCTGTGAAAGGGCTTTTAATACTGAATCGTCGGCGTTGAGCGCACCCACTAGGCCCACAAACTCGTTGGCGACCTGCACGGCGGGATTAAGGGCTAAACTTAGTGACGAAAATGTGCTACCGATGCCAAAAACGGTCAAGGCAATCGCTATCCCAAAATAACTGTTCCCTGCCGTGCGTCTCGATGTCGCTACCATGAGAATCACAAATGCTAAAATAAACGTGCCCAGCGCTTCAGCCGACCATCCTACACAGGCACCTGACATCGCACTTTGGCCCAGGGCTTCAACCACGTCCTTCGAGCGTTCTACCGAATGTCCGTTTAAAATTCCTACCACGGTCGCAGCCAACAGTGCAGCCAGGAGTTGTACCGCAATATAACCCAATAATCTCTTGGCGGTGAGTTTTTTACGGAGAAAAATCGCTAGTGATACCGCCGGATTATAATGAGCCCCAGAAATATTTCCTCCCATATAAATCATCGCACATAAAACAGCAGCCACGGGAAGCGGGTTAGATGCCAAGATGGCAATTAAGCATAGAAAGAAGGTACCGATAAATTCGATGATCAGTTTATTGCGCATAGATTGACACTCTTGGTTTTAATCCAAATCACAAGTTTAGACTGCAATCACCTATCATGAACCACGGTGTTCTCTTCATGGGATAAACACCACAGAGAGATTATTGAAATTTAAAGCAGGGGGACTTTGCTCAACGGCGATTACTAAATCCTATGCACAAATCACTCCCCCTCCTCTCCAATCTACTCCTGATTGGAATTCTCACAACCGGACTTAATGCCAAGCCCATGGACACCCCTAAAAGCAACACCGATAAGGCTGTTGACGCGGATCACGTTCGTTTGGTTGAAGCTAAAAAACGGGTAAACGAAATCCCCGAAGTGCTATCCGCCCAACAACTAGCGAAGGCCGACCGCGCGCAACTGGTTAAAGTTTATGCGGACTATAAACAAGCGCGCACGAAATCCACCACCTCCGATGAGGCCTATCGTAAAATCTTTGATGAGCAGTTAAATAGACTCGACCCTGAAGCGGCTAAAATTTCCGCCAAAGAACGACAGGCCTTTCGAGATAAAATGGTGAAAGCGCGTGAGGCCAAAAAAGCTGATGGCAAAAAAGTGGGGGCGCTAGATTCGGACGAAGACGACGATCGATCCGAAGAAGAAAGTTAAACAGTAAAACCCACCGGCTGGTGGGTTTTTTATTTAAGGGCGTTTTCTAACATGCTCCAAATTTCCTCCACCGGCTCTAAGCCAATCGAAATTCTTAAAAGATCAGGATCCAATCCGGCAGACCAAATCTCTTTTCTTCCTACCTCCGTGGTGACCTCGTCAAAATGCGCCAACCACAAATAGGGCGATATCAGTGTGAATTCTAAACCAAAACTAGGCCCCTTAACACACTGCAACTTATCGTAAACGCCTCTCATTTCTTTTTTGAGTTCAATGGTAATCAGCGAGCCAATACCCGCACCCGATCTTTTTAATTTTTGGTAATTGGCTTTCGTGACAACGTTTTCAGCAGTTCTAACAAAAGAAACAGCGGGGTGGTTAGCTAAACGCTGAGCAATCGTGGCAGCACTCACATTTATTTTGGGGAGTACTTCTTCTAACCTTATGATTTGATGGGCTAAGACCTCGGCATCGAGAGCATGGAGGGGCTCGATAATCTTTTTAACCTCTATAATTAACTGAGCGGCTTCGGGCCTTGTTTCATTAACCGCCAAAACTCCCGCCATCACATTGCCCTCGCTGGCCGCATACTTGGTTAGGCTCGAGCATACGATGTCGGCATAAGGTAAAAGATCGAGCGTGACGATACTCACCGCACTGGGATCCAAAACCAACAGGGCACCATACTGATCACAGAGCTGACGAAGTTTGGGAATGTCCGGAGTCTCTAGCTGTGGGTTATTGGGGGCTTCCGTAAAAATACCCGCCACCCTTCCCTCTTTTAAAATCTGCTCAACCTTATCGAGCTCCTGATTATTTTTTATAAAAATATGCTCCGTCGAACTATTTTTTTCTAAAATCTTAGCCGAGTCGACATAAAGCCAGCCTAATTGTATCCAAACATTTTTACCTTTCGGTTTTTGGATCTGACTAACGGCGGTCACCGCCGCATAGGCAGCATTCATTCCAGAAAGTGAAATTAAAATGTTTTCAATCTTCGCTTGAGCTAAATAAGGTGCACAAAAAGATTTTATCTTTCCCGTGGCGCTCGCGTTTTTTTGGCTTAATGAATTTTTTAAATAGGCTTCGGCTTGGCGGGATGAAATCAGTACGCCCGTGTGTTGAATAAGTTTAGCTAACTTTTCGGCGGGCGGCCCTGAGGGTACAGTAATCAAAACCCAATCCGCCTCTGGATCTACCTGCGCATTAATAATTCCTGCCCACTTTAATAAAGCTTGGGCGGACTTTAAAGAAACCACCGGAAAGAGTTCGCCCGCTCTCTGATGTTTTTGGGCGGCTTGTTTGGCGGCTTCTTGTACTAAGCGATTACGGACAAATCGAGGGTACCCTGCGGAAATTTTTCCCCAGACGTGAGCTTCTTTTCTTTCATAGCCTTCAATGTCAGCCAGCGTGGGCAAAGAGACCACCGTGGCATGAGGAGACGCAGGGATTACCGAACCCAGAGGAGGACAATGTAACACTTTTAAATATCTCCGCCGATTTCGTTTTCAATAATTTGGCTTAAGGTCTGACGACGACGAATCAGTTTAACCAATCCGTTTGCTTTGATTAAAACCTCGGGGGCCTCGGGAAAAGAATTGTAATTTTTGGTGCTCATTCCAGCACAATAGGCACCGGCTCCACCAATCACACAAAGATCTCCAGTTTGTACTTCGGGAAGATTTTTTACGGCAAGCGTTTCGGGCTCGCCCGGCGCGCACGTGATTAAATCTCCCGACTCACAACAATGACCCACGATGACATAATCTTCGGTCTTTGCGGATTTTGTTTTGGGATATAAATAAATCGGGTGCTGGGCGCCATAGAGTGACGGTCTTAAAATTTCGGTCATCCCGGAATCTATTTTTATAAATTTCCGTGAATTTGTAGAAACCATATCCTGAACTTTGCAAAGCACCGCTCCAGCATTGGCGACCAAGAAGGTTCCTGGTTCGATTTCTAATTTAAGTTTTCTTCCTTCGGCTTTCGCAAAATCTTCGAAGGCTTGTTTAACTGGGACGCCGATTTTTTGAGGATCGGTGCCCTTCTCTCCCGCGACTCGCGCTATTTTATACCCACCACCTAAATTAAGGGTGGTAACATCATTAAATAATTTAACGAGCGCTAGGCTGGAGGCGGAGACCTCTTGCCAAACTTGTGGATCGCTACCCGATCCAATGTGCGTGTGGATGCGGATGACTTTTAATTTATGAGTTTCGGTAATCTTTTTTACTTGGTCGGCCCACTCGTGCCAAATTCCGAACGAAGAGTCAGGTCCGCCTACATTGGTTTTGCCTGTGCCGCCCGAACCGCGACCGGGATTAAAGCGAACCCCGATACTGTGTCCGGGTAAGGCCCGGCCAATACGCTCGAGCTGATTCAGTGAGCAGGCATTTACCTGGACCCCTAATTTTAAAAGCTCGGCGAAGTCTTCGGGTAATTCTTGTGAGGATAAGGAAATTTTTTCTGGAGAAACCCCGGCGTGGATAGCTCGGCGAACTTCCCATCCTGAACTCGCATCAAAGTTTAATCCCAATCCATCAAATATTCGGAGAATGGATAAGTTGGGCGACGCCTTCATTGCGAACCGTACCGTCAGGCCAAAAGAATGAGGAAAGTCCAGCATCGCCTTGGCTTGGGCGGTCAGGGTCGCCTCGTCATAGACAAAACAGGGAGTGCCATGAGCGGAAGCAATCTGATCGGCTAGGGTTGTATTTATAAATGGGTGATGTTCCACAGTAGTATGCTAAAGACTTTGGCGTTCTCTGGCAATCCTACCAGCCTTTTCAATTTTATGACACCGCTTGCCACCTAGCCCCGACCTGGTTGGGATGGTTGAGTCTCTAATATGTCCGACCTTGATACTATCGTTGCAACATCGACCCCCTCCGGAAAATCAGCCCTGGCGGTGGTACGGGTGGATGGACCCTTAGCGCCTAGTATTATTCAATCTGCGTTTGGGCGAAAAAATTCTTTAATCATCAAACAGGCCACCACGGGGATTTGGCGGGATTTAAAAAATGAACCCGTGGATCAAGTCGTCGCACTACTCTGGGCCAACGGAAAATCTTTTACGGGTAGCGATTCATTGGAAGTCACCTGCCACGGAAATCCACTCATCATTCGTCGACTCATCGAAGATTGTATGGCTCGGGGTTGTCGCATGGCCGAACCAGGTGAGTTTACGCGTCGCGCTTTCTTGGCTGGCAAAATTGATTTAACTCAGGCGGAAGCTGTCGCGGATTTAATTCATGCGAGTTCGGAGCGCGCCCTCTCGTCGGCTCGACGGATGTTAGCTGGCGAGATGGGAAAATTAGTGGCGGGTTGGACCGATCGCCTCCTCCAAGCCCTCGCCATACTCGAAGCGCATATTGATTTTCCGGAAGAAGACATTGGAGCCGAAAACCCACAAGGACCATTGATTTTATTGGGTAATATTGCGTCAGAACTTTATGGATACGCAGCATCTTCCAAACACGATGCAGTAATGAGAAACGGCTTGAAGCTGGTAGTGGTCGGATCCCCCAATGCCGGAAAATCTAGTTTGGTTAATGTTCTTTCGGGAACTCAACGCGCCCTCGTCAGTGATGAACCAGGCACCACGCGCGACTTCCTTGAAGCGCCGATTGCTGGATTACCTTTAGCCGTGACGGCGATTGATACGGCGGGTTTGCGTGAGGGTGGATCGGTTTTAGAAAAAGCCGGCATGGTGCGCTCACTGGAACAAGCGGAGTCTGCTCACTTTGTCATTTTAGTGGTCGACACTTCGTTGCCTCCCCCTGCCCTACCCGACTCTCTTTTGGTTTTATTAAACCCAGCCAAAACCTTAGTAATAAAAAATAAGTCGGACTTGCCTGAGCATCCTGATTTCAAAAATTTCCTACCAGATTATATTAATATTAAAACCTGTCTGCTGGATGGCCGAGACGCGGAAAAACTGAGAGCGCACTTGGGTGATATCTTCGTTGAGCGACAGTTGGCCCCGGGGGCTGAAGATCTCATTGTGAGTGTACGTCATGCCGAAGCCTTAAAACAGGCGGCGGTGGCCCTCACCGAAGCGATTAGCCATTTATCGGCCCCGGTTCATACGGAATTAGCCGCCGCCCGCTGTCGGGAGGCCCTTGACTCCCTTGGCGAAGTCGTGGGAAGAATTGATAATGAGCGAATGCTGGACAAGTTGTTCGCTTCCTTCTGCATAGGTAAGTGATTTCCTCTGCGAGGAGGAACTCCTCCTATGCAACCCGCCAAAGAAATAAGACTCGGCCCACAAAAGCCCTATGACGTAATCGTCTGCGGGGCTGGGCATGCTGGAGTTGAGGCCGCCTTAGCCGCTTCGCGCATGGGTGTGGATGTTTTATTACTGAGCGGAAACATTGATACCATTGCTCAAATGAGCTGTAACCCGGCCATTGGGGGCCAAGCCAAAGGTCACATTGTTCGAGAAATCGATGCCCTGGGCGGCGAAATGGGAATCACCGCTGACGTTACCGGAATCCAATGGCGCCTTCTCAATTCATCTAAAGGCCCCGCGGTTCAAGCCCCCCGCGCCCAGTGTGATAAAAAGGCCTATCAGTTCCGCCTTAAGCACCGCTGCGAACTTCAGCCCGGACTTACTATTTTCCAGGCCATGGTCACCGGCCTCATCTTTGATCACGGCAAAGTTGTTGGCGTAAACACCAACCTAGATTTATCCTTCTACTCTAAAACCGTGGTCGTCACGACGGGTACTTTCTTAAGAGGTCTAATGCATATAGGTTCCAATAAAACCGAGGGCGGAAGATTGGGCGACTTTAGTGCTAAGTCGTTGTCCAGCAGTTTCTTAGACGCTGGTATTGAGTTGCAAAGACTCAAGACCGGTACCCCTCCAAGAATCCTTGGAAGCTCGATTGATTTCTCACAATGTGAAGAGCAAGCGGGTGATCAATCCCCTACTCTTTTTGCATTCCATGACACGCGCCAAGACGGCGACTTGTTCCACGTGGAACACTCGGGTCAAACCCTCCCCGGCTGGACGCCCGGATCCAACCAAGTCTCGTGCTGGATGACCCAGGCTACGAGTCTAACAGGAAAGATTGTCCAAGAAAACCTCCACCGCTCTCCCCTTTACAGCGGCGAGATCAAAGGCGTCGGTCCGCGCTATTGCCCTTCGATTGAAGATAAGTTTGTTAAGTTCTCCGAAAAAGAAAGCCATAAGCTCTTTTTAGAACCTGAAGGCAGAAATACCAACGAATGGTATATCAACGGGCTTTCAACGTCCTTACCGTTTGAGGTTCAACTTGAAATGCTTCATTCTATCGCGGGCTTAGAAAAAGCTGTGATGTTAAGACCGGCCTATGCCGTTGAATACGATTTTGCACCGCCCACCCAGCTTTATCCAACCCTTGAATCCAAGAAGGTTCAGGGTTTATTCTTTGCCGGTCAGATCAATGGTACTTCGGGATACGAAGAAGCTGGCGCCCAAGGTTTAGTGGCCGGGGTAAACGCGGCAGCGGTTTGTAAGGGCTTGACTCCCATGGTTATAGGACGAGATGAGGCCTATATTGGTGTCTTAATTGACGACCTGGTAACCAAGGGAACCCAAGAGCCTTACCGGATGTTTACCAGCCGGGCCGAATACAGACTTTTATTTAATCACGGAAGCGCCGAGCTGAGACTTAACTCTAAAATCTCTAATTACGGGTTAGTGAGCCCTGAGCGCTTGGGCCGGATTCAACACAAAGTTGAAAGGGTAAACCATTGGGTCGAATACATGGAGAAGATTAATATAACAGGGGGTATAGCGGGTGATGTTCTAAGAAGAAACATCGATAGTACGCCCGCGGATCTGCCGCCTTCGTTTAACTCCGAAACACCCGAAGTAAGGGCAGAGGTCCTTTATCGGGTTAAATATAAGGGCTATTTAAGCAGGGAACTAAGATCTGCCCGTAAACTTCATGATCTTGATAATTTCAAGGTTCCACAGGGATTTGATTTTCTAAAGGCCTATGGATTAAGCAATGAGGCCCGACAAAAACTCGTGGCGGTGAAGCCCATTAATCTAGGGCAGGCGAGTAGAATCAGTGGGGTTAACCCGGCTGACATATCGCTGCTCATGATTTTGTTTAGGGCCCACGTTTCTTAATATAAGTAGGGGTGTTCCACGTGGAACTTTTTATTTAAGTCGTTGTTTATAAACAAGATAAGTGTTGTTTTTCGCCTTGTAACAAGTTTGACATAATTGTCTTTATTTTCTGGATAAATTCTTGGGCTTTGTTTTATTCGAGTTATGTCCAACCAAGACACCGAGCACTTGAAAAGAATTTTTGTGGTCGATGATGAGGTCGATGTCACCGAACTCTTAGAATATAAATTGAAGCAGGCCGGCTATGCGGTGCGTACCATCAACGATCCCTTGCGGACGATTGGCTTAGCCCGAGACCTTCGTCCTGATTTAATTATTTTAGATATGATGATGCCTGATCTTTCGGGCGTTCAGCTTTTGCGAATGATTCGTGGAGATGGAGTGCTGCAGGATATCCCGATTATTTTTCTCACAGCTAAAGGTGATATCACGGACAAGGTTAAAGGCTTAGAGTCAGGCGCAGATGATTTCATGACGAAGCCTTTTGATGCACGGGAACTTCTTTTGCGGGTTAAGTCTCTACTCCGTCGGGCAAAGTCTGCTGCCGCAAAACCTTCAACGCGCTTAAGTGCCGGAGGTTTATTAATGGATATCGAAAAACATGAAGTGACTGCAGACGGTAGCGTAGTAGATCTCACCGCCACCGAGTTTAAACTTCTGCGCATTTTATTAGATCGCAAGGGCAGGGTACAATCGCGGGAAGAATTGCTAGCGGATGTATGGAATTATTCGCCCGACTTAGAAACGCGCACCGTGGACACTCACGTGCGTCGCTTGCGCGAAAAATTGGGCGCGGCGGGAGATACGATTGAAACCATTCGTGGAGTAGGCTATCGTATTTCAAATTAAGTGTAATGAGCACACTCCCTTGGATTTGTTTGGGACTAAGTTTTGTTTTTCTTATCTATATTTTTTTAGCCTTGGATGACTTAGTGCGGTGGGCTCGCCGGGCTCTATTGCAGAATAATTTTAACGACCGTCCAGCAGGGTGGTTGGTTTCTTGGTTTGGTTTTGATGATCTCTACCACGCCATCGAAGGTAAGTCGCTGACCGAAGGTGAAATTAGTTTAGCGGCCGCTAAACGCATTGAAATCTTGCTTTCACCGCTGACTGATGCCGTGTTGGTGGTGGACGCTAAAGATTTACTTCGGCTGGCAAACCCCGCAGCTAAGGAATTATTTAATATTCGAGATGATGAATTAGGCTCATCTTTTATTCCCTTAGTGAAGAGCGCTGAGTTTATTGATCTAGTGCGGCGCGTGCGCAAAGAGGGTGGGGCGAGTTCTACTATTTTGTTACATCGCTCACCCCTAGCCGATGCATGGGTACAAGCTTCGGGAGCTCAAACCGACCCAGAGGCCTTTGGTGAGGGCGCAGTCATATTCGTTTTAACTGAAGTGACGGCCTTAAAGCGCCTCCAATCGATGGAACGAGAATTTGTGACCAATGTTTCTCATGATTTGCGAACACCAGTAACTATTCTCCGGGGTTATGCCGAAACGCTCGCGGATGATTTTGAAATACTCTCGCCCGAAGATCGGACGCGTTTCATTAAGAAAATTGTTAGTTCGGTCGGCCGATTACAAAGTTTAGTCGAAGGGCTACTCGCCTTGGCCAGTTTGGAGAGTTCAACCGACGCGATGAATTATACGCCTGGTGCCATTCACCGAGCCTGCCACGAAGTCGCCGAGGAATTTGCCGCGCGTTGTCGCGCTGCCCACGTGGAACTGAAACTTGATTTAGGTGATAACAACGGCGGCGTGGCGGACCCTGTACAGGCTCGACGCCTTATTCAAAACCTCATCGACAACGCACTTTCACACGCCGCGGGGGCCACCCAAATTGTTTTAAGAACTTTTGAAACAGAGGATGGATTTACCCTGGAAGTGGAAGATGATGGCTCGGGCGTTTCGCCCTCTGACATCTCGCGAATCTTTGATCGCTTTTATAGAACCGATAAATCTCGCCGGGCGGGGGGTAGTGGACTCGGACTGAGTATTGTTCGTCAGGTAGCCGAACTACACGGCGGTACCGTGGGGGCAACTAACGCCAACCCCCGGGGTCTTAAAATAACGGTAACTATTCCTTCGTCGAATTAGTTAACCGTTAGAAAATTGGAGCGCGCGACTGGACTTGAACCAGCAACAGCCACCTTGGCAAGGTGGTACTCTACCATTGAGCTACACGCGCTTTCGAAGAAACAAGGAGAACCGCTCGAGGGCTTACCTGTCAAGCCTTTGGGATAGTCTTGCCCTAATTGCTTTAGGGGCGGGGTATAAGCCCTGTTTTTTTATTCTTTCGGCAACCTCATCCGACATTAACCAGGTTATAATTTTACCCAGTTCTTTCTCTTTGTCGCTCCTCACATAAATATAAAGCGGAAGGCGTAATGGGTAATCGCCGTTATAAATATTCATCTCATTGGGCAAATAGGCGACCGAAGGTCGGCCGGGTCTTCCGTCGGCAATAGCCATCACTCGTCCTGAGGTGATTATCTCTACTGGCATAATGACCGCGATTCCGAATCTCGATTCAATGTTTTCCTGAATGGTGATATATTCTAATCTTTGTTTTACGTTAGTTCTAAATTCGTCCCCATTCATAATAAAGCCCGTAAAAAATTCTTGGACAAACGAACCACGCGGAGAATAAATGATTGGTGAAACAATTTCGGATTGGTTGGATCCCGGTAGGTCGTTCCAATTCGTTGCGGGGTAGCGGGCTGATTTAGAAAATATTCCTCTGAGTCCCTCGAGGTTTACTTGAGTTAATTGATTTTCTTTGTGAACAATTAAAGCAGCGGCCGCATTCGCCAATAAATAGCGGTTAAATAAACTTCCCTTCTCGGGCTTGGGATCTTCTTCATTTTCTCTTAAAAAGAATATTCCAATACTCGCGCGATCTTCCAAGAGAGCGCGGCGCGCGGGCATGGTGCCATTGAAACTGGCTTTAGGCGCACCGGGAAGTTTTTCGATATCTTTGAGCGTCTCCTTAAGAATATCTGACCCGGCAATTTCAATCGCAGAGAGTCGGGACGCTAAACATAAAAATAGTAAGATTCTGAACATTTTAAGAGTGGGGCTTTATTTCCACCTCAAGCTCCGGCCATTGCAAAAGTTTTCGGTGGAGGGTGCGACGAGAAATGCCTAATGATTCGGCGGCTTTTGTTCGATTGCCCGCGGCATTCGCCAGTGCCTGCTTTAAGAGGTTTTTTTCGTTCTTTTCTTTATCAAAAACCCCCGGCTGGAGGGTTAGTGGGTGGACGAGCGGGTTTACGACCGCAGGCTGAGTAAGCCTTGAGTCTAAATCGGCTACTTCAATGGTTTTACCAGATTTTAAAACGGAAAGGTTTTCGCAGGTGTTTCTTAATTCGCGGATGTTTCCTGGCCAACTGTAGCCAACCAAAAAGGGGAGGGCGGTACTGGATATTTTAGTCTCTGGTGAATTATTCTCCTGTGAAAATTTTTTGAAGTAGTGAGTAATCAACAAAGGAATGTCGTCTTTTCTTTCGCGCAACGGGGGTAGCCTGAGCGGCACCACCGATAATCGATAAAATAGATCTTCTCTAAATTTTCCGTCGGCCACCATTTGTCGTAAATCTTTATTCGTTGCACAGACTAAACGAAGATCCAGGGCGATGGGTTTGTGTGAGCCTAGACGTTCCACGCTTCGTGTTTCTAAAAATCTTAAAAGTTTTATTTGAGTGGTCGCATCAATTTCACCGATTTCGTCGAGGAATAAGGTTCCTCCGTCGGCGGATTCAAATCGGCCCACGCGTCTTTCATTTGCTCCCGTATAGGCACCTTTTTCATGACCAAAGAGTTCGCTCTCTAAAAGATTTGCCGGAATAGCCGCACAATGAACCGCAATGAAGGGTCCTTTAACGCGCGGGCTCGCCTGGTGAACCATTTGGGCAAATAATTCCTTACCCGTACCCGTTTCCCCCTGCAGTAATACGGTCGCATTGGAAGACGCCACGGTGCGAACTTGTTCAATCGCTTTTTGCAGAGCAGCGGACGAACCAATGACTTCACCTAAGGCAAATTTTTTATCGAGTCTGGTTTTTAAGGCGACCACTTCCTTCTCGGTGTTTCTCGCCTTCAGACCACGTTCTAAAATAATTTCTAACTGTCGCAAGTCTACCGGTTTTTGTAAAAACCAATAAGCTCCTTTGTTCATTGCTTTGACTGCAGTTTCGACGTCTCCATACGCCGTCATCATAATACAGACCGGTTGCGGAGATAATTTTAGGGCGCGATCAATGACGGCCATGCCATCTTCCCCGGCCATGCGTAAGTCGGTCAGCACAGCATCGGGCTTAACATCCTGCATCAGTCGCGCTGCCTCAGTGGCATCTTTTGCAATAAACGTTTCGTATTTATCTTCGAGGGCGAGTCTTAGGCCGTCGCGCGTGGATTTTTCGTCATCAACGATTAAAACTGTAGACTTCATGGAGTTTCGTTTGAGGGGTGAGGGTGTGTAGCCAGCCATGTGCGGGCAGCTTTTTTATCTAAGGCTTCTCGGGCTCGACCCACTTCCGCGAGTCGTGCCTGGAGGCGGGTGTTAGCTACCGCAGATAAATCATCAAGGTCGCTTAAATAAACTCCTTCGAGTTCTCGGCATTCAGATGAAAAATTTCGCGGCACACCCAAGTCTACCATTAACAACGGCTGGTCTTGGCGTCGGGCCACTACCTCTAAAATACTTTCATGGACCAGCAGAGGGCGATCCACTTGAGCACAACCAATGATTACATCGTGATTATGTATTTGGCGAAGAGCGTCGCTTAAAATGAGTGATGAACCAGCAAACTCTTCTGCTAAAACGCGGGCATGCTCAAAGGTTCGCGAAGCTACGGAAATTTGCGTGGCGCCGCGCGATACTAAGGCCTGCACCACTTGACGGCCCACTTCGCCCGTTCCTAAAACTAAAATTCTGGTGCGCTCTAAAGATCCAAATACGCGGCTGGCGAGATCTACGACAATGTTACCTAAACTCACCTGACCTTGAGCGATTCCCGTGTGGGTGCGTGCCCAGGCACTTGCCTGAAAAGCTTTTTGAAAAACTCGGTTGAGCACTGGACCTGTCATTCCACGGGCCAGCGCATCGGCATACGCTTGTTTTACTTGGCCGGCGATTTCTGCTTCGCCGACCATTTGAGAATCAATGCCCGCCGCGACCGAGAATAAATGTTCTACGGCTTTTTGTCCGGGGATGGCTTTTAAATGATTATCTAAAGTATCTGCCTCTACTCCGGTCGCTATTAATAAAGCTTTTCTGGCATGCAGCGCTGCTGCTTCATCTCCAACCACATAAACCTCGAGTCGGTTGCACGTCGTTAATAATACGGCCTCACCTAAGCCCAACTCACGCACCGCATTATAAAATATTTTTTTGCCTTCTTCCGAAAGGGCAAACGCCGCCCGCACATCTAATCCGGCGGTGTGGTGCGTGGCGCTTAATGCCACCAAGGTGGGAGTTGTTTGACTCATTTATTTAGGGGACCCTGGAAGCGAGAGCCACAGCGCAACCAATGCAGGAATTAAAATGAAGAGGGAGGTGCGGGCAAAGCGCGCAGCGCTCATTTGGTAGCGGCGGCGTTGGATAATTAACATGACACACCCCACCCAGGTAATGAGGGCAAAAATTAATTTAGGGAGTTGAATTAAGTTTAAGGAACTTTGAATCCAATCAGCCCCGCCGATAATTAACGAAAGGCCCAAAATCCAAACGACGGCGCCCATTAACTGAGTTCCAATTTTATCCATCGGAACGAGCGAAGGAAGGATGGAATAAATTCCTCCAAATTTTCTGTTCGCCAACGCGTGATTTTGTAAGAGGTACGCGATCGCATTGAGCGCTTGGGCCACTAAAATTCCGTAAGCTAAAATCGCGGTACCCACATGTATAATAATGAGCGGCCGCCCTGTGTGTTGGATGGGCGCTGGTGTGATACTCATCCATTCTGCTAAAAAAATACATGCCGCAGTGAGAATACTAACCAACCAAACGGGGAGGCGGTGATTAAAAACCAAGTCGAGAAATATGGAGAGTCCGGCAAAACCCCAGGCGATGGAGAGAAGAATTTCACCTGGTCCGTTTCTAGGAATGTCATTTAAGATTAGGCCTCGATAAGCCAAAAATCCCGAAAGGGTGAGCCAGGTTATGCGAAACAACCATACCGCGGCTTGCGGAAACCTTTCGCTCGATCCCCTAAAGCCCAAATCTAGCGTGTATGCTAAAACAAATGCCCAGGCACATCCAAACCAAGCAAAGTTGGTGGATGAAGGCGCATCGATGACCCCACTTAATATCATGGGGTAAAAATTAGGGAGGTGTGACATTTTGGCAACCTCTGGAGTGTTTCCGGGGGTGTTTTCTTGCTTTTCGGGCATTTTATGAGAATTATTAGTCAATTATGGCCTATAATCCTTACGATCTTACCCAACACCCACCCCGCAGCCCTCGCTGTCGACTGGGCGGGATGGTCATTCTTCCCCGACTGCTCGATAAGGCGCGTGCCACCATCAACAACACGCAGGGCGAATATACCTACGGCTGTTCCCTCGATCAATACGTTTTAACTTTTTTTGGAATCGATGAAAAAAGCCTGCTTGCAGAAGTCGCCAAAGGCCTCGGCGACGGAGACATTTTTGCGTGGGTTGTGGCAAATGGTAAACACAAGCGTTCAGGACAAGAGATTGCCTCATTTAGTGCTTACCACGACCAACGCACCGGCGGCTCGCCCGAAAAACGGGAACGCATGTCGCAATACCAGTCGTCAACGCCAGCGGGCGCAAAGCGTGAAGATATTTTTTCCTGGTTTGATGTTTTAGATTTAGACGACCACCAAAGTTTTGGTGGAAAAGTATAGTACTTTTTAACCAATAGAATAAGGGTTTTTTAACTTTTTTTGTGAAGCGCATTCTGCTTGTCTGTAAGGGTAATATTTGTCGATCGCCGACAGCAGCAATTGTTTTAGAAACGAAAGCGCGGGCGATTGGCTTAAATATTGAAGTCGATTCAGCGGGCGTAGAAAATTATCACGTCGGCGACCCTCCCGATAAACGCTCTATACGCCACGCTGCAAAACGTGGTTACGACTTAAGTAAAAATCGGGCACGTCAAATTAAGGAACAAGACTTTGAAAAATTTGATTTAATTTGGGCGGCCGATCACGAAAACATCAGTCAGCTAAAAGCCCTTTGTCCCATGATTCATTACTCTAAAATCAGCCTTTTTTTGGGTAATAAGCCGTTGCCTGATCCTTACTATGGTGAGGCCCAAGAATTTGAGAATGTGCTTAATTTAATCGAGCAACGCGTGGAAATCTTAATAAAATCAACCGATTGGATGAACTGAAGGGTTGCTCCAGGCGAGGCCACCCCATTGTTTAAACCCAGCCGATGTACCAAGTAAATTTTAGCGATCAAGCCATGCGCGAGTTGGCGAAAATTCCTACTCTGGAGCAAATGAATGTTGTCGAAGCTTTTACGGCGCTAACCCCAGAATTATTAAATACCGGACGTTCGGATTTAGGAACGGTGACCCGCGGAGGCCTCATCTATCATCGTCTCCGAGTTGGAGAATTTAGAATTTATTTTGAGTCCAACGAAACATCCTTAGTTGCCCACTATATTTTACATCGTCACACCATGGCCGACTTTGCTTTTCGGAGTCGCCTACCAGTATCCGAAGACGAAACGGTGATTGAAAAACATAGTGGTTTTTGGAAATACCTCGACGAACCAAAATAATTTTATGTCCACTCCGCCCGAACCACGTCGTTATCAGTCAGCTGAAGAGGCCGCCCATATTTATTTACTCCCCAACTTATTTACCGCGGGGAATATGTTATGCGGTTTTCTGGCAATCAAAAATTGTATTGAAGCTCATTTTACCGGGCTGGATATCAATGCCCGTTCCGACCATTATATTATGGCAGTTTGGTTTATTATTTTCGCGTGTGTTTGTGATATGTTTGACGGCCGTATTGCTCGGGCCACCCACCGCGAGTCCCTGTTTGGCGCACAGTTCGATTCCATGGCGGACACGGTTTCTTTTGGCGTAGCACCAGCGTTGATGGTTTGTTTTTTGATTATTAATCCCAATCAAAACGAAGAATACATCAAGCTCTCCACCTGGTTATTGGCTTTTATTTATCTGTTATGTGTGGGGGTTCGTTTGGCCCGATATAATGTGCTGACCAATCCTTTGATTCCAGGAAATGAAAAGCGTTCGGCCGGAGGAGACTTTGTTGGACTACCCAGCCCAGCAGCGGCAGGTTTAATCGCCTCCATCGTTTTAGCCCTGTCTAAGGTTTTATATATTTCTAATCAGAATGATCGGCTGGACTTGGTTTTAAAATCTTGGTCTTGGGTTTTATTACCCCTGATGCTTATCGTTTCTTATTTAATGATTAGTAACGTCCGTTTTCCTAGTCTGAAAATGATTAATTGGAATACACGCACGAAAAGTAAGGGGTTTGTGTTAATTATTTTAGTCGGGTTGGGCTTATTTTTATTTCGCGAGTTTTCTATGCTGGTGGTATTTTTAGGTTACATCACCTGGGGGATAATCAGACATGTTTTTTATCTCAAAAAGGAGGAAACCGACCCCGCGCCGGAAGATGATGAGTTTGTTTCTTAACTGTTAATAGGTGGTGAAAAAACTGTGGTTGGAAGGCGGTGTTAATAAACCTTGGGTTATTCACCTGTTGGGCACAGCGCTGGATAAATCCCATATCCCCCTAACTCAACGGCTTGCACTCTTATACACGGATTTCCGACATCTACTGATACTAATGTATTTAATTAATTAAGATATATATAATAACCTCAGTGTGTATTTGTATTTATTGAAGGATTGCCACTCCCCCCTGACGTCTCCCATGCTTGCCTCATCATGAAGTTCAAGGTTAACCGAAATCATTTATTCACGGGTCTCACGAGCGTAACCAATGTCGTTGGCAGTCGCGCCACCATGCCAATTTTACAAAATGTATTAATTGAAGCCGAAGGCGATACGGTCACCCTCACGACCACGAATTTAGATCTCGGAATTTGTGCCCGCGTCAAAGCTTCTGTTTCATCACCTGGAAAAATAACTTTACCGATTAAGCGCCTCGTTCCAATTATTCGCTCTCTGCCGAATGGCGACGCCACTTTGGAATTAACTGGTAAAGATCGCGTAAAAATTACCTCAGGCAGTTCAGTTTTTCACGTCGTTGGTTTATCCGCCGAACAATTTCCGCCGCTCGCAACATTTTCTGGTCAGTCGAAAATTTCTATCGAACAAGATGACTTGGGTTCCATGTTAAGAAAAGTCAGCTACGCCCAATCTACCGACGAAAATCGTTATATTTTAAACGGAGTATTTTTTGAATTCGCTAACGGAAAGCTCACCGTGGTTGCCACCGATGGTCGTCGCTTAGCCAAGTGTGAAAGAGAATTAGCCGGCCCCGACAAGCCCCTCTCATTTATTTTACCCGCCCGCACCATTGCCGAGCTACAGCGTTTATTCAAGTCAGGCAGCAAGGCCCATATTTTAAACAACGAAAGACAGGTTAATTTTATTATCGATATCCCGAAAAACGACGAAGGTTTAGTGGATCGCATTCAACTCGTTTCAAAAGTAGTTGAAGGCAATTATCCTAACTACCGCCAAGTGATTCCGAAAGATGCCGGTAGTAAAGTTCGTCTCGAAAGAGAAAAGTTTTTGGATACCGTTGGCCGGGCTTCGCTGATGTGCGACGATCGTAATAACACCGTTCGTCTTTCCGTTTCCAAGAAAACACAAAATCTCGAAATTTCTTCCAAATCTGAAACCGGTGAATCCCAAGAACTCATCGCCGTTAAATACGACGGCCCTGATGTAAATATTGCGTTCAACCCTGGTTACGTCATCGACCCACTGAAGGCGTTAACCGAAGATGAAATTGATTTCGAGTTTAAGGACGACATGTCTCCTGGCGTGGTGCGTGCATTAAAAGAAGATTTTCTCTGCGTCGTCATGCCGCAAAGAATTTCTTAATTTAAAGTCCCGGGACCTCGCAGTCGGGTAGGCGCTTAATCGCTTCTAGAATCCTCCGAGAGGCTTCACCGCTTCGATCGGGATAACCGTGTCCTGGATCATAATCAGCGGGTCCCAGGGCGTCACCAAAGCGCACCCGCACTCGGGCATTCCCCGTAGGAAAATAAGCATTACGTGGTAAGACATCGTTCGCTCCGCGAATATGGATGGGCACCACAGGCACGCCCGATTTACACGCCAGTAGCCCAGCGCCCGCTTTAGCCTCTTTAATCACCCCATCGTGGCTGCGGGTACCTTCCGGAAAAATGAGCAAACCCTGTCCTGACTTTAAGGCCTGCAGGGCGATTCGAATAGCTCCGATATCGGCTTCTCCGCGATCCACGGGAATAGAATTACAAGCCCGGATGACCGCTCCAAACATAGGATTATCAAAAAGCGAACGCCGGGCGATAAAAGAAATTTCGCGGGGCAAACACGACCCAATCAAGGGAGGATCCAACATACTTTGATGGTTGCACGCAAAAATGCAGGCACCCTGGGGAACCTTCTCCCAGCCTTCTACTTCGAGTGATGCAAAAACTTCTGCGAAGGCCCGGGCACCGTGATAAACCGCTTTATAAATAAGATTCTTAGAATCTAAAATCATGGGATTCGGCCCGCCGCTAAAATGATTTTCTCAATCTTTGCTACGACATCCGATAAAGAAAGATTAGTGTTATCGATTCGAATGGCGCCCTCCGCACAGATCAGTGGTGCGGCGGTTCGCGAAGAATCAATTTTGTCTCGTTGGACAATTGAATCCATAATCCCTTCATCTTTTCTTCTTTGATTTCTCGCCGAGGCCTCCGCTTCCAAATAAATTCGGACGGTGGCTTGAGGTAAGACGACCGACCCAATATCCCGCCCCTCCATAATGAGTCCCGCAAAACCATTTTGTTGAGCCACGTGGACTTGATTTCTTTGATAAGCGAGAATGAAGGCTCGGACTTCAGGAATCGCCGCAAATTGGGAGACTGATGCATTCACCACGGCACTTCTTAACTCGGCTTCACTTAAAACTTTATTATTTAAAGCCAAGAGGGCGGAGTTACCCGAAATAAAAGTAGAAAGCTTAATTTTACTTAAAGAGTTATTGATGGCACGAGTGTCCTCGGGATTAACAAAACTCTGAAGTAAAACTTGGGTTAAACTACGATAATGGGCACCTGTATCGATATGTAAAAAACCTAATTTTTCGGAAAGGGTACGCGAGGTACTGGATTTACCACAGGCGGCGCCACCATCAACGGCAACGCTCACAAACTGCGTGCGGAGAGATTCTAAAGCAGAGAAAAAGAGGGGGAAGGTTTTACTCGTGCACCGGGGATCTAAAATTTCAATCCACGGCCGACCATCACCCCATAAATCAAATGAACCTAAAATCCCAAAGCTCATCGCCATACGATGGTCTTCGTAGGTGTGAATGGAAACCGGTTTCTGCGCGGACGCGGCTTTAAGTGCTTCGCGATTAGGAAAAATAGTTAATGAAGAAAGAGTGTCGTTGTCGCGTAATTCTTGAGCGGTCGGTTGAGTTTTTATTCCCAGCCGTTCCAGTTCGGTCGCCATGGCTAACATCCGATCGGTTTCTTGTTTTCGGGTATGACCAATATTCTTAATCGTGGTCGGTTGATTCGCTAGACTGGCAAGGGTCGCAAGCGTCAAAAAAGTATCAGAAAAATTATTAAAATCGAACGTCCCGCCTTGGATCTCAGGCCAGTGATTAATGACTAAAGCATTATTTTCGTTGTTGAGAACAGCCCCACAGGCCTGGGCCACTCCTGCAAATGCGGTGTCTCCTTGAAGCCCTTTGGGATTATACCCGCTGACCCTGACGCACGAATTTTTTCCACTTAAAGCGGGTAGGGCGATAAAGTAACTCGCTGCTGTCGCGTCGGGCTCAATATCATAAATCCCGGGTGAAATAAAAGAACCAGGATTTACACAACGCCACTCTCCAGGATTAACTTGGGTGATAGGGCGACCAAACTGAGCACACATTTTTTCAGTCATTTGCACAAACGGTTCGGACACGGTGGAACCGTTCATCAAAACTTTAGCCCCTGAACTTAACGGTAAAATCATCAACAACGCGGACAGTAATTGTGAGCTAGCCGAAGCATCAACTTCACAATTTTTTAAATACCCCGAAGTGAATAAAGTAAAAGGAAACGAAAGCGTTTCTTTACCGTAAACATCATGGGCGAAATTATCCGAGGAGCGCAGTGCGTTGATCAGCCCGGCCATGGGGCGTTGGCGCATCGCCTCGTCCCCGTCTAAAAAATATTTACCTTTTTCTGAGAGGGTAAGAAAGGCGGTTAAAAAGCGCGCCGCCGTCCCCGCATTACCGACATGTAATTTTGCTTCTTGAGCAGGAATTTTACCACCCAGTCCAACAATTTTAATCGTGTGCAACGATTTATTTATTTCTACAGAAAATCCTAGTTGTTTTAATGAAGTAATTAAAATTTCGGTATCCCGACTAAAAAGAGCCCCTCGTAAAAGCGTTTCTCCATCAGCCAACGCTGCTAAAATAAGGGCGCGGTTGGTTATACTTTTAGAACCTGGAACTTGGGCGACTCCTTGGGCGGGTGAGCAAAAAGGCTTAACCAGGTAGGATTCACTCATGAGTTTGATCCAACGATTGACGAGCGATTCTGGCCGCCGCCAAGATTTTACTTAAGGCCGCTGCGTCGCCACGCTCAATGATCGTGCGCAGTTCGGCCGTTTGTTTTTCAACTTCTTTTAAGCCTTGGGCAACGTGGGTTGCGTTAGCTAGTAAAATTCCAACCCAAAGATTTTCTTCGCCCGCCGCAATCCGCGTGGAGTCCTTTAAGCCGGCGCCGACCGCCGCTGGTTTAAAACCAGGGAGATTTTTCACTGCTAATATTAAAGCAGCGGCACTGGCGTGGGGGGTGTGACTAATCGCCGCCACAATTTCATCATGCTTTTCCGCACTGCAAAGAAAAGTTTTAGAACCAAGACTTTGCCAAAACTGTTCTATTTTCTGGACGGAGTCGGCCGGGTCGTGGGGGCCTGGAGTAATAAAACAAAATCTATTTTCGAAGAGATCGGCGTGGGCATTTCGTGCGCCGGCTTTTTCCGACCCCGCCATCGGATGCGAGCCAATAAAATTAACCGAGGGAGGTAAAACTGAAGCCGCCTTTAAAACCGCACCTTTAATGCTGCCAACATCGGTGATTAAACAACCGGGTTTTAAAAATGGAGCGAGGGACACAAAAGTTTCACCTATTTTATCCACAGGCGTTGCAATGATCACAAGGTCGGCATCTTTGACTGAATCTTTTAAGGAGGTGTGTCCATTTACCCAGCCGAGATTTGACCAAAAAGCGAGTGAAGCAGGAGAATGAGACCAACACGAGAACTGCGCCGAAATATTTCGTTTTTTCGCTGCTAATAAGATGGACCCGCCGATTAAACCTGCCCCCACTACCGAAATGCGCTTGAAGAGTAACATTTTTAATTTTGTGTGGTCTAAGGTTGTTAAAGAGATAAGTTAAAACTACGAATTTTTTTAACGAGGTAGCGACAAAATAGATAAAATGACCACATCCCCCGCGCCGCCACCCCCCCGCCCGAATTTTGTCAGAGGGCGTAATCTCCAGAAAATAACTGAAAAGAGAGAATCAGGACAGATTTGGGGTAAACTAAAGAATATCATTATCGCAGGAGTCATGGTGTTTTGTATTTTATTGGGAGCTTGGCTGTACACCTCGGCGTCCCGAAGTAATCGAGGTAGTGGCAAGGCGGTCTCGAAGAGCCAAATGGATAAAATCGAGGAATTAAAAGAGATTTCCGAAAAAAAAGAGGCTGCGTTTGAGGAAATAAAACTAAAAAAAGACATCCTAACCGAAGATGATCTAAACTTATTAGCAGAAGCGGTAAAAGCCCAAGAAGACTTTGTATCCGAACGTGGCGCGCTGAGTGCGGATAATAACCGTCTCGAGGGATTAAGAAAAAAACAACATATCATTAATGCCGAGATTTTGCGCGGAATTTCAAGACAAGCTGAAGAAAAAGCCCAAAGAAGTGAAGGAACGAATCCCTTAGAAGCTAAAAGTTTAATCAAGCAGGCACTGGACGCCGAGCGTACCATTCAACGCCAGTGGATCTACTCGGGAATGGCTGACGTCGGAAAAATTGCTCGTTTGGAAACCCGGCTTAGACGCATTGAAGCCGCGCCACTTTGGGAGAAGACCCGACAATGCGAAAAACAAGCTGAAGAATATTTTAAAGCCGAGAATATTGAGCTCGCACTGGACAGTATTACCGAGGCCATAAAAATAGAAACCAACTTTTTAGAAAATTATCGGGATGTCTTAAATACCGAGTTCGGAAGAATTAGTCATCTTGGTATTCGAAAAGAAACATTCATTTCTTACCCTGTTTATAAAGAACTGATGGTTTTAGTGAACGAAGCGGAACAAAAAGAAAAAGCCGAACAATGGAACGAAGCCGAGACATTCTGGGATCAGGCTATCGCAAAACAAAAACTCATCATAAATAAAAATCCGCTGAGTGAATATGCAAACCAGAAAAACAATGCCGAGTTAGAGAGAAGAAGAAATGTGGCGCGGACAACTTTAGAGGTGAGAGAATTAAAAGCCGCCCTCGCCGATACCCAGGCCAAAATCCGAGAAAAGAATTATGATCAAGCCATCGAAGCAGCCAAAAAACTATTAGACGCAGCCCAAAAACTAGACGCCCAAAGTCCTGGGGTATTACCGCCCGAGTCGCCACTCATTCAAGAACTTACATTTATCACTAGTCGCCAAGGCATGATAAAAATAATCAATAATGCGATTGAAGGTTTCTTTATTAAACACCCGGTTAAAAAGGAAATAAAACTCATGCGCCATGAAGTTCCCCAATCGTTCTACGAAGCGGTCATGGGCCTCAATCCGAGCGCCGTGGTCCGCGGGAATTTACCAGTAGAATCAGTAAACTTCGAAGACACCCAGAAATTTTGTAAACAGTTGGGTTGGTTGACCGGGCGAAAAATACGACTCCCCACCGCAGAAGAATTTATCCAGGCTGCAGGCGAGAACGGTGAGAAAAATAAATCCGACCAAGCTTGGACGTTTGATAATACGGATGGTCTGACCACGCGGAATGTCGCTACCACCCAAGTGAATCGTTATGGGTTTTACGATCTCATTGGGAACGTGGAAGAATGGACGGCCGCCGCACCCGAGAAAGAGGAAGCGATGATTTTAGGCGGAAGTGTTAATACCCCCACCAAGAAAGAATTTCCTCAACGGAAGGCACTGAAACGCGAAAGAAGTCGGACGCTCGGCTTTCGTGTCGTCCAAGAATAACCACTTATGAAAACCATCACCAATTTTTATAATAAAACAAACTACCCCAAACGACTGGTACTTTATTTTTTAGTTTACGCTCCGATTATTGTCTTCGTTTTTTGGCTAAGTTATGAAATTAGATTTTTAAGCGACGCAAAAATTTTAAACGAGAGCGTCGCGTCCAATAAGGAAACCACCCGAAACTTTTACCTGAATTACCAGCGTTTTTATGCGCTGATGTGGATACTCCCACTTAAGTTTATTATTTTGGGGCTTGGTGCACACTACCGCGGTGTGCTTCGGTATTTTCGCCTCCATGACGCGATGCGCGTCATTTACTCTTTAACCATCGCTTCAATCATTATTTATTTTATTCCCAGTTTTCAAAATCTCCTAAATAGAAGCGGCGAGCCAGGTGCCAGTATTTATGCCATTCCCCACAGTGTTGTCTTAGTGGATTATAATCTTTCGATCCTGATGTTTTTAGGGGTGAGGGTGTTGATTCGCGCCATTAATGAACGTCGAAAAATAGATCCCACCCAAAATAAAAAAATAAAACGAGTAGTTATTATGGGGGCGGGCGCCATCGGTGAACAAATCCTCATTGATTTATTAAAACGCAAAGACGAGGGAATTGAACCAGTTTGTTTTCTGGATGATAATCGACAGAAACACGGCTTAGACATTCATGGTATTCCCGTATTAGGTTTTCCCGAAAGTTTAGTAGAAATTAAGGAGCGCGCACGAATCAGTGAAATCATTATAACGCTACCACCCGCCGCGGGTAAAAGAATTAAAGAAATCAACGCCCTCGCCCAAAAAGCCGGAATCAATACACTCATTATTCCTACGGTGGGTGATTTAAGCTCGGGCCGCGTGACGATTACCGATTTACGTCCCGTGTCCGTTGAAGATTTACTCGGTCGGGCCCCAGCGGATTTAGATACGATAGCGATTAACGAACTTATTTACGGGCAATCGGTTTTGGTGACGGGTGCGGGCGGCAGCATTGGCAGTGAAATTGCCCGTCAGGTCGCCCATCGTAACCCCAAGCAGTTAATCATTTTAGATCAATGCGAAGTTTTACTCTACACGATTGAACAAGAATTAATCGCCCGCGGACACGGCGATATTATTTTACCTATCGTGGCGGATGTCACCGACTCCGGGAGAATGGAAGATATTTTTAAACGTTTTAATCCCGAACTAGTTTTACATGCGGCCGCGCATAAGCACGTCCCCATGATGGAATCGCAACCAGGAGAAGCGCTGAAAAATAATACTTTAGGCACCACGTTGGTCGCGACCTTAGCTTCACACTATAAGGCTAAAAGATTTATATTAATTTCGACTGATAAAGCGGTTAACCCCACAAATATTATGGGGGCCTCCAAACGCCTGGCGGAAATTGCCGTGCAGTCCATGCAGCAAAAACCAGGAAACACGACCCGCTTTATTGCGGTAAGATTTGGTAATGTTTTAGGGTCATCGGGATCGGTTATCCCTCTTTTCCAAAAACAAATTAAAGCGGGCGGCCCTATTACGGTAACCCACCCCGAGGTAACCCGCTATTTTATGACTATACCCGAGGCTGTTGGGTTAGTGCTCCAAAGTGCGTGCCAGGGTAATGGTGGTGATATACTAGTATTAGAAATGGGTAAGCCCCTGAAAGTGATAGATGTGGCCCGTCAACTTATTGAGCTCAGCGGACTTAAGCCCGATATCGATATTGAAATAAAAATCATTGGGCTGCGCCCCGGCGAAAAAATGTTCGAAGAAATCCAACATACCCGAGAAGAGTATAGCCCGACCAATAATGAACGAATTTTCCGATTTACGGGTCCGACCTTGAATTACCCCGATTTAGAACGAATTTTAAAAGAAGTTAATGCACTGATTTTAAAAGAAAATGAGATATGTAAAAAAGGTGTTCAACAACTCGTTCCTGAGTATAATCCTTATTTGTAATGAGCAACTCACCAAAAAACTTAGTGGGTTTAATTATGGGCTCACAAAGCGACTGGGAAGTAATGGAGCACACCGCCCACCTTTTAAAAGAATTTAAAATACCTTTTAAGGCAGAAATTGTTAGCGCCCATCGCACGCCACTTAAATTGAAGGACTATGCTCTTCGGGCCGAGGCAGCTGGATACAAAGTCATCATCGCCGGTGCTGGTGGTGCTGCCCACCTTCCCGGAATGGCCGCGGCCATGACCACCTTACCGGTGTTAGGTGTCCCGGTTCCCTCCAAAACTTTAGATGGTTTAGATTCACTCCTTTCGATTGTCCAAATGCCCGCGGGTATTCCGGTACACACTTTTGCTATTGGCAGGGCAGGTGCGATCAATGCCGCCTTAGCCGCGGCTGCAATATTAGCTTTGAGCGACAAAAGAATTGATAAAAAACTTAAGAATTTCCGAAAAAACCAAACGCAAAAAGTTTTGAAAAACTCTCGCCCGCTTACCAAGAAGAAAAAATAAAATGGGCAAACCAGTTACACCAGGAGAAACCATCGGGATTTTAGGCGGAGGCCAATTAGGTCGGATGTCAGCGCAGGCCGCCCAAAAATTAGGTTATAAAGTAAAGATTTTTGACCCCGCATCCTTTGTTTGTGCAACGGCAGTTGCTCAAGAAACGATTACGGCACCCTGGGATGATCTTAAAGCGCTCAAAAAATTCACAACCGGCTGCAGCCGGGTCACTTTAGAATTTGAAAATATTCCAGCCAGTACCATCGAGTTCGTAAATAAAATTACCCCCTGTCACCCCTCCGCACGGGTACTGGAAATTTGTCAAAATCGCCAAAAAGAAAAAGAGTTTTTCAGAGAAAACCAAATACCCTGTGCACCTTTTAAAATAGTGAATACGTTGGAAGAATTAAAAAGAGCGGTTAAAGAAATTGGCTACCCCTGTGTATTAAAAACCGCCATTTTTGGTTATGATGGGAAGGGCCAAACAAAAATAAGTAGCGAAACTCATGACCTTGAAGAAGCTTGGTCGATCACGGGCGGCGGGCGCGGGGTTTTGGAAGCCTGGATTCCTCACGACTGCGAAATTTCGGTGATTATTGTACGTGGAGAAAATGGGGAGGTAGCAGTCTA
>JAEMQU010000002.1:0-25733 GCA_016463705.1 Opitutales bacterium | reverse complement strand
TCGGTTTGTGGCTTACCACTCGGCGAAATCAAAACCCAGCAACCCGCAGTGATGCTCAACATTTTAGGCGATTTTTGGAAAAACGGAATCACTCCAGATTGGAATATTGCGCTGCAATATCCTAATGTTAAATTACACCTCTATGATAAGGGTCAGGCTGTGCCGAAAAGAAAAATGGGCCACCTAACGGTGCTTGGTCCAACATTAGAAGCGGCTTTAAAACTTGCCCAAAAGATTGAGCGGGAACTTTTAGCTTAATCGAGCAGGTCAGGCCGACGAACAAAGAGGTGGATCGGAATCTGTCCGAGTGAAGCAAAGAGCAGAATGGCCTGAAACACCGGCAGCCGTGCTTTTGCTTTCACGGCATTTGCGATATAGTTTTTCGCCATCACTTCAGAAATCATGGCAAAGGCAAAAACTACGGCCGCCACGCAGATTATTCCAAAAATAATTCTCCACTGTTTGCCGTCTTTGATTTTTTCGAGAGGAATTAAAATCAATAAACCAAAAAAAATAAAAAAACAATTTTCGACGTGCAGGGCTAAGGGGAAGGAAACCGTTTCGGGCTTCCAACGGGGTGGAATAGTCAGCCCGCCAAGAGAAAAACCGCCCGAAAATTCCAGCACCGCCAAGAAAATAATAAAGCAGGCAAAGCCATAGGTCGCCCAGCGTCCATAAATCAAACCTCTCGTTGTCGCACTAGTCATTTTGGCTAACTAAATAGTCAAAGTCATGAATAGCAAGATTGCGCAGATTAAATTCTAAATAACACCACATCACTCCACTCGCCCATCGTTCGTCCATCGACCTCCACCTTTCCCCAGTTTTCTTTACATTTCGACGCGAAAAAATCACGGACGGTTTCTTGTTCTTTATTTAAAATTCCACTCAAAACTAAAATTCCACCGGGTTTAATGGATTGCACTAACTCATCCGCATAAATGCAAAGCACATCGCTTATAATATTGGCTAAGACGACATCGGCGGTGCCCGTTAATTTAAATCCTTCTTCTAGCCCCGCATGATGAAAAGAGATATTTTTATCAGAGATATTATTTTCGATCCGGTTGTTTTCACTAACTCTAACCGATTCAGGATCACGATCAAAACCGGCAACGTTGTGACAGCCTAACTGGACGGCCGACAGGCCTAATATCCCCGACCCACAACCTGCATCGACGACCTTGGTGGTCGCCGCTGGATGACTCTTCAAAAAATCAATTAAGCGGATAATGCAAAGCCGGGTGGTGGGGTGGTCTCCCGTTCCAAACGCCAAACCAGCATCAAACCAAATGACTGCACCGCCAGCGGGCACTTGGTAACTTTCCCGCATCCACGACGGCACCCAATGTAGATTTTCATAACTCCAAGGCTTAAGATGTTCCTTGTAGGCCTCTTTCCAGTCTTTGTCTTCGAGTTGTATTGAATCAAACCTCTCGGGCAGGTGTTTAAATTTTTTTCGTAAAAAAATCCACGACTCCTCAGCTTGTTCTTTGGTATCAAAATAACCCATGACGAAATGAGGCTTCCCGGGGCCTTCATGAAACAACATCCACGACGAACGTGTTAACTCACAAAAAAAATCTTCAAGCGGCTGAACTAGGTCTTCGTGAATGGGCGCGCGTAATTCTATCATAAATTATAGGAAAGAAAGTTCGGCGATGATCCTGGGAAGTAAGACGTGTTCGGCGGTGTGAATCTTTTCGGTAAAGGTTTCCAAAGTATCAGAGTTTTCTCGTGAAACTCTGATTTGGCCTAAATGTCGTCCGCCATCCACAGCAGAAGTGACCCAATGGACCGTGCAGCCGCCTTCGTTTGCACCAGCGCGCCAGGTTTGGCCAATCCCATCTAACCCAGGAAATGCGGGCAATAAGCTCGGATGGATATTAATAATTTTATTTTCAAACGCCTGAAGTAGGGGAGCCTTAATTACCCGCATAAAGCCCGCTAAAACAACCAAATCAACCTGCTGAGAGAGGAGGGTATTAGTCCAAACGTTTTCCTGTTCGGGGGAAAACTTAGTTTTAAATGGTCCTGGGTCTAAAAAAAATGCTGGAACGCCAAAGCGAGGGCCCAGTTTTAACATGGGGGCCAGTGGGTTGTCGCAAAAAATCCCCACGATGTCTGCTCGACCCAGTTGACCGTTTTGCTTTGCGCGGAGGATGGCTTCGGCATTCGAGCCTCGTCCTGATCCTAATAGTGCAACACGCATAGGGGTAAATTGAACAGCCGATGGAGTACCGCAAATGTTTTTAATTAGAAAATCACACTTTAAACTCACAGAAATATAGTGATACTCGTGAAATTGAATTCACATGGAACGCCGCCAATTTTTTAAAATCATCGCTCTGTCGTCTTTTGGCGCTGCGATATTACCAGGATGTGTCGGTGGTGGCTCTACGGGAGGCTCCAGTGACGGCGTGCGAGTTTCACCCGCCGGTTCGTCATTCCCTGTGACTGGAAAAACATTACTCGGCATCGATGTTTTGCAGGCAGAAAACTTCAGCAGGATAAAAGGGCTGCGCTGTGGACTGGTGACACACCGAGCGGGAGTTAATGGAAAAGGACAACGCACCGTGGATGTTTTATTTAATGCGCCCGGGGTTAAGCTAACTAAACTCTTTGGACCTGAGCATGGTATTGATGGTAGCGCTGCCGCTGAGAAAAGCGTCAAAAATGAAAACGATAAAAAAACCGGCTTACCGGTTTATTCTTTATATGGAGCGACGAGACGTCCGTCTCCTACGATGCTATCTAATCTCGATGTAATACTCGTCGACTTCCAAGACGTTGGCTCACGTTCGTACACCTATATCAGTTGTATGAAATATGTCATGGAGGCGTGTTACAGCTTACCCCAGCCCATAAAAGTTATTATTTTAGACCGTCCTAATCCGCTGGGCGGAGAAAAAGTGGATGGACCCATGCTCGATACTAAATGGAAAAGTTACGTTGGGGCTTATGAAATGCCCTATGTGCATGGCTTAACGATTGGTGAAATTGCGCGCTGGGCGGTATCTACCCCGGGCGTTTTAGATTTATCTGAAAGCCAGAGAAAAAACGCCCAACTGGATGTGGTCACTATGCGAGGATGGCGTCGCGCCATGACCTGGGATCAGACTGGATTAACCTGGGTTCCGACATCTCCACGCATTCCAACTCCGCAGGCCGCCTTGGGTTATGCCATGGTTGGCTTGGGTTGTATTGTCGGAGGCTTCAGTCACTCGTTTGAAAATCAAATGCATTTTAGATTTATAAAATACAGTAAAAGAAAATCAACTGACTTGGTCGCCGCCCTAGGGAAATCGGTCTCTGGTTTAAAATTAGAACCGAAAACGATGCCCGACGGAACCCAGGGTGTTCACACGCAGGTAGAAAACTGGAACCAACTTTATCCCTGTGAACTTTCTCTACACATGATGAAACAATCATGCATTTGGGATGCTTCCAATCCCTTTGCGCGCACCACGGGCACCGCCCGAGAACTCTTTATCAAGCATGTCGGCAGTGAAGCCTTTTTTGAAGAGCTACGCACGAAGGGCGCAAATATTAATCTCGAAGCGTGGATCAGTAAGTGGCGAGCCGAGGCCAGTGCCTTTCGGGCACGTACGCGTTCCTGTCAATTATACAGTTAGTAAGAACGGCCTTCTTTTTTCTCCCAGAAATTAATATAGGCTCGATTTAAAACCTCGTAGCCACCGGGCGTAGGATAGTTTCCGGTGAAATACCAATCCCCTGAACTATTAGGACAGGCCTTGTGGAGTGATTCAATTTTTTGGAAAACGATGATAAGGTCGCCTTTCCAATTTAATCTTGTTGGGAAAACTAATTCTGCCGCTTTCACAGAAACTTCTTGAACGGTAAACGCATCGTAAATCCGTTTAACATGATTTTTCATCACGGCAGGTGGATTTTTGGCTTGGGCGATACAATCCTCGTAAACCTCTCTCAATAAATCCTGTTTACCTTTTTCTTTACAGAGCGCGACAACCGCTTGAAAAGCGAGAAACTTACCCATTTCCGACATATCGATCCCATAACAATCGGGGTAGCGAATTTGGGGCGCGGTGGAGGCAATCACGATGCGTTTAGGATTAGGACGTGCGAGAATTTTTAAAATGGACTGCTTTAAGGTAGTTCCGCGAACGATAGAATCGTCCACACAGACCAAGGTGTCTCCTTCGCGCACAGTGCCATAAGAGATATCATAGACGTGTGAAGCGAGCTGCATGCGGTTTTTCTCCTGCGAGATAAACGTCCGGAGTTTCACATCTTTATGGGCCACTTTTTCGCCGCGCGGCCAGCCTCCTAAAATAAATTTATCCAACATGTTTTCATCAAGGGTCCCCGCCCGGAGTGCTTCAGTTAATTTGCTTCGGACTTGCACGCGACGGCGACGGCGCAGCTCCTCCATTAATCCATACCACGCAATTTCTGCGGTATTAGGAATATAAGAAAATACGGCGTGATCGTGGTCTTGTCCGATTAACTCTAAAATATCATTCGCGAGGGTCGCCCCCAGGGCTTTTCGCTCTGCATAAATTTCAGGATCATTCCCGCGTGAAAAATAAATATGTTCAAACGAACAGGAGGATTTAACGCCAGGGGGTTGGATGGCTTCGATGGTGTGCCGTCCATCTGCTTTAATAATTAAGGCCGAGCCGGGTGGAACTTCTTTTACGTCGGATTGTTGAACTCCGATAATACTCATTAAGGCAACGCGTTCGGAGGCGACGGCAAAAACATCATCGGTCTTAACATACCAAGCAGGACGAATCCCATTGGGATCACGTAAGACAAAGGAATCACCATTGCCGACAATGCCCACAATGGCATACCCGCCATCCCAATTTTTAGAGGCTTTTCTTAAAACATTGCCGACATCAATGTGTTTAGAGATTTCTCTCTGCACTTCCGCACCTTCCAATCCCTGGTCGCGAAAAGCTTTAAAGAGACGATCGTGTTCTTCATCTAACCAAAAACCCACTTCTTCTAAAATAGACTGGGTATCGGTTGAATAAATAACGTGAGCCCCGCGATCCGTGAGAGCGGTATTTAGGGATTGGGTATTAGTTAAATTAAAATTTCCTGCAATGAGCAGATTGCGCGTCGGCCAAATCGACTTACGGGCATAAGGGTGACATGAACCCGTATCGAAATTTCCGGAAGTACCATAACGGAGGTGCCCCATTAAAACCTCACCACCGTAGTCGAAGTGGCGCTTAATCGTTTCGGGAAATTCAGGAATCACCACGCCGTCGCGAACTAAATCGGAATAAATTTTAATCTGCCGAGAGAAAATTTGGGTTAACCCTTGAGAGCCAATTTCGCGATCACGGAAAAGAAAAGCTTCTCCGTTTTCTGCACCAATTTTAATTCCGCCAATCCCCGCCCCGTCTTGTCCCCGGTTGTGCTGCTTTTCCATTAAGAGGAAAAGCTGGTTAAAGCCATGCAGAGCGCTCCCGTATTTTTCTTGGTACCACTTAGTGTCTTTAGTTAAACGAACTAAAGCGATACCACATTCATGCCTTAAAGAGTCACTCATTGCAGGCTGGAGAGTTTGTCGTTAAAGCGCCCAACCTGTCCAGCGCTTAGTCTTTTATAAACGCAAAATTCTATCCAAGCGTGCTAAACTTTCTCCAATCAACCCGGCCATCGTCTTATGCATTCGAAAAGCTGGCTCACGATGATACTCCGCTAGCCCTTCCGCTAACTCGATCGCCTTTTCAGGCGAAGTTAAAATATTCGCATCCATCGCTGCTAATAAGTCCCGCATTCTCTCGGGCGCTGCTAATAAACGACGGTGAATCAAAGATTGTTCTTCTCTCCTATACTGTGCGGCGGAAGCTGCGTTGATATGTTTGGCGCAAAGTTGGGTAAAGGGACGGTTTTCTTTAAACGAGCCAGGCAAATAAAATCTCAACCGGCCATCATAAGATTGTTGGTCGAAATCCATCGCCCTCACCCGAATGGCGGTCGCATCAAAATCGGGCGTCACAGCGATTACAAAATTATAGGCCCGCATATCACCCAATAATCTTACTAAACAACGCTCCTCGAATTTGATTAGCTCCTTCGCCAGGCGCACGGGGTGATGGCTATCGGCGTCGATCCATTTTTCGGCAAAAATATCGCCCGGGATGCCCGTGACATGTTCCTCCACCAAAGTATCACCCCACGTGAGGTAATGCATTCGATTAGGTGAAAGCAGGTGTTCCAATTCTAAACCACAAACCCGTGAAGCATCGCCCTTTTTCACATAAAAATAATCATGATTTTCGTTATAAGCATTAACAATACGAACGCGAAAAGGTTGAGAATTACCAAAAGAACAAAAATCGATACGGTCGACGTAGACGTGACTAAAAACTTTTAAACCTCCTTCGCCCCGTAGGAGTGCATAGGTTTCCAAAAGGCCCTGCGAAAGTTTAACCATCTCTTCTTGGTGATAAGCCACCGTTTCCCAAAGCGTATCTTTACCACGATCTAATAATGGAGCGGACGTAGAAAAATCACGAAGTTGAGAATAGGTAACCGGCAGGGCCACCTCGCGGCCTTCCTTGGCTAAGTATTCTCGTAAAATATTTCCAATCGGGTAGGCGGGCTTACGATTCGTCCGTTTAAATTCTGCCGCTGAGCCCGCGTCATCCATTAATCTAAGTTAGGCTTATCTTGTGTTTCCTCAATGACCATTTCTAAGGGTTTCTCGGGGTGACATTCCGCGCGGTAGGAAATAAAACCGCGATGGTGTTGATCGTAAATAGGCCACAACAGAGTTTTGTCGGATTCGGGGACGGCGATGTGGTTTATTTCTTCGCGTGAAAACCAACCAAAATGGCCTTCATCAATCGTGGGAGGCAGACCTGAAAGCGGCAGGCGACAGGTGAAGAGAAACATGAGCCAGTGATTTTGTCCTTCATAACCTTTTTCAGAAATCATCCCAAAGAGGTGCAGATCATCGGCCTTTATTTTTTTGCCCACTTCTTCTTCCACTTCGCGCACTGCACACTCAAAGGGTGATTCGCCAGTACTAGTTTCTAGTTTTCCACCGACGGGGCTCCAGCATCCCACGTTTGGTGCTTTTCTCCGTTGAATCAGCAAAAATTTACCCGCTGCATCATAAAGAAACACCAGTACACTAATCTTATAGGGTAGCGGTGTGCTGGGTGACATAATAATACCCTGATGAGAAACCTAAAATTAACAACCAAAAGAAAATAAATTGATTAGGTTGCATCAAAAAATTCTAAATTTAAATACAGACTATGCCCGAGCTCGCCGAAGTTGAATATTTTAGAAAGCAGTGGAATCCGGGCATGGGTAAAAGGGTTAAAGAAATCATAATAAATAAAAAAGCCCGAGTTTTCAGGGGAGAAAAACCTGAGACTATGAAAAAACTTATTACGCATGCCCGCTTCAATAGTTCAGCCGCGGCGGCTAAACAAATGGTCTTTCTTTTTAATAAGAACCTTTGGATTGGAATCCACCTAGGCATGACGGGTCGCATGGAGTGTCGCCCGAAAAATCAAACTCCGATTAAACATGACCAGTTGATTTTAAAAATGTCATCTGGCCCTCAACTCATTTTTAATGATCCGCGCCAATTTGGTCGGGTGCAGTTTTTTCAGGGCGAAGGCGTCCCACCGTGGTGGGCAAAAATTTCGCCAGCGATTCTTTCTCAAGAATTTAACGCAAAAGAATTGGGCGAATTTTTAAAACGGAGAAAAGGAAGTACTATTAAAGCAGTCTTATTAATGCAAGAGAGGTTCCCAGGTATTGGTAATTGGATGGCTGATGAGATTTTGTGGCGTGCGGGTTTTCATCCAGCGGCGCGGGCGGGCAAATTTGGTCCGAAGTCGATTCAGTTATTATTCAAAACAGTACGTGAAGTTTGCCGCGATGCTTTTAGGGTCATTGGTAAAGACTGGTCCGACCCTCCTGATAGTTGGTTGTTTAATCACCGCTGGAAAAAGGGTGGGCGTTGCCCTAAAACAAAAGTTTTATTAGAGCGAAAGACGATTGGCGGGCGCACGAGTTGTTGGTCACCTACCCGACAACCTTTAGGAGCGGAACGCCGTTGACCTTCTTCACGGATAAACAAATTTAAACCTATGCGTATTACGGGTGGCATCGCACGCGGCATTCAATTGCGCGTTCCTTCCAAGGGCGGAGTACGTCCGGCAACTGACTACATTCGCGAAGCGGTGTTTAGTTCAATGGCTGCGTTTATTCCGGGGGCTACCGTGTTAGATTTATTTGCTGGAACTGGGGCTTACGCCCTCGAGT
This sequence comes from Opitutales bacterium, assembly GCA_016463705.1. Taxonomy (GTDB): domain Bacteria; phylum Verrucomicrobiota; class Verrucomicrobiia; order Opitutales; family UBA953; genus UBA953. The sequence goes on along the minus strand of JAEMQU010000002.1, from coordinate 17,447 downwards.
CCCTGAGTCGTGGGGCCAAGTCAGCCACCTGTATTGATTTAAATGCCGGGGGTGATTTAAGTGCCAATGCCCAGGCGGTTGCGAAGTCGATGCAACTACCGACCCTACCGCTGAATATTATGACGGGTGATGCGACCAAGCCCATTAAGACAGAAGAAAAATATGATATTGTTTTTGCGGATCCACCCTGGGAATTATGGGAAACCAAGGGTGAGGAAATTGCCCAAAATGCCGTCGACTGTGCTCAGTCATCCCTCGACGCCCGCGTTATTTTAGAAGCTCCAGGTGGCTTGAATGTTCCGATTCCGAATGGATGGAAGTTAAAGAAAATTATTGGTAAAGGAAAAGGCCAGCCCGCTGCGTCAATTTTAGTGCGCGTAGAATAATTAAGAAATTAAATTTCGGTGGGCCTGCCATGCATTTAATTCCGACAACATTAAAACACTTCCGGCAATGCAGGCGGTTTCGACCCTTAAGATGCGATTGCCTAGGTGATAAAAACTAAACCCGTTGGTTTTTAAAACGGTTCGCTCGTCGTCCGACCAGCCACGCTCTGGGCCAATCGCCAACGTTCCAAAAGAAAGTTCACGCGTTTTAGTTTTCAGAGATTCCTTTGCGATGTAAGGATCCAGTGACACTCGCCACGACTGCGGGTGTAATAATTTTACTCCTTCCTCCATGGAGGAGACGTGGATAATTTCAGGAACAAGACAGGAGCAGGCTTGCTCGGCTCCCCGCAAAAGAAAATCTTCCCATTCGTTATTTTTCCAAAGTGAGCTCGAGAGATATCCTGGGTCACCTTTTTCCGAAACAAAAAAGATAATTTTACTAAGACCCAAACTCGCCGCGTCGTATAATATTTTTTTAGCCGTTTGCGGCCGGGGAAGGCCCACGAGTAACTCTAAAGGAAGTCGTGCCTGTTTTTCTTTTTCCCATTCGACTGTGAAGATGAGCCACGGGCTTATTTTTTGAATCGTCGCTAAACCGCGAAACTCATTTTTTATTCCCACGAAGAAAGTTTTACCTGGTTGCAGGCCAACCGTTTGGGTTAGGTGAATCGCGCGCGGGTCTTCAAGGGGGATACCATGGGTCGACTCTTCTTTATTAATCAGAACGAGATTCACAGAGGGTAGGGTGATAAATCTTATTTAGGTGGCGAGAGGGAAGGCTAACGCTTGCCCAATTCGCGGACTTCACTATTTTAGATTCATGGACCTTTCGGAATTAAGAAAAGAATACGCCACCCGCGGGCTCAGCCGTGATGAGCTCTTAGAGTCACCCTTGGCTCAGTTTAAGGTTTGGTTCGATCAAGCGAAGGCCTCCGGAATCACCGAGCCCAATGCTATGGTTCTATCTACGGTCAAAGAAGGTGGTTCGCCGCTTTCTCGTACCGTATTATTAAAGTCGGCGGATGAGAGAGGTTTGGCCTTCTACACTAATTATAACAGCAATAAGGGGCGTAATTTAGCCCAGGACCCCCGAGCTTCACTTCTGTTTCCCTGGTTCGCTTTAGAGCGTCAAATTCACATAAATGGTTCAGTGATAAAGACTTCTGAAACTGAATCCGATGCTTATTTTGCCCGCCGGCCCTACGGCAGCCAGCTCGGCGCCTGGGTTTCCGAGCAAAGTGAGACCATCCCCGATCAGATGCAATTAGAGCACTTGTTAGAGGAATTTAAGAAGAAATACGCGGAAGGCCAGGTTCCCAGACCTCCACATTGGGGTGGTTATATCCTAATTCCCGAGAGTTTTGAGTTTTGGCAGGGTCGATTAAATAGACTCCATGATCGATTCATCTACACGAAACCCAAGGGTAACTGGGCAATATCACGGCTCTCCCCTTAAGTTCGCTTACAATAAGATAAATTAATAGGGACGGGGGTGGGGGCTAACGATAAGAAATCTTTTTCGCCAAGTGTTGACCTATGCCCCTGCAAACATTCAAACCTACCTTCCGCCTAATGCGCCCCTTTTATCCTCTAGTCGCCTTATTTTTACCAGCCTTCGCTTTTGCGAAAGATGGTGGCGTTAGTCAGCGCGCCGAGACTTTATTTAATATTGGAGGGTTTGACGTAACAAACTCCATTCTCACCACCTGGATATTGGCAGTGATCATTATCGTAGGCGTGCGCATCTTAGTGGGAACCCCCAAAATTATCCCTTCCAAGGGACAGGCTTTGGTGGAAAATATGGCATCGGGTTTGCGCGACACCCTAGAGCCGATCGTCGGGAAAAACATGATCGGAAAAGTTTTTCCAACCCTCTGCGGATTTTTTGTATTTATTCTTTTAATGAACTGGAGCGGACTACTTCCAGGCGTCGGCACCATTAAATACCAACAGGGTACTCACTGGGTTGATGCGATTCGTCCAGCTACTTCAGATTTAAACACGACCCTCGCCCTTAGCTTGATTTCCTTTCTTGCATGGACTTATTTCGTGTTACGCTACGCTGGATTAAAAGTTCTCATTTTTGATTTATTCGGAAACAAAGCAGACAAAAAAGAAATCGGTTTTCCGATGTGGATTTTACTCAGTTTTATTTTCCTTGGAGTGGGAGGTATTGAATTGGTTTCGATCGCCTTCCGTTTAATTTCTCTCTCCTTCCGACTCTATGGCAATGTCTTTGGTGGAGAAAATTTAATTCACTCACTCGGCGGACTCGCCCCCTATGTCGTGCCCGCTCTGGCTGCCTTGTTAGAAGTTTTAGTCGGCCTGATTCAGGCCTTTGTCTTCACCCTATTATCAGCCGTTTATATCGGCCTCATTTGTAATCACGAAGGCGGCCACGCCGACGAACAGCACGCTCACTAACTTTACTTTCAAGGCGTATGACTTGCTGGGACTTCCCCGAGCGGTGCGTTAAGAAAAAACCAAAAAACAAAACATAATATGATCATCGCTGAAATCACTGGTTCACTCCCTGCCGCTGTTGGCTGCTTCGCTGCTGCTATCGGTGTAGGTCTCGTTGGCGCTAAAGCCGTCGAGTCCGTAGGTCGTAATCCCGAAGCTTCCGGTAAGATCCTCGTCCAGTCTATTCTGGGCATGGCTCTCGCTGAAGCTGTTGCGTTCTACGCAATCTTCCTCGCGAAGTAAACGGATTGGCGGTGTGGCCCCGCAAGGGGCCACGCTGTTCCCCACCAGCGCATTATATTTTTAAAATCTTAAGTCATGAAAATCTTCTCACTTCTACTCAACACTGCCGCTCCGGCCGCTCCCGCCGCCCAGGGCGCCGCCGAATCCTCTAACCCTTTAGATGGTATCATTAAACTATTTGGCGATTTCGGCGTCGATGCCCCTCACTTAATTGCCCAGTTGGTTAACTTTTCGATTCTTGCTTTCGTTCTCTACAAATTTGCGATCAAGCCCGCTCTCGGACAGTTAGAAGAGCGCATTCGCCAAGCCGAACAATTACAAAGTGATCGCTTACAAGCTGAACAAAAATTGCTCGACGCTAAAAAGACCGCCCAAGCGGAATTACAAAAAGCGTCAGAAGAAGCTGCAAAAATTTTAAACGACGCTCGTAATAGCGCTAAGCAAACCATCGAAGCGTCCAAAGGAGAAGCGGTTGCCGCGGTTGCCGAAATCACCCGCAAAGGAAAAGAATCACTCGAAGCTGATCGTCGCCAAATGCTCAACGAAGTTCGTGGCGAAGTTTCCCGTTTAGTCGTCGAAACCGCTGCGAAAGTTTTAGAACAGAATTTAGACGACGCTCAACGCACTCGACTTAACGAAGCTGCCGTTAAACAACTTTCTTCCAAATAATTTCAAATGTCGATTCGCTCAGTTAAAGTAGAAGCCAAAAAACTCTTAGCCCTCTCATTGGAGTCGGGTGTAGTTTCGGCTGAGCGTGTCGAAGCGGTGTTAAGCTCACTCCAAAAATCTCGTCCCGCTTATAGCTTACGTCCTCTGCTCCGTGCTTATTTAGTAAACGTTCGTAAGGAGATTGCCCGCGGCGAAGCCTTGATTGAACACGCCGGCCCTCTCTCCGCGGGTGATGCCTCAAATATCGCCTCTCATTTTTCCAAATCACTTTCGCGCACAGTTGTACCCGTTACGCGTCGTAACGATGCACTCTTGGCCGGCTTCCGCGTCAGAGTAGGCGACGATGTTATTGATTTAACTGCAGCCCATCGCCTGAACAACTTAACCAAATCACTTTCCTAAACCTAAACCCCTTTATATAAAAACATGAGTAACGTAATTGACCAAATTCAAAAAGCCATCGCCGGCCTCGACACCCGTGCGGGCAAAGCCAACGTGGGCACTATCGTGACCCTCGCCGACGGTGTTGCCTCCATCGATGGCTTATCTGGTGTCATGATGAATGAAATGATCGAACTTCCCGGCGGCCTTCAAGGCGTCGCTCTCAATCTCGCCGAAGACACCGTGGGTTGCGTCATCATGGGTGACATCTCTGGCCTCAAAGAAGGCATGGAAGCTAAGACCACCGGACGTCTTCTTTCAGTTCCCGTAGGTAAAGGTTTATTAGGCCGCGTGGTGGACGCTCTCGGTAATCCCATTGATGGCAAAGGTCCTATTCAAAGCACTGAGCGTTACCCTGTAGAAAAAATTGCGCCTGGTATCACTCCTCGTAAGTCGGTCGATCAACCGATGCAAACCGGCATCATGGCCATCGACGCAATGATTCCCGTGGGTCGTGGTCAGCGTGAATTAATTATTGGTGACCGTGCAACCGGTAAGACCACCATCGCCATCGATACCATTATTAATCAAGCGAACGCCAACCGCGTTGGTTTAGCTTCGGGTGATGCGAAATTCCGTCCAGTATTTTCAATCTACGTAGCCATCGGCCAAAAGAATTCCTCGATCGCACGCACCGTGGGTATTTTAGAAAAAGCAGGCGCAATGGAATATTGCTGTGTGGTTGCCGCTCCTGCTGCGGATAACGCCGCCAACCAACTCTTCGCTCCTTTCTCCGGAACGGCAATCGGCGAATGGTTCATGGAAAACGGACAAGACGCACTCATTGTTTATGATGACTTATCTAAACACGCTGCCGCTTATCGCCAAATTTCTTTAATTTTAAAACGTCCTTCTGGACGCGAAGCTTATCCTGGTGACGTGTTCTATTTACACTCTCGTCTCCTCGAGCGCTCTGCCCGCTTAAATGGTAAGGGTTCACTCACCGCCCTTCCGATTATTGAAACTCAAGCGGGTGACGTTTCAGCGTACATTCCGACTAACGTGATTTCGATTACCGATGGTCAGATTTTCTTACAGACCGATTTATTCAATCAAGGTATCCGCCCGGCAGTTTCCGTAGGTCTCTCGGTTTCACGCGTAGGATCTGCCGCACAGATCAAAGCATTCAAGCAAGTTGCAGGTAAGGTGAAAGGCGAACTCGCCCAGTATCGCGAACTCGCTGCCTTCGCCCAGTTCGGTTCTGACTTAGATGCTCAAACCAAAGCGGTTCTCGATAAGGGTGACCGTTTCGTTGAGCTCTTTAAACAACCTCCGACTGCTCCTAAGTCTGCGGAAATTCAATGCGCTTTAATTTGGGCGATGCAAAACGGTTTCTTCGCCGACGTTGCCGTGAAGTCGGTCACGAAAGCCGCATCTACTCTTCAGGAATATCTCGAAACCACCAAACCAGCCGTCCTCACCAAAATCCGTGCTGGTGAAAAAATCGATGACGCTGGTACGGCTGAATTAAAGTCCGCCTGCGAAAACTGGAAACGTAGTTTTAAAGCCTAATTATTTTCTAAACACCCTTCATGCCTAAAGGACTCCGCGAGATTCGTAACCGAATAAAATCGGTTAGAAGCACTGCTCAGATTACTCGAGCAATGCAACTCGTGGCTTCCTCTAAAATGAAGCGCGCTCAAGATGCTGCTCAGGCCAGTCGGGTCTACGCAGAGTTATTAGGAGAAATTTTAGATACCGCGATTTCTAAGGTGGGTGAATTTAGTCACCCTCTATTAACCAAACGAAATGTAACCACCCGCGGAATTATTTTAGTGACTGCGGATAAAGGTTTATGCGGTCCATTAAACGGTAATTTAATCCGTCAAGCCGCCGAAATCAAAAACGCATCCTTCGTTTGTCTCGGCCGAAAAGGATCTCAAGCCATCGCGCGCTCGGGTCGGAACCTCCTCGCCGATTTCCCAGTTTCCGATCGGGTAAACTTCAACGAAGTCCGCCCCGCCGCCGAATTTTTACTCAAAGCTTTTAGCGAAGGCACCGTAGACACTGTAGAAATTCTCTACGCTCACTTTAAAAATACCCTTATTCAGGTTCCTCGTCTCCAACAACTTTTACCGGCCGACAGCTTAGTTACCCAAGCTAAAGAATTACGCGCTAAATTAGGACTCCCAGAGCCCAAAATTGAAAAAGATGAACGCGAAATGATTTTTGAACCTTCGGTTGAAGTTATTTTAAATCAACTCCCCGAACTTTTCTTCAAACAAGCCGTCCACCAAGCCATTTTAGAAGCTAAGGCTTCGGAACACAGCGCCCGGATGGTGGCGATGAAAGCGGCGACCGATAATGCTAAGAAATTAGCCGGTGCTCTTTCGCTTGAATATAACAAAGCCCGCCAAGCCGCAATCACCCAGGAGATTCTCGAAATCACTGCCGCAGCTTCCCAAGGATAATTTTCTCCAACCCACCTTTAACAAAAATACAAAAGATATGAGCACTACCGGAAACATCACTCAAGTACTCGGCGCCGTCGTCGACGTCCAATTCCCTGCGGACAAAGTCCCAGAAATTTACAACGCGATCCAAGTTGACTACAAAGTAGAGAACAAAGACACCCGTCTGATTCTCGAAGTTCAACAGCACTTAGGCTCGGGTCTCGTGCGCACTGTCGCGATGACCACCACCGAAGGCCTCGTGCGCGGAACGAAAGCTTTAGACACCGGCGCTCCCATCTCCGTGCCTGTGGGCAATGGAGTTCTCGGACGTATTTTTAATGTAACGGGCGACCCAGTTGATGAGCGCGGTCCAGTAATCGCCGAAAAGCGTTATCCCATTCACCGTCTTCCTCCTCCCTTAACTGAACAATCAACTTCGGCCGAACTTCTCGGAACCGGCATCAAGGTTATCGATTTAATCTGTCCTTTCGTGAAGGGTGGTAAAGTCGGCGCCTTCGGTGGTGCAGGTGTCGGTAAGACCGTTGTGATTATGGAGCTCATCAATAACATCGCAATGAAGCAGGGCGGTTTCTCTGTTTTCGCAGGGGTCGGTGAACGTTCCCGTGAAGGTAATGACCTTTATCATGAAATGTCCGAAGCCGGCGTTATTGATCAAAAAGATCTTTCGAAATCCAAAGTAGCTCTCGTTTACGGACAAATGAATGAGCCACCCGGTGCTCGTATGCGTGTGGCATTATCCGCGTTAGCGATGGCTGAATTTTTCCGCGACGAACAAAATCGCGACGTTCTTCTCTTCGTGGATAACATCTTCCGTTTCTCTCAAGCCGGTTCCGAAGTTTCGGCGCTGTTAGGCCGCTCACCTTCTGCGGTGGGTTATCAACCAACCCTGGCTTCCGAAATGGGAAATCTCCAAGAGCGAATCACTTCCACGAAGAAAGGTTCAATCACCTCCTTCCAAGCGGTTTACGTTCCTGCGGACGATTTAACTGACCCAGCACCTGCCAACACCTTTGCTCACTTAGACTCCACCGTGGTTCTTGAGCGTCGTATTGCCGAACTGGGTATTTATCCAGCGGTGGACCCTCTTTCTTCAACTTCTACCGCGTTATCACCTGAAGTGGTAGGCGAAGATCACTTCCGCGTCGCTCGTGGCGTCCAAGGTCTCTTACAGCGTTATAAAGACCTTCAAGACATCATCGCCATCTTAGGTTTAGACGAATTATCCCCTGACGATAAGCTCGTTGTTTTCCGTGCACGTAAGGTTCAGAAATTCCTTTCGCAACCTTTCCACGTGGCAGAAGTCTTCACTGGCTCTCCTGGAAAATACGTGGCCCTCAAAGACACCATCAAGGGTTTTGATATGATTCTTAAAGGCGAGTTAGACCACGTGAATGAAAATGACTTCTACATGAAGGGAAGCATCGACGAAGTTTTAGAAGCGTCGGCGAAAGCAAAAGCTCTCACTAAATAATGTCACTCACCTTAGAAATTGTTACACCTGACCGTCGCGCCTACACGGGCGAGGCGGATAGTGTAACTTTGCCTACTGCGTTAGGAAGTATCGGAATTTTAAAAGGTCACTTACCGCTCACTTCGATTATTGAAGCAGGTGAAGTGGTGGTGGTGCTCAATGGTAAAACCTCACGCTTAGCCGTTGATAAGGGCTTTGTGCGTGTGGTCTCCGATAAAGTTTCGGTAGTTACCGAAGCGGCGATTGATGAAACCAAGATTGATTTAAAAGCGATTGAACAAGCGGAAGAGCGTGCTCGCCAAGCGGTGGAAGCAGCGCGCGGTCAAAAAGAAATTGATCCCGTAGAAATTGCGAAAATTGAACAAATTTTACGCTTTGCGGCTGTTCAGCGCATGGTCAAAGGTCGTAGCAGCAGTGGTTTAACCGAGTAATACTGCGATAAAAGCAGAAGGCTTGCTCGAATACTTTATTTAAAGTATTACTTCGTCATGCAGGAAGAAATAAAAGAAATGCAGGAGCGTATCGCTTTTTTACAGCGCCACATTGAGCAGCAAGATCGAGCCTTCCTCGAGCTGTCCAAAGAAATTTCAGTTTTATCTCAGCGTTTAGCACGAATGGAGGGCAGGGTTAACCAACTCGGCAGTAATGAAGAAGGCCCGCCTGCCGATACTAAGCCCCCACATTGGTAAGATGTGCGGTCGCGTTACCCAATTTACTGCAGCACAAAAGTTTTACCATTCACTGGGACTGAGTTTTTCTCTCGGACAACCCAGATATAATATTTCACCGGGAACGAAACTCGTCGGTGTGCGACGCGAGCAGGGGGAATTAAAAGTAGGAGAACTTTATTGGGGCTTTGTTCCTGCTTGGGCTCAAGGTTCTTCCACCCAAGACGAACATGCTAATGCCAGAATTGAAACGGTTTCCGAAAAGATAACTTTTAAAGATGCGGTGAAACACCATCGCTGCCTTGTTCCTGTCGATGGTTATTACGAGTGGAAGACGGTAGGAAAATTAAAAGTACCCTATTACTTTAAACGGATGGATGGCGAACCACTGATTTTAGCTGGCTTGTGGTCGACGCAAATGCGACGCGATGGTGAAACCCAAAAGTCATTATGTCTCCTGACGACCAAACCCAATCGAGAAGCGGCTCAAGTACACTCCCGCATGCCGGTGATTATTTCTAATGAAAACCAAAAGTTATGGTTAACAGATCAGCCATTAAACCAGTCCTCCTTAGATTTTATCAGTGCGACTCCAGCGGCCGGATTGCTGAATTTATATCGAGTTTCTAGTGAGGTAAATAGGGTGACTACCGATAAATCAGAGTTAATTAACCCCGTTATCGGACAATTAGACCAACCCGATTTTTTAGGAGATTTGCTTGGCGAAGTTTAAATTATTATCATTAAATACTGAAATGACTAACCCGCTTCAAAGTCCTAAAATAGTTATTAAACCATGGGGCCGGGAAATTTGGTTCGCCGATCAAAAACAGTACGCTGGAAAAATTTTAGAAGTAACCAAAGGAAAGCGTTTAAGTTTACAGTATCACGAAAGAAAAACGGAAACCCTTTATTTGGTTTCCGGAAAAGTTCGGCTCACTTACCGCGAATTGCAATCCGGCGAAAAGCATGAGTCCGCTCCGATCACTGAATCCAACGAGTTTATTTGGGAGCCAGGTTTAATCGTCCACATTCCTGTCCGCACCATTCATCGCTTTGAGGCCATCGAGGACAGTGTTCTCTTGGAAGCATCCACCCCCGATTTAACCGATGTGGTTCGTCTGCAAGATGATTATGCGCGTCCCTCCCGCGACTAATTGATGAAGAAAGTTTTAGCATTTGATTTAGGAGGTACGAAAATCGCCTTTGGGGTAGTCGCAGAAAACGGCGAAGTTCTCGGCTCCGATAAAATAGAAACTTTAGCTAAACAAGGACCCGAGCAAGCGATCCAGCGAGTCAACCTATCCGCTCAATCGTTGCTCCAAAAATTAAATATTAAACCTCAAGAACTCATCGGGATTGGGATAGCTTCGCCTGGGCCGCTGGATATTTCGAAAGGTTGTGTCGATGGTTCGCCCAATTTACCTGGTTGGACGGGTTACTCGATTGAGCAGGGCTTAAGCTCTTTCTTTAATTTACCTGCGCGGATTGATAACGACGCGAACGCCGCCGCCTTAGGAGAATACAAATTCGGGGCCGGTAAAAATAAGAAAAATATGGTTTATATCACAGTCTCTACCGGGATTGGTGGAGGCGTCATTGTCGATGGTCGCTTGATGCGTGGGGCCAATGGTAACGCCGCGGAACTTGGACACCTCACCCTGAATATCAATGGTCCGGTCTGTCCCTGTGGGGCTAATGGCTGTTTCGAAATGTACGCTTCCGGTACCGCGATTGCCCGTCGTACCCGTGAGGCCATTCAAGCGGGTGCCCCGTCTCAAATTTTAAGCTTAGCTGGCAGTCTAGAAAAAATTACTACTCACCATATTTTAGCTGCCTTACAAAAGGAGGATGAATTGGCTAAAAAAATATGGAATGAAACGACAGAGTATCTCGGACGAGGATTGGCTGTGGTTATCAACACTTTTAATCCTGAACTGATTGTCGTGGGCGGTGGCGTAACGGCGGCGGGTGAACTATTATTTAATCCGGTGCGTGAAAAAGCACTGCGTTATGCCTTTCCTCGGCTGGCTGCAGTTTGTTCTATTGTCCCCGCCGGACTCGGATCCAATGTCGGCGTCGTCGGTGCGGCGGCGTGTGCTTTTGAAGCTACGCCCTAATTAAAGCCTACGTTTTTTCCACCTGGGAATCGGAAAAACGTTTAACTGATCGGTTTTAACTTCCACCGCGTCTCGGGGCCGAAGTTTTTTAGCTAAACCCTCATCGATAATTTCGTAATGTTTAATGGACGAAATATGTGCGGTTAATTCCCAGCAATTTTTAGGATTATCGACCCAAAGATGGGTTGGAAATTTTCGGAGGTCGTACGGAGCGGAATAACTGCGCAGGGATTTTCTCGACCCTCGGGCAAATTCATGAAAATAGGACATCACTAATTCGCGAACCGAAAGGTAAACAGGGTCGCGCCAGCGCAGGCAGGTGTAGTTAGTTTTGGAGATAGCACCCCATTTGCCGTTTTGCTTAAAGGGGGCGATCACGTGGTCCATGTCTTGGTGGGCACAGAGATCAATTAAGAGAGGAGGGTGGCCCTGCAACCAGAGTGCCATCGCGGCAATCATCGCGCCTTCAATACACTGGGCTGAATGAGCATTTAAGGCCGATTTTACCGAGCGGGCCGTATCACCCTCGGGTTCAAAATTTTGCGGGAAAAAGACCAAGAAATCCTGAATTTTTCTCGGAGTTTTTAGACTCACCAGAAGCTTCGCTTGCTTTAATGTTAACCCCATCTTTTGCGCAAAAAGTATGGGTGACCGGGGTGTCATTCATAAGTTTATAAATAATAAGTTAATTTTGCTCAAGACGTAATCTGTTCGCCAAAATTACCAAAACCCTCACGGTTAATTTTTAAATATGGATGTCGCCACCATTGAACATCTCCGCTGGGGAGTGCTGCAGTTGATTTTACTGATTATCTCAATCGGTCTCCATGAATTTGGGCATGCCTGGGCTGCTGACTTACGGGGCGACCCCTTGCCCCGCCTCCAGGGCCGCGTCACACTTAACCCCTTTGCTCACGCCGACCCGATTGGAACTATTTTAATTCCCGCAGTGATGATCTTCTTAAGCCCCGGCTTTGGAATTATCGGTTGGGGTAAGCCCGTGCAAATTTCCCTGCCTAATCCGAAAACTCGTCGGGCGGATGATATTATTATCACTCTGGCCGGTCCCGCGATGAATGTTCTGCTATGTCTTGGTTTTGCTTTAATCGGCGTACTCACCGACGCGTCCCACAATACTGCCGCGACGAGTAATATAGCCCAATTTTTATTTTTAGGAATTTTACTAAACGCTTCACTGGCCGCTTTTAATTTAATCCCAATTCCTCCTTTAGACGGATCCCGCTTGGCCCTGAGACTAGGCATTTACTCGGAAGAAATTTTTCAAACCCTATCACGTTGGGGCTTTTTTATTTTACTTATAGCCATTAATATACCGGGTTTTAAGACCATCATAATGTTGATGATAACCCCAATTTTATGGCTCTCCGCTCTGATTTGGCCCCATTTAATCCCGGGCTAAAATCACCTGAGGCTTGCCTATTTTTATCCCCTCGCTGATAACCCACTTATGCAAACACTCGGTGAAAGACTCCAAGAAGCCCGTCAACGTCTGGGCGTAACCCTGCGCGAAGCTGCAGAATTTACGAAACTCCGTACGGATTATCTCCAAGCGATGGAGGCGAATCAGTTTGAATCCATTCCCTTGGCGGATGTTTATCGCCGTGGCTTCGTAAAAGTCTACGCACGCTATTTGAGATTAGATGACGAAAAAGCCGTTGCTGATTATAATACTCACCACTCTCCTCGCGCCGCCCGTCGTCCGATTGATGCCCTCGAAGGCGAAGAAACCGACGTGGTTCCCCTTTCAGTGGCGAGTGCCGTTCCTCCGATGAGTCGCGATACCATGATTTGGATTTCTGTTGGTATCGGCATTTTGGGCTTAATCGTCTTAATGTTATTCTTCTAAAATTTTTAGAAAAATAAGGGCGGAGATTGACCCCTCCAGTTTCTGGATTAAGTTTGGGGTACATTGTCCTCTCGACTTGATCAGCGCGTCCTTGTCTTAAACCGTCTATGGCAGCCGGTTAATATTGTGGGCGTCATGCGCGCCATGAATCTCCTTTTTCGCGGTCGGGCTTCGGTGATTTATTCCGACGTCAAAGGTCACCAAGTCTACGCCTCGGCGGAATGGATCAGTCATTCACTCTCCAATCCGCCTGCCGATTTAGAGGCCATTCGTTCGCCCTGTATTGCCCTGCGGATACCACGCGTATTATTATTGGGAGCCTACGATCGCGTGCCACGTCGGGAAATTCGTTTTAGTCGCCGCAATATTTATTTACGCGACGGTCATCTCTGTCAGTACTGTGGCCGCGTGTATCGTGAAGAAGAATTAAACCTCGATCACGTTGTCCCGCGCGATGTGGGCGGTAAAACAAGTTGGGAGAATATTGTGACCGCCTGTGTGCGTTGTAATTCCCGTAAGGCAAATCGACTGCCCGAGCAGGCGGGGATGACTCTTCGACGAGTCCCCGCGAAGCCCAAATGGCGCCTGGTGGTGGCCTCATCGCTTTCGACCGATGAAGCCGAAGTTTGGAAAGAGTTTTTAGAAGTCACTCCATCAGGCCAATTACCCTGGAGGGCTTAAAATCCTTGGTGCGGGTAAACGGATTCGAACCGATGTCACCACTTTGGAAGAGTGGGGTCCTACCACTGAACGATACCCGCGTGGCCAAGGGCGATGACCTTTCCATATTCACCTTAAGAGGTCAAGACTCCCTCATCGGCATTTTTTCAAAAACACTAAAAATCCCTCAAATAGTCACTTCTTTGCCCTTTTCGATAGTCTCTCCTTAGTCCATTATTCGCGGTCTCATTGCATGAAGAAAATCAAAGCTAAAAAACCGGTCACCGAAGTACTGTTAATGGGGACGCCCTCCAAAAACAGTGATTTGCTTTGGTTTACTGGCTTCAATGCCTCGGATCCATTCCCCGCATTTTCAGCCCGCGGTAAAAAGATTGGATTGATTCCTCTTTTAGAAGTCGGCCGCGCGGAAAAAGAATCCCACCTCGATGAGATTCTTAACTTAACGGAAATAATAAAAGATTTAAAAAAAACCAATCCCCGCGCCGGCGTCGCGGATGCGATTGTTTTAGCCGCACTCAATGAGGGCATTGATGCGTTTCGCGTCCCCCCAGATTTTCCCGTCGGCTTATATAATCACTTACAGTCTCTTGGCTTAAAGCTAGTTCCCGCTTCCGAAGAGGATGCGACCCCGTTATTCCGTAACCGTAGCCTGAAAACCAAAAAAGAAATCCAAGGAATTAAAAAAGGTAATAGCGCTGCCTGTGCAGGATTTAAAAGAGTAGAGGAAATATTAAAAGAATCAGTCATCGCTTCGCAAAAAAAGCTGCAATGGAAGGGTAAAACCCTCACCGCCGAAATTTTAAAAGATGAAATTCAAGTCGCCGTTACCCGCGCAGGCGGACTTTTAGACATCGGTCTGATTTGTGCACCCGGCGACCAAGCGATTGATTGCCATAGTTCGGGCACTGGCCCGATTGCTGCCCAACAGTTACTGGTGGTCGATATTTTTCCACGCGATCGCGAATCGTTTAATTATGGGGACATGACGCGCACCTATCTAAAAGGTAAGGCGTCACCCCAACAACGAAAGTTGGTTGAAACAGTTTTAGAAGCTCAACGCTTAGCTTTAAAATCTATCAAAGCGAAAAAAACAGGTGCACAGATTCATCAGGGAGTCGTCAATTTTTTTAATAAGAAAGGTTATAAAACGAAAAAAACCAAAACTGGTTATGAAGGCTTCTTTCATGGTACGGGCCACGGTCTAGGTTTTGATATTCATGAAGAGCCTTCCTTATCATCACGTCACACCCGACCGCTCCTCGCTGGCGAATGTGTTACCGTTGAGCCTGGGCTTTATTATTTGGGGTTAGGCGGGTGTCGAATAGAAGACTGTGTCATGATCACAAAAACAGGATGCGAAATGCTCTCGAAGCATCCTTACGATTGGGAGATATCTTAATGTCTAAAAATAAAGGACGAGCGGGGACACATACCACGATTATTGAAGCCGCCCGCCCGGTCGTGAGATTGCTGGAAAAAAAAGGTCGCGTTTCGCGCGGGGTCATCACCGCTGGCGTGGGTGCGCGGACACAATCGATCAAGGTAACACCCCTGCCAGGTGCCCTTCACGTTATGGTTGTCTCCAAGGGCTCTCGTCAAGAACTCCACGTTTATGGAATCACGATATCGGAGGCTAAATTAATTCTCACATCGACAGAGTTTCCCGGATATTTAATAAATTTCCCCAGTGCATAAAGTCCCCGTCGCCATTGCCGAATTATCGTTAGATGACTGGGTGGCGGTCGGATCGGGTTGGACCTACCTGCCTTATTTAGCGCGTTATGCTGTGCCCGACTTACCCAAAGATTGGCGAAAATTTTTAGAAGGTAGATTTTGTGCGGTTTTGGAAAGCGGCCAAACGGGTAATACGACCATTGCTGTTCCGCGCGCCCCATCAGTTAAGGTTTTTAATCTCAATGGAACGGTCATAAAACATACTCTCTCGGGGGCGTATGAGTCACATCAGGAAAAAATCCTCGCGTATATTAAGGCCTGGAAAAACAAACATCGCACGCCCCACTTTAAGGGCTGGCCCGATTTCCAAGGCGGCCTCATCGGAATAATTAGCTACGAGGCGGTCACCCAATTCGAGCCTGTGGCTTCAGCTCCGGCAGATATCAACACCCCCCTTGCTGTTTTTCTAAATGCCTCAGAAGCCTGTATTTATGATAAGAACAAAAAAGAACTGACCGTTGCTATTCTTTGTCCCACGAATCAAAACACCGAAACATCCTGGAACGCCGCACGAATCCGCGGCCATGCCTTGGCTGAAAAATGGATTAATACCTGCGCTGAAAAGGCTCCGGAGTTTACGAATAGCCTTAATAAAAATTCAGCTATCCGAAATTTTTCGCTCGATGCGGAAGCGTTTAAAAATGCGGTTATTAAGGTTAAAGATTATATAGCAGCGGGGGATACTTATCAGGTTAATCTTTCAACGCGGTTAGAAGTGCCGGCGATTGATGCACCCAAGGCCTACGAATGGTTGCGCCAAAATAATCCATCGCCCTACATGGGTTACCTAAAATTTTCTGAAGGAGAATTGGTCTGCGGCTCTCCCGAATTATTAGTTGAGGTTATTGCTGGCCAAGTACGCTCACGCCCGATTGCCGGAACTCGCCCTCGGGGTGGCAGTGCCGAGTCCGACGAAAAATGGGCCCAGGAACTTTCGGAAAATAAAAAAGAGAACGCCGAACATCTAATGTTGGTGGATCTTCTGCGCAACGACGTTGGTCGCGTCTCGGTCGCCGGGTCCGTCAAAGTCCCTGAGTTTATGGCAGTGGAACGCTATTCCCATGTTATGCATTTAGTTTCTCAGGTGGAGGGAAAAATTTTACCTACGGCTACGCCGGCAGACGTGCTTAGATCTTTATTTCCTGGTGGAACCATCACCGGTGCACCGAAGGTTCGCACGATGCAGATTATTTCTGAAGTAGAACCCGTGGCCCGAGGATTTTACACCGGTTCCGTGGGCTGGATTGGTGCTTCGGGTAATATGTGTTTTAATATTATTATACGCTCCCTTTGGGCGATACCCGGACGCTGTTTTATCCAGGCGGGCGCCGGTGTGGTCGCTGACTCCGTTCCCGAGCAGGAATATCAAGAGTCTCTTCGCAAAGCCCAAGCGCCACTCTTGGCGGCAACCCAAGCTCAGTTATAATCATGCAGGCGTGGACCAATCAGAAATTTATGACCGTACCCGATCAGGCTACGGTTTCACAAATTACTCCGAACTTCTGTTTTTTTGAAACCTTTGCTTTGCGTGGTGGGAGAGTAGAATCGCCCGAGGTTCATGAAGCCAGAGTGATGTCAGGCCTAGATCACTTAAATTTAGATAAAAATAAGTTATACTTAAATTTTTCCGATAAGCTTCATCACTGGAAGCCGATTCTTAAAAATCTTCTATCCACGGAAAAACTGACAGACGCTATTGTGCGCTGGATGGTTGTCCCGAATGCCGATGGTACCTTGACCGAGTGGGTAACGGTGCGAGCCCTTCCTACCACCCCGGTTTCGCTAGATTTATTTTTGTTAAAAACAGTTCGCGATAAAGCCGAGTGGTTGCCGCGCCCTAAAACAGGTCCATGGAAAAACTCCCAAGCGGCCTTAGATGAATTAAAGAATTTATCACCGAGGATCGATGTGGAAGGAGTCCAATACGACCAACTTGGAAATATTTCAGATTGTACGCGTAGTGCCTTGGCTTGGTGGGATGGTGTGGAATGGTTTACCCCCAGTCAGGAAACTCAGTGTTTATCGAGTACGTCGTTACTGACCTTTCAAAATAGTCTGCGGAGTAAGCAACCAATCAAAATGGCTAATCAACCTTTTCCAAGTAATGTCCAAAGCTTGATTGTCCTCCGCTCCACGCTTGTCGGCGGCGCCGTGATGATTAAAAAAGTTTTTAATTCCGAGCGTGCATTAGTTTGGTCCGCTCCACCCAATCAAGATGAAGCCAGGTCGGCTTTAACTCACTTAAAAGAATTTAGAGCTCAGCGCTCGGTCAGTTTATTATAAACGG
>JAEMQU010000015.1 GCA_016463705.1 Opitutales bacterium | reverse complement strand
GAAGAAGTCTATCCGTTAAGGTTCGAACTGCGGACTGCCTAACTCGCTGTCAGGTCTTAGTATTTAATTACTTTCAAGAGTCAGAACAACAACGCTGCAGGCGGGGAGGGTGACTTCGAATCGACCAGCGGTGCCTTTGATGTCTTCACGTTTCTCAAGTTTCCAAGTACCATCTTTATTAACGGTGCCTTCGCCGTAGCTGACCGCCATTTGTTCCGTAGGTGAACTTCCACTGAGACGGGTAACTGTTCCGTGAGTTCTCTTAGAGTTGGCTAAGACAACCGCGTTGGTGGCTTTGTCTAATTCTTTATTAATCACGATCACGCGGAGTTTTCCGTCGGTGCCCAGGGTAGCGTGACTGACCACGTTGCCGGAAGATTTGGTATCAGCTTCGATTAATTTTCCGTTTCCAGCATCTTTAAATAAGAGCAGCGAATAATAGAGAGGGCGGACGGCGTAGATTTTTTTCTCCTTGTCGTAACTAATCGCGGTATAGCCATTGAGTCCAAAAATGGTATGAAGATTAACTCCGGTGGCCCCGCTTTTTGCGATATCGAATAAGAAGTCGGAACCCCAGACTGCTGCGGCAAAGACATCACTCACGCCATTGGTTCCGCCCATCGACGCCGAATTGCACTCGGCGAGGCGCCAGGGAACTCCCGCTTTTTTGGCCACCGCTAGATGTTTATCGGCCATCGCAATCGTCTTCTTTTTCGAGGCCACACTGAGGAGGCTTTCGCAGGTGGGGGGAGGATTACTAATCGCCGATGTGGGATAGAAGTGCGATGTGGCTAAGAATAATTTGTCTTTAAAATCATTCACACAGGGTTCGTAAAACCTGAAACCGCCACTGGTCGTCGCGGGTCCAATGATATTAATACCAGGATTCTGTTTTAAAATAACGGAAAGTGCTTTTTCTAGTTCAATCTTATATTGAGCGTACGGATACCCTTTTTCACGAAATTTTTTAGTATCTTTATCGTAGTGATCCGGTTCATTCCCGATTTCAAAACCCATGATAGACTTGTTCGCGATTTTAACTGCATAGCTAATTTCATCAGAGAATAGTTCGGGTGTATTGCTCGCTAGATTGACGGCATGAATCACTCTCCAATCTACACTCTTTATAAAAGCATAAAAATTATCCATGTGGCTGGTGGTCGCCATAAAAATTCCTTTAGCGAGTTTTTCTTTCGGCGTTTCGCGCGACCACTGGGTAAGTTCAACCTTGTTGCCCCCAAATCGTAAGACGCCTGAACCAAGATTTTTGTGTAGATTAACTAAAACGAGATTATCCGGACGAAAGTGATTTTCTGTGACGGCCGACTTCTCATAACTCAGCCCAATAAATCTGGGTGGGATAACGCCCAGAGATTTCTCACTTAATACGGAAACGGTTGTGCTCGTAGAATCAGCTGCCCAGGCGGATATGCCTGAGAGGGTGAGAGCGAGAAGGGCTGAATAGAGTTTCATCTTAGATTAATACCTCAAACTAGGCTATAAGTTGCAGAGGGACAGGAAATAATTGGAGATTAAATTGCTAATGAGGTGCAAAATGTGAGATTAGAATACATTCACGATGATTAGATTTTTACTAAGCCTGTGCTGGGTAAGTGTCACTTGGGCCGCAGCCGAGCCACCCAACGCTAAGGATTTCGATTCCTGGCAGAAAAATCGTATGGAACTCCAATCAAAGTTTTCCGTCCTGCAGGCTAAGCTTTCCAAAGATACGACTAAAATCGTCGATGAAAATCAGCGTGAGGCTCTCGCTTTTTTTGCCTCACTCTCCCAATTCAAAAAAGATTTTTCTGCTTTGGAAGAGAAACGATTCAAGTATTGGAATAATGAAGCGCTCTGGTCGCCTAAAAACTGGACCAAGGGTGAATGTATTAAGCAAACGGTTGATAAACTGCGAACGATTCTAGATGAAATCAACGCGACCAAACTTTCAGCGGCTCCGCCTTTTTCGAAACCCGATATTAATTCAGCTCAGAAACTTCTTAATGCGGTCCGCAATGCGATCGACTTAGATAAAGAATTGCAAACCAAGGCCAAGGTCCTGGTAAAATAATTTATTCAGGCTCCGATGTTTGCACTAAGAGCTTCAGTAGGCTCGTCGGCGTTGGATTGGCTTGCGCCGCAGCCTGTAGTCCGACGGGTATTAAAGAGATAGCCTTCTGTTTTAATTCGTCCAAGCGATCCTGAACCCGGGTTAAAACACTTTCGGTATCATCCTGATCCACCCACACATCGTAGAGCTTAACCTTCTTATTATCTTCAGTGATGTCTTCTTCGCCGATTTCATAGCCACAGTCTTCGAGTTCATCCCACAAAATCGCATCAGTATCAAAAGAGTCTTCCAGATCATACGTACGAATCCCCGTGAGCCACTCATCTAAAGATTTAAACGCAGTCTGATGAGAGTTGATGATTTCTGTGAAAGTGAAATCAATCCCCACGGCGACCAGACTTTGTCCGTCAACGACATCGCCTAATTTAATTCCGTCGGCTGGAGAATCATCGCTCATCCCTTTAAACTGATACGGAATTTGCGATTAAGCGATACCGATTAAGGGCGTTCGGCTGCGGCCTGACCCGCCAGCCAGCCCGTCGTCCAAGCGTTCTGAAAGTTAAACCCCCCCGTGACGCCATCGATATCCAAAACTTCCCCTGCGAAGAAGAGTCCGGGCTGCTTACGACTTTCCATGGTTTTGAAATTAATCTCCGAAAGCTTCACCCCACCGCAGGTCACAAACTCCTCCTTAAACATGCTCTTACCGGTGACGGTGAACTCGGCCTGGGTCAGCTGTTTGTATAATTTATCTAACTGCTGATTATTAATATGAGCCCACGGCGTGGTCGGATTAATCTCTGCGGCGAGTAAGAGCCTCTCCCAGAGCCGTTGGGGAATGGGTAATGGACTAAAGGTCGCGATTTGTTTTCGCGCTTCTGCGACACGTATATCATTAAACGTTTTACTAAGGGCAGCTTGGGTAAATTCGGGAACCCAGTTAATTTCGATGGTGAAGTTGTAATTAGATTCTGCAAATTCTCGTGCCCCCCAGGCGGAGAGTTTTAAAATCGCGGGTCCACTCATCCCCCAATGGGTAAGTAGTAGGGGTCCTTCAGTAGTTAGTTTCGTCCCACCGGCCTTAACCTTAACTTTCTCTACCGAAAGCCCGGCGAGATCCGTTAACCGATTATCCTGAATATGAAAAGTGAACAGTGAGGGGACGGGCGGGATAATGGTGTGACCGAAACTCTCGGCGATGGCTAAACCGCTCGATGATTTATTTCCGCCCGTGGCGATAATGACTTTATCGAATAACTCCATCTCGCCCGAATTTAATTCTACCTCAAATTTCTCATTAGCATACTGAATAGTTTTAACGCCGCGTTGGATTAAAATTTTAACCTGATTTTTCTGAGCCGCCTCATTCAGTGCATTAACAATCGATTCAGAGTTATCCGACGTCGGAAACATCCGTCCGTCCTCCTCGGTCTTAGTTTCTACCCCGCGTGTATTAAACCAGGCTAAGGTGTCGCGTGGTTGAAAGCGGTGAAAGGCGCCGAGCAGTTCGCGCCCACCTCGCGGATAATTTTTAACTAATTGCTCGGGCTCAAAACAGGCGTGGGTGACGTTACAACGTCCACCACCCGAAATTTTTACTTTCGATAATAGATGTGGCGTGGCTTCGTACAGAAATACCTGGGTGTCTGCTTTTTCGGCACTGGTAATGGCCGCAAAGAATCCCGCCGCGCCACCCCCAATCACTAAAATGCGTTGAGGGGTAGACATTACTGATCACTAAATCCGTATTGAGCTAGCATACGTTCAGTCGCTTCACCGAGTTTTGGGCGCATGATGGTTGGCGTATTCTTGAAGGCATCAACGGTGCAACTCAGATACCCCAGCTTTCGTTCAATCGGGTAATCTTGTTTTTTTGATTCGAGCCAAAGCTGTAATACGGCCATCGCCTTAAACCACTCAGACCATTCATGTTCACCTTGGTCGATGGTGGTGACGGCATTCTGCAGATTTGTATTTTTACCAAAAAAACGTTGCACGGCTTGAGCATGAGTTGCGTCCAAGCTCTCCAAAATATTCTGCAACTCGGATTCGTTCATTAAGTTTTATATCCTAAAACTGGGGCTAACCATTTTTCGGCTTCGGCGACAGACCAGCCTTTTCTCTTCGCGTAATCTTCCACTTGGTCGCGACCGAGTGAATCGACGTCGAAGTAAATGGCCTGTGGATTGCCAAAATAAATACCAGAAACTGAGGCCGCCGGATTCATGGCAAAGGATTCTGTTAAGGTG
Source organism: Opitutales bacterium (assembly GCA_016463705.1). GTDB lineage: Bacteria > Verrucomicrobiota > Verrucomicrobiia > Opitutales > UBA953 > UBA953. The sequence goes on along the minus strand of JAEMQU010000015.1, from coordinate 28,424 downwards.
CAATCAATGCGGTCGGCTTGGAGTAGTCTCCAGATTTCAGCTTTTTCGGTGTGCTCAGGAGAGGCCGGATAGCCTGCAGCAGGTCGACGCCCCGCATACTTCTCGTCTACTAATTCTTCCACCGTTAAACTTTCATGGGGAGCATAGCCCCAGAGATTCTTACGCACTTCGCAGTGCAACCACTCGGCGCAACCTTCCGCCAGTCGATCTGCAATGGCTTGAATTAAAATATGACGATAAGGATCTTTTTCCTTAAATGATGCAGCGTAGGTTTCGATTTCTTGTCCCGCAGATACCGCGAAGGCGCCAATGTGATCTCCTAGTTCAGCCGATACGAAATCAGCTAGCGAGCGACAGGTTTTTACCTGTGGGCGCTTCTTTTGGTCTCTGAGAAAATGGAATTTCCCAATTTCTTTTTTCTGTGATTCGTTTTCATACACAGCGACGTCATCACCCACTCTGCGGGCTGACCAAATTCCGGCGACGCCTCTGAGGTGAAAACGATTCTCCTTAATTAATAAATCAAGTTCTCGTCGGGCATCATCAAATAACTTACGTGCCTCAGTGCCGTATTTTTCCGAATTAAATATTTTTGGGAAGGTACCTTTTAAGCTCCAAGTCACAAAGAAAGGCGTCCAATCAATCATGGCTGCGACGGACGCGCCATCAATTCGCTCAAACAGGGTTACCCCCGATTTTTTCGGTGCTGGTTGAAGCGACGCATTAAGTTGGAGGCTTTTTTGTCGAGCTTCAGCTAAGGGAATAACTTCCGCAGGTTGATTTTTCTCATAGGCCTCACGCTTGCTCAGCTGACTTTCCTTGAGTGATTCAACATAAGCCGTTTTTTTCTGTGGATTGAGTAAGTCGCTACAGACTCCGGTGACTAATGAGGCATCGCTCACGTGCACCACGGGTCCATCATAATGCTGGGCGAGTTTGATGGCCGTGTGATCTTCCGAGGTGGTGGCGCCCCCGATTAATAAAGGGGTCGTGAATCCAGAACGCTTTAATTCTTTAGCGACGGCCGCCATTTCATCGAGCGATGGGGTGATAAGACCCGAGAGACCAATAAAATCAGGGTTAAGTCTACGAGCTTCCTCAATGATTTTTTCACAGGAAGCCATCACTCCTAAATCGGTTACCGCGTAGTTATTACACGCTAATACCACACCTACGATATTTTTACCGATGTCGTGGACGTCGCCTCGTACGGTTGCGATGAGGAATTTGCCCTGTTGCGAGCCATCAGACTTTTCGTCCGCCATGAACGGCTCCAGGTGTCGCACCGCCGTCTTCATGACGCGTGCTGATTTCACTACCTGCGGTAAAAACATTTTACCTTCGCCGAAAAGTTTTCCCACCACCCGCATGCCGTCCATGAGTGGTCCTTCGATCACTAATAGAGGACGCCCAAGTTTTTGGCGGGCCTCTTCGGTGTCCGCGACAATGAAATCTTCCACGCCCTTAACGAGGGCATGTTCAATGCGCTTTTCCGTAGGGAGATTCCGCCACTCATTCTTTTTGGAATGATCGACTTCGGTTTTTGTTCCCGAAAAAGACGGCGCTGCCTCGGTGAGTCGTTCCGTCGCTTGTGCGTTTCGATTTAAAATAACATCTTCGACGAGCTCTTTAAGCTTCGGATCAATATCCGTATAAACTTCGAGCATGCCCGCATTCACAATCGCCATATCTAAACCCGCGGCAATCGCGTGATAGAGGAAGGCCGAGTGCATCGCTTCGCGTACAGGATTATTCCCGCGGTAGGAGAACGACACGTTGGAGAGGCCGCCCGAAGTTCTTACGCCCGGACAAACTTTCTTAATTTCACGCACCGCATTAATGAAATCTAGGGCATAACTGTCGTGCTCTTTCATGCCTGTAGCAACAGTCAGAATATTCGCATCGAAGATAATGTCCTGCGGATCGACGCCTGCTTTTTCGGTGAGAATTTTATAGGCTCGCTGACAAATTCTTACCTTGTCTTCAAACGTGGCGGCCTGACCTTTCTCATCAAACGCCATCACGACCATGGCTGCACCGTAACGTTTACAGAGTTTCGCTTGGTATATGAAAATTTCTTCCCCTTCTTTTAACGAAAGAGAATTAACGATGGGTTTACCCTGCACGCATTGCAGGCCGGCCTCGAGAATTTCCCATTTCGATGAATCAATCATCACGGGCACGCGGGCAATGTCAGGCTCCGTCGCAATTAAGTTAAGAAACTTAACCATGGCCGCTTTGCCGTCGAGCAGACCGGCATCAAAATTGACATCAATAATACCAGCCCCCGCTTCGACTTGTTGTTTCGCCACCGTGATGGCCATGCGATAATCATTTTCTTCAATGAGCTTTTTAAATTTAGGCGATCCGGCTACGTTCGTCCGTTCGCCGATATTCACGAAAGATTGAGCGCCCCCGACGACATTCATTGCTTCTAATCCAGATAGTCGTAACGCGGGCGAGCTAACGGGTGCTACGCGTGGAGAATATTTTTCGACGCGTCGTTTAATCGCGGCGATGTGCGCAGGCGTGGTACCGCAACATCCGCCGACAACGTTAACGAGACCATCGCGGGCAAAAGTTTCGAGAATAATTGCAGTATCCTCTGGGCCTTCAGGAAATCCGGTCGGAGAAAGTGGATTCGGTAATCCCGCATTAGGATAACAAGAGACGTAAATTTCTGACTTACGCGAAAGCTCGTCGATGTGTGGGCGCATCTGCTCTCCACCGAGCGCACAGTTCATACCGATGCTGATGGGATGAGCGTAGCGTACGGAATTCCAGAATGCTTCGGTGGTCTGACCCGTGAGTGTGCGTCCTGATGCATCAGTAATCGTACCCGAGATCATTAACGGTAAACGATATCCCCTTGCTTCAAAGGCTTCATCAATAGCAAAGAGTGCCGCTTTTAAAACCAGCGTATCAAAAACCGTTTCACAAAGTAAGAGGTCGGCGCCCGCATCGATTAACGCATCCACCTGTTCGCGATAAGAGTCTTTTAATTCAACAAAAGTGATATCGCGTTTACCTGGGTCGTTTACATCGCGCGACATCGACAATGTTTTATTCGTCGGACCGAGCGCGCCTGCGACGAAGCACAGCCGACCGGGCGTTTTCGCCTTAATTTCATCGCACGCTTGTTTAGCGATTTTTACCGCCGCCGTATTTAAATCACGAACCAAGTGACCCATCTTGTAGTCTTCCATCGCAATGGAAGTACCATTGAAAGTATTCGTTTCTAAAATATCGGCTCCTGCTTCGAGGTAGTCGCGGTGGATCTGTAAAATGGCTTCAGGTTTGGTTAAAACGAGTAAGTCGTTATTCCCTTTTAGTTCACCGGGGTGATTGGCAAAAAGTGTTCCACGATAATCCTCTTCCGTGAGTTTTAATTGTTGAATCATTGTCCCCATTGCGCCGTCCAAAAAGACAATACGTTGACGCAACAGCCCTACCAGGCTTTCGCCGGTTTTGGTATAGGGTAGCAGCTTAAATGACATTGGTTTTACCGTGAGATTATCTAGGCGAGGGTCAAGGCACAGACGGTAACTCTTGTGTCATGCTGGCAAATCGGGCTTTTTGCACTTCGGCAAATCTTGCGAGCGGTATAAAACGATACGTTTTCCCTCAAATTTCTCATCATTCCAAAGTAAGGGACGGAGTTCGAAACTGAAGAAGGGGCTGATACCTGAGTCGGCTTTTTCCACCGCGGGGTCGCCACCTTGCCAATAGAGAATGCCATTGGGCAAAGAATGTTTCACCCCGTGAATAATGAGTTGTTTGGTTTGATGAACGAAAGTGCGAAGATCTGCCACGGCCCGACCCATAATAAAGTCGTGATCATGACTGAGTGTTTCGGCACGAGCGACTACCGGCTGAACATTTTTGAGAGCCAGACGTTTAACAATATCCTCCACTACCAGTATTTTTTTACCCACGGAATCGACCAAGGTAAATTCAGCGTGGGGATAAAGTACGGCTAAGACTAATCCCGGGAAACCTCCGCCGGTGCCGACGTCAATAATCTTTGCGCCGGGTTGAAGTTTTAAGAATTTAATCGCGGCGATAGAGGGGGCATAGTGATGCCGCTCAAGGTTTTCGATATCTTTACGCGACACTAAATTAATCTTTTCATTCCATTCGCGATGGAGTGCCGCCATTTCAGTCAGCTTTGCCCATTGCGCCTCATTAAGCTCTGGAAAAATAGAGTATAGGTTTTGCATTTAATCTGCCGTGACAATGAGCCACACCTCCGACTTGGCAAGGAAAGGCATTTCAGGCTTCACATGCGCACATTATTAAACCAATTTTGACGCATGTTTCACCACCTCGTCTTTTTCTATCTCCGCAAAGATCTCACACCTGCTGAGCGATCACAGTTCGAAACTAAATTGAGAGGCTTGGATAAAATTAAATCTATCTCGTCCTGTTATATCGGTCGCCCCACACCGTCCGAGCGCGCCATCGTCGACAGCTCGTATGACTTCGCAGAAATGTTTATTTTCAAAAGTCAGGCCGAACACGACGCCTACCAGGTCGACCCCATTCACGTGGATTTCGTCCAGTCCTGTAAGACATTTTGGAGCTCAGTTAAGATTTACGACTTCGAATAAATTCATAAGTTATTTATAAACAGCACTTTATAAATAGTATTCATTGTTAACCCGCGGAGACTTAAGGCTTAACAATAGGCGATTTTAGGCTTAGTTATTAGGGGTGTCCTCTGCCTCACCAGCACCCAGTCGTTTGACCGATGCTATTGATTTAGCGGACAGTAAACACGCCTGGCATCCTTTCACTCAGATGAAGGAGTATCAGGCTAATCCGCGTCTGCATTTGGTGCGCGGCGAAGGTTCGTGGTTAATCGATAGTGATGGTCGCCGCTACTTAGACGGCAATGCATCGGTGTGGACCAATGTCCACGGACACAACGATCCCGATTTAAATGCCGCCCTCGAGAAACAGTTACACCAATTAGCGCACGTTACTTTATTAGGATTGAATCATCCGGTGGCGACTGAGCTGGCTGAAGAACTAGCCGGACTGACCAACGGATTGCTTCCCCGGTGTTTTTTTACCGACAATGGAAGTAACGCGGTCGAGGTCGCACTTAAACTTTCATTTCAGTTTTGGCAATTAACCGGCCGCCCCGAAAAACGCGGAGTGATTTCGATGTCCGGTGCTTATCACGGCGACACCTTCGGAACGATGTCCGTGGGCGATAATCGCACCTTTCATAAACGTTTCTCGCCCTGGCTTTTTCCTTCTCAAATGTTTGAGGCACCGCGCCATGAAGAATGTGCAGGTAAGATTAAATTCTCAGACGCAACCCAATCGCTTCAAGCATTAGAAAATATTTTAAAATCTCAAGCCTCACAAACTGCTTCGCTTATTCTTGAACCTCGTGTGCAAGGCGCCGCGGGAATGCACCAGCAGCCAGCTGGATTTATCAAAGCCGTGGCGCAACTTTGTCAGCAATACGATGTGCATTTAATTCTCGACGAAGTTTTTACGGGCTTTGGAAGATTGGGTTCATTGACCGCATGTACAGAGGAGGGTGTAGCTCCTGATTTTCTTTGCTTAGCTAAAGGATTAGCCGCCGGATATTTACCTTTGGCTGCTACATTAACTTCGGAGAAAATTTATGAAGCATTTCAGGGCGAATTTTCTGAAGGCCGCACCTTTTTCCACGGACATACCTTTTCGGGAAATCCCTTGGGCTGTGCCGTTGCTCTGGCCTCATTAAAAAAACTTCGCCCCATGATTTCTTCAGGGCAAATCGCAGAACGTGCGCAACAACTGGGAGACGAAATCCAAAAGAATTTTTCTGATCATCCGAACATCGCCAGTTATCGTCAGTACGGATTAACCGGTGCCGTTGATTTTAAACCTGCTGATACATCTGCAAAAAGTTGGACAGTTGATATGCGCGTGGGGTATCAAATCGCTTTAGCCGCACGTCGACACGGACTCGTGATTCGACCACTCGGTGATTCCATTTTATTTGTTCCGCCGATTTCTATTCAATCCTCTGAAGTCACCCACCTCGTGCAAGCGGTACGACGGGCGATGGATGATGTAATTCCCAATCTTTAATATTATTATGACTAACCACACTCAAGCCCGTGCCCTCTACGATTTGTCTCTCAACACCTTGATTTTCAAGGCTCAGGAGGCACACCAAGCCAACCAAGATCCTGCGGGCGTGCAGCTCTGCACGCTCAAGTCAATTAAGACAGGGGCTTGTCCAGAAGACTGCGCCTACTGCCCGCAGTCGGTTCACCACAATACCTTCGTCGAAGCCGAATCATTGATGGAAACGGAAACCATCCTCGTGGATGCACGTCGTGCGAAGTTGGGTGGAGCTTCACGTTTCTGTATGGGTGCGGCTTGGCGCAGGGTGTCGGACGGAAAACAATTTGATAGCGTACTGAAAACTGTTTCGGGCGTAAAAGAATTAGGCCTCGAAGTTTGTTGTACGCTCGGAATGTTGTCGGAACCACAAGCGATTCGTCTCAAGGAAGCCGGTTGCGATGTTTATAATCACAACCTCGATACCTCGCGTGAGCATTACGCAAAAATCATTACCACGAGAACTTATGATGACCGTCTCCAGACTTTATCTAATGTTCGCAAAGCAGGTTTAGAAGTTTGTTCAGGTGGAATTATTGGCATGGGCGAAACCGTGGATGACCGTCTTAAGATGCTCGTTGAATTAGCGAATATGGATCCGCAGCCTGACTCCGTTCCAATCAACGCCCTCGTTGCTGTCGAAGGCACGCCCTTGGCTGGAAGAAAATTTGTCGATTCGATTGAATTCGTACGTACCATTGCGGTCGCCCGAATTTTAATGCCTAAGGCAATGGTTCGACTTTCGGCTGGTCGCGCGAATATGAATCCAGAAACCCAAGCGCTGTGTTATTTAGCAGGAGCGAATTCTATTTTCTTAGGAGAAAAACTTTTGACCACGGGCAATCCCGACATCGAAGAGGATATGAACCTGATGAAGCGTTTAGGTTTACACCCCTTACATCCCGATGAGGCTCGTCGCGTCCACCGCGGTGAAATCAGTCCTTCCCAGGCGCAAGCAGCAGGCTGGCCGAATCCTGAAGAATTAATGAACACTACGACCGACGGAGAATCTTCCGACGATTGTGGCTGTTCGCATAATCACTAATCGTGGCCGTTATTTTTATCACAGGCAGTGATACCGGCATTGGTAAAACTAATGTTGTAGGGTTGTTGGCCCGCGAACTCTCCGAATTGGGCGACACTCAAGTGATTAAGCCTGTTGAATCAGGAGTGAGCGCTGGAAGACCAGCCGATGCCCCTCAAGCTGCAGGAGATTGGGCGACCCCGATTACACTTTTTTCGTTTGGACCAGCCCAAGCACCCTTAGCAGCGGCGGCCCAAGTAGGAAAAAAATTATCACTCCAGAATATTGTTAAAGCTTATCAGGCCGTCTCTCCGGCTGAACATCAAATCATTGAAGGAGCCGGCGGCTTGGCTGTCCCCATTGATCCTCTCGGTCTGGATTGGACCGACTTTGCTCACGCAATCAAGCCCGACGCAGTCATCATCGTGGTAGAAGATAGATTAGGGGCAATCAATCAGGCCCGACTTTCCGTCGCTTATTTAAAAAGAAAATATAACGGACGCATGGGTGTTTGGTTAAATATGGTAAGTCGCACCGTTTCACCTGAAACCGCTCAAGCCAATCGCACGGGGATTAAACAATCTAAAATTTCGTTAGCCGGAGAGTCCTCCTACCAAAATAAGAAAGTAATTTTTAATCCTGAATTTTGGTCATGAATCGAAAGTTGCTTCAGCGGATGGAGAAAGTTCTCGCCCAGCGTGAAGCGGATGGGCTTTTGCGTACTTTGAAAGTCCGATCCTCCACCGATGCACGAATTAATTTAGCGGATAATGATTACCTTAATTTAAGTCACGATAGTGAAGTGATTGCCGCAGCCACTTCGGCTGTAAATAAGTGGGGGGCTTCGTCTTCTGCTTCACCTCTAGTCACCGGCTATACTTCATTGCACCAGGAATTAGAAAAAACTTTAGCGCAGTGGCATGGTTACGCGCATGGACTTATTTTAAATACCGGATTTTCGGCAAACACCGCTGTGCTGGGAGGCTTACCGCAAAAAGGGGACATCGTTTTAGCCGATAAATTAATTCATGCGAGTATGTTGGAAGGAATTTTATCATCCGAAGCCACCCTCCGCCGTTTTCCGCATAATGATTTAGATATATTAGAATCCATGTTAGAGGAATCCAAAGAAACGGACGCAGTGGTATTTGTGGTGACGGAAAGTGTTTACTCGATGGATGGCGACTGTCCCGACTTATCCAGAATTTTGAAACTGAAAGAGCGTTATAATTTTTGTTGGGCATTAGACGAAGCTCACGCTACAGGTTGGCACGGGCAAACAGGCTCAGGCATGCAGGAAGAGCAGGGTGTGCGAGCGGCGGCGGATATTGTCGTGGGCACTTTAGGTAAGGCCCTCGGATCACAAGGGGCCTATGTGTTATGTCATGATGTTCTTATTAAGAATATGATTATCAATTTCGCCGCAGAGTTTATTTATTCCACCTATCTTAATCCGGGATCCGTAGCTGCAGGGTTAGCTGCGATTACTCGCACAAAAAATTTAGCAAAGGAACGAACTGATTTACATCAACTTTCAAGAGACTGGCGGGCAGCTCTGCGAATGGCAGGATTTACCGCGCCCGATTTTCATTCACCGATTATTCCGTTAATTATTGGTGAGGTAAAAAAGACTCAACATTATGCGGAAGCTTTAAGATCTGCCGGATTTATTGTTTCGGTGATCCGTCCGCCCACGGTGCCCGTGAACACTGCCCGTATCAGAATTTCCCTGCGCAGAGGATTAGACTCAACGCACCTCGAAAAATTTATTTCTACACTGAAAGGAGTCGCTTCATGAAAATCGGATGGATCGGCGGGTGGGGAATTTCGCTCGAGGAAATGCAACCCTTAGCGGTGAGTCATGCCCCTGAAGCCGAACATTTAATTTATCCACCCGTCATGGGCGCGGCAGAAAACCTGGTGGGTTGCGACATGGTGATTGGCTGGTCTTTGGGCGCTCATTTAATTTTAGAGGCTGCTTCTCGGGGCGTTAAGTTGCCCGCTAAGGCTTTGCTCATCGCACCCTTTACTTCGTTCTGTAGCGAACACTCAAAATGTGGAAAAGTCAGTGAGACGCAGGTGCGTTGGTTGAGTCGTTTAGTCAAAACAGATTTACCCAATGCTTTGGGCGATTTTCGAAATCGGGCTGGGCTACCGCCTTCTAATATTTCCGAGACGCCTTATGAATCAGAAAATCTTTTAAAAGGTTTAGAAATTTTATCTCAACCCGCAGGAATCTCGCTGATTAGTTTTTGTCGTCAGGGATTACCGAGTGGCTGGGAGGCGTATGTGGGTTCGGAGGATTCATTATTAAACCCTGACGGAGTTTGCCAATCTATCGTCGGCTGCCAAATTGTAGATGGCTTAGGGCATAACCTCAGCGATTTTTTCGCTGATAACACAAACTAACACATGCGCTTCAACGAACGTGCACATACCTATGATCAACACGCTGCTCCCCAGCGTCGTTTCGCCGAAGCGTTAGCTGCTTTTGCTCCCTTTCCCCGTGGTGCTGAAATTACTGAGTTGGGCGCAGGTACTGGTTTTTTAACGAATGCTTTATTGGTTCAAGGTGCCGCCGTCGAAGCCACCGACAATTCTTCCTCGATGGTGGAACTAGGCCGACAAAACGCACCACTGGCTGATTGGAAGGTGCGTGATGCTTTTACAAAAATACCCAAAGCGAAAGCTTTAGCATCATCCGGTCTATTACATTGGGCGCCCGATCCTGTGGCGGTTTTACGTAACTGGCATGATGCTCTGCCGGACCAAGGGCGTTTGCTCCTAGGTGTACCCTGTGATCCTTGCTTATTTGAGCTTCGCGATTTGATGGGCGAGGGACCCTTGCATTGGCGCGACGAAGATCAGTGGCTACAAATATTACAAAGCGCTCAATTTGATGTACGCGCTAACGGAGTTTTGGAATCGCAGGAAATTTATCCTTCGTCGATTGATTTATTTAGAGCCTTACACGGCAGTGGCGTCACGGGCGCGCCACGCATGTCGTCGGGTAATTTAAAGTCACTGATTAAAGACTACGACCGCTTACACCCTAAGTCGGGTGGCGTGGTCGCGACATGGGCGTGGCTCTTGGTCGATGCCGTTGCGCTTTAATTAAAATCAAATTCCGGATGTGAGTCGGGCGGCGGATCCTCACCTGCTAAAATTCCGCGAATAAATAAATCACGATGCTCGGGGCAGGGACCATATTTTCGCAGTGCATTCGCGTGCTCAAGCGTTCCGTAACCTTTGTGGGTCGCAAAGCCATACTCTGGATACTTTTCCTCCATCTTAATTAACAATTTATCGCGTTCCACTTTTGCGACGATGGACGCTAGGGCAATGGCGAGGCTTTTTCCGTCACCTTGTTTAACGGCCTCATGCGCCCAGGTGAAAGGGCGTAAGGGAAGTCCGTCAACGAGGACTAAAAAATTCTTCTCATCACGCCATCCGAATAATTCGCCTTCAGTTCCCGCGGCAGGGAAGAGTGGAGCGAGAGCCCCTTGGGCTAGACTCGTCATACATCGACCCATGGCGATACGGGTTGCTCCTAAAATATTATGGGCAGAAATTTCCATCACCGATGCTTCCGCCCAAACCGCTTTTAGCTTTCCTTCTTCATGCATCTCTAAAATAACTTGATGCAAGTCGCTCCGTTTAGATGGGGAAAGTTTTTTAGAATCGTTAGCGCCTTTGAGTCGACGAATCCAAGTGGGTTCTCCGTAGAATCCTGCATCCAGTAAAACAGCTGCGGCTACCACGGGGCCGCAAAGTGATCCTCGTCCGGCTTCATCCAGACCCGCAATCCCTGGTCTTCCATTACCTTTCTTGCGGTCGAATGTAGCCAGAGACGCCACAGTTTAATCTACTTTCTTGCGGCCCTTGAAGGGCTTGGGGGCAGGGGGCTCGAGCCCGCGAGCTTCGTAGGCAGTTTTAAAATGGAGTTTAGCAAAGTTCACTAAAATGGCTGGTCCTAATCGACCCACCAGTTCGATGGCCGCCTCTTTGGCTTCTGCTCCTGAGCCTTTAGGCAATCTCACGCCGCCATCGGCGGAAAGACGATCGAGTTCTCGTACAAAAGTTGCGCGGGCAATAATCGACGCTGCGGCCACGACGGGATCGGACTCCGCTTTAGTGCGCATTCTTAAATCAAAAATAACTTTTTTACGTTCTAACTCATTTTGCACAATCGGTTCTTCAGAAAATTGATCGAGTAAGCCCCAGGCGGGTCGACGTCCGTGAAGAAGTTCGTAATCTTTCAACGCTTCCTCGCAGGAGGTGGCATGCATCCAACCCAGTAAGCGATTAAGATTTTTTCCGAAGCGAGAGTGCAGTTCATTGTATTTAGACATTCTCGCAAAAGTAGTTTTTACGGCGACGCCGGGAGTTCCCCGAATAACTTTTTCAAGTTCAGCAATTTTCGTATCGGTCAATTTTTTCGAATCTTTAATTCCTGCTTTGATCCACTCTCGTGTCATCTCACCTGTTGCGATGACACAGGCAGAGACTACCGGTCCAAACAAATCACCTTTACCCGATTCATCGAGCCCCGCATGTTCTTCAAACCACTCAGGATTTAATTCTTCTTCGTAGCCGAGGAGAGCCTGGCCAGTGACTTCTGATTCCAAAGTGAATTTCACAAATTCCTCGGTGCCTTTGCCGGAGATGACACACTTGCCGGATTTATAATGAACCACGTTGCAGCTTGGTCCCTTATAGGCAAACGCGGCATGATCCACGACGGCGGATACCCAGCCTTTTCCGACTAAGATGGCTTTAAGTTTTTCCGCTTGGGCGGTATCGAGCTTAAGGGTGTGCATCGCCACCTTCTTGGGATTTTCTTCGGAGTCCTGCTTGGTCTTTTTTGCCATTGCGATTACTTTTACTGTACTTCGTATTTAAATCCAGCCCCTTCCCATGCCTTTGCGTGAAATAATTTCAGCCAATAATGCCCTTAAGTTTCGTAAGGCCTTATTGCTGTGGTTTGTAAAGCATCGCCGCCCCATGCCTTGGCGTGAAAAGGTTTCTGCTTATCGCACCGTGGTTTCGGAATTGATGTGCCAACAGACGCAAATCGCGACGGTTATTCCGTATTTTAATCGCTGGGTCAAAAAGTGGCCCGATTTTAAGGATTTGGCGCGTTCCAAAGAATCAGATGTTTTGGCCTCTTGGGCGGGTTTGGGTTATTACAATCGAGCGCGATATTTGCGGGCCTGTGCTATCGAGATTTCGCAATTAAAAATTTTACCAACAACCGCGATGGAGTGGCAAAAATTTAAAGGCATCGGACCTTACACCGCCGCTGCTATTTCAAGTATCGCCTATGATGAGCCCGTTGCCGTCGTCGACGGAAATGTGGTGCGCGTGTTGGCTCGCATTGCCGGAGTCAAAAAAGTTTTTAGCGATGGATCTACCGCCGTTAAATATTTTACGCCGTTAGCCAATCACCTGGTCGATGTGCAGCAGCCTGGAGATTTCAATCAAGCGATGATGGAACTCGGTGCGCTGGTTTGTCGTAAAGCGAATCCCAGTTGTTCGATTTGTCCGGTGGCGCAGTGGTGTCGGGCAAAAAAAGAAAATCTGGCCGAAAGTCTCCCGCGCTTTGCTCCCAAAAAACGCCAGCAAGCCATCGTCCACCGCGCGCTTATTTTTGATCAAGATAAATTATTATTACAAAGAAATCCCTCTGATGTGAAACGCTTGGCGGGTATGGCCGAAATCCCCGAAGTCGACTTTCTGAATAATGATTTTAAGTCTCAAAAAAGCTGGGTGCGTCGTCGCACGATTGGAAGTGTGACGTACGAAGAAAATATAAATTTAATCACCTTAAATTCAAGTATACGTCTGAAGATAAAAAAACAACCCACCCTCGAATGGGTTGCGTTTAAGCACATAAAAAAAGCCGCCATCACGGGGCCGCATTTACGTTGGATTGAGGAATGGATTAATCTAAGCGATCGGCCAGAGCGCGGCAAAGCCCTTTAAGCACGGCGACTCGGGCGTAGCGTTTATCGTTACCTGGTATCACAATCCAAGGGGCGTGAGGTGTATCGGTGCGCACAATCATGTCTTCGGCGGCGCGTTGATTGTCATCCCACTTTTTGCGATTCCGATAATCTTCCTTCGTCATTTTATGACGCTTATGGGGAGACTTTTCACGTTCGTGGAAACGACGAAGTTGTTCTTCTTTAGAAATATGAATCCAGAATTTAAGTACGATAGATCCGACTTCCGCTTGGCGTGCTTCAAAATCATTAATCTCGCTGTAGGCTCGTGCCCATTCATCGGTGCGACAAAAACCTTCAACGCGTTCCACAATCACCCGACCATACCACGAACGATCGAAGATGGCCATGTGGCCGTAGGGTGGAATGCGTACCCAGAATCGCCATAAGTAGTGACGAGACTTTTCTTCCGGTGTCGGTGCAGGAATTGGGTGAACGTGATAATGGGCGGCATCTAATTTAGAGGCTAATCGTCGAATGACTCCCCCTTTGCCGGCGGCATCGACACCTTCTAATACGACCAGCGTGGAAATTCCTCGCTTGGCGGCGATTCGACTGAGTCGTCCCAGGCGCCATTGGAGTTTCGCAATTTGCTGACTGTAGTCCTTTTTATCTAAAACGGGATGCGCGGTTGCACTCTCTAAAAGTCCCCGTGGTCGATTACTAGGCTTACTGACTTTGATAATCTTTCGACGAAGTCCGCTATTTAATTGGTCCGCAATATATTTTCCAGCTACTAAATTGCGACGCTTGGCGTCCGATCCGTTGATCACTTTCCAGGGAAGTCCTTTGCCCGAGCTAGTCGTCCTAATCGTTTTAACGTGCGGGTGATTTTTCTTTTTCCCAATGAGTAAATCTCGAGCCGAGACTACCCAGCCCTCGGCATCAGTATCTTCCGCTTCACTCAGCCGTTTTTTGAGAATTTTTTCAGGTGTATCAATCCAGATCTTGGCCATCGCTATTCCATTAGCGGCGAGCGTGTCTTCAAAATTTTTAATACTCTTTAAACGTGTGCGCAGGGCATCCCCTTTAAGTTCTCCATTGATTGAGGCTGCCACGGAACGCGTGGTCCAATCACCCACGACAATCGTAATGCGACCTTGGGCGGGTGTTAAGTTCCAGTAAGGCCAGAGAAAGGGGCGAAGTTTGTTTTCAGGAAGTGATGTGTCGGGAGCACAAATTTGCACGAGGCGAGAGTCGAGCCACTCGGTCAGTTGATTGGCTAGTTCCGATGCCGCCAAGCGATCGCCGCCGCCAATAACAATCACCGTACCCGCATGATGATTAACAATTCTTTGCTGGAGGGAAAGTAAACGTAAGTGTAGCGCCGAATAGGCTTTTTCGATGAGACTTTTACTTTCCATAAAATTATTCTGGGATCGCGATGGGATCACCCGGAGGTAATACCCCCTTACGGAGTGAATCAAGTGTGAGTTTTAACTCTTCTTTGAGGGTTAAATAAGAGGCCTTACTGACAGCCTTTTCTTGCAGTTTAATCGCTTCATCTTTTTTACCCTGCAACCAGCGAACCCGGGCTAAAGTATCCAATTTATCAGCCTCTTCTTCTTTCGATAAAGCCACCGCGCGAACGGCGCATTTCTCAGCTAGGGTTAAATTTATATTTTTACTAAAACGCGGATTGGTTAAAAGGTCCCAGGCGATTTCATTTTGTATTTCTGCGTTATCGATATAATCTTGCGCCGATTTTTCATACATCGCATTGATTTTCGAAGGGTTGCCGCGACCCAGTGCGATAATCGACTCCACCGACTCTTGGAGATTCGCCTGATCTCTTGGGCTGAGGTTCAGCACAGCCTCGGGCAGAATTTTCTCAGCTAAATCCCAATTCTTTTTGTCCAGCGCTTCCCCTAATTTTTCTAAGGCGGAACTCGTTTCGTCCTTTACGGTTCCGTCTTTAGTTTTTTTTTCCGTTTTGTTTTTCTCGGGTTCAGTGGTCTTAGTTCCGGTCAGAAAATCGCCCAACATTTTTTCGTTTAATTGCATCGGATGTCCCGTCCAAACAATAATACCGTCACCATTGATCACAAAGGCATGGGGAATACCGCTAACTTTTGCCGCTTCGAGCCAGTCCCTTAGGAATTTATCTCCACCAATGGCGATAGCATAAGACATTTTGTCGCCCTGTGTCTTAACAAAGTCCTTAACTTTTTTTGCGGCTTCAGGATTTTTTTCGCCTTCCCAAACATTCACTCCCGTAATCACTACGCCCTTCGGCCCCATTTTTTTATTTAATTCATTGAGGTGGGGGATAGCGGACACGCAAGGCGGGCACCACGTCGCCCAGCATTCAAAAATATAGAGCTTACCTTTTTCAAAAGCTTTAACCGCTTCGCCCTTAATTTGAGTTTTGGGACGGGTGGCTGGGGCTTTGTCGCCCACATCCAGCGCCAAGACCTGCGTCGTGATAAAGACTAAAAGTAGGGAGAGGATTTTTTTCATATTATTTATTGTTAAATTTATTACGTATCGATTCAACGACCGCTGGGTCGGCTAAGGTGGAGACATTTCCTAGTTCTCGCCCCTCAGAAATATCTCGAAGTAATCGACGCATGATTTTACCTGAGCGAGTCTTGGGCAAATCAGAGACAAATACAATTCTTTCTGGTCGGGCAAATTTACCGATTTTCGTATCGACCATGCCATTCAGTGTTTTAGCTAAGGTTTCTTCATTCACCGTTTTCGCGGCGGCGGATTTAAGGATGACGAATGCCATCAAGCCCTGGCCTTTAAGTTCATGTTTAACGCCAATCACGGCTGATTCGGCGACAGCTGCGTTCTCAATAAAGACGGCTTCAAGTTCCGCAGTTCCGATGCGGTGACCGGATACATTAACCACGTCATCCACTCGTCCAGTGATCCAGAGGTATCCATCTTTATCTTTAATTGCTCCGTCTCCGGGGAAATAGTAAGCGCCATTCCAGCGACTCCAGTAAGCTTCGATGTAGCGTTTCTCGTCTCCGAAAATTCCTTGGGTAATCCCTGGCCATGGTTTACGAATCGCCAGAATACCGCTGTCGGTTTCGTTACCTTGCTCATCTAAAACAGCTGCATCGACGCCAAAGAAGGGAAGAGTAGCCGAACCTGGTTTAGTGGGCGTGCATCCCGGAATAGGCGTAATCATGTGTCCGCCTGTTTCGGTCTGCCACCAAGTATCCACAATCGGACAACGCTCAGCGCCGATGTTACGATGGTACCATAACCAAGCCTCGGGATTAATCGGTTCACCCACCGATCCCAGTAAGCGCAGTGACGAGAGATTATGTTTTTTAACCCACTCATCGCCCCATTTCATAAAGGCACGAATCGCCGTAGGCGCGGTGTAGAAGACGGTGACTTTGTGGTCTTCGACGATTTTCCAGAATCTGCTGTAGTCTGGAGCATCGGGCGCACCTTCATACATTAATACGGAAGCGCCATTTAAAAGTGGACCGTAAACTACGTAGGTGTGACCAGTGACCCAACCCACATCGGCGGTGCACCAGAATAAATCATCATTCCTTAAATCAAAAACATATTTGTTCGTGGTGTAAGCTTGTAGCATGTAACCACCCGTTCCGTGAATGATGCCTTTCGGTTTTCCGGTGGAGCCCGAAGTATAAAGTAAGAAAAGCATTTCATTCGATTCCTGCCAAACGGCCGGACAATCGCTGCTAACTTTTGAGGCGACGTCGTGATACCAAACATCACGCCCGGCCTTCATCGCACAGGCTGCATCGGGTTTTCCTGCGTGGCGTTGTAAAACCAATACGCGTTCACAGGTTGGGCAATCTTGCACCGCTTCATCGACGGTTTGTTTTAAGGCTAAGAATTTTCCACGACGGTATCCGCCATCCATCGTAATCACGGCTTTTGATTTAGCATCATTAACGCGATCACGAATCGACTCCGCAGAAAATCCACCAAACACTACGGAGTGAACGACTCCAATGCGTGCACACGCTAGTACGGCAAACGCGAGTTCGGGAACCATGGGCATGTAAATGGCCACGGTGTCACCTTTTTGGAGTCCTAGTTCTTTTAAGACATTGGCAAAGCGACTTACCTCAACGAGTAATTCTTTATAAGTGATTCGACGCACTTCAGTCGCTGCTCCGTTCTGGGTGGGCTCACCTTCAAAAACAATCGCTACTTTTTCTCCAAGGCCTTTTTTAATCTGAGCGTCGATGCAATTGTAACAAATATTTGTTTTACCGTCTACGAACCATTTGAAGAAAGGCTTTTTAGATTCGTCGAGAACTTTAGTCCAAGGCTCAAACCAGGTAAGTTCCTTCGCTTCATCGGCCCAGAATTTTTCAGGATGCTCAATGGATTCTCGATAAAGTTTTTTATATCCATCCATTCCCTTGACGCGTGCTTTGGCGACGAACTCTGCTGAGGGCGGAAAAACTTGTTCGGATGCACCGAAGCCCTCCGCCGCCGCATTTTGCACGTCGGCCATTTCTTCGCTAAGTCCGGGTGACGTCGCTTTTTTTCTAAAAATAAAGTAAGCAACCGAGAGGCCTGCGATGATTAAATAAATAAGTAAGTTAGGTATCGAATCGCTCATAGTGACGGTAATGGGGGTATAATTAATTTAGCACTAAGCTTGAACTAAGGGCAATAAAAACGCGGTCACCAGACACGTTTTCGGACCTTTAATTTTTAAGGTCCCTTCTTAGATTTCTTTTAACAATTCTTCAAAACTATCGACCACTCTTGCCCCCAGGCCCTCAAGGTTGTCGCGATGCTGATAGCCATGAGCAATTAAGATACAATCCGCCCCCATTGCCTTAGCGGCATCAAGGTCATGAGCGGTATCGCCAATATAAACAACTTCATCAGGTTTATGTGCGAGATCATCTAGGTGGGCTCGAGCTCTACTTTCTTTGCTGCCTGCATAGATGTCACCACTGCCACTGATTTTAACAAAATGATGGGCAACGTCGTGATCAGTCAGAGTCTGCTCTAAGAGCCGATGTTCGTAAGCGGAGAGGATTGAATGCGATAAACCATGACCGGAAAGTCGATTTAGGACTTCCATCGCTTGAGAGTGTAGCACGCACTTCGATTTCTGATTTTCGTAGGCATCCATGAAGCGCGCGGAGAGTGCCTCAAAATTTCCACCCGCAATCGGAAAACCTAATTTCTCGTAGACCTTGATGGCGGGGAACTCAAAAATCATTCGATAACGGTCGGTTTCCAAACGTGGCCGCTTTTCTGCGGACAATAATTGATTGAGCGCCTCACAACAAAGCCAGGTGTCATCGAGCAACGTGCCATTCCAGTCCCAGACGGCGTGGCGATAAGCTGTAAGTTTCTTACGCATCTGTTTTCACTAATGAGAAGGCTTGGATTTTAACCCCTCGGCAAGCATGGACTAAATCAGGCGGACGTTGTGGACGAGAAAAATTATTCCAAGCGATCGGCGCTTCACTGTATTCGGTGCAATGTGTATCGATTAACTCGTAGGGCTCGTGATGAACCTGCCCCCGTAAAAGTTGACCGTTTTTCTCGGTAAAGAAGTTGTACCGCTCAGTTAAATGAAAAGCCAGCGTACCGGGAACCGCTTTTTGAACAGGATTTTCAGTCTGCCAGGCGTACTGCGCAATCAGCGCACTTTCTTTTCTTTGGGCGGTGAGTTGATATTTATTTTGATCAGTCTTAAAATTCATTTTAGTTGAAACATAATTTAAACTAAAAAACTTCCGGGCAATCGCGACCGCCGGCCAACAGTCGCAATCCAATGAGAAAAAATAAACTCCAGGTACTCCCTGGCGATCAACGACGTAGACGCGAACGTTGAGTTCGTTAAAAAAAGATAACCAGGGGAGTGCGGGTAGGTTAAACGGTCGTACATTATTCATTTTGAAACCCACAATACTGATGTGCGCTTGTGATTCGAAAGTATCCACGAAGAGCCCTTGGGGCAGACGTGACTGAATTTCTTGTGGATCGCAGGCCCAATGTAAAAAAATCAAATCATCCCAACTTTGGTGCATCACTGGGCGACGATTGGGTCGATGTCTCGCTGTAATGAGTCTATCAGTTTTTGGGTCCACACCTTACCTTGAAGCACGACTTCTATGGGTCAAACGCTCACGATGATTAATCTTTGATGGTTTTCGCTTGGAGGGTCGACCTCTTCGCCTTACCCTTTGTTTGATGCTATCCGAGGCCCATCAAGTAGAGCTACTCAAGTTTGCCGAGGTTTTGGCCGACGCTGCCCGTCCTGGTATTTTAAAGGCACATGCCCACGACGACACCTCGATTGAAATCAAAGGTGACGGCACACCGGTGACACTGGCGGATCGTGAAGCGGAGGAAGTCATGCGCGCTCTGATTAAAAAAGCTTATCCGAATCACGGAATTTTAGGTGAAGAATTTGGCGCGGAAAATGCGGACGCTGAATTTTGCTGGGTGCTCGATCCCATCGACGGTACAAAATCTTTTCTTTCTCGCGTTCCTCTTTACACGATTTTAATCGGCTTAAAATACCAGGGTCAGCCGCTGCTTGGATTAATTGATCAGCCCGTGCTCAATGAAAGAATGATGGGCAATGGAGTTTTCACTCAACTGAACGGTCATATCGTACGAGCGAAGGAGGTCCTCCTAAAAGACGCCGTAGTCGTGGGGTCGGATTTTGATAATATTAAAAAATATCAACCGCAGGCACAGTGGAATTCTTTAGCGAGTACCGTCACCCATACGCGCACTTGGGGCGATGGGTATGGCTATATGCTCGTCGCGAGCGGACGTGCTCATGTGATGGCTGATCCGATTTTAAATCCCTGGGACCTTATTCCCGTGCTTCCTATTTTAAAAGGCGCAGGAGTTAAGGTAACAGATTGGCACGGCGGCGACGCGTTGAAGAGTGGCAATGTCATTGCCGCCGCTCCGCTATTGCACGCTCAAGTTTTGGCTAAATTAAAAGGCTAGGCTAAACGGGCCTTCAGCGACTTTCCGTGCGCGTCTAAGCTTTCCATCTTAGCGAATGCCTCAACGACGGAGGCTGCTTTTTTGAGCGAGGCTTCATCGTAACGAACAAGGCTCGTGCGACGCAGAAAATCGGGAACGCGAAGTCCGCTGAAAAATCTTCCGGTGCCACCAGTCGGTAAAGTATGGCTGGGGCCCGCAGTAAAATCGCCTAAGACGGTGGGTGTGTGGTGACCTATGAGAATGGCTCCAGCCGTGGTAATCGCTTCGGAAAGTTTATTAATTTTTCCCGCAGCGACCATGAGTTCAAGGTGTTCAGGGGCGACGAGATTGGCGACGCGGGCAGACTCTTCGATTTTTGGCACTAAGATAACACAGGTCATTAGATCGAGAGCCTTACGAATTTTTTCACCGTGTTGAAGGGTGCTCGATTGAGTACGTGCTTCAGAGAGGCAACGTTGAGCTAGTGCTTCATGATCGCAGACCAAATAAAGTTTTTCTTTTCCGCTACCGTGTTCGGCTTGAGCGCACAGATCCGCCCCAACCCATGCGGGCTTAGCGGTGCGATCTGCGATAATCATCACTTCGCTGGGACCAGGTAAGAGATCGATTCCCACGCGTCCAAAAAGTTGGCGTTTTGCTTCGGTGACATAAGCATTTCCTGGTCCGAAGATTTTATCAACGGGCTTCACGGCGTCGGTGCCGAGGGCCATGGCGGCGATGGCTTGGGCTCCGCCGATTGCAAAGACTTCTTTAACGCCGCAAAGATAGAGTGCTGCCAGAATATCCGAATTTATTTTACCGTCGGCGCCTGGCGGAGTGCATGCGCAGATTTCAGGCACGCCGGCTACCTTAGCGGGGATAGCTGTCATAAGCACCGTTGAGACCAGGGGCACTTGGCCGCCTGGAATGTACAGACCACAGCGATGAATGGCATGATATCTTTCCCCGACGGTTGCTCCGTGAGGATTTTTTGCCTTCCAGTTTTTCGGGAGCGTACGCTTATGGAAATCTTCGATACACTTAGCGGCCTCCGTAATACTTTTCTTTTTCTCGGGGCTCAGCGAGTTGACCGCCTTTTTTAAATGTTCTTCGGGGACGCGGATTTGACGGATATTTAATTTAGCGTGGTCGAGTCGCGCCGTGTGATACAGTACGGCGATGTCGCCACGGGCTCTGACGTCATCAATGATTGCAGCGACGGTTTTGGAAACATCAGCCGAGGCTTCGCCGGTGCCGACAAAAGCACGCAACTTTTTTTCAAAGTCTTTTTCGTTAGCCCGGAGAAATGCCATTATTTATTTGATAGGGAAGGCGAAGGAACTCTCACCGACCTCGGGATTTACTACGGTTTTTTCGTAAATGGCTTCAGATACTTTTTTGCCATTCATTAAAATAGTTTCACGTTTCACGAAGCAGACGCCTTCAATCCACTCAGTTTCTTCAACTTGCTGGCGGTAGATTTCTCCTTTGGCACTTTTTTGATCGTAGGCTACTAAATCGAAATTGTTCACGCCGAAGTGACGAATGATTTTGAAACCGGAATCAAATTTATACTCCACGGAATGAACTTTTTTGCCATTGATTTCGTCCGTCCCCAGGTAACTCACCGAACCGGTGCCTTCGGCTGGTGCACTGTAAAAAGCTAAGTCGTTAATCGTCATATCCCGTAGGATGGCGACTTGATCGTAAGGAATGATGAGGTTTTGAGCTCTCTTTTGCCCGCCAATTTCACGTGTCGATTTCCATGCTTCGAGTCCATTGCAGGCGGTGATAACCTCTACGGTATAGTTTTCGTTGTAGGAAAGCTCGCGACGAGATTTAGGACCGACCAGTTGGATCATGGTGAAGCTTACTGGTTTATTTTCCGGACTAACGAATTTGATTTCAAAATGTAAGCCTTGGACGCGTTCCAGGAACTTGGGTTCTTTGGCCGCCGCACTCCGGGCCTTTTCGATGATTTGCGCGGCGGTTAAATTAGCAGCGTGAGCATCGAAAATCGAAGCGGTAAAAATGAGAAAGGTAAAGAGGTGACGTACGATAGTCATAGGGCTCAAAGCCTGTTAAATCACACCAATATGGCAAGCACAGGAATGTGACAACTCCGCCCTATTAACCACTATTTATTGGGTTTTAAGCGCGACTCGCTTTTAATAATTCGGGCACATTCGTGCGGCCTTCGTAAAGTGCTTTGCCGACAATGACTCCCACTAAATGAGGGTAGGCTTTAGAAAGTTGTGCGAGTTTAGCCACGTCCGCCGCGCTGGCTACGCCTCCCGATGCAATCACGCCACAAGTGCAGCGTTTAAGTAAGGCCTCGAGTGATTTCCAATTCGGACCCGTGAGCATCCCGTCCGTCGCGATATCGGTATAGATCACGGTTGAAATGCCCAACTGACTGACCGTGACCGCGAAATCGATGGCGTTTAATTGGGTGACATCCGTCCAACCTTTAACCGCCACGAGTCCATCTTTTGCATCAATCCCGATGGCTAGTTTTTTCCCGTGTGATTGGGCAATCTCTTGCAGAAATTGTGAGTCGGTCGCAGCCCGAGTTCCAATAACAACACGAGAGGCTCCCGCGGTAAGCGCGGCATCGATTAATTTGGCATCGCGCATGCCGCCTCCAAACTGAACTTTCGGACCGAGTGAGGAAATTTTTTGTAAGATATTTAAATTACGGGGCGCTCCACCAAAGGCACCATCTAAGTCCACCACGTGAATCCACTCGGCGCCCGCTTGGGTGAATTGCTCTGCTGGTTCGACGGGATTTTCGTAGTAAGAAGTTTGGGCATCATCGCGACCTTGGTTGAGTCGAACGCATCGGCCGTTACGAATATCAATGGCAGGATAAACAATCATTTAAGCACTCTTTTTATTGGCCTTAGTGGGTGGGGTGACCGCAACGGGATTGGTGCCACGCACCGCTTCGGGGGTTACAGTAAATTTTGATCCAGCAACGGCTTCAGGTAAGTGATACATCGTTTCGAGAAGGATGCCTTCTAGGACAGAACGTAATCCGCGCGCTCCGGTGCCCAGTTCTAAAGCTCGATCCGCTAATGCTTCAAGTGCAGCGGGGGTGAACTCGAGATGGACGCCCGACATGGAAAATAATTTTTGATACTGCTTCGTCGCCGCATTTTTGGGCTCAGTTAAAATTCTTACTAAAGCATCTCGGCTTAATGGTTCTAAAACAGAAATCACCGGCAGACGGCCGACGAATTCAGGAATCATGCCGAAGGAGAAAAGGTCTTCGGGTTGTAATCCCGCGAGAACTTCTTCAGCGGAAAGTTTTGGCGGAATATTTCCACCATGAATAAATCCTAATGCTTTGGTGCCTGCTCGTTTGGCAATTAAGCGATCGAGACCTACAAACGCGCCGCCTGCGATAAATAAAATATCACTAGTATCGACGCGGATGCATTGCTGCTCGGGATGCTTTCTGCCGCCCGCAGGGGGAACGTTACAAATCGTACCCTCTAACAATTTTAAAAGAGCTTGTTGGACACCTTCGCCTGAGACATCGCGGGTGATGGATGCCGAATCGGATTTACGTCCGATTTTATCGATTTCATCAATAAAAACGATACCCCGTTGAGCTTTCTCAACATCCATATCCGCCGATTGCAGAAGGCGCAAAACGACGGTTTCAACATCGTCGCCAACATAGCCTGCTTCGGTGAGCGTGGTGGCATCCGCAATCGCAAAGGGCACATCGAGCATCTTAGCCAAAGTTTTGGCCAACAAAGTTTTTCCAGTACCCGTCGGACCGATTAAAAGAATATTGCTCTTATCTAATTCAACTTCGCTGAGTTCGCCTTTTTTATCTCCGCGGGCTTGGGCGAGGCGATCGTTGAGTCGCTTGTAGTGATTATTGACGGCCACCGATAAAACTTTTTTGGCGTGATCTTGTCCAATGACGTGGGTATCCAGCTCGGCTCTTAATTCAGAAGGCGTAATTAATTTTACTGGAGCTAAAGGAGTTTTGGGCGCAGTGCCCTGTAGAGACGGTCCCGTGGCTGAGCTTTTTCCGTCGCGCGTTTTTTCACGTTCAATTAAATGACCGCAGGTAGTGACACACTTATCGCAAATACCTACGCCATGAGGTCCAGCAATCAGTTTGCCGACTTGGCTAGCTGGTTTGCCGCAGAATGAACAGGTGTCTGCTTGAGAACCTGACATCGTGATTAGACCTTATTTTGTTTGGGTAAAACGACGTGATCGACCAATCCGTACGCTTTAGCTTGTTCGGCGGTCATGTAGTAATCTCGGTCGGAGTCGCGCTGTAATTCTTCAGGAGTTCTTCCGCTGTGTTTAGCGAGCACATGATTTAAAGTGTCGCGCCAGCGAAGAATTTCTTTGGCTGCGATGGAGATATCAGAAGTCTGTCCCGTCGCACCACCGCTCGGTTGGTGAATCATCACCCGGCAGTTAGGGAGAGCGTGGCGCTTACCTTTCGTGCCGGCGGTGAGTAGCACGGTGGCCATACTGGCGGAAAGCCCGATGCAATAGGTGTTAATTTCGCAGCTCAAGAAATTCATGGTATCGTAGATGGCCATGCCGGCGGTGATGGAGCCACCGGGAGAATTAATATAAATGGAAATATCTTTTTTAGGATCCTCCATTTGTAAGAATAATAGTTGAGCGATGACGGCGTTAGCGACGTCATCATAAATAGGAGCCCCGAGGAAAATGATGCGGTCCTTGAGGAGGCGACTGTAAATATCCCACGCTCTTTCACCGCGTGCATCTCGTTCAACAACGTTTGGAATAATGTAGGACATAGGAGTAAGTGTGATAGTAACCCTAGACTTAGGATTTCTCAACCAATTCAGTCTTTTCTTCGCCTAAAATGAGATCCAAGGCCTTATTGAGCATCGCATCGCGACGGATAATGGCGAGGCGCTTGCGGTCTTTAACGAGTTTTTCAGGAGGGGTTTTCTCCGCGTAAGCAATGTTGATGATCGCCTGGCTGAATTCCTCTTGGGTGAGGTCGATTTTTTCTTCTTCCGCAATGCGGGAGAGGACGACTTGCGCGCGAACGCGCACTTCGGCGGCCTTGCGCGCTTCTTCAATGATTTCATCGCGCTTGGTTTCGAGTTCGCCGGGTTGCATGCCCGAACGCATTCTCATTTGCGCGTACTGGATGAATAGGTCTCTCGCCACGGAATCAACCGCGGACTTTGGTAAAGGAAGTTCTAAGCCAGCGACTAAAGTTTCTACCGCTTTTTCACGGCGCGCGGTTTCAGCTTGTTGTGTTTTCGTTCCTTCGATGCCTTTTGTTAATTCAGAACGAAGTTCCGCTTCGTCTTTTACTCCGATGGATTTGAAGAACTCTTCGTTTAACGTCGGGAGTTGCTTGGTACGAATTTCCGAAATGGTGATGCTGTAAATAATTTTTTTACCACGGAGTGCCTCACGAGCGTGATCGGCGGGAACAGTCCAATCAGCCTTCGCAGTGTCATTGGCTTTGAGGCCAACAATCGCCTTTGAAATTGCAGGAATGGAGACGATTTCGTTGTCGGCTCCGGCTTCTTCCCAGGTGGATTCAGCTCCGGCGAGTGTGCCCGCTTCGGCGTCTAATTCTTTAACCTCTTTGCCGTCGATAGTACCCGTGTAGCTTAAGCGAACATAATCACCTTTGGTTGCGGCAGCTTCAGTTTTTTCGAAACGAGCGCGCTGTAGTAAGATTTTTTGGATACCCTCATCGATATCTGCATCGGTGACTTTGACTTCTTCTTTGGCGACCTTGATTTTTTTCCAATCAGGGGTTTTGAATTCAGGAAGTACGTCGACTTCGTATTCGATGATAAAATCTTTACCCTTGGTGATTTCGCCTTTTTTGACGTCGGCTAAAGTGTAGACCGTAAAAGATTTTTCTTCACGGATACGTTCGTAGCCTTTGGAGACCAGTTGTTGGTTTACTTCTTCGTCGATATTTTTGCCGTATTTTTGACGGACGACGGCTTCGGGCGCTTTGCCTGGGCGGAAGCCAGGAAGGGCAGCTTCGCGGACGAAACCTTTGATCACTTCTTTTTCGGTAGAGGCGACGTCGGCGGCGGGAATAGTCACGGTGACATTGCGGCGCGTTGGGTTGGTAGTTTGGATTTTAATGTCCATAGATAGATGATGGGTAGAGAGATAGAATGACCGCGGGCCGGTGTTAGACCGAAGGAAGGGTAGAGCAAACGAAACAATTCCCCACGGTCAACAGCGTAGGAAGGCTCTTTTTCGCTTATTTTAAGCGTTTTTTGAGTCTAGGGAGCACGCACGGAGGGACGAATGCGGCGGCTTGCGACAGTTTATGCCGTGCGATGTCTTTAACGAAGGACGATGACGTGATGAACTGATCTTGGCTTGGCATTAAGATAACCGTCTCGATTTTGGGGGCCATGAGGCGGTTGGCGTGGGCTAGGTCGAACTCGAATTCAAAATCGCTGAATTTACGGAGTCCGCGGATAATCGCAATGGCTCCATGTTTCTGGGCGAATTCCACGGTAAGGCCATCCAGCACGGCCACCTTTATTTTACTCATCGATTTCGTCGCTTCACGCGCCATTTCCAATCGTTCTTCTAAGGAAAACCAAGGATTTTTGGAGTCGCTCGGGGCAACGGCTAAGATGACGCGATCGAATAATCTGGAGCCACGTTTTAGAACATCGAGGTGTCCGAGCGTGATGGGGTCAAAGGTGCCGGGGTATACGGCGATTCGAAGTTTGCTGGCCATTGTTTTCCTGTTGCGGGTTACTTTCATCTGAGAACATTATCACCGCAAGCCTGCATGCAGTTTCTTCGCCAAATCCCCAATATTTTGACTGCGGCACGGCTACCGGCCGTGTTTTTAATAGCTATATGGACGTATTGGGCGGGAGTCTGGGCCAGTGCTGCCTTGGCCCTCTTCATTGTCGCTGCTCTGACGGACATCTTTGATGGCTGGGTTGCCCGAAAATTGGGCGCGGTTTCCGACTTTGGTCGATTGATGGACGCCTTGGTCGACAAGATTTTCATCATTGGATTATTGGTAGCTATGGCGGCGACGGATTGTTTGCCGGTCAAGCAGTGGGACGATCAAGGGGTCGAAAAAATACCCAGTCAATCGAGTGCCCTGATTGCCGCCTTTGGCGTCATCTTAATTTTAATGCGTGAGTTCTTGATTACAGGTCTGCGCTTGGTGGCGGCCGCACGTGGTCAAATTCTGGAAGCTGAGCGATTAGGAAAAATTAAAACCTTTCTCCAGATCATTGCAATCGGGCACTTGATTGGACTCCGTGCGTATGAGACGCACTGGAAATTATCGGCACTGTGGCATCAGCGCTGGGAGGTCATTATCATGAGTCTGTTTTGGCTCTCGGTTGCTCTGACCGTTATTTCGGGAGCGAGTTATTTAATTCGATACCGCCGGCATTTACCCGGCCTGTCTGAATGATCGTCTCCCTTGCCACACTGGGTCCGTTGGGAAAATTAAAGGCACCGGGCACTTGGGGTTCGGCGGTGGGTTTAGCTTGGTGGGCACTGGTGGTGCAAAATTTAGCAACCCCGCGCGGTTGGATTCACGAAATCTGTTTTAATGGATTAGTCATTCTTGCGGCGATTTTTATTTGTGGTGTCGCGGCTGAACTCCTTAAGAAAAAAGATCCTTCGGAAGTTATTTTAGATGAGATGGTGGCGATGCCCTTGGTGTTTTTCTTAAACCCTCATCTACATTTAGGAACGAAGTTGGGGTTTATCACGGTCTTACTCGGTTTTGGGCTATTTCGCTTTTTCGACATCGTTAAACCCTTGGGAATTCGCTGGATCGAAAAAGCACCTGGGGGCATCGGCATCGTGATGGACGATGTAGTGGCCGCACTTTACGCGAATTTATGTTTACAGGTTATCGGTATTTATTTTTCCCTATAAGAGATACAATCTAAATGGACGCACAAACCCACAATATTCAAAACCAATTTGCTGAGGCATTGAATTTGCACCGCTCAGGCCAATTCGGAAATGCTAAGGAGTCCTACAAAAAACTACTTGGGTTATGGCCTCGCCATGCGGAGTCCCTGCAAAATTTAGGAATACTTTACGCGCAAGAAAAAGATTTTGCGCAAGCGGTAGATTGTTTCAAGAGGGCCACCGAGGCTGACCCACTAAACTCAAATTATTTTTCTAATCTGGGTACCGCCCTGAATGATTTAGGTAAGCCGGATCAATCAGTGGAGTTTTTTGAAAAAGCAATTTTGCTTAACCCAAACTCACCCGATGCTTGTTATAATTTAGGGAATGTTTTTCAGAAGTTAGGTCAGTATGCCAAATCAATCGAGTACTACAAAAAAACCATCGAATTTAAT
>JAEMQU010000054.1:1680-2195 GCA_016463705.1 Opitutales bacterium | reverse complement strand
ACACCATGAAGTCGTTCAAGTGCCTGGGATGACTGAGTGGCTTGAGTGAATAAATCCAAGGCCTCACTGCGACGGCTTAATTCAAGCTGAGCAAACAGTCGCACACGCTTATCGGCATGAGCCAATAACTTCGCTAATTCATTCGGAGATTTTTTGCCGAAGTCTGCATGGATTATTTTTTTAACCTCCCCAGCCGCTCCAGGGTTTTTGGGCTGACTCACTTCTAGCGCAACGATGCGACCATCGGCATGGGATTCATAGCCTCCAATAAAATCAGAAACTAAAACCCGCCCCTGCCAGTCGTAGTCCACGTCCGTAGCGGCAATTCCCCAGATGAGTTGATGCGATTCGACCAACTTCATTCCCGCGCCTTGAGGCTCGAGTCGGAATGACCAAACACCAGAAGCGGGAGTGGCTCCACGATAATCACACACATGGAAAAAGCCTTTTTCGGAATCTAAGAAACCCACCCCTGGATGATAAGTTAAGCCCGAGGGACCAGCACAAATATAACC
>JAEMQU010000054.1:0-1670 GCA_016463705.1 Opitutales bacterium | reverse complement strand
GAATAATGTATGCGGGCTGTTGAGAGTTTTGTAATTCCCACATTCTCTCGGTCATCCAGCGTGAAGGCGGACGAACCTCTAAACCGATCTCACGGTGAAAGGTATGCATCGCTTGGTGCTCCATCTCCCAACCGGAATCGGCGCCTTCGACAATAGTCACGATACGTGCTTCGTCGCCTTGATCGGAATTATTATCCACGGTCACTAAATACCCCATTCATCAAAAGCGATTTCCTTCGGATTTCTTAATCCAGTATGAATGACCTCGAAATGAGACCCATCGGGTTCGAAACGAAATACGGCTCCTTTATTTTTAGAATTATATTTTTTTCCTTCGCGAGTTGTTAAATTAAATCCGCGATCACCGACTGAACCCCAAATCCGACCATCGTAGCCGATCACACTGCCGCTTAAATCATGTCCCGTCAGCGAAACCTTTACGCCAAAGCCATCCTGTAAAACTTTTCTTGCTTGAGGTTTATTGCCACCAGGCGAATCGCGTAAGACCCAGATATTAGGAATACACTCATAATAAACCGTATCTCCATAAACCAAAATACCGCTCCCTGTGCCATCGAGCATGTCATTAAATCCATCCGCGTAAATCGACGACTTGGCAAACGAGCCATCGGCCGTAGGTTGACTTAAAATTCTAATTTTTTCGGACTCTTGGGTGTACCAATTAGCCGGTTTCTTACTGGACCACTTCTCTAACATTTTGCGCCGATCCTCGTTCGTGCTGTTCGCTAAATCATCATGATACCAGTGAAGATTAGCTCTATCATCTTCGATACCGTGATGGTAGCGATGAGTTTCCGCAACGAAAAGGCGGCCATCCGAGGCGATTGAAAATGAAGTGGGCGAACTCACGCCGGTCGCTACGTGACTGGCGACGACGGACAGCTTGAGACCAGGTAAAATCGCTGCACTCGCCTCGTTGGGCACCGGAATCAAATTGCCATCAAGCCGGGGCTTGGGGCGGCCACCCATCGGAAGGGTGGGATTTTCAGTTAAGGAAAAAACAAATCGGTCCGCCGCAATAAATCCCCAATCACCCTTCTCTTGGTCGACGATACGTATCCGTGCTTTTTTATCCTTAAATTCAGCCACGTTCCAAACAATCCTACGCAAGGTCAGGCCATTATGTCCAGTAGCGGTGCGTACGACTTTATCATCAACGAACAACTCCACGGCCAAATTTTTTGGGCTGCTTCCACCACCCACCAAAAAAGCAATGTACGGATGGCTGATGATAATTTCCGGTGAAGTCAGCGAACCAGTCGCAACAGTACCTCCACTCGCCGAACCTACTAAGGCATTTCCGGAATATCCACGAAGCTCACCCACGAGTCCATCCATTCTTCCCTCAACGGGTGATTGCCCGAAAGCCGAACCCGTCGCCTGCCAACTATCAAAACCGTCGCCTTCAAAATCCTGAATCAACTCATTCTTTGCCTGGCAAAAGGGTACACTTAAAAAGAGTGCGACAACGTATAGATAAAGGGACCGCATGCAGACAGTAGGGTTACAACTTACTCAACCGTTTGTTCCGCTAAGGTCGAGTGAGAGCTTCAAAAAAGTTCAGTTATTTTATCGGATACCCTGTAAAACTTGGAACTTCGCACCAAAGTGTGCGGGATGCGTCAACGCCCGGAGACGCGAGGTAAGGT
>JAEMQU010000028.1 GCA_016463705.1 Opitutales bacterium | reverse complement strand
GACGCGGTTGTAGGAGAGACCGGATGCAGCGGCTGCAGGAGCAGCGGCACCTGCGTCAGCGAAAGCTGCAGCAGTGAGGGTCGTGAGGGTGATGATAGGTAGGATATGCTTCATAGCGGATACACATTTGTAACAGTCGGGGTCTTAAATCAAGCACAAATTGCTGAATTTCTATCAAACTCACACTTTGCTCACATTGATTAGCCATGTTATTCACAATTCTAACCAATAAAAACGCCTATTTTGAGATTTATAGGTTTGTTGAAATTTATCATTAAAAATGCCCTATTTCCATAAATTTTTGCAGTTTCGGAGATCGGCCTATCTTAAAAACCCAAACTCCCTGAAATAATATTAAAACAAAAAGGCCGCCGTGGTTTAACCAGGGCGGCCTTTTATTTGTATCCAAAATTCTAATTACTTAACAGCGCGTTTGAACTTAGTATTAAACTTCTCAACGCGACCCGCGGAATCCACGAAGCGCTTCTCACCGGTGTAAGCGGGGTGCGAATCCATGGTAACCTCGCGACGAATCACGAAGTGTTCAACGCCGTCGATTACTTTGGTTTCTTTCGACTTAATCGTCGAACGTGTAGGAAATTCGCGATTGGTGGAAACGTCGATAAAGACGACAGGATTGTATTCAGGATGGCCTTCTTTCTTCATATAAATCAGGTGTTTGGTGAGTTTATCCTTGGCGTGCTTTGTAGCGAGGATGAGTCTTGTTGATCACGTAGATGCGGCCTTTACGACGCACAACTTGGCAATTGGGGTGACGCTTTTTGAGCGATTTAAGTGAGGATGAAACTTTCATAGTCTTCTATATGTAAGGGGGTCGTGTGATACGGCAGGTCGGTCAACAAACGCTTCCCCCTCCCATCTGTCAACGGGATTTCCTAGACTTGTAGCAGGTCGCGTTTTGGCTAAGTTAATCATCCATGACTGCCCAAATTCGCCCAGCTAAGTTGGCTGATTGCCCCGAAATTAACCGAATTTATAATTATTACGTCCGGAATAGCACCTGTACCTGGCATTTAACCGAAGAAACCTTAGAAAATCGTAAAAATTGGCTCAAATCGCGCTCCCCCGCCCACCCGGTCATTGTCGCCGAAATCGGGGACAAAGTCGTCGGCTGGGGCTCACTCTCTACTTACAATAGCCGCCAAGGCTGGGCAGCCACGGTCGAAGACTCGGTCTTTGTGGATCCTGAGTTTCACCGCCAAGGCATTGGTAAAAAGCTCTTACAGGCCTTATTAAAACTCGCAGAAGAACTCGGCCACCAATCGGTGATTGCTCGGATTTCTGGAGAACAAGGCGCCAGTATTCAATTACATGAGTCGGTCGGATTTAAACAGGCCGGACTGCTCAAAGGCGTCGGCAAAAAGTTTTCCAAGGATCTCGACTGCGTTTATCTGTTGAAGTCATTGCGCAAGCCCTGACCTTGACACCCCTCGCTCACATTCTTTGCTCAATCACCCAACCGATTGCTCAGGTGGTGGAATGGCAGACACGCTAGATTCAGGTTCTAGTGCCCTCACGGGCTTAAGGGTTCAAGTCCCTTCCTGAGCACAGGTGAAGAAAAAGTTCGGAATAAAAAGTCAAAGTGATTTCATAACCCAAAAAAGGAGCAATCATATCATGAAAGGTAATCCTAGTCCGCTGCTCAGTGCCATTTTATTTTTTGTTGGCATCGCTATGCTTATCGGGGGGATTTTTGTGTACAGGAGTAATCAGCAATTCCTTCAATCATCCCTGAAAAGTACTGGAACCGTTACCGGTTTAGATCTTAAGCAATCTACCGATTCCAGTTCTTACTACCCGGTGGTACAATTCCGCACACTTGAAAATCAGATAATTAATTTTACATCATCCGTGGGTAGTAATCCTGCCTCTTATCAAGTAGGAGAGACTGTCGAAGTTAATTACAATCCGACGAATCCAACTTCCGCGAAAATAAATGATTTCACGTCGAATTGGTTAGGTGTTTTAGCTCTGGGTTTTATCGGCGCGATCTTCACGTTTTCGGGTGGAATATTCCTTAGTAATATAATCAGATTTAATAGGAAGAAAAAATGGTTACTCCAGTATGGAAAAAAGATTTCCTCTGAATTTAAAAAAGTAGAAATAAATACAAGTTTCCAAGCTAACGGAAGTCATCCATGCATTATCGTAAGCCAGTGGCAAGACCCAGAAACTCAAACGATTTATATCTTTGAAAGTGAAGATATTTGGGGCAGGATTAATACCGAAAAGTTTGTTACCAGTAAAAACATAGATGTTCTCGTAGATTCAAAAAATTATAAGAAGTACTATATGGATATTAATTTCTTACAAAAGCTGTGAGAAAATTTAAAGACGTAGACGAATACATCGCTAAGGCAGCGAAGGGAGCTCAGCCGATACTTCTTAAGTTACGTGAATTCATCAAAGAAACTCTTCCCTAAAGCGACTGCTGAAAACGAAGGTGAAGCTAAATGAACTAATGCTCTAATTTTCGTAGCCTATTTTTAGACAGATTTGTCTGGGTAATCCATCTCAATGTTCCGGCGAAGGTTTTCACTAGAGAAAAGACCCTAGTCGATTTTATTTATACTAAAACCGCATTAGAGTTTAGGGTGAAAGCTATGGTAGTATTAAACTCACTCCCGCAACTGCTACCCTGGCCGTTCATGATCTTCAGTAAGACGGGTTTGATTTTATACGCCAGTCACTCATTCAAAAATCTTTTTATTGAGTCACCGTTTGAGGGAGAATCAGTAAAAAATATTTTTCCACAGTTCAGCCCAGAACTCAGTCCAGATTGGTCGGGGACAATTGAAGCCCAAACGGGTCTACTTAAAGCACATGAAGGATTTCTCGATATTGTGATTAAGTCAGATGACACCTATCCAAAACAACTTTGGTTATTCGTGAAAACAGACTGCTCTGCACACCCCGACGGCGCGCTTGGGGCGTCTCTCGAAAAAGCCCAACAAGAACTTAAACAAAAATCGCTTTTTATCGCTAATATTTGTCATGAGATTCGTAATTCGCTGAGCATAATCCACGGACTGTGTGAAATAAATTTAGAATCTAAAACCGAAGAAAAAGACCTGACCCTGCAAAAGGTCTTTTACTATTCCCATGAATTAAAAAACCTCGTCCAAGATGTTCTCGATTTTTCTAGTTACGAAATAGGTGGAGTGGTTTTAGAAAAAACCGCTTTCGACCCCGTCGAAGTCTTCGAAGAAATCGTCACACTTAATTACCCCGCCACTCAGCGTAAAAATATCGAGCTGGTGGCCCTCGCCTGCCCCCACGCTCCACGCAGCCTGATGGGCGATTCGATGAAATTTCGTCGCCTCATTATTAACCTCCTCAGCAATGCAATTAAGTTTACCGAGAAAGGCTTCGTTCACTGTACCCTCGATTTTAAAGCGCAAGAGTCTCATTATTTAGTAAGCATCACCGTCCAGGACTCCGGTATAGGAATTTCATCCGAACAATGCCGCAAAATTTTCGAACCCTTCACCCAAGCTGAAGATTCGACCGCGAGACGATTCGGCGGACATGGACTTGGGCTCAGTATCGTGAGGGATTTAACCAAAGCCATGAACGGATCAATCGAAGTGAACAGCGCAATTAATCAAGGCAGTCAGTTTATCGCGTCGATTAAACTCGATGCTAATCCGCAGTGCGAATTCGATTATCGCGCCGATTTAACGGGGAGTAAAATTCTTCTGATGGGTGGACATGCCGACGTTCAAAATTGGCTCATCGATTATTTCACCTGTGCTAACGCCCAAGTTATTCTAGCTACCAGCAATCAAGAAGCAGAAGAATTGTGGTACCAATCTCTTGGTGGGCTTAATCCCTTTACGCATGTGATCATTGATTTACCTCAAGACACCGCCCCTAACCTCAGTCTCATTCCCTTAGATAAAATTATCTTGCTTGCGGACCGCGATTTACACCTCCGCGGCCTCAAACAAATACCCAAACCATTAACGTTAACGGCCTTAAATAATTACTTCGGTCAACCCTCTCATCAGACCTCTGCCTTAAAATCCAACCACCAGGAAACCATTTTAAAACGCGTGTTAAAAATACTCCTAGCCGAAGACAATGAAGTGAATCGCGAGGTGACGTGTCGCCGACTTAAAAGCGCTGGTCACGAAGTCACGGCGACGGTGGATGGGCAAGCCGCCCTGGAATTATGGCAGAGCAAAAATTTCGATCTTGTTCTGATTGATTTACAAATGCCCCTTTTAGATGGAATGAGTTTAGTAAAAACTATTCGTGAGGAAGAGATTCAATCTCAGCGTCGCCCCACGAAATTAGTCGCGCTCACGGGTATGAATTACTCCGACCAGAATAACCATGAACTTAAGGAGATTGGCTTAGACGGTTATTTTCAAAAACCCATTCGCGGTACCGAACTAATCACTAGAATTAATCAATTATTTGTCGGAACCGATGCTCAAAGTCCTCTCGATGAATTCCATACTGCACTGCTTGACGCCGATGAAGAAGAAATCGAAGACTTGAAGTGTGCCGGGCGTATCTTTCTTCGTCATAGTCAATCCCTCATCGGTCAATTCGAGCAGGTAATGCATGGGGCTGACCCAGAATCTATTAGCAAAGAATGCCATAATTTAAAGGGAATGTTGGCCCTCATGTCCTGCCCCACCCTGGCTCATTTTGCAGGGGAATTAGAACAAAGTCCGCACGGACCACGGGCAAAAGATTACGGCAAAAAACTCAGCGACGGCTTGCGCCGACTCGAACATTCGCTTAACCTCTCCGCAGTGCTCGTACCACATGGCCAAGACAAAAATTCAGCCCAATATTAAAACCGAAACGGTTCCGAAATTAGATACGCGTTGGAACGTTTTAGTCCTCAATGACCCCATCAACTATCAACAGTACGTCATTCTTGCTTTTATGACCGTGTTGCGGGTCGATCGCACGGTCGCCCAAAAATTAATGATGGCCGTTCACAACGATGGGCGCGCTATTGTTTGGAGTGGCGATCGCGAACCAGCTGAAATGGTCGCCCTCGAATTACAACAGTGGCACCTCCAGGCCCAACTCGAAAAAGATGCCTGAGCTCCGCCTCTCGATGACTGCTGAAGCACGCAATGTGCTTTCAGACTTATTAAGACTCATCGCCCCGGCGGCTGCGCGGGTATCCGTCAATCGTGCCCAGATTCCCAACCTCGATCCTGAAATTGCCACCTACTGGGCGGAAACTTTATCGGCCCAAGCCGGCGAAGAAGCTCGTCTCCTCGCGACCGCCTTCGCCTCCGCCAAGGGCGAACCCGCAATCATCGTCCTTCGCAATAAAGCCCAAGCCCTCGCCTTCCTTCGTGCCCTTTCAGCCGTTCGTTTTGCCTTAAAGGATTTAGTACTTTCCGATATTCCGAACAGCCAATTAGAGGACCTAGAAGACTTGGACGACGAAAGCCTACCGAGCGAAAAAAGACACGCCCTCGCCTGCTATAGTTGTTTCGGCCTTTTGCAATCCTCGCTCATCGATCAGATTGATAACGAGTCTTTCGATTAAATTTTTTAGAAAGCGGTTGAATGCTCAGCCGAGAAGGTCAAAATCGGTGTTGTGTCTTTCGCCTTCAACCAGTTCCTTTCCGCAATAGCGAATCTGTGGCGACAAATTAAAGCACACCCGCGCCCAGAATTTTTTGCGATTCGTAATGTGGCCCGCAGCGTCACTCAATCTAATTTAAAAGCAGATTTTCTAGCAGGCATTAACGTCGCCCTCCTCGCCTTTCCAATGTCGATGGCCTTTGCGATGAAAGCAGGCCTTCCCGTCTGGTGCGGATTAGTCGGCTGTGGCGTCGCTGCCTTCGTTGTCCCGATCTTTACCGGATCTTCTAATTTATCGGCGGGGCCAACTAATGCTTCCGCTGCTTTACTCTTGGGTACCTTTGCCAGCCTCGGCGCCATCTCGCCCGATTTACGCGCCGAAGCTTTACCGACATTGGTATTAATGACCGGTGTTTTCTTACTCCTCGCTTCTTGGTTACGTTTAAGTGGGTTTGCTGACTTCGTTCCGCGTACGGTTATTTTTGCCTACATCGCAGCCGCTGCGCTTCGCGTAATCGCGCTACAATTACCTTACACCGTCGGCCTGCCTGATGAACTGGCCGGACTCAACCTATTCGAAGTCATTTGGCAGATCTTAAAATCCGGCAAAATCCTCTTAAATCCTGGATTCGGCTTAGCCGTCGTCACCGGTATTACCTTCTTCATATTGAAAAAGCCTTTCGGGACGGGCAAAGCGATTCTCGGTGCCGTTACAGTAGCAACTTTTGGTGCCATCATTGTGCAAAACGTCACTCTGGCCCAAGGAAGTATTCGCGACATTACCCGTTACGTGGGCGATGCCGCTCATTCCGATAAGGCCATTTACTTGCCCGATTTCTCAGCTGCAAAACTCTCCGTACTCTTTTCACCCGCTCTCGCACTCGCCATTTTAATCATCATTGAAGGCACCGCGAATGCCCGAGCTTCAGCCTTAAAAACCGGGCGCCCCTCCGATTTACATCAAGAAGTATTCGGCCTCAGTATGGCCAATCTTGCCTGCGCCTTTTCGGGCGGCATGCCAGCCTCAGGTTCCATCAGTCGCTCCGCACTCAATGTATCGAGTGGCGCCAAAACTGCCTACGCTTCTTTATTTTGTGGCACCGTCATTTTAGCCTTCGCTTATTTTATGAGTAAGTGGGTGGCCCTCGTACCGCTCGCCAGTTTGGCGATGTTAGTCATTTTAGTAGAAATTGAATTAGTGAATTTTTCCGCAATAAAATTAATATTAAAATCCGGCACGCAGGATCGAGTCGTCTTTATCGTCACCTTTTTAACCGCCTTGCTGGCGCCCCTCGATGTCGCTATCTTCTTCGGTACCGCTGTCGCTATTGCCTTTTACCTTCGTCAAACTTCTCAGCCCGATATCGTGGAATACGATTTTTCGGAAACCGGTGAAATCAAAAAGCGCGCCCCCGGTAAATCATCCACCAGCATCTCTATTCTTCACGTTGAAGGTAGTTTGCATTTTGGCGCCACGCAGGCTTTTCACGAACACCTGCGCCGGGCTTCCGCTGATCCGAATCTTAAAGTCCTTATTTTAAAATTCCGCGAAGCCCACCACCTTGATGCCAATGGTGTTTTATTGCTTCGTGATTTAGCCGAAACGCTCAAATCCGGAAATCGGCATTTGATTCTGTGTGAATTAAAGCCCGACACCTTACAGATTTTCGTGAACGCCGATTTAATTACCTCGGTGGGTACAGATAATTTTATTCCCTGGGATGAATCGAATCCTACCGCGGCGTTGGCCAAGGCCGTCAAACGTGCACGAGCTCTCACGGGTGAATCTGAAGCCGTTCTCCGTGTTGTCATAGCTCCGCATCCCGGATTGGCCCGACCCGCTTCCGCGTCCGGCGAAGATTGGCAAATTTAGTCAAGAAACGCTTAAAAAGGTTCACCGAGGTGCTGCCTGGTGACATTTTATGAGGGTTTTTAAATTATGGCTTGAAGACTACGGCATGAATCGCCCTTTTGTAGAGGGTCTGCCCAATCTATAAGCACACTTTTTACCATGAGCCAATACAGCGAAATCCAAAAACTTCTCGGTACCGATTCGGAGTCCCTCCTGGGCTTCAATTCACCGAAAATTAAAAAAGAGCAAATCCACCTGCCTCGTGCCGATTGGGTTGAGCACGCGTTCAGCGCCTCTGATCGCAACAACCGTGTTCTCGCTAACCTCCAACGCCTCTACGGCTCTGGTCGTCTCGCGAACTCCGGTTACGTTTCCATTCTCCCGGTTGACCAAGGTATCGAACACTCCGCGGGTGCTTCTTTCGCCAAGAACCCGATTTATTTCGACGGTGAAAATATCGTGAAGCTCGCCATCGAAGGTGGCTGTAACGCCGTCTGTTCGACCTTCGGCGTACTCAGCAGCGTCTCTCGCCGCTACGCTCACAAAATTCCTTTCATGGTTAAGATTAACCATAATCAATTACTCACTTACCCTAACATCGGCGACCAAGTGATGTACGGTACCATCAAACAAGCCGCGGACATGGGCTGCGCCGCGGTCGGTGCGACGATCTATTTCGGTTCACCTGAAACCAACCGCCAAATCATCGAAGTATCGCAAGCCTTCCAAATGGCTCACGAACAAGGTATGGCCACCGTTCTCTGGTGCTACACTCGCAATAGCGCCTTTAAGAAAGATAAAGATTACCACGTATCGGCTGACCTTTCTGGCCAAGCTAATCACCTCGGCGTCACGATCTGTGCCGACATCATCAAGCAGAAGCTTCCTGAAAATAACGGTGGCTACCTCGCTATCCAACAAACTGAATCTTCTTACGGTAAAATCGATAAGCGCATGTACACTGACTTGTGCTCCGATCACCCCATCGACCTCACCCGCTACCAAGTCGCTAATTGCTACATGGGACGCATCGGTCTCATCAACTCGGGTGGTCCTTCCGGTAGTAACGACTTCGCAGAAGCGGTTAAAACGGCCGTCATCAACAAACGCGCCGGTGGCCAAGGTCTCATCTCGGGTCGCAAAGCTTTCCAACGCGATATCAGCGAAGGCGCTAAACTCCTGCACACCATTCAGGACGTTTACCTCAGCAAAGAAGTTACCATCGCATAATTGCGAAGTGCTTAAACAAAAAGCCCCGGACACCCGGGGCTTTTTTATTG
>JAEMQU010000027.1:6862-8938 GCA_016463705.1 Opitutales bacterium | reverse complement strand
GCAATTAAATCAACCACCTTGGTGAACGAGCCGTCAAGACGTTGGGAAAGTTCGGTCAACGCTTCGGCTTCGGCTTTCAATAACGACTGGGCAGACTGGAGTGGTGTAGTCATAAATTATTTTAAAAGTTTTCGGGCAGCCGCTAAGTCTTCAGCGGTATCAATCGCAACAGGGTGATAATGCGTTTCGATGGTTTGAAATTTAAAGCCGTGCGCTAAAAATCTTAGTTGTTCTAAAGATTCTACCGACTCCAGGGTGGTCGCAGACAGTTTGGGATAGCGGGCTAAAGCGTCGCGATTGTATCCATAAACACCGATGTGCGACCAATAGGAATAATCATTTAACCAATCTTGAATTTCTTTGCCGCGAAAAAAAGGAATGGGGCTACGTGAAAAATAAAGGGCTTCGCCGTTTTCCGCCCGGACTACTTTGACCACACTGGAAGACTGGAGACGTTCTACGTCAGTAATTTTAGAAACAGCCGTGACCAAAGAACACTGGGTTTTCT
This sequence comes from Opitutales bacterium, assembly GCA_016463705.1. Taxonomy (GTDB): domain Bacteria; phylum Verrucomicrobiota; class Verrucomicrobiia; order Opitutales; family UBA953; genus UBA953. Next base: position 8,430 of record JAEMQU010000027.1, on the reverse strand, counting down.
TCCAACACGTAATCAAATCGTCGAGCAGCGAGGACTCGATAAATGGCTCGTCACCTTGAACGTTGATAAAAAAATCACCAGGCAACTGATCGAGAATGCTGGAGATTCTGGCCGTCCCGGATGGACAGTCGGGCGAAGTCATCAAAACCTCGGCACCAAATTTTCGGGCGACCTCGGCCACTTCTTCAGCATCCGTGACAATCACCACGCGCTCAGCTTGTTTTACTTGTTGGGCTCTCTCCCAGACATGTTGCACAACGGGTTTACCACCGAGATCTAAAAGAACTTTTCGCGGTAATCGTGTAGAGGCAAGACGAGCTGGAATACAAAGGGTGACCATGTATTTATTTTCGAAGGGTGGATTCATTCCAGAGATACCACTGATAAACTTCTTGGATGCCCTGCTTTAAAGAGGTTTTAGGCGTCCAGCCCAATGCTTGAATTCTAGAACTATCCATAATTTTCCGCGGAGTACCATCGGGCTTGGATTTATCGAATTCCAGTTTACCGTGATAACCAACAACCATCGCAATGGTTTCGGCGAGTGCCTGAATAGTAATCTCTTGCCCTGAACCCAAGTTAATCGTGCCTGGCTCGGAATACTTATCCATTAAAAGCAGGCAGGCTTGAGCCAGATCATCGACGTGTAAAAATTCCCGCAAAGGTAGACCTGTACCCCATAATTTCACGGCGGTGTCTCCCTTTAATTTTGCTTCATTCATTTTGCGAATGATGGCGGGGAGAACGTGTGAGTTTTCTAAACTGAAATTGTCGCCTGGGCCGTAAAGATTACAGGGCATCGCGCTAATAAAATCACATCCGTATTGTTGGCGGGCAAACGTGCAGAGTTTAATGCCAGCAATTTTTGCGAGGGCATAAGCTTCATTGGTAGCTTCTAATGGGCCGGTTAAAAGTGAGCTCTCTTTAATGGGCTGGGGAGCTAGCTTCGGATAAATACAACTCGAGCCCAGGAATAATAGTTTTTTGACCTTAGTTTGGCGCGCCGCGTCAATCACGTTGGTCGACATGATTAAATTGTCGTAGATAAAATCGTAAGGAGCGTTGGAATTATAATGAATTCCTCCGACTCGCGCGGCGGCCATAATAACGTAAACCGGTTTTTCTTGGGCAAAGAATTCTTTAACGGCCGCACCGTCACGTAAATCGAGTTCCTGCGACGTCCGCCCAATAATCTGCGTGTGTCCCGCTTTTTTTAGAGCACGCACGATGGCCGAGCCAACCATACCACGGTGACCCGCTACGTATATTTTTTCCTGCAAATCCATTTAGCGATGTTTGTGTGACAGTGTCTTAATATCATTATCCACCATACGATTTACTAATTGCTCAAAAGAAGTTTGCTGTGGGTTCCATTTGAGTTCGCGAATGGCCTTGGAGGGGTCGCCCAATAATTGTTCGACTTCGGTGGGGCGGAAATATTTTGAATCCACCGCCACTAAGGTGCGGTTGGTTTTTTTATCGATACCCTTTTCGTCTGCGCCGCTTCCCTTCCACTCCAACTCAATCCCGGCGCGTTTGAAGGCGAGATTACAAAACTCTCTCACCGT
>JAEMQU010000027.1:0-6762 GCA_016463705.1 Opitutales bacterium | reverse complement strand
TCGGTGACCTTGCCGTAAAGTTCGGAAGTGGAGGCCTGATAAATTTTTACTTTTTTCTCTAATTTAAGAATTCTGATTGCTTCTAATAGTCGCAAGGTACCCACGCCGTCCGTGTCGGCCGTGTATTCTGGAACTTCGAACGAAACCTTCACATGCGACATGGCACCTAGATTATAAATTTCGTCGGGCTGCACTTCACCAATGATTCGGACTAAATTAGTGCTGTCGGTTAAATCACCATAATGCAGGGCAATTTTTTTGATGTGAATATCGCGAACTAAATCCTCCATGTAGAGGTGTTCAATACGCTCGGTATTAAAACTGGATGAACGACGGATAATACCGTGAACCTCATAGCCCTTGGAGAGCAATAATTCTGCCAAATAGGAACCGTCTTGTCCGGTGATACCGGTGATGAGTGCGCGTTTTTTCATTGGTTTTAAATTTTGTTTTTAGCCTCAGCGATGATGCGCGAACTGCTGTCGATTTTCGCGCCGAGGCCATCAATTAAATGAGCACCGTATTTTTGGAGCACCGTCATTTCCGGAATATTACCTGCGTTACGATCGCCGCCCTTGCAGAAGACGACGTCGTGACCTTGGGCTTTGGCTTCTTTAATTAAAACCTCCAGGGTCGCGCACACGGAGCCATCTTGATCAATGGCGAGGATGGCTCGGTCAACGACGCGCAGAGCGGTCGTCACCGCGAGTCGGGTGTCTTGATCGATAAAGGCTTTGCCTTTTTTTAGGGCCGCTTGGACATCGTTGTTAACAATCACCCAAAGTTTATCGCCCTGCTCTTTTGATAAATTGAGTAATTCTAAATGTCCTCGATGCATGGGATCAAAGTATCCGCTGGTGATTGCGATTTTCATGGGATGTTTTTTAGAGAAGCTTACAGGCTACCGCGCGTGCCGGGGGGTGAACCGGAACGTTGAGTATTATATTTTTACTAATAAAATCAGCCTTAATTACGCCTCGGGGGGAGGGAGTAAAAAGGTGGAGAGTTCGAGTGCTCGACTGTTCCAGCGCTGTAAGCGCGTCAGCCGATCAATCACCTCTGCCGAGAAATTTTGATCTGATGCTTCTTTCACTAATTTTTGGAGTAGTGGTTTCGATTCTTCTAAACTCGGAAGAACCTGATTGCGCAATAAACCCACCAGCGAAGCTGCTAAAGACGGTGAAGGCTGCCAACGCTCTCGGCGACTTCCCGCGACCTTAATGGACTCCACCATACCATTGCCCTTGAGGAACCTAAGTCCTTGACTGACAGAGCCTTTGCTTATTCCTAGACGTCCCTGAATAACATCAAATTCCAGGGACTCGGGCGAGCTGTATAAAAGCGCATAGATCTCCGCGACCGACCTTTGAACGCCCAAAATGGCGGCCATTTTTACAAAAAACTTCGTCAGCTCCTTCTCCTGGGCTGAAAGCGGTGCAAAATGGGGCTTTTTCATGGGGTTTATGGACGTTTTTATTGATAGTGTTATCATTATTTACGCCCCGAATAGGAAGGGTTTGAGTTTTCATTTAAAATTGAACTTAGGCAATGGCTAAATTCATTTCTCTTAAATATATCCCGATAAAAAGCCCCATTTGGGCTATTTTATTAAATTATCCACCTTGGCGCCCCCTTGGGGATTCGAACCCCAGTTACCTCAGTGAAAACGAGGTGTCCTGACCGGGCTAGACGAAGGGGGCACGCGGTGGAATGGGGAACTTACGACCCTGACCACCTTGGTCAAGTATTTTGAAAGTTTAGAGAGATTTCGTTCCACCAAGCTCTACCGGCCAAACAAACTACGGTCCTCAATTGGATCGGCGGTGCGCTTAGCACCTTTCAGGTGAGCATTTTTAGCCAGCACGTACCCACCCCACGCGGCCGTTCCAATAAAAATTATTATGAACAGCAAAATCTTGATTCGTGAGGTCGGAGTCACTGTTACATTTTCTTTCATTTCAATATTTTGCCTTTCCATAAATATTAAATCAATCCATATAATTAGGTAAGTAATTTATAGCCCCATAAATTACTTCATCTCCTCTCCTGTGGTTGGAAAAAACAAACCATTCATCGTTTTCGTTATTTCCGGGGAATTCTATGTCAAAAAATTAAGTGAAGAGCTTGAGGGTGCCGGCTTTCGGGTGCAGGGGTTTGAAAAAGAATCTCTCGCCTTAAAGTTTATAGAAAAAAATAATGTACAGGGTGTTTTTCTAACGAATCACTCGTTGGAGAAATCAAAATCTTTGGTCGAAGAAATAAAAAAGACTGGAAATCCTGCTGCGCTCTTTTGTTCGCAGGCCCAGTGTAGTCCCGAAAATATTGCGGAGTTATTGAATCTGGGATGTGATGAGTTCTTTTTGAAAACTTGCCCCGATGTTGAAATCATTGCACGGATTAAAGCGGTATTCCGCCGAAGTGATCGCGGCAAGAATCGACAGATTGCGGCCAACATCCATCTCGATACCGATCAATTTAACTTTTGTGGGGCCGCGGTAAATCCTGGCCATTTAGAAATTATTTTTGACGAAAAAAATAAATTCAAATTGGGTAAAAAAGAACTGGGGATTATCTACTATCTCGCGAGCAACCCCGGCGTAGTCATCAGTCGGAATAGTCTTATTCATGCCGTTTGGGGAGCACATGCCGACACCCGCAGTCGCTCCGTCGACCAATATATTACCAAAATCCGTGTCTTATTTGAGAAATATGCCGAGGGTTTAGGCTCATTACGCACCCTGCATGGCATTGGCTACTGGTATGATGCCAAGACGCTGAATAAGAAAAAGGTTAATTCGTAAAATGGGGCCGACTGGCTTGATTTTTGGCGGTGAGTGCCTTAACTCTAATTTATGAAAATCAAAGCGTATCTTAAGCCGAGTTGTGGTTGGTCTAACGGCGTCCGTGCTATCTTTCAGAAACATCAACTCGCTTTCGATGATGTCGATATCATCAACAACCCAGTTAATTATGCTGAGATGGTTGAGCGCAGCGGCCAACGTCTTTCACCCTGTGTCGAGATCGATGGCGTAATGCTGGCCGATATTTCTGGTGATGAAGTTGAAAAATATATGTTAGAAAAAGGTCTCATTAAACCAGTCAGTGCTGAAACCGATGTTCCCACTAATGCACCTTGCACGGATGAAGAACACGCAAAGCAAAGAGCGAAAACCATTCGCTTCTTCTGATTTACTGGGCCACGAAAGCGGCTAGAGATTCGGCCACCCAAGCTCTTTGATTTTCGGCAAGTTCTGGAAAAACCGGAATACTAAGAACTTCTTGGGCAATTTTTTCTGCCACCGGTGCATGATCTGCACCGCGACCAATACCCTTAAAACATTCTTGGCGGTGTAAGGGAACGGGATAATAAATTTCGCAGCCAATTTTTCGTTCTGTTAAAAATTGTTTTAACGCGTCTCTTTTGCCATTTAAAACTCGGAGGGTGAACTGGTTCCAAATCCCTTCGCCGGAAAAATCCTGAGGTAAAAGAATTTTAGCATCCGCTTGGGCATCGGGTCCATTTAGTGAAATCCCTTTAACGTTACTCAAAAACTTATGGTAAAAGAGGGCGTTGCCCGCGCGGGCACAATTATATTTAGGAAGATGGGGTAACTTCACGTGCAAGAGGGCGGCCTGAAGCGGATCCATTCTAAAATTAGCGCCTACATATTTGTGGTAATATTTTGGCTGCATCCCGTGCACCCGCAAAATACGAGCCTTCTCGGCCAAGGCGTCATCTTGAGTGGTCACTAAACCCGAGTCACCAAATCCACCGAGATTTTTGGAAGGGAAGAAGCTCGTCGCTCCAAAGTCTCCCACCGACATGGTCGGATGACCCTGCCAGCGTGCGCCCATCGATTGCGCAGCATCTTCGATTAAAAATAATTTATGACTGTCGGCAAACTGGCGCAGGCGAACCAAGTCGCAGGACTGGCCGAAAAGGTAGACGGGCATGATGGCCTTTGTTTTAGGACCCACCTTCTTTTCGGCGTCCGCTAAATTAATATTAAATGTATGCGCCTCCACATCCACCCATACTGGAGTAGCGCCCAGGCGGACCACCGATCCAGCGGTCGCGAAAAAAGTAAACGCCGGCAACAAGACTTCATCGCCCGGACCAATGCCCAACGCCATGAGCGGTAAAAGTAAGGCGTCGGTGCCCGAAGACACCCCGAGCGCGTGCTTCACGTTTAAGAATTCGGCGCAGGACTTTTCAAACGCCTCAAGGCGCGGACCCATAATAAAAGCGTTCGACTTCATGACTTCTTTAAAAGTCGACTCATACGCAGGCGCCAAAGCTTCGTTCTGCGGGCCGAGATCTAATAAGGGAACCGTTACCATAATTAACACTTCATTCAGTCGCACTCAGCGGGCAACATCTTTCGATTTAAATCGGCTGATTAAAATCAATGTCAGACCTAGGATTAACAACGGCAAAGTCCAAAATTGTCCCGCAGTTAAACCCATAATAAATCCGTCCTCCGGAAGACGAAAAGCTTCTGTGAGGATGCGAGCACTCGCGTAAATAATTAAAAATTCACCCGCTAACTGTCCGGCCGGAAGTTTTTTGGGGTAGCGCCAATAAACCCATAGAAAAGGGATCAGGCCCTCACCGAGGGCTTCGTATAATTGTGAGGGGTGACGAGGAATATTTCCTTCGCGTGGAAAAATAACCGCCCAGGCAACATCAGAAGGTCGCCCCACCAGTTCGGCGTTTATAAAATTAGCGATACGTCCAAAGAAAATTCCGGCGGGAGCCATCGCACATAATAAATCGCTCATCTTTAAAAATGAAACGCGACGGGTCTTCGCAAACCAAGCGGCCACTAAGATAATTCCTAAAAAACCTCCGTGGCTAGCCATCCCGCCCTGCCAAACTCTAAAGACCACGAGCGGATCAGCCAAAAATTCTTCGTGGGCGTAGAGTAAAACGTGACCCAAGCGTCCGCCGAGAACTACCCCTATCATAATCGCCGTAATTAAACTCGATTCATCTTGGGCGGATTGCAGTGGCGTTAATTGTCTCACTCTCCAGCGGTGTAATAACCACGCCGCCACTAAAAATCCTGTCGCATAAGAAAGACCGTACCAATGGATGCCTTTAAGAAACCATCCATCCGGAAAGTGAATTGCTACCGGATCTAAATGATGAACCCAATAGCCTAAAAACATGGTCTTAGGCCTTGGGAGTTGAACCGTCGGAACTGGGTCGACGATTGAAACGGTGACCACGCAGACGAGCCAACTCTCTCATGTCTGGATGTGGATCATCTTTCTCGTAAATTTCTAAACCAAGTAATGATTCAAAAATATCTTCGAGGGTGATGACGCCCGCGAATGCGCCAAACTCGTCCACCACCACGGCTAAGTGTTGGTGCGCGCGGACTAAATCATGTAAGGCATCAGAAAGTGTAGCATTCTCGGGCACAATATGAGCGCGAGCCATCAATTCTTTAATTTTAATTTCTCTTTTACCGTCGCCCGCTGCTTTTAAAATATCACGACGACGAACCACACCCACAATGCGATCGGGATTAACATCCCAAACCGGCATCCGACCATGGGGCACATTAGCATAGAGTCTTAAAACGTCGCCCACCGAAAGATTAGCTTCGAGGGCGGTGACGACAGGACGCGGGGTTAAAACCTGAGAAACAGGAATATCATCTAACCGAACGGCGTTAGCAACCAGAGTGCTTTCTGCCTGTGTGATTTTTCCTTCACGCGCGGCCGCTTGAGCCATACTTCCGATATCCGCATCAGCGCGATCAAAACCTGCCTCTTCGGGTGTCGCCAAAGCGTCGTGCATACGTCCCAGGCGTCGCAGAATATAAGACGCACCACGAACGAGCATTAAAGAAGGAGCAATTTTCGGGGCTAAGCTTAAACGAAAGTGGGTACCTAGTTTTTGAGGCAACATCACAGTGAGCCATGCCATAAAAAAAGAAATTAAAACGATGAAAAGAATTAATCCAACTGAGGCCCAGTTTGTGGAGGCCATTTCAACTAATTTTGAGCCAAAGAGTATTCCTCCTAAAAGTGCACTCATGCCGACAAAGGCCGCGATGAGAACTTCAAAGGCCGCTAATGTGTTACCCTGTTCGCCCCGACAGCGCTCCAAGGCGATGGCAGCTTTGGCATTGTGGCGGCGCAACTCTTCAATTTCGCCCAACGAAAAGGCGGAAACGACACCGGCGACCAAGGAGAGCAGCGCAGCGCTCCCGTTGAGTAAAATAAAAATGATCCAGAGCAACCAAGGTTCCATGTCCTTTTAGCCTAGTAGCGTCTTAGCAGATTTGCGAGGGAGAATCCGATGATTGACCTTCATTTAAATGCTCTAAACAATCCATTTATGAGTCCTCAAGAGCAAAAAATTGCAGCTGGCTTATCGGTTTTTCTTACCGCCGCCCTCCCCACCTCGGTCGGAGTCATCGCCTTTCGGGCCCAACCTATTTTAGCGAATATTATCAAAGGTGAAGTCCAGACCCTTCCCGCACTCACCAGCTTTTTCTTTAATTATTTTCAGGGTTCGCTGACTGTCCTGTTTATTTTAGGATGCGTCGCCACCTGGATATCCTTTAAGGCTTATCATCAATCTACGGGCGAAAATCAGAGTATAAAATTTCCTGAGCTGCTCGTGGCTTTAGCATTCTCATCACTCATTAGTATTATCTATTTAAATCTCTTTATCTTTTCCACAGCTTGGCCCGTTTATAATAAACTGACCGAGCGCTGAGCTCTAAATTCTTTTAAGTGAGTTAA
>JAEMQU010000053.1 GCA_016463705.1 Opitutales bacterium | reverse complement strand
CTTCCTCATCCCAGGGCCCAGCGGGTAAGCGTGAACCTAAAAAGAGAGCTTTGGCGGTATTCACGACTGGACGAAAATCATCATGGGAACCTCCACTCAATGGAAATAAATAAGCCCCATCATCCGCACCGTACCGCGGTACATTTCCTTCATCATCTAAGAGGTCGCTTAAAAACTTCGTCGCCGCACGAATTTTCTTAAGGGTAACCTGGGGAAAAGTTTGTTCTTCGGATCGTAAAACCACTTCCGTCCAAATCATTAAGTGTAAAAAGAGACGGTGATAGTTCGTGGAGTGCTGACTGAATCCACCATCGGCATTAACGAGTGATTCAATTTGTGGCAGTAAAGTTTCGATTCCCTTGGCTCTCCATTCACTCGACTGAGCACAATTGGGCCATAATACGCCTGCGGTAAATAATCCCACCGCTTCGCTGATTCCGTGATTATTAGACTGAGAAATAGCATAAGAAATATGCCCATTAATTCTATTTGCCGTAGCTTCTGCTAACTGCGTCGTTAAAATGATTCGCTGATCAGTCGTGGTCGGATGACCCCGGAAGGCCTGGAGGGCGTAAGCCACTGCCATCAATCGCATCGCCGCTTCCTGACCACACATCCATTGCGGACCCTGATTGGGCGGATTTTTTTCCATCCAATCTTCGAATAACTTCCAAAAAGTTTCTGGGTAAGCATCGCTACCTTCAATAATCCAAGCGCGGACTAAGGGAAAAACCCAACTGAAACGCGAGGCCTCCCAGATGCCCTTAATATCATCGCTCCCCGCATCCGTGATTTTTGACCAGTGGGCAGTGGAATCCAAACGACGACCACTTAAAACATTGCGATTCCAATTTAATGGAAAACCGAGATCAAAAAATCGTTGATTAAATATCCTTATCTTTCCTTGGGCTAAACCACGTGCTTCGGCCACGGGAGAATGTCCGGTCGCGATGGCATAACCTTCGCATAAGGGAGCTAAATCTTCTCGGGCAAATAATGAAATCGGCAACGCCGGGGCCTTTCGACGCCATAAATCAGCCGAGGACGTAATTGTAGCAGGCGAAAGAGAGACCCAGGATTGCTTGGGCATTCTTTTTTCTAGTAAGCCGAGTTTATTTTCGACTTTAAACCAGACGCGTTGAGCCAACCAACTCGGCCCAAGATTTTTGATTAAAGAAAAATACATTAAGAAAACTAACTTTTTATCATTCCGCGGGTATCGATAAGTTTTTTACCGGCGAGCTGAGCTAAAGTGAGTGAACCAAACGCTTGGTGATCCACGAGTAATACAATGACGTGAGCGTGCTTAAGCGCCGAAGTTAAATCGGTGAGTTCTACTTTTCCTTCTAGTGAGGCAGGAAGTTTTTCGACATGTGGCTCGACCGCTAAAACTTTTAATCCTTTTTGAGCCAGCTCTGCAGTAATCTCAACCGACGGTGATTCACGTAGGTCATCAATGTTGGCTTTAAAAGCTAGACCAAGACAGGCGACCACTGGCTGGGTAATACCTTGAGTGGCTTGAATAACTTGAGCCACCACGTGATGAGGCTTAGAATCGTTTACTTCTCGGGCGGTTCGCATCAAGCGTGCTTCTTTCGGGGCAGCATGAACAATAAACCAAGGATCCACGGCGATACAGTGTCCACCAACACCAGGACCAGGTTGCAAAATTTTTACCCGTGGGTGGCGATTAGCTAAACGGATTAATTCCCAGACATTGATTTTTAATCGATCGCAGATTAAGGAAAGCTCATTGGCAAAGGCGATGTTCACGTCGCGAAAGGCGTTCTCGGTGAGCTTGGCCATTTCGGCGGTACGGGCATCGGTGATAAATATCTGTGCCGAACAGAAACTTTCATAAAGTTTTTTGGATATTTCGGAGGCTTCAGGAGTTAAGCCACCTGCAATACGGTCGTTCGAAACTAATTCTTTAAGCATTTGTCCGGGAAGAATCCGCTCGGGGCAATGGGCGTAAAGAATTCCATCCACTTGACCACGCTTTAGTTTCTTACATTCATCTTCAATCCACTCTTTAACTTTTTCGGTCGTACCGACGGGTGAGGTAGATTCTAAAATAACTAAGTTTCCGCTGACGACAACTGACGCAATTGAGCGAGCGGCAGATTCCACATATTTTAAATCAGGCGTGCGGGAGCCATCCGCTTGAACGTCAAACGGGGTGGGCACAGCGACAATAAACACATCGGCGGGGGCGGGCTTAAGCGTGGCTTTTAAATTGCCCGACTGCACAGCAGCGCGGACTAAAATAT
>JAEMQU010000052.1 GCA_016463705.1 Opitutales bacterium | reverse complement strand
TGATACGGGTAATCGCATAAATTTTAGATTTGGGACTCGGGGATAAGTTCCAATAGTTAGTTAAAATTTTTACACTTAAATAAAATAACTCAATGTTTCATTTTCATTCATTTAGGTACCAGCAGGGGTATCCCCAGGAAAAGCGTGTTTTTATCTTCACGTAACTTCACCTTGGGGCACAGCTTTAGCCTTAAAATATTTATCCATCTTCAACCTCACCAAAAAGTAATATTGCCATAAAGTTAATCGTTGTCGGTCGGTATTCATTTTAATGAGATTTTGATGAATTTTTTCTACCAGTATTGCTAGCGCGAGGGTGTTATTTTGGCTGCGAATAAGTTTAGTTAAAATCCCCGTGTTCGTTGAATCCAGCTCGTTGATACGTTTATCGAGTTCAACTTCATTGAGAGGCAAAGTGAGAAGACTCTGGCCAAAATTCCGTTGCCTTAATTGATCGAAGTTTTCCGGGGTAATTCGCGGACCAACCCCCCGCGGGGAACAAAGAATGACGTGAGCGCCGCTGGCCATAGCCTCCATAGCGCATCGGGCTTTGCCAAATACTAGGTCGTACTGGGACAGTACATTTGCTGGGTCGTTTATAAAACCTGATGTTCCTGGACCAATAATATCTAGCCCTATTCCCAGTCGCGAACAAACAGCTGAAATAGTTTGAGCAATTTGTGGCGTGTCTCTTGAACTAAAAAATAAAGCTGCGTTTCGGGGGCGGCTAAGTGGTGGTTGGGTTCTTTCAGAAAATAAATCCAAATCAACCGCATTGAAAATAATGGGGATGTCCTCGGATTTTAGCCCTGTTTCCCTGATGTAACGTTCTTGGCAAAATGCATCGACCGCAGCCCATTTTTGAATCCACGGAGAACTGCCTGCACGATCACGACGATTAGTGGCGTCGTGGCATACTTGAATCGCAGGAGTCTGTGGAAATGCCAAACAAGCCTGAACGGTTTGTAGCAAATGGTGTCCATGAATTACATCGGGCACCCCATTTAGATTTCTAAGATTATCTGTAACTATAACACCAGCGGCGCGTAGAGATGCGACATCCAAATCCTCTTTGAGAACTCGTACAAAAATTGCGCATCGATGCCCTCGGCGTTGCAGTGCTAATGCTAAATCTTTAGTGTGAACCTCGCTGCCAGTTCGTCCACCAAGACATACATTAGCAATGAGTATTTTCATTCCTGAGACAGGCCAATGGACGAGCGAACCTTTTGGACAAAGGGCACAAGATGTTCGGTGTGCCTAATTACTTCTTTAAATTTTCCACGACTTACCTGGAGCTCACCAAAAGTTTCGTAGAACGGAATAGGTTGCGGTAATTTTGTTAAAATATCCCTCCCTTCGGCTGGCCTATAAAAACATTCTTTTCTAAAACTTTCCGCTGTATTTTCCTCCAACGCTTTTTTGACCTCTTCAACAAGTTCGGGATAGTTTTGGGCGGCTGCCATCTTCTTCGAAAACTCTTCCGAGTTTAATTCTAACGTGATACTGGGAGATAACTTACCTTCCCATGCCCTATCAGGCCGCCCTGCTAATGGCTGACAGAATACTTGGTTTACCTCCCAGCCAAGTATCGCTGCGCGTTCGACTGATAATGCCGTAAGACAAGCAACTAAGTCGTGACTGGTGTTGTAGCCCTCAACCATATCCGTCAGCAAAAAATCCGTCTGCTCCTTATAAATTATTTGCGCAAGACCCTCCGTCCACCTTGCTAGTGGCTCCCAGTTTTGACTTAATAGATTGGCATAGATTTCGTGATCAGAAAAAACTGGCAAGGAAGACCCTAATTTAGCTCCTGCTTGCTCGATAATTTCTCTGGTACTCGCCAGTCGCCCGAGCTTAGAAGCACCACCACCACTGGTAAGCACCTCAACCCTAGGCCCCTGTCTGCTCATCCACCCATGGCAGCGGATTTCATGACCTGGATGTCCGATGACTAATAACGGCATTTTTTCCATTGGTCTTATTCTTAACACGTCGATATCATTAATCTATAAGAATTTTAAGTACCACCAAACCCAAGGGTTCTCATCCCTTTTAATTATAGTGTAGCGCATTACCCCTTGTCACCTTGCCCACTTGCCAACGTGTCCCCTAAATTAAAACCTGGCGGAGGGGAAGGGATTGATTGCGCTTCGCTTCAGGGCTTCGCCCTAATCCTGCGGATTATCTGTTCGCCCATTTGGGCTCACCGAACCCAAGGGTTCTCATCCCTTAAAATTAAAACCTGGCGGAGGGGAAGGGATTCGAACCCCCGGTACCTTGCGGTACA
>JAEMQU010000051.1 GCA_016463705.1 Opitutales bacterium | reverse complement strand
GCATGCCAGAGGGAGTTGATGCCGTGTGGTTAGTGTCACTCCTCGACCCACAGCCTCTCTTAATAGAGGCCTTAGAACTCCGCAAAGACAAGTTAAGCATTAAGATACTTATTGGTGCGGATGAAAGTGACCAAGCTGGATTCGATTCAATGGGACGGCCGGATAAGGAATTTTGGAAGAACAGAGAAAGTGCCTGGGATGACTTTGAGTCTACCGTTCACGTGGTTCGTGACCCCGAACACGGTTTAGACAAAATAAATGAATTACTAAATAATACTAAGCCTGATTTTGGAACCTTAGCAGTCATACCCTGTGAGCGTGAGCGCTATCCGGCGATGATTAGCGATCGATTGAAATCACTGGGTGCGGAGTCGCTTAATCCCATGGGGAAACTTCACGGCGACCATGCCATCCACCATCTCATGACATCGATGGTTAACTTATTGAAATCCAAAACCTTCGCCAACTTAAGAAAGACCCTACTCCACCCCACCCTCGCGAAGAATCTTATAAATAGTTCTGAAATTAAATTTGAGGAGATTAATTTAAGCTTAGATGCCCTGAGCTCAAGAAAACCACCGCAAGACTTAACTAAATTAACCAATTACGTTACTGAAATCGAAAAGCCAGAAAACGCAGATACGAGAACGACACGGCAGATAGCAGAAATTAAAAGTCTGCAGAAAATATTAGATAGAATCAGCAAACTGATTTCAGAATTTGATGAACTTAAAACAAAGGAGTTGGGACTAGCACTTCTACAATTATGTCAGAACAAGAATCAATCTGACAATCAGTACGATCAGGAATTTGCGAGACAAGTTTCTGAGAGTATCGAAGAAGTCTTGGCGAATCTTAATCCAGAATCACCCGAAGGCATAAAACTCAATTCTACAGAATGGATTGAATTAGCACTCTCTATTTCACGAGAAGAACGATTCCGGAAAAACTTTACCGAGGCCCCAATCAATCTACCTGGATGGATGGAAGCCATGTGGGAGCCCGTACCGCACTTAGTAGTTTTCGGTTTTACAGATGATTTAATACCGCAGTCAAACAACTCCGACCCCTTCCTGCCTTCTCGTCTACGCAAGAAATTAGGGCTCACGACTTCGGAGAACCATTTCGCAAACGCTGCCTTTAGCTTGGAAAGAATCCGACGCTGCAGAACTGAAGGCAGAGTCGATATCATCGTACCCCGACACGACAGTGATGGTAACGGTTTAAGACCATCACGATTACTTTTTCTCTGCTCCAGCAACGAACTCACGCAACGCGTTGGTTACTTATTTGAAAGCGAGCTTAATACCGAGGAACAACCCTACTGGACCATTCCGCCAGAACTCAGGCTATCACCCGTGGCTTCACCCAAGCAATTGGCAAGTGCACAAAAAAGAATCTCAGCCACGGCGTTCAAAAATTATTTAGGTAATCCGGCTGAATTCTGGTTAAAGAATGTTTTATATTTAAGAGAGACTAGCCATGAAGAGGTTGAGCTTGATCGTGCTGAGTTCGGTACGCTCGTTCACTCCGTTTTGGAGATATTTGGTCGTGATACAACGAATCACGGGCTCACAGATATCATCGAAATCTCTAAGAGATTATCCAGTTATCTGGATGAACATTGCGAAGCTACCTTTGGGGATGATCCCGAGCCTGGATTAATTCTACAGCGAGAAACAGCCAGAGATAGACTTACGCGGTTTGCAGAATTACAATCAGCTTTAGTCGAAGAAGGATGGTGCATCAAAGAGGTGGAAGGCGTACTACCTGTCGTAGAGTTCAATGGAATCAAAGTGGGCGGACGCTATGACCGACTAGACTACCATGAGGCTTCGAAAACCTACCGTGTTTATGATTACAAAACTTTCGATACAGCTGAAAAAAATAGTCCTGAAAATAGACATTTTGCAACGGTGACAAAAAGAAACGAAGAGGAAAATCCAGACTTCCAGTTTCACGTAGACGGGAAAAATAAGACAAAAAAAGTTAAAGGAGTATCAGTCCCCGGTGACCCCATTGTCGATGTTTGGCGCGACTTACAGCTTCCCGTCTACTATCACAATTTATCCATAGGCGATGGGTCTCCAGTGGAAAAAGGCCTGCCCCTGGAAGTGGGTTATATCATTTTACCTGCAGACGGTATAGCCTCTGCGGAAATCTGGGAAAATTACCCCGCATACAGTAAACATGCCATCCAAGCTATTGGAATAATTACTCAGCGCCTTCGAGATGCGAGACCGGAGTTCTTCGCATTTGAGCGTAATACTAAATATCCAGTATACAAAAATTTCTCCAAACGAAAACCCGAAACCTATCTAGATGTTAGC
>JAEMQU010000026.1:2441-9631 GCA_016463705.1 Opitutales bacterium | reverse complement strand
AATGTCGGTGCCCAGAGACCAACAAAAATACCAAAACGTTCAGCGTGTGCTAAGCTTTCTGGCGTAGTTCCACCGGTATAAAACCAAATGGCAATGGAGCCTAAGATAGAGGCGAATCCGAGGTAGAAACAAATGGCACTGAGTAATTTGAATTGTTTGGAGTTCATTCTGAAATTCTCCTCAATAAAGTAACCTTTGCGAGATAAATTTTAGTCGGATATTGGCTAAGGACCTTTGATTTATTTAGCTTATTGGCCAATGGACGCTACGCAGTCGCGCCCACGCATCCCCCTTGTCACCGTGTCACCTTGCCCACGTGTCCCCTCGATGAGATTAATTTCTAGAACTATACCCTTTTTAGGGTGTTGTATTTTTCAAATAGTTCAACAAAACCAATTGAACCCATCTTTATGAAATCACTCAGAAACCTCTGCGGACTTGGCTTATTGTTAATCGGAACTGTCCTACAGGCCGCTACGCCTCCCGCTAAACCAAACATCGTCTTCATTTTAGCCGATGACCTTGGCTATGCTGAACTGAGCTGTAACGGTGGTGAAGCGTACAAGACTCCGAACATCGACGCGTTAGCCAAGGGCGGCGTGCGCTTTAGCAACTTCTATACCGTTCCCCTCTGCGGCCCATCACGTGCGCTCATTCTGACTGGACGTTACGGATTCCGCACTCGCGCGGTCGATCAAGATGGATCCGGCACAATGGTGCGTGAAGGCGAAGGCGCAGAAGTCATGACTCCTACCGTTTTAAAGAAAGCCGGCTACACCACCGCCATGATTGGCAAGTGGGGACAAATTCTTCCTTGCGGCGATGCCACTCAGTGGGGCTTCGACCACGTCATGAGCGCCAAGGCCAGCGGTATCTTTTGGAATGTAGAAAAATCTGCGGAGTTAATTAAGGCCTCCAAACTTGAAGGCGAAAAAGGAGCTGAAGGCGGCGTGCGTGCTAAACCAGGCCCCTACAATATCAACGAGAAGAATCTTAAGTTAGCGAACAACGAATACCTGCCTGATCTCATGGAAAAGAATGCCTTCGAGTTTATCGATGCGAACAAAGACAAACCTTTCTTCCTCTATTACTCATTGCAACATGTTCATTCGCAAATTTTACCCACGCCCGACAGCAAACCACTCCCAGAGGATGCCGACGCCGCCAAGCGCCTCGCCATTACCTATAATGATAATATGCAGTACATGGATAAACTCGTCGGCAATTTAGTAGCTAAACTTGAAAAACTTAAACTCCGCGAAAATACGATTATCGTATTCATGGGCGACAACGGAACAGCGAAGCAACAACATCAACGCGCAACCATCAACGGAAAGCCTGTGCTAGGCTCCAAGGGTAGCATGCAAGAAGGTGGTGCCCTCGTTCCTTTCATCTTCAACTGGCCTGGCGTTGCCGCTGCTGATAAATTAAATACGAACGTCGCCGATTCCAGCGACATTCTCCCTACCCTTTGCGAAATCGCTGGTGCACCCTTGCCCGAGAAGCGCGTCATGGATGGTAAGAGCTTAGTTTCACAAATCAAAGGCGACACCACTCCTCACCGTGCCTCCGTCTTCATCGAACTGGGTAATGCATGGTATGCCCGTGAAACAGGTTGGAAGCTCAATGAGAAAGGTGAGCTCTTCGACATGAAAGAGGCTCCCTTCGCTGAAACCCTTGTACCAGCTGATTCCAAAGATCCCGCTGCAGTGGCTGCACGCGAGCGCCTTTCTAAGGTCCTCAGCGAACTCAACCCTGCTGGCGGTTTCACCTCAACCGGTAGCGGTCGTGGTGGCGACAAGGAAGCCAAGAAGACCAAGAAAGCCGACAAAGCTCCTAAGGTTAAGTAAGAGTTTTCTCTGCTAACAAAAAGCCCTCAAGAGATTTTCTCCTGAGGGCTTTTTGTTTTACCTGAATAATAACCTATCGGGTCAGTGTGGTACTGGTGAGAGTATTCTTCGTCGCATCGTAGACATAGCCAGTGCGAGAAAGATTCGTGACCGTAAAGGTAATTTCTCCACTCAATCTGGATAATATTCGGTTGGTATCAATCCTCACGAAACCAGAACGATCGGTCGTCGCCGTGGCCATTCCTGAAACTAGGCCCTTAACGGTTATATTGACCGTAGCCCTGGAAACTCCATTACCACTTTGATCAACCACTCTAATAATGCAGCGTGCACCGCTCATCCACCTTGTGGGTGCCCACGATAGAGCCATGGATGACACCTTAAGATAATTGGGAGGCGCCGGCTCTGAAGCTGTAATACTAATCATACTGACTGATTGAGCACCTGAGTTATCCGTGACGGTGAGTGAGGCATTGTACTGACCCACTGCGGGGATCTTGTGTGAGACATTACGAAGTATCGAAGAGGACCCATCGCCGAAATTCCAAAGATAGGATACGATAACGCCATCTGGATCATAGGAGTTGTACCCCACATAGTCGACGGTCAGTGGCATAATTCCCGAGATGGGCTTTGTTCCAGTTGTCAAAGCCACTGGAGCTACGTTGGGAATCGACACGGGTAACCATGAGCCCGACAGACTAAAGCGTCCGACGGAACCATAATCAGTGTATGCGGTAAGCGCATCGCCCGTTCCCACCCCATCAGCAACGATGAAGTAATTTCCTCCTGAAACTGGGACGCTTAAGTTTGAGTTCGTTCCCGATGAAGTTCCCGTAGCTAATACTTTTCCTGATTCATCGACGAGTGATAACGATAGCTTGAGATTTGCCGAGGGCGAAGCAGCCAGACCGTTAATCGTCACGGTTCCTTGGCCAGCGGAAATTTTAAACCAATCAACATCGGAGCGATCATGAATCACGCCACCCGCATTTAAAGTATTACCTGTAATCACTGCCGCCTTCGCAGCAGTGCTCATATGTTCGTCAGGCAATCGCGGAATCAGTTGTGTAATTAAGTACATCTGGTCCTGATTGTTATTAGAAAGAGGATAATCGCCCATCGTCCATTGTACGGTATCACGGTCATACCCTAATCCCATAATCGGCGCCCAACCGGCGTGACCGGCATAGTAGCCATTACCGTTGGTTTGGCCCGAGTGGTAAAGTCCAAGAGTGTGCCCGATCTCGTGGGAGACTGCTTCGGAAATATATTTAGCGTGATTACCGAGCTTAAGGGAGAACACGAAGGCGGGGATATCATTGGGTTTGGTTGTCGTCGTGCAGATACGGGTGAATGTTCCAATGTAGGCGGCACCGCCGGCGGAACGCCCGAACCATTCAGTGCTTGAACCGCCAATCACACAGCGAACCCCGTATCGTGTATCACCCGATGATAAACGACGGATCGCCTCCATACCAGGATCCTCAGTCGTCACATCAATATCCCAAGGGGCATAATCTTCGGCAACGCGCTTCCAGACTTCTTGGATTACGGCCTGTTCCGATGTCGAATAAGTGGCAGGGCTACCATCCGTATCAAATGCCGGTGACGTAAAATCAGCACCCGCTGCGAAGGTGGAGTTCCATGACGTACCGGTGGTGACGTGGCCGGTAAAATCGAGATAAATTACTTTCGCGGCGCCAGGACGGGAGTGTAATAAAAAGGTCTGGGCGAGCGGGTAGAGAGCCGTTGCACTGTAAGGCTTAGTATCCGGTCCTACTTGAGTGGGCACTGCTTGGCAGACATAGAGTGGTCTTCCCGTGCGGTCCAAACGCATATCCTTATCGGAACGTGCTGCTTTTTTAAACGATTCAACTTCCACTTGGGCTTCTTTGGCCGCGTATTCATTTTGGGCGTCGGACGATTCCCGCGCCGAGTAGCTTTTATCATCCGGTCCCGCAAACATTGAAACCGTTAAGAAAAAAACCACTACAACCACACTCAACGTTAGGTTTTTCATAGTATAATTATACATTACGACTCACCGCAGTCCACAAGCATGCGAAGTATATAAAGGCAAAAAAGCCCCTAAATCGGGAATTTAGGGGCTTTAAAGCTTATTTAAGAAAACTTATCGGGTCAGTGTGGTACTGGTGAGAGTATTCTTCGTCGCGTCGTAGATAAAGTCTGTGCGAGAAAGGTTCGTGACCGTAAAGGTGATTGGCCCTTTCAAGCTGGATAATATTCTAGGTGTATTAATAGTGACGTAACCTGAACTATTCGTGGTCGCCGTAGTAGTTCCTGAAACTAGGCCGTTAACCGTTACGCTCACCTTGGCATTAGAAACTGCATTACCATTTTGATTAAGCACTCGGATTTTGCATGAAGCATAACCCGTTGTGGTGGTTGATCGCACCCACGTAGGGACCATGGATGAGACCTTGAGATATTTGGAAGTAACTACGGGAACCGTTGAAACAATAATACTTAGGGTGCCGACCGATTGAGCACCTGAATTATCGGTGACAGTTAATGAGGCATTATAAGTACCAGCTGTAGAATAGGTATGAGAAACATTACTGAGGGTCGAAGAAGTGCCATCACCAAAGTTCCAAACATACGAAGCGATTACGCCGTCTGGGTCATAGGAACTGGATCCTACAAATGAGACAGTGAGCGGTGCGGTGCCTGAGGTTGGAGTAGTTCCAGTCGTGAGCGCTACCGGAGCGACGTTAGCAACCGTCGCTGCAGTCCAGGAGCCCGACAGACTAAAGCGACCGACTGAAGAGTAATCTGTGTAGGCCGTGAGCGCATCTCCAGTGCCAATACCATCAGCCACGATGTAATAATTTCCCCCTAAAACTGGGACACTTAAGTTTGAGTTCATTCCCGATGAGGTTCCGGTAGCCAATACGTTTCCGGATTCATCGACGAGTGATAGCGATAGCTTAAGATTTGCTGAGGGTGATGAAGCCAGACCGCTAACATTCACGGTGCCCTGTCCTGCGGTAATTTTAAACCAATCCGCGTCAGCACGGTCAGTAATCACACCGCCAGCCACGAGTGTTTCTCCAGTGACGAGTGATGCTGTAGTCGCAGTACCACCATGTTCGTCAGACAATCGCGGAATACGCTGGGTAATTAAATTTATCTGATCCTGAGTATTATTGGAAAGCGGATAATCGCCCTTGGTCCACTGTACGATGTTACTGTAATACCCGACTCCCATGATTGGCGCCCAATCAGCGTGACCAGCATAATACTCGTTACCATCAGTCTGGCTAGAGTGGTAAAGTCCAAGCGTATGCCCAATTTCGTGAGAGACCGCTTCGGAAATATATTTAGCATTGTTGCTCAGTTCGACAGGAAATACGAAAGCAGGGACATCATTAGTGGTGCTGGTCGTTGAAATAGTCCGACCAAAAGAGCCGATATAAGCCACGCCACCGGCGGCGGCTCCCAGCCACTGGGTGCTTGAACCACCAATCACACAACGAACGCCATAGCTTGTATCACTCGCTGATGTACGACGAATCGCCTCTAAACCGGGATCCGCAGTCGTCACATCAATATCCCAAGGAGCATAATCTTCGGAAATTCGCTTCCAGACTTCTTGAATCACCGCCTGCTCGGATGCTGAAAAAGTGGTGGGGCTTCCATCGGTATCAAAAGCAGGCGTGGTAATATCAGCACCCGCTGCGTAGGTAGAGTTCCAGGACGTACCCGTGGTGACGTTACCGGTAAAATCGAGATAAATAACTTTAGCGGCACCAGGACGTGAGTGTAATAAAAAGGTTTGGGTGAGTGGGTAAAGTGCTGTGGAGGTATAAGGTGTGGTATCAGGCCCCACTTGTATCGGCATCGCTTGGCAGACATAAAGTGCACGACCATCGCGATCGAGTCGCATATGTTTGTCGGAACGTGCAGCTTTTTTAAATGACTCAACTTCCACTTCGGCTTCTTCAGCAGCGTGTGTATTTTCTTTGTCCGAAGATTCCCGTGCGGAACGGCTACGATTCTCAGGGCGAGCGAACGCCGATGCAGTTAATAAAAAAACCAAGAACAGCCAGGCCCAAGACGTTTTCTTCATGGCCGAATTGTCCGACTATTTATGTTTAAGTCCAACCAATAAAATAGCCCCTAAACCTTACGATTGAGGGGCTATTATAATTATTTCACTAAATTATCGCGACAGACTACCTGCGGAAACCGTGTTCTTGGTCGAGTCGTAAGGATAACCACTCAGAACAACGTTGGTCACAGTGAATGTCTCAGTCCCCGTTAATGTAGATGACATTACAGGAGATTTGATGGTGACAACACCCTGCGCGTTCGTGGTAGCAGTAGCAGTACCGGAAGCTAATCCTGATGAGGTCACACTCACAACCGCGTTGGAGATTGGTTTTTCGTTTTGATCGCCGACCTTGATAGTGGCTACGAAATATCCAGTGGTGAATGTGCTCTTAACCCAAGCTACCGAAACGGAGAGTACATTAACGGCCTTCGTACTGGAGATAGCCTTAACGGTGATTGGAGCGTGGGTGTATGAACCTGTGCCATTAGAGTTATCGGTAACCAGAAGCGTTGCGGTGTAAGTTCCCGCCGTGCTGTAAACGTGGGTTGGATTTGCTAACGTGGAGTTTGTGCCATCACCGAAGTCCCAGAGGTAGTTGGTGATAATTCCATCAGCGTCGGAGGAATTGGATCCCACAAACTTAACGGTAGAAGGCGCCATACCACCCACCTGAGTTGTACCAGTCGTGCTTGCTGCGGGAAGTATATTATTAGGAGTACCCTTGCTGGTTGTCTTTAATGTGTAACGACCAATCGATGCATAATCTGTGAATGCTTGGTATTGATTATCGATAATGTTGCCAGTGTCGGAATCGTAAGAACAATCAGCAGGAATATCGTACGCCGGATTCGTCGCATCAATGTATTCATTAAGGAAACTAGCTGAGTTTTTGTCCCAATAAGCGCCAACACCGTCAACTTCGATGTAATAGGTGCCTGGATCATAGGCGTCGCTCGGAGGTTTGAGTGATACACAATAAATATATCCATTCATACCGTCTTCCGAGGAATAAGAGTAATCGTAGTCATCTAAAACTTCTTCCAAAACACCACTACTTTTTTCATATAATAAGCGAAGGCCAATATTCAAATTAGCTTGGGGATCTGCTGCAATGGCTTCGACGTAAAACTCACCTTCGCCGACTGTGATTTTGAAAAGATCTTTGTCCGCACGATTATGGATCAATCCAGTCGCACTCGAAGTGTATAAGTACACAGGCAAGGTACTTCTTTCCGTAGATTTAACTTTAGTCGTAGTGAGTG
>JAEMQU010000026.1:0-2341 GCA_016463705.1 Opitutales bacterium | reverse complement strand
GGTGTTGGTAGCGTTCGCATCGTAATCCCCATCAGTCCATTGCGCTACGCTCTTACCCATGGTATCACCCATGTATGAACCCCAATCATTGTGACCCGCGTAGTATTCAACTTCCGTCGTACCGTCATCGGTGGTTGAGTGATTTAAATTAAAGGCGTGACCCAGTTCATGCACCGCCGTGTCCGCGACATTCTTCGCGCTGCCTTTTTGGTAAATCGAATCCGAGAAAATAAGTACCGGACAATCGTTGGCGTAAGCAACGGATGAAATCTGGGTGTTGAAGCTATTCAACATGGCAACACCAAGAATACCATCGGGGTCATCGCCAGGTTCGAGAAAATTGGGGACATAAGAACCCTTACCACCAAAACAAACGCGTGTACCATAATTGGTGTCACTGACAGTGGTTTTACGAATATTTTCTACACCAGGATCTTGCGTGGTTACATCAACATCGAAGGCGGCAAAAGCGTCAGAAATCTCTTTCCAGATTTTCTGAATCATCGCATGCTCAGCATAATTAAAAGTCTTAGGCTTACCGTCAGTGTCGAAGGCTGGTACAGTGATCGTGGTTGCAACCTGTTCAGTATTCCAAAGCGCCCCTTTGATAGCATGTCCGTTAAAATCTAAATAGATAACCTTGGTGGCACCGGGACGTGAGTGCAGGACGAATGTCTTCGTGAAGGGGAAAAGTGTCGCGGTGGTGAATGATTCAGGATCGGAAGGATTCGCAGTTTTCGCGGCAGTACGACGGCAGGCATAAAACGCAGCACCCGTCTTTTTACCAATGCGTAAATCCTTATCGCGTTTTGAAACGAGTTTAAGCTTGGCGATATCAATGCCAGCCAACTTTGCCGCCTTAGTTATATCGGCATCGGGGGCGGTGGACGCTTGCTTGCTCGTGGCACTGCTCACTGCGTTTGCAGACACAACAGAGGCGAAAACAATCAGGGTTAAAAACAGAGACTTAAGGGGCTTCATTACCTAGGTACAAAACCCTAGTTTATTTAAAGTTTCAACCCTACATCCAAAATAGTTTGTGCCAAGGTCGTCACCCGAATCTTCGATAAATCGAAGAAACTTCAAAAATTAGCCTCGGGTATCTAATTGCGGTGCAATGGGACGGCCCTGGGACTTGCCGTGAATGCAATAGGGACAGGACTTCTCCAACACATAATCCGCATGTTGTTGATCAGCTAAAGACAGAGGCATCTGACAGTTAAAACAGAGTATGGATGGCGTCTCTTGAAGATCGGGCCCCACGCCCACTCTCTCATCAAAAACGAAACACTCTCCGTCGTAATGCGCTCCACCGACTTCCTCGAAATATTTTAAAATGCCTCCATCCAGTTGCATGATATTGGTGTACCCTTCCATCTCCATAAACGGTCCAGCTTTCTCACAACGTATTCCTCCGGTGCAAAACATCACGACGGGCTGACTCTTTAAATGGTCAGGAAGTTTTTTTACGGCGCCTGGAAATTCTCGGAACGTCATCACACCCGCAGGCACCGCCCCTTTAAACGTACCCATCCGCACTTCGTAATCATTACGCGTGTCTAATAAAGTAATCGGATGTCCTTCATCCAACATCTTCTTCAACGCCTGAGCCGTAATCTTCGGTGCCGGCTTGAGTGCGGGGTTAACTCCCTCAATACCAAAAGCGATAATCTCTTTTTTAATCTTCACCAACATGCGCTTAAACGGCTGATCGCCGCTCGGACTTTCCTTGGGCTGGATATCCGCCAAACCAGGAATCTGACGAAGCGCCTTTAAAACATGGTCTAATTGCTGAGACGTTCCCGCGATAAAAAAATTAATTCCCTCGGGGGCTAATAAAATAGTTCCCTTAACTTTCTGCTCTAAACACAGGGCAAGCAGTTGCGCTTTGCGACCCTCCAACTCGTCGAGCGGCGCAAACTTATAACAGGAAAGATTGATGATTTTACTCAATGTGGGCTGACACTACAGCGAGATCGAATTTTAGGCAAGCCGATGAAACTCGCAAACGCCTCTTGTCAGTTAACCTCCGCTAGTGTTAATAAAAACACGTGAGTGACGAACTGACCATCCAACCCATCGGCTTTATCCGTAACGGTAAATCGCTTAAATTTAATGCCCGACATCAACCCGACGAATCACAGCCGGAGACCAATATTTTAGAACTGATCAAAGGTGATAAATATCAGAAGGCTTTATTAGATCTCGAAGGCTTTGACCGCATTTGGCTGATTTGGTGGTTCCATCGTAATAAAGATTGGCGTCCACAAGTCCTCCCTCCTCGCGGACCCGCCAAACGTCGCGGCGTATTTTCCACCCGCTCCCCGCACCGCCCCAACCC
>JAEMQU010000050.1 GCA_016463705.1 Opitutales bacterium | reverse complement strand
ACTGAGAGACCGCAAACATTTGATTTCCCGCTAAAGCTGCTTTGAGCATTCGCTGATAGCGCGGCTCAAAAATGCGCAAAGGGAGAAGCTGCTGGGGCAGAAAAACACAATGTGCCATTGTCATGACTGGAACAACGATGGAAGTTTTCATTAGGTCAATTTACGCATAGTTCCACTGGCGCAAATCGCAGGTCAAAAAATATTAATTTTAAACTTAGGATACCTTCTCAAAGATGGCAAAACCGTTACGTAGACCCACCTCACGTGCGATCACTTTATAGTTCGGGTCACTGATTAACGCTTGGTAGGACTGAAAATTTTTGAATGCGTTGATATCATCCAGGGCGATGATTTTTGCACCCATCACAAGGCTAAGTTCGGCATGTCCAGTGAACTCTGACCCATCAATCAGAACCATATCAAAATATTCAATACCTTGGTCTTTTTTTATGAAATCAATTCCACACGCATCCAGGCCACTGCTTGCGATATAGCTGAGATCTTGGTCGAGCCAACTGAGCACTTGGTCCAAGGGGTAAATATTTAATTTAGTTGGGAAATTTTGATAAAAATGGATGACCGATTCTTTCGAAGGAAATTGGTTAACTCCGACAGATGAAAGTCGATAGGGTTTTACGAAAGAATCATTTTTGTAGATTGCAGATAGTTTTTCAAAACGCGCTTGGCTGATTTCCATGCAGAATAGTTTAATCGAATTTGCGTCGGGTCTATTGCGGATGGCTTTAACAAAGGCGTCGGTACTACCTTCGCCGCTCGAGGATCCTATTTCTAGAATAGTTTTAACATCGGATCTACTCGCACAATGTACAAGTGAATGATAGAAATTATCATCTAAAACCTCGGGTGGAATGATATCGTTATTAGACATGATTAGGTTAATTTCCGAAAAGCTACTTGGTAGTTGGAAATGACTACCTGTAGCTCGTCTCTGTAAACACTGGCAAAAGCATTAATACCGGGTTTAGGATATTCCAATTCGCCTAAGGGTTCGGGCCATTGCCATTGATAGTCATCGAATAGAATAATTCCCCCTACACGGAGTAAGCCCCAACACATACAGGCATCGGCTAAGACATCCGGCGCGGTGTGACTACCATCGACGTAAATAAAATCAAAAGACTCATTATCTTTAATTAAATTAGCTAGGCCCTGATATGACTTATTTACTTGGACGTTACAGGTTTGTTTTTCGCAGATCGCACTTTTCACGTTATTTTGCCAGCGCTCAAATAAGCCAGCCAGCTCGATGTCGGTATGCTCTGGAGAGCCTTCGAAAGTATCAATGCAGCAGATCGTTCCATCGGCTTCTAAGAAGTTCTGTAAGATCCAGCAAGTGCTACGACCTTCAAGACAGCCAATTTCCAGAACGCGGTTACGGTTAGGTAGTAACGATTTTATTTCGGAAAAACTAGGAATATTATGGCTAAACCAATCGGGTAAGAGATAGTTTTGCATCAACGGTAATCCTTAGAGAAGTAGGATTAAAGTTTTCTTAGTGTCAACCGCCCTAAACAGTAGAGTATTAATTGAGTCGATATTTAGAATATTTTATAGTTAATTTACTTAAATGACTCACAGTCTCTACGAGAACGATTGTCGGTTCGTTAGTTCAAGGGGAATCTTGAAATCCTGCGATATCCATAGCGACACCCCAGTTTCTAGTATTAAAGAAATGATCAACTACCGTTGGGAGGGTTTACGCCCAGGTTCGACGGTTTATGTTTGTACCTCAGCTATTGGTCAACTCGCACACCATCTCGAACGAATTCCTTATCCTATCGTTTTAGTTTCAGGCGATGCGGATGAAGACGCACCCACTAATATTTTTGCGAGTGAGCAGGACTACCTCAATTTTATTGAAAGCCCTAACATCATTCACTGGTTTGCGCAGAATGGCATCGTAAAGCATCCGAAGTTTTCGTTGATTCCGATTGGTCTGGATTATCATACTATGTCACAGGGTGACAGTCACTGGGGTCCTAAAATTTCACCGACCAATCAGGAACAATTATTACGGTCGATTCAACAAACGGCCGTGCCATTGTCTCAGCGAATTCTAAAAGGCCATGCTAATTTTCATTTTTTAATGACGACTAAATACGGTACCGATCGGGTAAGAGCAAAAGAACTGATTTCGTCCGATTTAGTAGATTACGAAACACGCCGTGTTGATCGTGAGACTACCTGGAGAAATCAGTCCCAATATGCGTTTGTAATTTCACCGCACGGTAACGGGCTTGATTGCCACCGTACCTGGGAAGCCTTGTGTTTAGGCTGTATTCCTATTGTTAGGACTTCGCCCCTAGATACTCTTTTCGCGGATTTACCCGTTTATATCGTGAATGATTGGAGCGATGTAACGGAGGAAAATTTACGTAGAGTCTTAAATGAATTCTCTCAACGTAAATTTGATCTCAATCGTCTTACTCTAAAGTACTGGATCGACAAAATTAACGCAAAAAAGATTTCTTAAATCCACTGATCTAAGAAAAGTTTTTTAGCGTCAGGTGTCGGAGTTTCTGCGAAATATATAGCCATCCGTAGTGCCGATAGAAAATGTGGCGCAGGTTTTTGATTTG
>JAEMQU010000049.1 GCA_016463705.1 Opitutales bacterium | reverse complement strand
ATTTATTCGGCAGATAATTTGTATCCACACGACGCCGACTCGCCCGATTTCGAAAAAAGCCAAATCCAAAAAATCGTAAACCAAGCCGACGGAATCATTGTCGCTAGTAAAGCTGCTCGAGAAATTTTCTCCCAATCTTACAAGATTTCCGAAACAACAAAGTTTTTTATCGTTCCGCACTGTAATTATATCGGAAAATATAAAGATACAATCAGCCGTGATCAGGCTCGAGTAAAGTTAGGCATCGCTCCACAGGAAAAAGTGATGCTTTCGTTGGGTCGCATTAATAAGTACAAAGGCTTGGGTTTATTGAGCAAAGCCTTCTTTGCGGCCGATGTTAAAGATGCCCACTTACTCATCGCTGGATCCTGTAGTCAGCCTGACGTAATCGAGGAAATAAATAGTAATAATAAACCTCAGTCAGCACGGGCTAAAATGACCATACATGCTCGGTTTATCCCCGATGACGAAATTCAGGTTTACATGAGGGCCGCTGATTGCGTGGTTTTAAGTTACGATGATATTCCCATGAACCCAGGTTCCGTTATCTTGGCGATGAGTTTTGGCCTACCGGTTTGCTGTGTGAATACAGGGTCAGTCGCTGAAATTCTTGGACCTCGTTGCCTGTTCCCATATCAGCCGAAGGATTTAGATTCCATGGTAATGGCGATTCGTACGGCGCTTGAATGTGAAGATTTACCCGAGAGGGGTCGTGAGGCTTATGATTTAGCCATTAAAAATCACTCGCCTGCGGTGGTCGCATCTCGTCTCCAGCAGGCCTATGCTGAAGTTATCAAATGAAGAGAAAAGTAATATTCATTACAACCTCTTGGGGAAAAGGTGGGACGGGTCCTGAAATCTATGCCCGCTACTTATGGGAAGCCTTCCGCGATGATCCGGAAATAGAATTCCATTTAGTCGCCACGGGTTCCGACTCAACTCACCCACGATTACATTTAATTAAGCCCCCCGAAGGCTCATTAGCTTTATACAAGGCAGTAGCAGAGAAGGGATTAGCGTTGGCGCGTTCATTGGGGCCGTCGGGTATCTTGCATGTTAATAGCAGCAACTTACATGCGTGCTTATTAAGTTCTCCCTGGCCCGTGTGGGGTCAGATTAATGACTACGAAAACACTACAGTTTTTTCTCAGGCATTTAAAATAATCAAAACTTATGGGGTGCGACGCTGGGTCGCGTTGCTCCGTCGCTGGTGGCTGGAGCGTCAATTTGTAAATGAACAGGCGCTGACCTTGTGTAATTCTCAATTCACTCAGCAAAATATTTTAGCGGCCTATAGGCCGAAACATCCTGAGCGTCTTAAGGTTTTATATAAAGCGGTGGACACCTCTCAATTTGAACGTCCTGCGGTCCTACCAGCCAATCCTCATCGGGTCGTTGATAATCGCCCCGTGGTTTTGTATGTGGGATCAGATTTTCGTCGAAAAGGTTTAGACGATTTAATCAATGCCTTACCTTTAATTAAAACTCCGTTACATTTATCAATCGCGGGCGTCACCGAACAACAATTCGTTAAGGAGTTTACTGAATTAGCCTCTACATTAAACAACACAGTTCACACCATTGAATTTCACGGTCAAACCCAGCGTGAAACAACGAAAGCACTTTTCTGGCATGCGAATTTATTTTGCTTACCCTCGCGATCAGAGGCACTTGGCGTCGCTATTTTAGAAGCCTTAGCTGCTGGCTTACCCTGTGTCGCTAACAGCGTTGGCGGCATCCCTGAAATTGCTCAACAACTCGGTGGATGTATTTTGGTTTCACCCGATAACCCCCCAAAATTAGCTTCAGCGATTAATCAGGCTATTACACACCCTCCTGTAGTTTCAAAATTAATCTTGAGCACGTCGCCTTTCACCGTTTCAGCCATGACCCAATCTTTACGTAGTTTATATTTAAAATGAGCTCGCCCAGTTTAGCGCCTCGGTATTTTTACACTTTCACCATTGGATATGCGTCGAGTTTAATCCTCGATCCATCGGGTAACTTGTTACCCTATTTGAGTATGGGTATGATTTTTTATGGGTTAGCTAATGGATTTACTAGCGCCGCTGGAAAACAGTTCACTGGTCTTGTTATATTAGTCGTAGCCATTCTACCTGTCGCCGCCCTTAATTGCTTAGTCTCTTCTAATCCTACTGACACTACTTTAAAGTGGATGCTCTGGTTAGCTGTTTTAGTGGGAATGTTTTTAATGGCTTTACGTTGTGGGGCAAAATTAGATGAGCAGTTGGCTAAAAATATCGCCCCTGCATTCTTTATTATATGGGCGATTTTAGCCCTTAGAGGAAATGCTATAGCCGACAGCGCCAAAGAAAAGGCTACGTCGCTGCACCTCTCGGCATTTTATGCAAATCTAGTTATCGCTTCTGGAATGTTCATCCCCCATAAATTTTGGAGGGTTATAGTAGTCTCGATAGCAGCAGTAGGTGCGGTGACTTCGGGGTCCCGGGCCGCCTTTTTGTTTTTACCTTTAGTCTTCGCTCCTGGCTTAATCTATTATTACCGATTAAGATTTTCATCTTTATTCTTAGCCGCTCTATTAATCGCTGGTCTTTATTTTGTTTTGCAGAATGAGTCTTTACAGGCTTTAACCTTCGGGCGCAAGGGC
>JAEMQU010000001.1:111675-113019 GCA_016463705.1 Opitutales bacterium | reverse complement strand
GTGGCATATCAGGAAACGATGCTAAAATGTTCGGTATCAACCCTTACATCAAATCCCAGTATGGTAACCTCGTTGTCCAAGCGGAAATGATTTCTACCACCAATGAGGCTCGCGGTGCAACTAATGCTAGCAAAGAGCGTAAGCCTGAAGGCTACACGGCTCTCGCCGCCTATAAGTTCACGGATCAAATCGAAGGTGTTGTCCGTTACTCCCAGCTTGATACCGACGGACAAGGTGCAAACTTCAGCGGTCTCTACCGCGATGCTAGTAACTTCAGTTCATCAGCGTATTACAACAAGTTCCAAAGCACCTATGTCGGTGTGAACTACTACTTCGTTGATCACAATGCGAAGATTATGCTCGGCTACGAAAAAGCGAAAGCAACCGAGCTTCTGTCTGCAATCGGTGGTACGAATACCACTGGGGGCAAAGCAGATGCCGATATCTTCCGCCTCCAAGCGCAAGTTCTCTTCTAAGGTTTAGATTTAGTTTCATAGCAACCGAGGGCCGACGAAAGTCGGCCCTTTTTATTTCATAAATTAATGACGCGACGGCCAACTAGGCCGCACTCATTAACACTACTTACGACAGGCGATTTTTATAATCTGCGTAACTGAACTTTCTCACCACCTGCACCTTGCCTGCTTGCGGATCATAAGTGGCGATCGCTGGCAGTGGGATGCCGTTAAAAGTCGTATTCTTAACAAAAGTATAATGCGACATGTCCATGAATAGGATGCGCTGACCAATCTTCAACGGCGCCGCAAAAGAGTAGTCGCCAATGACATCACCCGCTAAGCAGGTAACGCTTCCGAGGCGGTAAGTATGAGCCAGCACGCCAGGCATATCAGCCCCGAGGATATCAGCCCGGTAGGGCATCTCTAGAGTGTCAGGCATGTGGTTAGTCGCCGAGACATCGATAATGGCGATATCCACTCCATTATGAACTAAGTCTAGGACCGTTCCAACGAGCACACCGGTACCAATGCCTACCGCTTCACCGGGTTCGAGATAGACTTGGATGTGTTGTCCCCACTTGGCTTTAAAGTCTTTGATAATTTTAACGAGCAGTTCGATGTCGTAACCCGGGCGCGTGATGTGATGTCCACCCCCGAAGTTTACCCATTTCATTTGCGGGATGAACTCGCCAAACTTTTTCTCAAAGGCCGCCACTGTGCGCTCTAAGACATCCGCCCCTTGCTGACACATGGTATGGAAGTGCAGGCCTTCTAAACCTTCTAAATCACTGGCTGATTTAATCTCTGAGCGAAGTGCACCGAGACGTGAGCCCGTAGCACAGGGATTATAAATATCGACCTCAACTTCAGCATGTTCGGGATTAAC
>JAEMQU010000001.1:39985-111575 GCA_016463705.1 Opitutales bacterium | reverse complement strand
ATCTGCCAAGGGAGGCCGCGTTTATTTAATTCTTCCATGAATGGATCGGGGTCGCACTCTTCCATATTCCAAACGCCTGGTTTGAGCCATTTACCTGTGGCAACCATCGCACCGCCAATAGCTGCAGGAACGCCCGTGGTATAGCTAATCGCTTGGGACTTAACTTCCGCGTAGCACTCTTGGTGGTCGCAAACGTTGTAGATAAATACTTTGCGAGGCTTGCCGTTTTTGGTGCCGGTAATTTCACAACCGATACAGGTCTTACCCTTGGTGCGTGGACCGAGTGAAGCGGGATCGGGCAATAAGGCTTTGAGGAATTGAATCGGAACAATCGAGTGACCTTGGAATTCAATCGGGTCAATGCGTGTCATACCCACATTTTGTAAAACTTTAAGGTGGTTGAGATAGTTGTCCGAGAAGGTCATGAAGAAACGAATACGTTTCAGGCCTTTGATATTCTTCGCTAAGGATTCTAATTCCTCGTGGAAGAGCAGGTAGCTGGGCTTAGGTCCGAGTACGGGATAGTTGTAATCCACGCGCAGTTTGGGGTCGAGAGGTTCGGTTTCTTTCCATTCACCGTTTTCCCAATAGCGTCCACGCTGGGTGATTTCGCGGATATTAATTTCGGGATTAAAATTGGTAGCGAAGGCATAGCCGTGGTCGCCCGCATTCGCATCCATGATATCAATGGTATCAATCGTATCGAACAGGTGCTTCTGGGCGTAGGCGCAGAATACATTGGTCACACCTGGATCAAAGCCCGAACCAAGTAATGCCATCAAACCTGCTTTTTCAAAACGCTCGCGATAATTCCACTGCCAGGAATATTCAAACTTCGCTAAGTGAGGTGGCTCATAGTTCGCGGTGTCGACGTAGTGAATGCCGGCATGTAAGCAGGCGTCCATTAAGGGAAGATCTTGATAGGGAAGGGCGACGTTGATGAGGAGCTCTGCGCCGAAAGATTTAATCAGCGCGACGGTGGCTTGTACATTGTCCGCGTCGACGGCGGCCGTTTTAATCGTGCGACCCGTGGCCGCTTTCACATCGGCCGCAATGGCTTTGCATTTATTTTCATTACGCGAGGCCAGCATGATTTCCGAAAACGCTTCGGGATGCATGGCACATTTATGGGCGACGACGTTACCCACGCCACCCGCTCCAATAATCAGAACTTTTTTGCTCATAGGATACCTTAATTTCTGTCATCATCTGCGAGAGGGGAAAGAAAAAAGGATACACAGTGAGAGACTTAGCATGGGTGACCCCTTAGACGCTTTGGAAGGTCTAGGAAAGTCGCCCTTTTGGCTGGCGGGATGGACGGGACTCGAACCCGCGACCTCCGCAGTGACAGTGCGGCGCTCTAACCAACTGAGCTACCACCCCAGTAGCCAAAAGGAAGGGTAAGAAAGGTTTCCAGGACCCACTCTGTCAAACGGAAAACCGCTTAAAAAGTTATCTAATCTGGCCAGTTCCAGTAACTTCGAACTTCCAGGTGGTTAATTCGCGTAACCCCATAGGTCCCCGGGCGTGAAGTCGGTCGGTACTAATGCCCACTTCGGCCCCAAAGCCGAATTCCCCGCCATCGGTAAAGCGCGTACTGGCGTTCCAGTAAACACAGGCACTGTCGATTTGGGCAAGAAACTGGCGAGCTACGGACTCGTCCGACGTAATAATGGCGTCGGAGTGATGGGAGCCCAAGGTTTCGATATGGCTGACGGCAGCCTCCAGGCCATCGACCACTTTGATATTTATAATAAGTTCGAGGTGCTCGGTGCGGTAATCTTGATCGGTGGCCCGTTTCGCCGCCGAAATAAATTTCTGGGTCTGCTCACAGCCTCTGACTTCAGTTTTATGAGCACTCAAAGCGGCACCGAGCGCAGGCAGAAATTCTGCTGCGATACTTTTATCCACTAAAACTGTTTCAGCGGCGTTGCAGGCGCTCGGTCTTTGGCACTTGGCATTAATGATAATGCGTTCAGCCATTTTCAAATCGGCCTTAGCGTGAACATAGATGTGGCAGATACCGGCGTCGTGTTTAATCACTGGTACTTTGGCGGAATTAACCACTGCTTCAATTAAGCCAGGGCCACCGCGAGGAACGATGATGTCGACGATGCCACGAAGCGAACCGAGTGCCGGTACCGCTTCGCGCTCTGTGAAAGGTAAGAGTGTGACTGCTGCGGTAGGAAATCCGACCGCTTTTAATCCTTCAGCAAAAGATTCCGCTAACGCGATATTCGTATGCACGGCTTCGCTGCCACCACGTAAGATACAGGCGTTACCCGATTTTAAACACAGGGCGGCAGCATCGACGGTCACATTAGGACGCGACTCAAAAATAATAGCCACGAGGCCCAGAGGAACTCGACGACGAACAATTTTTAATCCGTTAGGTCTATCCCAGCTCTCCACGACTTCGCCCACAGGATCAGGTAATTTTGCAACCGCTTCGCAAGCGGCGGCGATATCTTCAAGTCGACTCGTATCTAGGCGCAGACGATCAGTCATCGCCTCAGTCAAGCCTTTCACTTTCGCTTGAGCGAGGTCTTGCTGATTAGCGGATAAGATTTTTTCAGCATGAGCGCGAACGGCTTTGGCGGCAGCCATGAGTGCGGTGGTGCGGGTAGCTGTAGAGGACAAAGCGACCGCGCGGGCCGATTGTTTGGCAAGAGTGGCGAGTGCAGTGACGCGTTGGAGCAATTCGCTCATCGTAAATCAAAAAGGGTCCCTAATTTTTTATGAGCGGCTATCTCAAGGAGAACATTTTTCCGACGGCCATTAGCGATTTGCGTTTTTACTTTTCCTTGAGCAGCAATTTCCGCGGCTTGTAATTTAGTAATCATGCCGCCGACATTGCGTTCGGAACCTGCGCCACCCGCGAGGCTGCGTAATTTAGCATCAATCTTTTTGACGTGAGGAATGAGTTCACCTGTGCCGTCAGACTTGGTCATTAAGCCATCAATACCGGAGAGAATGATTAATAAATCGGCTTGAACGAGTGCTGCGACGTGAGCCGAGAGACGATCGTTGTCGCCGACGCGAATTTCTTCATCCGCAATGGCGTCGTTCTCATTGATAATCGGCACGAATTTTTTTCGGGCTAATAATAAATCGAGAGTGGCGCGGGCGTTATTGGTGCAGGTGCGACTATCTAAATCCCAATAAGTGAGAAGCATTTGGGCACCGAGCAGATGATGGCGGGCAAAATATTTTCGATACACCGACATCAGTTCAGGCTGTCCAACCGTTGCGCAGGCTTGGAGTTCGCGGGCATCTTTAGGACGCTTCACTAATTTCATGGCAGTCATGCCTGAGGCGACGGCGCCGGAAGAGACGATGACGACTTCGATACCGCGCTTCATGAGTGTGGCTACCTGGTCGCAGATACGTCCGATTTGGGCGCTATCGACTTTGCCGTCTGCCCGAGTGAGCAGGCCGGAACCTAATTTAATGACCCAACGTTTTGGCATGGTTAAGGCTCACAAGTTAGCCGATGACTGGCGTCAATGTCCAGCGTCAGAGTGACGAACCTTCTTGGCTGGGAGGCACCAAGCCAATGGCTCGCCAGCCTTTTGGGCTAAGAACGCGACCTTGGGGCGTGCGGGAGATGTAGCCTTCGAGTACTAAAAAGGGTTCATGAACTTCTTCGAGCGTATGGGCATCTTCGCCGATGGCAGCACCGATACTATTTAAACCCACGGGCCCACCGTTGTGTTTTTCGGCCATCGCACGGAGGAATCGGTGATCCATTTCGTCTAAACCGTTTTGGTCAATTTCAAGTAACTCCAAAGCTGCTGCCGTAATTTTTGCGTCGGCTTTACCTTGAGCGCGCTCGAGTGCGTAGTCGCGTGTGAAGCGTAATAAATTATTCACGATACGAGGAGTGCCGCGGGCCCGACGGGAAACTTCTTCGGCGCCACCTTGATCGAGGGTGAGATTTAATAACAGCGCGTTACGTTGAACAATCGAGAGGAGTTGTTCTTGATTATAATAATCGAGGCGAGTCTGTAAAGTGAATCGACTACGCAAGGGTGCAGTGAGTAATCCAGTACGGGTGGTTGCACCGATCAGAGTAAATTTAGGTAATTCGAGGCGTACGCTCCGTGCGTTCGGACCTTGATCAATCATGATATCGATACGGAAATCTTCCATCGCTGAATATAAAAATTCTTCTACCGTCTTTGGGATGCGATGAATTTCATCGATGAATAAAATTTCGCCTTCTTGTAAGCTCGTGAGCAGACCAGCGAGGTCGGAAGCTTTTTCAATGACCGGTCCGGAAGTGATGCGAATGGTTTTATTCATCTCACCTGCTAAAATCATTGCGAGGGTGGTTTTGCCGAGGCCGGGTGGGCCGTGAATGAGAATGTGATCGAGGGTGCGACTTTCGCGTCGGGCTGCGCCGACCATGACTTTTAAGCGTTCCACGGTGCGTGCTTGGCCAACAAAGCTTTCGAATTTTTCGGGTCGTAAGGCTTGGTCTAAGTGACGGTCAGGCGAAGCTGCTTCCACTTTGCCCAAGGATTTCTTGGGGGAGTCGGAAGAATTTTTGCCAGCGGCCATAAGTTTAAATTAAGAAGAAAAATTATTTAAGCAATCTTCAGTCCTCGGCAAAACCCTTGGGCATGGCGGAAGA
This sequence comes from Opitutales bacterium, assembly GCA_016463705.1. Lineage (GTDB taxonomy): Bacteria > Verrucomicrobiota > Verrucomicrobiia > Opitutales > UBA953 > UBA953. The sequence continues at coordinate 106,939 of JAEMQU010000001.1, read as the reverse complement.
GGGCAGTCGCTCGATGTCGGCACCCAGGTTGCGAAGTCTTTCTTCGAATTGTTCGTATCCTCGGTCTAGGTGATAAAGTCTTTGGACCCAAGTTTCGCCGGTAGCGGCGAGTGCGGCCAATATCAGTGCGGCGGAGGCACGTAAGTCGGAGGCCATCACAGGTGCGCCGGAAAGTGGGCGATCGCCGTAGACCGCAGCGGTGGAACCTTCGATGGCAATTTCTGCACCCATGCGTTGTAACTCTGCGGCGTGCATGAATCGGGATGGATAAATTTTTTCAGTGAAGGTGCTGCGTCCAGGGACTATTAATTGCAGGGCCATGAATTGTGCTTGGAGGTCGGTGGGAAATCCTGGGTAAGGTTCAGTAATAATTTCCACGGGCTGGCTGGGTTGTCCGAATACTCGAATAGTATCTTCGCCTGTTTCGATATGCATGCCGACCTCTTTAAGTTTTTCGAGAAAGGCGGAGAGGTGTTGGGGGTTACAGTGCGTCACCGTTAAGTCGCCACCCGTAATCGCTGCGGCGACCAGAAAAGTTCCTGTTTCAATGCGATCCGAAATAATCGCGTGTTCGCAGCCGTGCAGTTTTTCGACTCCTTCAATGGAGATTAAGGGTGTGCCGTGACCGCTGATTTTCGCGCCCATTTTATTGAGAAAAACACAAAGGTCGCTGATTTCCGGTTCGAGGGCTGCAGACTCAATTCTGGTAAGGCCTGGAGTGAGCGTCGCCGCCATTATGATATTAGCAGTGCCGGTGACGGTGCTACCCATCGGGCCACCCATAAAAACATTTTCACCACGAGCTTGCTGGGCGTTTACTTTGATCACGCCGCTTTCTACTTCGACGATGCAGTTTAAAGACTCTAAACCTTTTAAGTGTAAATCGATTGGACGAATGCCGATGACGCAGCCACCAGGAAGAGCCATCTCGGCTTGGCGAAGACGCCCCACTAAAGCGCCGAGTAGGCAGACCGAAGCTCGCATCTTGCGCACTAAGTCGTAAGGAGTGCGGTGAGTAATTTCTTCGGCGGTGATTGTCCAAGTGCCTTTTTGGGGATTCTCTATTTTTGCTCCTTGGTGTTTTAAAATTTCAACCATGAAGCGCACGTCACTTAAATTCGGAACGTTATGCAGTGTGACTGTTTCGTGGGTGAGAAGAGCGGCTGCTAAAATTGGGAGAGCGGAATTTTTCGAACCCGACGCACGCAGTGAACCTTTGATGGGATTGCCTCCACGAATGCGTGCGACTTCGAGCATGATTTAATTTTTATATAAAAAAAGGGGGTGCAAATTGCACCCCCTAATTTTTTTATCCTTGGCGAGGACCTTGTCGACGGAAGTTTGGTCGACTTCCACGACGCGGACCACCTTGGCCACCATGCGGGCGAGGGCCGTCGCGATAATCACGAGGACCGCGGCTGCGCTGAGGGTTTCTTGGTTGTGTTGCGGTTGCTGTCGACTTTACGGAAATACCGAAAAGAGAAGCAATTTTACGTTTTAAGTTAGCCCAAAAACCAATCGGTGATTGTTCAGGAATCACGACGGGATCGATGTGCAGCTTTTGACGTTCAGGGCGCGGTTCACGACGAGCTTGTGGCGCAGCATGGGCGTTTTCTTGGCGCTCATGTTGTGGTTCACGCGGTTCACGTGGGGCACGATATTGTGGAGGACGCGAGTCACGTTCAAAACGTTGTTGCTCATGACGAGGCTGCTCATAACGAGGTTGTTCGTGACGAGGCTGTTCTTGGCGAGGCTCGCGAGGAGCTTGGTAAGATGCAGGAGCGGCTTGAGTTGGACGAGGCTGTTTGGCCAATTCACCGGAAAGTGATTCGGTGACTTGAGCGGGATTTTCGATCACGCCGATGGAAGGGCGTGAGTTTGCGGTTTTGCCACTGGGGGCGACGTTTGAAGGAGTACCACGACGACCAAATTGCTTAGGTGTTGAGATAGTTCCGGGTTTGACGGCGGGTTCGGTGGAAGCACCGATTACTGACATAGGGGGGAGGGTCGCGTGAGCGACTTCCAACTTAGATTCGGTAATGCGTGGTGCTGGGTTTGTTGCCACGGGGGCAACGGAGGGTGAGGAAGTATTTTCCTGACCTTTATTTTCTTCTGGGTTCATGTTCTCTTGGATGTGGCGACTTATTTAGTAGGTCGCTGGGTGATGACCGTCTCGGCCGTTGTGGCTGATGGGTCGGTATTTTCGGTTTCCTGCTTTTGACTTATGTTGAATAAGAGAGGTGCCGAAGGTGCTAAGATTCTCATCTTAGAACCCCTGTGAATAAGTACCTCCCCCTACTTTAACAATAAGAAAGTCCCCATTCCGTCAAAATGGTGAAAATTTGTTCATAATTCGCCTTTTTACCCCTTTAATTGAGGTGGGCTAACCCTAGGTCTAGCGAGCCTCGTCGGTAAAGCGCTGCTCTCGGATCAAGGTAATTTTGATGTTACCCTGGTAGGAGAGTTTTTCCTCGATCGCGGAACGGAGTCGGCGAAGTAATTCACTCGCGGCAAAGTCGTCCACTTTCACGGGATCGACAATCACGCGAAGTTCGCGACCGGATTGAAAGGCGTAGGCTTCTTTGACGCCTTCAAAGGTGAGCACTAACTCTTCAAGATTCTTCACGCGTTGAGCGTAACTTTCTAAAGTCGATGAACGAGCTCCCGGGCGTGAGCCGGAAACGCTGTCCGCAATCATCACGAGCGGTGCCAATAAACTTTCCGCTTCTACCTCGCGGTGGTGAGCGGCGACGGCGTTGACGACGCGTGGGTCTTCGCCGACGCGACGAAGGAGATTAGCCCCGGCGGCGGCATGAGTTAATCCATTATCTGCATCAATCGCTTTTCCTAAATCGTGTAATAGTCCCGCGCGTTTCGCGAGCACGGGGTCGATGCCAATTTCCGCCGCGAGCACGGCGCAGACTTGGGCGACTTCAACGGAGTGAGCTAAAGTATTTTGATTGGAGGATAAACGGAAGTGCAGGCGGCCTAATAATTCTTCGACCTTCACATCCATCGGGGGAAGACCTAAATCTCTCACCGCTTCGTGGCCGAGATGTTGAGCGTGACGCGTGACTTCATTTTCTGCCGTCAGGACAAAATCCTCAATTAAAGTGGGGGTGATTCGACCATCCTTAACCATTCTTTCTAGGGCGATACGAGCGACTTCGCGACGGACGGGATCGAAACAAGAAATTAAAACCATGCCCGGAGTTTCATCGACGAGCAGGGTGGCCCCCGTGCTTTGTTCGAAGGTACGAATGTTGCGACCCTCACGACCAATTAAACGTCCCTTCATGTCTTCGCTGGGAATAGAAACGGAAACGGCGGTTGCATCTTGCGTCGTCGTGGTCGTCAACCTTTGCATCGCCGTGATTAAAATCCGACGAGCTTCTTCTTCGGTTTCTTGTTCGGGACGGTTGAGGGTTTCTTCACGCAAGCGTCGTGCTTCACCCTCATATTTTTTTTGTAATGATTCAAACGCGAGACGTTTAGCTTCATCGGCTTTTAAGCCCGAGAGACGTAATATTTCTTTTTGTAAAAACTCACGCTCTTTTTCATTGGCGGTTTTTAAGGCGTCGACGGCTTCGGCCTCGGATTGAGCGAGCGCCAGGAGTCGACCTGCCTCACGTTGCGAGGCTGCCACTTTAACTTGTAGTTCAGAGGTTTCCAGTGAGGCCTCTCGTTTCGCGAGCTCGATTTCATTTTTTAAACGCTGCTCGAACATGGCCTGCAGGGTTGACGCTCGCCATTTCAAGAAAACGTAAGCGACCACCATCCCTGCAAAAAAGATGACTACGGAAATGGTACTTTGATCGGTGGCAAAAGCCATGCAGTTGAAGCGGTGTGGTCGGCTTTAAAAGTTACCAGCTCCGCCCAGTCCGCAAGCCCTTTCGGGAGGTTCGCCTTGCACATTGTCTTTTAGATGTTTGATTTTAGAAATGTCCCGCCTTTTTGAGAGTGAAGGAGCTCAGGTGTCCGCCTGGTGGGATAAATTTGCCAATTTTTCTTGGCGGACGGACTGGACGCAGGTGGTCATTATTTTATTTTTAAGTACCTTAGGCGTTGTCGCAATTAAATCAGCAGGCTCGTACCGGCAGACCAATTTTGAAACGCCGCAGATGATTTATTTGGGCGTTGGTTGGGTGGCTTATTGGATGATTTCCTCATTGGACTATCGCAAACTGCGTGTCCACGCCCGCCGCATTTATTTAATCGGGGCACTCCTACTGGTACCGATATCGTTATGTGCAATTTTTAAAATAAATATTGGTTCATTTATTCGGAGTATTAACGGGGCGCGCCGTTGGATGGATTTCGGTCCGTTTTCCATTCAGCCTTCCGAATTCGCCAAAGTTTCCGTCCTCATTTTTATTGCGGCGGTCTTGGTCTTAAATCCGATTGGGTCGTGGCGTAAGTCGTGGCCCACGGTGGTCAAGGTTTTAGCCGCGGCCGGCCTACCCTTTGTCTTGATTTTTGTGCAGCCGGACTTAGGCTCTGCCCTCATCTACCTTCCACTGTCATTTGCCTTATTGTTTGTTGCCGGCCTGAGTTCCAGGTTTTTCATGGTGGCGGGATTGAGTGCCGTTTTATTGGGAGCCGTGGTGGCCGTAGATTTAGTTTCTTACGCTTCGAAAGTGACGGCGTACGCTAAAGCGCATGCAGATGATTTAAATCCCGCCAAAGCGATACGCGGAAAACATGAAGAAACTGCCTGGTTTTTTCTTTTGAGGGATTACCAACGCGAACGCTTACTTTCCTTTGTCGCACCTTCCATCATTGATCCGCGTGGACGCGGGGCGACGTGGAATGTGAAACAGGCTGTCATCGCCGTCGGTCGTGGTGGATTAGAAGGACAGGGCATCGGTAAGGGCACGCAAGCGAAGTATGGCTACCTTCCCGAAGCCGCGGCGCATAATGATTTTCTATTTTCTGGAATGTCTGAAGAAATTGGTTTCCGCGGTGGAGTCTTCGTCATTGTCGCTTTTGCGTTGTTGCTCTGGCGCGTTGTGCGAACTGCATTATTAGCCATCGACCGATTTGGATCTTTGTTGGCCATTGGTGCCGCGGTGATTATTGGCACCCATGTCGTTATTAATATCGGCATGAATATCGATTTAATGCCCGTCACGGGCGTTCCACTACCTTTCCTCAGTTACGGGGGGTCCTTTATTCTCAGCTGCTTTTTGCTTCTCGGATTAGTCCAGAGCGTTCACCGACATTCGGTGGATGGCGGTGAGAATAGGGGGACTCCGGTAACTGGCATTTAACGCCATACTACTGCGATGACCGACCCAAATAATTCCGACGACAACCTCAACGACCTCCCTGAAGAAAGCACACCGCCGACTTCTTCCGGGGTTGATCCTAAGCAACTAGCTGAAGAAGCCGCGCAACGTCGCAAAGAGTTACCCCTCTTGCAACGCATCGTGAAGCACTTCTCCAAAGACCGTGCTAATTATCACGAACTCGTGATTAATGCCGAGACGCTCGAAAAGCGCGTCGCCCTGCTCACGAACGGCGTACTCGATAAATTTGAAATCGAACACAAAGGGGAAAACCGCATGGTCGGTTCAATCTTTAAAGGTCGCGTGCAAAATCTCGAAGCCGGATTAAAAGCCGCCTTCGTCGATATCGGTCAGTCTAAAAATGCCTTCCTGCATTACTGGGATATGTTGCCGGCCGCGAATGACTCGCAGGTTGAATTCATCCGCGACAATGAATCGGCTGAACAAAAACAACGTAAAGCGCGCTACCAAGCGAAAGACATTCCGACGCTGTTTCCTGCGGGGTCTGATATCGTCATTCAGGTGGTTAAAGATACCATCGGAACTAAGGGCCCGCGTTCGACAACCAACATCGCCCTCCCTGGAAGATTTTTAGTCTTAATGCCCTTCAGTGGCGCTTGCGGTGTTTCCCGTAAAATTGAAGAAGCTCCCGAGCGTGAACGTTTGAAGGATATTTTACGCTCACTCACGATTCCTGAAGGTATGGGTGTAATCATCCGCACGGCGGGTGAAGGCAAGCAAGCGCGATGGTTTGTGCGCGATCTCCATATGTTACTTCGTCGCTGGCAATCGATTGTGGAGAAGATTAACAAGTCGGAACAGAAGGCGATCTTGCTCTACACCGAGCCAGGTTTAATTGAACGAACCGTTCGCGATTTCCTCACCGAAGAAGTGGATCGTATTCTGGTCGATAATCCTGAGGATTTCAAAATCGTCCAAGAATTAGTCGCCGAGATTTCTCCGCGTTCAAAATCACGAGTCGAACTTTATAAAGATCCGATTCCCGTTTTCGAACGCTACAATATCGAACGTCAGATTGAACAACTTTTCCAACGTCGCGTTCCGCTGCCCAGCGGTGGCGAAATTGTGATTGATGAAACCGAAGCGCTGACCGCTATCGACGTTAACACCGGCTCGCACCGCGGTACGACCAAAGATGGTAAAGACTATATTTTACAGGCTAATATCGAGGCCGTGACCGAAGGGGCCCGCCAAATCAAGCTGCGCAATTTAGGGGGCTTAATCATGATTGATACTATCGATATGAAAAACCCCAAAGATCGTAAAACCGTTTACGATACTTTGCGCGAGGCGATGGAAGACGATCGAGCCAAGCACCAGATTTTACCGATTTCCCAATTAGGCGTGTTGCAGATGACACGTCAGCGTCACACCGAGTCGAACACGACCTCGATGTACATGGATTGTCCGCATTGTCAGGGTCGCGGTATCGTTAAAAATCCTCGAACCGTTTCCGTAGAAATTCAACGTAAGCTTTTAAGCGTGATCCGTCGTCTACGCGAACAAGTGGGTCCGGATAAAGAATTGGAAATTAATATTCTACTTCACCCGATTAACTTGGATCGCATCGTGAAAGAAGACCGCGAATATTTCCGCGACTTAATGAAGTCATGTAAGGTTCGTCTGGGCACTAAGCCTGACGCTACTTACAGCATTGAGACGTTTAAATTATTCGACGGTTCGGGTAAAGAATTGCGCTAAGCGATGTCGGCGACAGCCCTAGAGATTCGTCCGGTCGATTGGTTGAAGTCGGACGAGTCTCAGGCGGTCGTTGAAGTTTTAAATTCCTACGCCTCACACGCCGTGGGTGGCGGTGTGCCCTTGTCATCCGAGGTACGAGCCAATCTCAGTGCTGAACTCGCCAAACGTCCGCAGGCCCTGGTTCTGTTAGCGTGGTTAGGCGGCCAAGCGGTCGGCCTGGTCATCGCCTTTGAAGGATTCTCCACTTTTGCCTGTCGCCCCTTAATTAATATCCACGATTTGGCGGTGTTACCCAAGTTTCAATGTCGCGGCGTGGGTAAAGCGTTAATGGCTGCGGTCGAGGCTGAGGCGCAGCGGCGCGGGTGTTGTAAGCTCACGCTCGAAGTCTTGGAGCATAATCAACACGCCCGAAAACTTTATGCGGCAGTGGGTTTTGTTTCGTATCAACTCGACCCCGCCGCGGGCTCTGCGCTTTTCTTAGAAAAGAAATTAGCTTAGTCTAAGCCTTCGGGCGGTGGGCCAATAAGCGTAGCCCGTTTAAACAGACGATAACGGTACTGCCTTCATGAACCATCACGCCGAGGGATAAGGTGGCTCCTTGGAAGATGACAATGGTGGCCATGGTTAATGCGGCGCCGACCGAGATTATAATATTAATACGAATGGCGGTACGCGCAGCCTTACTCAGTTCGATGGCATTTAGAAGTTTCTCGATTTTATCGTCCATCAGAACGACATCACTGGATTCGAGAGCGGCATCGCTTCCTCGGCTACCCATCGCGATGGCGATATCGGCGGCGACTAAGCTAGGGGCGTCATTCACGCCGTCACCGACCATGGCGACGATGTGTCCTTCCGATGAAATCTTTCGAACCGTTTGCATTTTTGCTTCGGGCGAGAGTGCCGCTGCAAATTTCTCTACCCCTACTTTTTTTGCAGCCACGGCAGCCGCCTCTTCGCGATCGCCGGTAAGCATGATAGTGTGAATGCCTAACTGGTGGAGAGCGGAGAGGGTGGCGGCGCTTTGTTCGCGAACTTCATCGACCAAGGTGACGCGAGCGATGGATGTGCCATCCGATGCCCAAACTTCACTAATAATGGCACCGCTGTCTGTATTGGTGGAAGGCAGTGCGGCACAGCCGACGAAGTCACGTCCGCCAATTTTCCAGGTCACTCCATCAATCTCTCCAGAAATTCCTTTGCCTGGGAAGTTAGCGAGACCGTTGACTGAAAGTAATTGTGCGCCCTCGGCCCGACACGCTTTAAGGATTCCACCCGCAAAAGGGTGCGTCGAATTAGACTCAACAGAAAGCAATGCAGACAGGGTTTTTTTGCGATTTTCGGGCGGATAAACTTCGAGCGAGGCGACGACAGGTTCACCTGAAGTTAACGTTCCTGTTTTATCAAAGCAGATAGTATTCACTCCGGAAAGTCGTTCAACCGCAGCGCCACCTCGAAATAAGATTCCTTGGCGAGCACCTGCAGCGATGGCGGCTAAGATAGCGGATGGAACCGAGAGGACGAGTGCGCAGGGGCTTAAGACCACCATGAGAGTCATTGCACGATAGAGTGCCGACGTCTCTCCGCCCATGATGGGATTATGGAGGACGTAATATTGGTAGAGAAAGAAAATGAGAGAGGCGGAGAGCGTAAAGATAGCATAGATATCGCCCCAACGATCAATGGCACGCTGGGCCGGGGCTTTACTTTCTTGTGCTTCACGGATCAGCGTAATGATGCGTTGCAGGGAACTATCTTTTTCAGCCTTGGTGACTAAAACAACCAGCCGTCCCCAACTATTTAAGGTACCACTGGAAACTAAGCTGCCTGTTTTTTTATCCACCGGTTTTGCTTCACCCGTTAGAGTGCTTTCATCGACCGAACTTTCTCCCGATACAACCTGACCATCGGCAGGAACTAACTCGCCAGGGAGGACGATTATTTGATGCCCAGGTTTCAGTGCACTGACCGAAATAATATTTTCTTTACCATCACTTTCAATCAAGCGGGCCTGCTTGGGAGCGCGATCTAAGAGGGCATCAATGGCCCCTCTGGTGCGGAACATTGCGTAGTGTTCAATCGCCCCTGCCGTGGAGAATAGAAAGAGCAGCAGTGCACCTTCTTCGGGGTGACCAATAATCCATGAACCACCTGCAACAAGGATCATCAAAGTGTGCACATCGACACGTTTTTCGCGCAGTGATGCCCAACCGTCGATGAGTGCATCCCATCCACCAGCCAGACATGAGAGGGCGAGTAATAATGTGGAGATCCAGTGTAGTGAATTTTCGGGCGGATAGGAATGACTGACGAGAAGCGCGAGAAGTCCGAATAAACCACTTATCACGGCGAATACTGCGAGTTTTTTCCACTCATCATGATGTTCATCGCTCATATTTATATGATTTAACTCTAAAAATAATATTGGTCAACCATTGGGGTGTCCGCAGAGAAAATTTCTGCTCAAGTGATTCGTTTTTTGGTCAGAATTTTTTCGAAAAACGAGTGAGGAATTTTTCACTAACATCACTGAGTGAATTTCCTCTTGCGCTCTGCGGATAAATGACTATCAATCGTCATTAAGAGTTAACCGCAACGTGACTAACCGAACCGAAACCATCAGCGAAAGTCTTATCACCGTGTCCCTTCCTGTGAAGTTACACATTGAAGCAATCGCTTTTCAGCAACGCGCCGGCTTGTCTAATTTGAGCGAAGTGATCAGGCATGCTTTAGAGAGTTGTCCTGAGAATCGTTTGAACGTTGAACCAATCAACTCCCGCCAAGTGTCTTTCCGAGTCCCCTCGGAGCTCCGCACTCGTATTACCCGTCAGGCTCGTCAGGCCCGGGTGAGTGTAGGGCGCATCGTCAGGGTGGCGCTTCAGTCGCTGCCCTCTAACCCAACAACGAACATCACAACTATGGCAAAAAAGAAAAAAGCTGCTAAGAAATCAGTAGCTAAAAAAGCCAAATCCAAGAAGAAATAATTCTTCTCGGACTCTCCGTCGCTAAGGCGGATGGCACTGGTTTCATTACCAGTTAAAACAAGGACCCTCGTAAGGGGGTCCTTTTCTGTTGGCTTGAAAAGCGGCGAGAGGGAAGTTTGAGTCTCCCCATCCATGACACCTTCCTCCGCCAGCGCTGGTCGTATCACAATCACGAACGGCAAACTTAATGTACCTGATCACCCCATCATTCCTTTTATCGAAGGTGACGGTACGGGTCCGGATATCTGGCGCGCCTCGGTTCGTGTCTTCGACGCTGCCGTAGCCAAAGCTTATCACGGAAAACGTAAAATTGAATGGCTCGAAGTTTTAGCAGGCGAAAAATCTTTCAAGAAAACGAACGACTGGTTGCCCGAAGCTACCCTCACGGCCTTCCGAGATTATCTCGTCGGAATCAAAGGACCACTCACCACTCCGACCGGTGGTGGCATTCGTTCGCTTAATGTCGCGCTCCGCCAACAATTGGATCTCTACGTTTGTCTCCGTCCAGTGCAATGGTTCACCGGCGTTCCTTCGCCTGTAAAAAATCCTGGTAAAGTAGACATGGTAATTTTCCGCGAGAACACCGAAGATATTTACGCCGGAATTGATTTTGAAGCGGGCTCGGAAATCGCGCTCAAAACTTTGGAGTTTATCAAGACGAACTTCCCCCAAGAGTTTAAGAAGATCCGCTTTGGCGGAGAGCAACCCGCGACTGTCGGCCTTGGGATTAAGCCCGTTTCTAAGCCTGGTTCTGAACGTTTAATCCGTTCGGCGATTCAATACGCCATCGAGAATAAGCGCAAATCTCTGACCTTAGTTCATAAAGGTAATATCATGAAATACACCGAAGGGGCTTTCATGAAATGGGGATACGATTTGGCGAAAAATGAATTTGGTGCCGTAGAAATTGATGGCGGACCTTGGTGCAAAATTCCCGAAGGTAAGCCCGGGGCTGGCCTCGTGATTAAAGACGCGATTGCTGATATCACCCTACAACAAATTCTGACTCGTCCGACTGACTTCGACGTTATCGCAACCCTCAATCTTAACGGCGATTATCTTTCCGACGCCCTTGCTGCGCAAGTGGGCGGCATCGGTATCGCTCCTGGTGGAAATATTAATTATCTCACCGGACATGCCATCTTTGAAGCGACTCACGGTACGGCACCGAAGTATGCCGATAAGGACGTCGTCAATCCTGGCTCCGTTGTGCTCAGTGGCGAAATGATGTTCCGCTACCTGGGTTGGACCGAAGCGGCTGATCTCATTCTTAAAGGTTTGAATGGTGCGATTGGTGGCGGCCGAGTGACTTACGATTTCGCCCGACAGATGGAAGGTGCGAAGGAAATTAAGTGCTCGGAGTTTGCTGACGCGATTATCGCGAAAATGTAGTTTAGACTATATTTTATTATATAAATTCAAACAGGGCAGGCCTTCTTGAGGCTTGCCCTGTTATTTTTTATAAGACAAATTGCCTTTCATGAAAAACTCACTGCGGGCCCTCGCTTTAACCGTATTTACACTGGGCGTCGCCCAAGCTCAAAACACTCCGACTAGCCCCTTAGGTTCCGACCTTTCGGTTCGTGCTAATTTTTCGTGGGCTTCAAAAAATGTCGCCCGGGGTAAAGAGCGCTCCAGCGATGAAGGTTTATTTCAATCTCAATTAACTTTAGAGTACGCCGTCCCCACAATCATCGGCACCTCTGTTTATTTCAGTGGCTATAGTGCAGATAGTTTTGAAAAAGTTTACGGGGCGGGTGTTCGTCGCAGCATGGAATGCGGCACGCTTGATATTGGCTATCAGCACACCAAGGCTAATAGTCACTTCGTGAATACCAATGGCGTTGCGGGTTATACTTTGGCACCGTCGGACAATGAATATTACATCGGCCTCGTTTTAGCGAAGGATGTTTTTCTCCGTCCCTCAGCTTACCTATTTTATAGCGATGAGTTAAAACAGTATAACTTCGTCGTTTCGGCCCGTAAGGATTTCGACGGAAGTGATATTGGCTTATCCGCGATCAATATTGTGACTAAACTCTACGCTGGTTCGATTTACGCCTCGGACTCTAATGCGGATACGGCCAACTCTTACCTCTATGCAGGCGCTTCGGCAGATTTCATTTATGCCATCAACCCGAACGCTAGCGTGGGCACGGGGCTTAACTTTGCCTATAATAGCGATAATGCGGTAAATACTGAGGGTGGAGTATTCTGGTACCGTTTTTTTGCTAATTTCCGCTTTTAAGGGGTAAAGTAAGGTTTTTGGCTAAATCGCCTAAACATCCTCTCTCTAATTAAAAGCACTCTCACCGGATGATTTGCCGATTCGGGTGTTGACGGAGGGGACTCAAGCCTCATTTTCCGACTTTCCCTCTTTTTATGAAGACCACGCTAGCTAAGAATGTGCAGCTCAAAGACAAAACTTGGTACATTATTGATGCCAAGGACCAAGTCCTCGGACGCCTCGCAGTCAAAATTTCCAACGTCCTCCGCGGACGTCATAAACCCACCTACACTCCACACGTAGACACGGGTGATTACGTCATCGTGATCAACGCGGACAAAGTGCGCTTAACCGGCACCAAGGAAACCGACAAAACTTACATGTTCTACACCGGTTGGGTCGGCACTGCTTACCGCCGCACGGTTTCTGCCATGCGCGAACGTCGTCCCGAATTTATCGTCAAGCACGCCGTCAAAGGTATGCTTCCTAAAAACCGTTTAGCGAATGACATGCTCCTGAAGCTTCGCGTCTACGCTGGTGAAAAGCACGATCAAGCTGCTTCGAACCCCGTTCCATTCCCCGCCTTTCCTAAGGTCTAATTTTTAATATTACTCAATGAGCGCCACTAAGTCATCCGCCATCACTGCCGTCGGCCGTCGCAAGACCGCTTCGGCTCGTATCCGTCTTTCCCGCGGAACGGGAGTTATTTCCGTTAATGGAAAACCTGTAGAAGAATATCTTTACACTGAAGCCCTCGTTAAAGCGGCCACTGCTCCATTGCGAACAGCGGGTCTCGAAGGCCAAGTAGACGTTTCGGTTAATGTTATTGGCGGAGGCCCTAACGGCCAAGCTGGTGCCATTTCCCACGGATTAGCTCGCGCCCTCCAAAAGATGGATGCGACTCTTCGTGCTCCACTTAAGAAAGAAGGCCTCCTTACCCGCGATGGTCGTATGCGCGAACGTAAGAAGCCCGGTCAGCCAGGCGCCCGCAAGCGCTTCCAGTTCTCGAAGCGCTAAACCGCCTCGAAAAAGGAAGAAAAAAGGCCCCGGCACCCCGGGGCCTTTTTGTTGGCGAGTTTTTCTATGTCCAAACGACCATTCCTCCCTTAACTCTTTATCAATCACACCATGTCTCAATCACTGATCCAAGTCGGCATCGTTGGCGCCTCTGGCTACACAGGCGAAGAGCTCGTTGGTATCCTCGCCCAACACCCCCACGTCGAACTCGCGATGGTTTGCTCGCGGTCCCTCGCTGGAAAAAAAGTGGTGGATGAACTGCCCAGACTGCGGGGCCGGGTAAATGCGAATTTAGTTTTTTCTGCATCCTCGCCTCAAGAGTGCGCCGCTTCCGCGGTCGGCGTTTGGTTTTTAGCTCTGCCTCACGGGGTGGCGACGGAATACGCCCAGCCTCTCGTGGCTGCCGGAAAAAAGGTTTTGGATCTCTCGGCTGATTTCCGGCTGAAGGATTTACAGATTTATAAAAAATATTACGGCCACGAACATCCCGCGCCCCAACTCACTTCGCAGGCAAAGTATGTAATTCCTGAATTACAACTCGATGATAGTTGGAAGAAAATTTCGCTCGTCGCTTGCCCTGGTTGCTACCCAACCAGCATTCAAATCCCCGTCATCCCTTTATTGCGGGCTGGTTTAATTAAGCCCGAACCTGGTCGGTGTGTTATTAATTCCTACAGCGGCGTGTCGGGAGCTGGAAAAAAAGCCGATGTAAATTACCTTTTCTGCGAGCGGGATGGGTCGATGAAAGCTTACGGTATTTCGAATCACCGGCACATCGCGGAAATCGAAGAACAACTCAGCGGTGCGGCGGGTAAAGCGGTTGTCGTACAATTTAATCCACACCTCGCCCCGATGCATCGGGGTATTTCGACCACGATTGTCGTTCCGGCCAATGGAGCCACGGCCGCCCAAGTCGAAAACTGCTGGCAAAAAGCTTTTGCCGATAAGCCTTTTATCTCGATTTTAAAATCAGGTGATTTTCCAGACACCGCTCACGTGGCCTACTCGAACCAAATCGAGATTTCCGTGGTCGCCGATGAACGGACCGGAAATTTAATTATCACTTCAGTTATCGATAACTTATTGAAAGGCGCGGGCGGTCAGGCCGTGCAAATTCTTAATCTGATGATGGGCTGGAATGAAACCACCGGTTTACGTTAATTTATCATATCACTATGGCTATCGATTTTATTGATGATTCGGCAGGTCTGTCCGACGTCCCCGGTTTCCGGGTCGGCGCCGCGGGGTGCGATATTAGAAATAAGAATTTGGATCGGCTCGATCTCTCTTTGATCGTCGCTGACCAACCCTGTCATGCTGCTGGGGTATTTACGACGAACGACGTCAAGGCCGCACCCGTCCGGTATTCACAAAATATCTTATTACTTTCCAAAGGAAAAATCAGGGGCGTCGTCGCAAACAGTGGCAACGCAAACGCTTGTACTTCCCAACAAGGTGATGTTGACGCTCAACGGATGGCGGAACTTTCCGCCAAAGCCGTCGGCGCACCCAGTGAAGCTTTTCTCGTTTGTTCAACGGGAAGAATTGGCGAGTTACTGCCCATGGCGAAAGTCGCTCAAGGTATAAACACCGCTAGCCAAAATTTATCGAATAAAGCGACCGAAGGTCGGAGAGTGGCTGAATCTATTTTAACTTCTGATACCAGACCTAAAACAGCGACCGCTTCATTTGTCTGGCAGGGTAAAAAGGTAACGTTAGCAGGCTTTGCTAAAGGTGCTGGTATGATTGAGCCGAACATGGCGACGATGTTGGCCTTTGTGGCTACCGATGCCGAGGTGAACGCCGTCACTCTCAAAAAATCTTTATTATCCGCGACTCAACAATCGTTTAATTGCGTGAGTGTCGATGGTGATATGTCGACTAACGACACAGTTATCCTGATGGCCTCAGGGGTTTCTAAAGTAGTCGTTGATGAAAAAGCTGATCCAGATTTGCAAAAACTTTTCCAAGCCGCTTTAGATAAAATCTGTTTTGCGTTGGCGGAAAAAATTGTCGGCGATGGTGAAAAAATTACGAAAGTTGTCTCGGTCGAGGTTCACGGTGCGCGGACTCGTGAAGACGCCGAAAAAATTGCGCGGGCTATCGGCAATTCGCTACTCGTTAAATCATCTTGGTTCGGTGAAGATCCCAACTGGGGACGTTTGGCGGACGCGGCTGGCTACGCCCGGACGGGTTTGGACGAAGCTAAATTAGACATCCATTATAACGACGTGCCCGCCGTGGTGGGTGGACGTCCGATTCCTGAAAATAAGCCTCAGTGGAAGGAAGTGGTCAAAGCTCGGCAGTTTAAGGTCAGAATCAACCTGAACCTTGGTCCGGCCCATTTCCGTTTACTGGCCTCGGATCTCACGGACGGATACGTGAACTACAACAAGAGCGAGTAAGATTATTTTCCAATTGCCCGTTGGCTTTCCACCCTCACTTTTAAATCTGTCCGATGAGTACGCCTGCTGAACATAAAGCTGAAGTTCTTCTTGAAGCACTTCCCTATATCCAAAAATTCCGTGGCTCCACCTTCGTGGTTAAATACGGCGGAAGCTTTATGGACGATCCCAATCCTGAAGGCCGAGACACGGTTGCTACAGACATTGCATTTTTAGCTGCTGTCGGCATTCAAGTCGTCGTCGTTCACGGCGGCGGTAAGGCCATTACTCGGGCCATGGAAACGGCGGGAATAAAATCTGAATTCCGTGGCGGAATGCGGGTAACTGACGCCGCCACCGTAAAAATTGTCGAAGAAACTTTAAATAAAGAAATTAACGGCCAGATCTGCGATTCACTGCGGGCGCGGGGTGCTAATCCTCTCGGCATGCCAGGGAATCACGTCAACTTGTGCGAAAAACTTTTAAGTGTGGACGAAGCGGGTAACCCTATCGATCTCGGTTTCGTCGGTGATATTAAATTTGTAAAAGCCAAATTAATAAAAAAAGCTTTAGCGGATGGATTTCTTCCCGTGGTTTCACCGATAGCGTTGGATGGAGATGACCAACCCTATAATACCAACGCGGATGTTGCGGCGGCCGCAATTGCTAACTCGTTGCGGGCTAGAAGGCTCATTTTCATGAGCGATGTCCCCGGTTTATTGTCCGATTCGAAAGATCCTTCGACCTTAATTACTACCTTAAAGGTGGGCGAAGTAGATGAGCTGAAAAAGAAGGGCGTGATTGCTGGTGGCATGATTCCTAAAGTAGATAGCGCGGTGAAGGCATTAAAAGAAGGCGTCCGGAGAATTCACTTTATTGATGGTCGGGTTCCCCATTCACTGCTCCTCGAAGTCTTTACCGATAAGGGTATCGGCACGGAGATTATTCACGGATAATGTCACACGACTCTGCTCATTCTTCCGACGAGTCTGCGAAAATCTATAGCCAATTTTTGGCTAAAAATTATTCGACTCAAGCCATTACCTTGGTGAAGGGTAAGGGCACTCGGGTGTGGGATGCACACGGTAAGGCCTATTTAGATTTTGCTTCAGGCATTGCGGTCAACTCAGTCGGTCATGCTCATCCGGTGATGGTTAAAAGAATCAGTGAGCAGGCTGAAAAATTAATTCACGTCAGCAATCTCTACCGGAATGAGCCTCAAGCTCAGTTGGTTGAATCACTTTCTAAATATTGTGGCTCCGGAAGATTTTTATTTTGTAACAGCGGCGCCGAAGCTAATGAAGCACTCATAAAACTCGCTCGGCTTCACGGTAAGAAAAAATCAGGCGTTGAAGGAAAATGTATCGGAGTCGTGGTTGCCGAAAAAGCCTTCCACGGTCGGACCTTTGGGGGTATGTCAGCAACTCCTCAGGAAAAAATCCAATCAGGCTTTAGGCCTTTATTGACGGGCTTTTCTTCAGCTCCACTGAATGATATCGCTGCTTGGGATAAGGCTATCAGTGCCACCGACACCGCCGCAGTTTTATTAGAAACTATTCAAGGGGAGGGCGGCATTTTCCCCGCTGATCCCGTTTTCCTACAACAACTGCAAAAAATCTGCCAGGAAAGAAACGTCCTCTTACTGATTGATGAAATTCAGTGCGGTATTGGGCGGACTGGTAAATTCTTTGCCTATGAATTTTCGGGAATTAAACCTGACGCAATTGCGATGGCCAAGGGCCTCGGTGGCGGATTTCCCATTGGTGCTATTTGGATGGCTCCACCCTATGATGAACTTTTTCAGCCTGGTTCGCACGGCACGACGTTCGGTGGTGGTGCTTTAGCAGCGGCCGCCGCCCTCTCCGTGATTGAAATTATTGAAAGTGAAAATCTCGTTGCTCGGGTGGCTGCCCAATCTCCTGCCTGGCATGAATCTTTAAAAAACTTAGCACAAAAGTATCCAGCGATTATCAAAGAAATTCGGGGCGCAGGATATATGGTGGGTGTGGGTATGAATGTTGATCCGCTTCCCGTCGTTGCTGCTCTACGTGAAGCAGGATTGTTGGCCGTGCCAGCTAGTGGAATTGCGATTCGGTTGCTGCCGCCCTTGAATGCCACAGTCGCCGAGTTAAATGAGGCTATCGAAATTTTTGACCGGGTGTTAAGTACGTGGAAAGTCGCTTAAAACAATTATTTCCACGTATTTTCGTCTGTCCAAAATCCTTTCGCTAGATAATTTAAACACCTTCTCTCATGCGTCACTTCCTCAAAGAGACCGATTTAAGTTTGGCTGAAATCCAATCGATTTTTGCCCAGGCGGCTTTGTTGAAATCGCAAAGGGGTCAGGCTAAGTCTCAGGATCTCGCCCAGCAGTCCTGGGGTTTACTTTTTTTCAAGAAGAGCACCCGGACGCGGGTTTCTTTTCAGGTCGGCGTTCATGAACTTGGCGGACAGCCCGTCATGCTGAATGCGGATGACATGCAAATCTCGCGGGGCGAAACGGTAGCGGATACCGCAAAAGTTTTATCACGTTATTTGCATGGCATGGTTATTCGGTGTCATGAACACAAACTCTTAGAAGATTTTGCTCAAAGCGGAACAATGCCCGTGGTGAATGCGTTATCGGATTTTCTTCACCCCTGTCAGTTCATGACGGACATGTTCACACTCGCCGAGCGTTGGTCGAAGGGGAAACCAGAAAATTTTGCGAGTTCCTTAAAAGGACGGAAGGTTGCTTTCCTGGGTGACACGGCCTGTAACATGGCGAACTCATTTATTCTCGGCGGAGCTGCTCTCGGTGTGGAAATTGCTTTAGCGGGTCCAGCCGGCTACGAGCCCACTGCAGAAATTAAACAACAGCTTAAAAAAGACGGATTGAAGGAAACCTTTACTTTCACCACCGATGCTGCGGCCGCCGTGAAAGGTGCTGATATGGTCTACACCGATGTTTGGGTAAGTATGGGTATGGAGGCGGAAAAAGTCGAAAGACTTAAAACCATGCAGCCTTACCAAGTGAATTCTAAGCTGATGGCCTTGGCTAAACCAGACGCCTACTTCATGCACTGCTTGCCTGCTCACCCGGGCGAAGAAGTGACCGCCGATGTTTTAGCGAGTCCGCAAAGTATTATTTTTGACCAAGCTGAAAATCGTCTCCACGTCCAAAAAGCGATACTCGCCCATTTAACCCGTCACCGCTAATTTATTATTTAAAATACCATGAGTAAGAAAAAGAAAATCGTCCTCGCCTATTCGGGCGGACTCGACACCTCCGTCCTCCTATCTTGGATTAAGGATAAGCATAATGCTGAAATGATCGCATTCTGCGCCGACATCGGCCAAGAAGATGAGTTGAAGGGCTTGAAGCAAAAAGCGCTCAAGACCGGCGCATCCAAACTTTACATTGATGACCTCCAAGAGGAGTTCGCCCGTGATTTTATTTTCCCGATGATGCAAGCGGGTGCGATTTATGAAGGTCAATACTACCTTGGTACGTCGATCGCCCGTCCACTCATCGCTAAGCGCATGGTTGAGATTGCACGTAAAGAAGGTGCGACCGCCATTGCTCACGGTGCCACCGGTAAGGGTAATGACCAAGTACGTTTTGAATTAACCTGTGCGGCTTTAGCGCCAGATTTAGAAATCATTGCGCCTTGGCGTAATGAAGAATTCCGTGCTGATTTCCCTGGTCGCGCCGAGATGATTGCTTATTGCTCGAAGAATAAAATTCCGGTCGAGGCGAGTGCGAAAAAGCCCTATTCTTCTGATCGAAACCTCCTTCATATTTCTTATGAAGCTGGGATTTTAGAAGATCCTTGGATGGATGCCTTTGCGCCTGCGAACAAGGCTATGTTCAAACTTTCCGTTTCACCTGAAGATGCTCCGAATAAATCGGAGTACGTTGAACTCGAATTCCGCCAAGGTGATTGTATCGCCGTCAACGGCAAGAAGATGAATCCTCTCGGAGTCATGCGCACACTGAATAAAATCGGTGGACGTCATGGCGTTGGCCGAGTCGACATGGTAGAAAATCGTTTCGTCGGGATGAAGAGTCGCGGTGTTTATGAAACGCCCGGTGGTACCATCTTACATTTCGCTCACCGTCAGATTGAATCTTTAACGATGGATCGCGAAGTCATGCACTTGCGCGATTCCCTGGTTCCGCGTTACGCGACCTTAGTTTACAATGGTTTCTGGTATGCTCCCGAGCGCTTAGCATTACAGGCACTCATTACCGAATCGCAGCGCAATGTGACTGGTACCGTTCGTGTGAAACTTTATAAAGGTGGTACTTATGTCGCAGGTCGAAAGAGTCCTCGCTCGTTGTACAATCCACACATCGCGACGATGGAAGCCGATCCAACGAAGGCTTACAATCAAGACGACGCTACGGGATTCATTCGCCTCAATGGCTTACGCTTACGCGTGAACTCAAAGGTTAATGGTGTGCAGAACTTAAGTAAGACCGTTCGATAACACTCAGACACACCGATTAAAAAAGGCGTCCAGTGGACGCCTTTTTTGTTACTTTAAATTGGAGGCGCGGGTCGGAATTGAACCGACGCATGGGGCTTTTGCAGAGCCCGGCCTTACCACTTGGCTACCGCGCCTAACACTTACAGGGCGTACTCTGCCACTTGTTAACTTTCTTTCAAGGGTTTTATGCAATGGCTTCCCTTTCCCAAATTATCCATTAAAACAGGGATATGTCAGCCCAACCTCCCTATCGTATTGGACTCGGTTACGACATTCATCCGCTCGTCCCCGGCCGTCCCTGTATTCTGGGAGGGGTCACCATTCCTTCAACCATTGGCCCCGATGGGCATTCCGACGCCGATGTTTTACTGCACGCGGTCGCCGACGCTCTTTTGGGTGCAGCTGGACTCCGCGATATCGGATATTATTTTCCGAACACCGATCCAAATATCAAAAATATCAATTCCGGCCTGATTGTTAAAAAGGCTCTCGAGGAGATAAAAAAGTTGGGATGGATCGTGGGGAATATCGATGTGGTCGTCATCGCAGAGCGTCCCAAAATTTCTGAACACATTACCGAAATCAAAAAATCTATTTCCGAACTTTTAGAAGTGGGCGAAGATCAAGTAGGAATCAAGGCGACGACGAATGAAGGGATGGACTCGATTGGCCAGGGACGGGCCATGGCGGTTCAGGCTATTTGCCTGCTTTTGAAAGCCTAAATAGCGGGTTTAGTCCTTTCCTCTTGTCAAATCGGTCTAAACAAACTCTCTCCAATTAAATCTATGGAGCAGACCCTTATTATTTTAAAACCCGATTGTATGGAGCACCGCCATTATGGCACTGTGCTGGCGCGCTTTGAAGCTGCTGGATTTGATATTCAAGCCTGCAAACTCGCCCGCCTCACGCCTGGTCAATTACGCGAACACTACGCGCACGTTGCAGAAAAACCTTTTTATCCTGAGATCGAAACTTTCATGTCTTCCCGTCCAGTGATTATTGCGGTTTTAAGCGGTCAAAACGTGATCGCTCGCGTGCGTGAATTGCTCGGACCCACGAATTCAAAGGTCGCTCCTAAGGGTACCATTCGCGGAGATTTCGGAACGGAGATGATGCGTAATGTTTGTCACGCCTCCGATAGTCCGGAAGCTGCCGCTGCTGAGATTAAGCGCTTTTTCAGTGCGACTGAAGTTTTCTGAGTCTCTTGCTTTCTAAATTTTTCGAGGTTGTAAAAGGGTAGCGAGGCCAGTGAGGCCACAGGAAGTTGTCGTTAAAAGGGTGCTTAACCCCCGCCGGGGTAACTTTTTTGAGTTCTTCTGTGACTTCCCCGTTGCCCTTGGGCGGGTAAATTAAGCAAAGTCTAATCATGTTAGACCCTAAGTTATTTCGTGAGCAAATCGACATTGTCCGTAAAGGCATTGCTCGTAAAAAATTTCAAGTGGATCTCGAGGCCGTCTTAGCTGCCGATGAAGTTCGCCGTCACGCCGTTGCGGAATTTGAAAACGCCCGCGCTTTACAAAACGCAGCGAATAAAGAGATGGCCACCATGCCTAAGGGCTCGCCTGAATTTCAAGCAAAGTTGGCAGAGATGAAAGAGGCTTCGGCTCGCGTTAAGGAATTAGAAAAGAAAGTCAGCGAAGCGGAAGAAGTTTGGAAACAGGTTAGCTTAACGGTCCCGAATATTCCTCATGACTCGGTGCCCGAAGGTCGTACCGAAAATGATAATAAAGTTCACTCTACTTGGGGTGACGTAGGTCAATTAATTTCCCCAGCCGCCAAGCCCCACTGGGATATCGCTTGGTTTTCCAAAGCCATTGATTTCGAGCGCGGCGTCAAAGTCGCCGGCGCAGGTTTCCCTTTTTATATTGGTGATATGGCACGTTTAGTGCGTGCGCTGATTCAATTCTTTTTAGAGGAAGCCAATTCCGCCGGATACACCGAAGTCCACGCTCCCTTATTGGTGAATGCGGCGAGTGCGACGGCGACCGGTCAGTTGCCTGATAAAGAAGGACAAATGTATCACGCCCAAACGGATGATTTTTATTTAATTCCGACCGCCGAAGTTCCCGTGACAAATTTTTTCCGTGACGAAATTTTAGACGAAGCATCGTTGCCCGTAAAACGGGTAGGTTACACGCCTTGTTTCCGTCGTGAAGCGGGCAGTTGGGGTGCGCACGTGCGTGGCCTGAATCGCCTACACCAATTCGATAAAGTGGAATTGGTTAAATGGACGCATCCCAGTGAATCGTTTAATGAATTAGAAAACTTACGCGGTGATGCAGAGCGTATTTTACAAAAACTCAATTTACCTTACCGCGTGTTATTGATTTGTGCTGGAGACATTGGTTTCTCGCATAGCAAACAATACGATCTCGAAGTTTGGGCGGGCGGACAGAAGCGTTGGTTAGAAGTTTCCAGCTGTTCTAACTTCACTGATTTCCAGGCGCGTCGGGCGGGTATTCGCTATCGTCCCAAAGATGGAAAAGTAGAATACGTTCACACCTTAAATGGTTCAGCTCTAGGCTTACCTCGGGTGTTGGCGGCGATTCTCGAAAATAATTTACAGCCCGATGGCAGTGTCGTTGTTCCGGAAGCCCTACGGAGATGGTACGGCAAGGAAACTATCAAATTCTAAAGTGTTCTCAGCTCCAGCCTCATTACAAAAAATCAAAACCACGGCGTCACAATTACCCGAATTGTCACTGCCCAGTTTACTCTTAGGTAAAAAAGTTGCGGTGGCAGTTTCGGGTGGCGCTGACTCGATTTATTTATTGTGTGCACTCTCGGTGAATCCGGCGATTCGCCCCAATTTATTGGTCTTACACTTTGATCACGCGGCACGTGGCATTGAGTCTACACATGATGCCTTGTTCGTGAAGGAGGTTTGTCAGTCCTTGGGCGTTCCGTGTTACCTCGGTCGCCGAACCGAAGAAGGTCCGGCCTCCGAAGCGACATTACGTGAAGCCCGAAATGCTTTTTTTGCCGAACAGCGAAAACTTCACGACTTTAATATTATTTGTACGGCGCATCACCTTGATGACGTCGCTGAAACATTATTAATGAGATTGGCTCGCGGGGCTGGATTAACGGGCCTTTCGGCGCCCCGCGTTTTGCAGAATTTTCGTGATGGGCATTTGCGATACCGTCCTTTGATTGCCGCTCGTTTGGGTAAGAAAGATATTTTAGAAGGCCTGCAACGCGCAGACATTCCCTGGCGCGAGGATGCCACTAACCAACTGCCTATTGTTAAGCGCAATCGGATTCGTCGTTGGTTAAATCAAAATGCTGAAGAAGCTTTAGGGCCTGATTACACGAAAGGCTTTGCCCAGTCGGCAGATATTATTGAACAGGCGCGCACGGCGTTATTAACTTGGGCGAAAGATTTAGGATGCGTGAAAAATGCGGACGGAGTTTTGGATGTGAGTGCTCTGAAAAATCGCCCCGTAGCATTGGCCTATGTCGTGATCCATGAATTTCTGCAGGAGTGCGGATTGGGTGCCGTGCAGGGCGCCTCTTTAGAACTTTTAGTAAAACATTTATGCGCAGGCACGGATATACAGATGTCGGTGCTTTCAAAATTAGTTAAAATTAAAAACGGAAAATGTTTTTTGACGCCCGAAGCCTTGGCGCCTCTGGGAACACAAATGCGAAGTTTGACCTTAGGTGTGCTCGATGGCGAAACGGGTTTGTTAGCAGAAATCGTGACCGTGGATGAAAACCTGTGGGCAAAATTGTCACGGGGAGACATTCCGCCCACCAAAGAAGTCTATTTATCGCCCGCGGCGGTCGGCCCCATTTTCTGGAGGGGGAGAATGGAAGGGGACCGCTATCAGCCTCTTGGTTCGAGTGGCACGGCTAAGGTTTCCGACCTTTTAATTAACAGGAAAGTGCCGTCAGAGTTACGCGAAAACCTTCCCGTTGTTCTTTTAAATCAAGAAATTATCTGGGTTCCTTCTAATCCGCCGGCGGAATTATACAGGTTAAATGGACCCGTTAAAGGGGCTCTCCGATTGACTTGGCTTAACCCCTGCTTAATCTAAACCTTCCCCCGATGAGCCAAGACAACAACGAGGATAACAACCGGATTAAAGCTAAGCCTTTAATCGTATGGATCATTTTAATTGGTCTAGTTGCGCTGCTAGTTAACTACAGTGCTCCGCCCGCCAATAGCGTTCAGAAGTTGAGCGTGACCGAAGTCCTCTCTCTCGCCCAAGAGAAGAAGGTGAAAAATCTTTCGATTAAATCGGACTCTACCGCTGGTTCGAATAGCTGGTACGAAGTCACTGGAGAATTAGAAGTTAAAGGTGCGGCCGCGGATGATAAGACCAGGTTCCAGGCCAAAGGTCGTTTAACCGAAAAAGAATTTGAAGGCCTGCGTGGTGCGGTAGCCAAAGACGCGTTTAAGGAAGTTCCAGAACAGACGGGCTTAACGATGTTCCTTTATAATGTTCTGCCGACCTTGCTCATCTCGGGT
The DNA here is from genome assembly GCA_016463705.1 of Opitutales bacterium. Taxonomy (GTDB): domain Bacteria; phylum Verrucomicrobiota; class Verrucomicrobiia; order Opitutales; family UBA953; genus UBA953. Next base: position 82,370 of record JAEMQU010000001.1, on the reverse strand, counting down.
TTAGTACTGTATATGATGTTTCGCTTTTTACGTAATGCGAACAAAGGTGCGATGCAATTTGCCAAATCACGCGCTCGTTTAAATGCCAACGAAAATGAAGGTACTACTTTTAAAGACGTAGCCGGATGTGATGAAGCCAAAGAAGAAGTGAAAGAGATTGTCGATTTTCTCCGTGATCCCAAACGCTTCACTAAAATTGGTGCGTCTATTCCCAAAGGAATTTTAATGGTCGGACCTCCCGGAACAGGTAAGACGCTGCTCGCTCGTGCCGTTGCCGGAGAAGCGAAAGTTCCTTTCTTAAGTATCAGTGGTTCTGACTTCGTTGAAATGTTTGTTGGTGTGGGCGCCGCTCGCGTTCGCGACACATTTGAACAAGCCCGTAAGCTCGCTCCTTGTATTGTATTTATTGATGAAATCGATGCGGTTGGCCGTCAACGCGGCGCTGGTGTTGGTGGTGGAAATGATGAGCGCGAACAAACGCTCAACTCATTACTCGTGGAGATGGATGGCTTTGATGGTCAGGCTGGCGTCATTGTTATCGGTGCGACCAATCGTGCTGATGTGCTCGACCAAGCTCTCTTACGTCCAGGTCGCTTTGATCGCCAAGTCTTTGTTGATTTACCAGACTTGCGAGGCCGCGAAGCCGTTCTCGCCGTTCACGCTAAACGTTTTCAATTAGCTCCCTCGGTTGATCTAAATCGTATCGCTCGCATCACCACCGGAATGTCGGGTGCTGATTTAGCCAATTTATTAAACGAAGGTGCCCTGCATGCTGGTCGTCGCAATCGCGATAAGGTTGAGATGTCTGACATCGAAGAAGCGCGCGACAAAATTGCCTATGGTCGTGAGCGTCGTCGTGCGATGGATGAAGAGGATCGTCGCAGCACTGCCTACCACGAAGCGGGCCACGCGATTGTTCAGGCCGTCGTCGATGATGGCATGATGCCCATTCACAAAGTAACGATTCTTCCTCGTGGTCGCGCCCTAGGTATGGCCATGTTCCTTCCGAAGAAAGATATTCTCGGATATTCTAAAGCCCGTTTGCTGACTTATATTTGTACGGCGATGGCTGGTCGCGTGGGAGAAAAAGTCGTCACCGGCGATGTGTCGAATGGTGCTTCCTCGGATATCAAACAAGCCACCCGTATGGCCCGTCAAATGGTCTGCGATTGGGGTATGAGCGAGCTCGGCCCTATTTCTTATAACGAAAATTCTGACACCGTTTTCTTGGGTCGCGAAATTTCTCGCACGCAATCGCACAGCGATGAGACGGCTCGTCGTATCGACGATGCTGTTGCGAAAATCGTCAGCGAACAATATGCCCGCGCCGAAAAAATCATTGCCGAGCACGCGGATGCCCATCGCAAGATTGCCGAAGCTTTACTCGAGCATGAGACTTTAGACGGCGTTCATGTGATGGAAATTCTCAAGACGGGTTCGATGCAGACCCCGATTGTGGGATCACCTGTACCTAACTTAGTTCGCGAGCCGAGCCCTGATGGTCCCCCACCAGAGCCAGGCTCCCAAGCCACGCCGACCCCTGCTTGAGGTTTGCCCTCGAAGGTTTTAAGGCTTAGAACTCTGCTATGGTCATCGGACTCACTGGCGGCATTGGTTGTGGAAAATCCACGGCCGCCGGCTTTTTTAAGTCTCATGGTTTTGTCGTGATTGATTCCGATGTCTTGGCTCACCAAGCGTTGCACGAATCGGGTATTCTTTCCCAATTAAAATCTCGCTGGGGTTCGGCCTGTATTCAGAATGATGGTACAGCAGATCGAGAGTGGATTGGTAAAAAAGTATTTTCTGATCCGACGGAGAAAAGTTTTTTGGAATCCATCATCCACCCTCGCATTGCCGCCCTGCGCCAAGCGGCGATGGCCGATTCATCCAAGTCGTACATTCTAGAAATCCCACTTTTATTCGAGTTGGGCCTCACTCAAGGATTGGTCGCTACGGTGTGCGTCGCGTCTTCAGATGAAATCAGATTACATCGCTTGGAATCCCGGGGGTTAAGTCGAGCTGAGGCCCAGAAGCGTATAAATTCGCAAATGCCTATCAGTGAGAAGGTTAAGAAGTCTAATTACATGATTTGGAATGATGGCAGCCTAGAGTTTTTGAAGTCCGAAGTGGATAAATGTGTGCAGATATTAAAAGGCTAAGAATTGGCTGATTTCTGGATAGTTTGCGATTGCCGATGGGGTGGGTAGATTTACTTTCCGATTTCCCTGTTTCTTCTTACCGAGAGCCAGGTTCAATACCCCCAACCCCATTTAGGAACCCATACCCTGTGACGACCGCCGACGATTTCGTCATTCAATTCATACAAGACAAGGGACTGGTGTCCTCTGCTCTAGTATCCGAGGCCCGCGAGGCGCTTGGTGCTATCCCTGATGGCCAGAATCCCGATACCCTAGCGATCGCGAAATTAGTTGAGACGGGTAAGGTCACTTGGGCGGTTATCTGCAAAGCGCTGGGTAAGGAATTCGACATGGAAGTTGTCGACTTGGCCCAAGTTTCACCGGCGGAAGAATTACTCAAACTGATTAGTCGCGAACAGGCTGAGCGTCACAATATTTTACCACTGCAGATGGATGGGGTGGAGCTGCTGGTTGCGATTTCGGATCCGCTCGATACCGAAACACTCGATTCACTTTCGCGTGTCTTAAAACTTACTTTAAATCCCAAACTCGCACCGCCTGATGAACTGAAGAGCGCGATCAATCGCTGTTACGGCGGAGGCGCGGTGAATGTATCGTACGAGGATGTTTTTGGTAAGAGTGAAGATGGTATGTCGGTTGATCTTCCTCAAGGAGGCGAAGTTAAAGAAGATGACGCTCCGATTATTCGCTATGTGAATTCTCTGATTGTGGATGCGATTCGTCGGAAGGCTTCAGATATTCACTTAGAACCTTTAGAAAAAAGATTCCGGGTTCGTTTCCGTATCGATGGTGTGCTCCAAGAAATGAAAGGCCCACCCAAGCGCTTACAAGCTTCCGTCATTTCGCGCCTTAAATTAATGGCCGAAGTGTCACTCGCGGAAAAACGTATTCCGCAAGACGGACGTATTCAGGCTCGGACGGGTGGACGGGATATCGACTTACGTGTATCCGTTTTACCAACCGTTTATGGCGAATCAATCGTCATGCGTATTCTCGATAAAGAAGGTCTGAAATTAGGTCTTCCTGAATTAGGATTCTTCGCGGATGACCAAGCTAAATTCCAAGGTCTTATTTCCGGTTCCGATGGCGTGTTCCTCGTGACGGGTCCAACCGGTTCTGGTAAATCGACCACCCTTTATTCAGCGCTGAATTATATTAATAAGCCCGACCGTAAAATTATTACCGTCGAAGATCCGGTTGAGTATCAGATGGCTGGGATCAATCAGGTCCAAGTCAAACGTGATGTGGGAATGACTTTCGCCGCCGCCCTTCGTGCGATGTTACGTCAGGCACCCAACATCGTGATGATCGGTGAAATTCGAGATTTAGAAACCGCTGAAATTTCGATTAACGCCGCGCTTACTGGTCACATGGTCTTCTCAACCTTGCACACTAATGATTCCGTCAGTGCGGTGACTCGTCTCGTCGATATCGGCGTGAAACCTTTCTTAGTTTCGGCCGCGTTGCGTGGAGCGCTCGCCCAACGTCTTGTGCGTCGCGTCTGCCAGGCCTGCGCGCAACCTTACAAACCCACGGCGAAAGAACTTTATACGATTGGTATGTCCGAACAGGATATTGCGGGTGCCACGCCTATGAAGGGTGCGGGTTGTCCAAAATGTAATGAACGCGGCTACAAAGGCCGTCGCGGTGTCTTCGAACTTTTTGTCATCACGGAAGAAGTCCAAGAAATGATTTACGGAGGTGCCACGCTCGTCGCACTCCGTCGCAAAGCCCGTGAAGCCGGCATGCGCACGATGCGTGAAGACGGCCAGCGTAAGGTCGCTTCAGGTATGACCACCATCGAAGAAGTCATGGGCGCCACCGTCGCGGACGACGTTCTATAATTAATAAAATGGCCTACGATCTTAACCAACTGCTGGAAGCCATGATTGAAAATGGGGCCTCCGACCTCCATTTGCACGTGGGTCGTGCGCCTTGTTTGCGCGTGAGTGGAAGTGTGATTTCCGTCGAAGGTTCGGCCCTAACCTCTGAAGATACTAAAAATATTGTTAACTCCATTATTCCTGCGGTGCATGTCGACCGACTGAAACAAGAGGGCGGTTGCGATTTCGGTATGTCTTTCCGAGGCAAAGCTCGCTTACGCGTTAATGTCCATCGTGCGAAGGGAGAGTTAGGAATCGTTTTTCGTTTAATTCCTGCAGATATTTACACGCTCGAAGACTTACGTCTGCCGCCGATTGTAAAAGACTTACTCCGTCGCCCACGTGGTTTGATTTTAGTAACCGGCCCGACGGGTTCAGGTAAATCCACCACACTCGCTTCGATGGTGAATTGGATTAACGACAATATCGATGGACACATTGTAACCATCGAAGATCCGATTGAATATTTCCATACCCATAAAGGTTGTGTGGTTACCCAGCGCGAAGTGCATAGTGACGTTCCCTCGTTTGCCGAAGGCGTACGGGCGTCTCTGCGTCAAGATCCTGACGTAATTCTTATCGGTGAAATGCGTGACTTGGAAACGATTGAAGCTGCCATCACCGCCGCCGAAACGGGTCACCTTGTTTTTGCGACACTCCATACCACCGGTGCAGCGCGGACGGTAGATCGTATCTTAGATGCGTTTCCTGCGGGCGCACGTGATCAGATTCGCGTGCAGCTTTCTTCCTCAATCATTGCGATTATTTCACAGTGCTTACCGCGCACCGTGGATGATAAACGTGTGGCCGCTTACGAAATCATGGTACGTACGGATGGTATTGCCGCAAAGATTCGCGAAAATAAAACTTTCCAAATTACCTCCGACATCGAAACGGGCGGCGGTCGCGGCATGCGCACGCTCGATGCTGATTTATTAGCTCTGTTTAATCAGGGTAAAATCAGTGAAGACGAGGTGATGACTTATTGCCAAGACAGCGAAATGGTGCGTTCGCGTCTTAACCCTAAAACTAAAATTTAAACTTACGATTTACCATGTTTGAAGATCACAGCGATATCATGCGCGACATTGCCATCGAGGGAAAACTCCTCGATCAAACGCAAGCAGATGAAATATGGGAGTCCCACGCGACCACCGGAAAATCTTTCGCCGACAGCTTAGTCGACGCCAACCTCGCCGATCGTCCGTCTTTACTCCAAGCGATTGCGGATCACTTAGGCGTACAATTTTATTCAGTTATTCCGACAACCGATCAGGATGATATCTCTAAAGTTCTCAAACCAGCCCAAGCCCATAAGTACGCGGTAGTCCCCGTGGCTGATGAAGCCGGTAAATTAACCCTCGTTGCGAAAGATCCTTTCAACTCAGCCATTGTCAATGAGCTGACCTTTATCCTGAAGCGCGAAAATATTGAGTTAGCCGTCGCTGATCCGGACATGGTCGATGCAGCTGTCATCCGTGTTTATGGTGAGCCTTCCGCTTCATCGATGGATGACTTGTTGGGTGAGTTTGACCAAATTGATACTGCTGCGGTGGCCGATGATGATGTCGCCAATGCCGCCAGCCAGGCACCGATTATTCGCTTCGTTGATTTAGTTCTCCAGGAAGCCGTGAAAGCTAAAGCGTCCGATATTCACTTCGAACCTTTTGAAGACCAATTCCGTATTCGTTACCGTATCGACGGCTCGCTCTACGAGATGGCTCCACCGCCTAAGAATTTAGCCAACGCAGTGACTGCTCGGGTGAAAGTTTTATCGGCACTCAATATTGCCGAGCGAAGAATTCCACAAGATGGACGGATTAAAACCACGATTAGCGGCCGCCAAATCGACCTGCGTGTTTCGACTCTGCCCACCCAATTTGGTGAGTCGGTCGTGTTGCGTATTCTCGATAAGACGGTCGTCAATCTGAGCCTCGATGCGCTCTCGATGCAGGAAGATATCAAAGAGGGCATTCGCGCGATGGTGAACAAACCTAATGGGATCTTTATTGTTACTGGTCCTACCGGTTCGGGTAAAACCACCACACTTTATTCTGCGTTGCGTGAAGTAAATACGGAGGACGTAAAAATTCTCACCGCGGAAGACCCGGTCGAATACGAAGTCGAAGGGATCATGCAGGTTCCGATTAATCACCAAGTCGGCTTAACTTTCGCCGCCGCGCTTCGTTCGTTCCTCCGTCAAGATCCTGATACCATCATGGTGGGAGAAATTCGCGATATCGAGACTGCGCAAATTGCCGTGCAAGCATCGCTCACGGGTCACGTGGTTTTATCCACACTCCACACCAATGACGCTCCGGGTGCGGTGACTCGACTGATCGATATGGGTCTCGAGCCATTCTTAATTTCTGCATCCATCGAAGGGATCTTAGCTCAGCGATTACTGCGTCGCATTTGCAAAACCTGTCGCACTGCTTACGAGCCAGACAAAGAAGTCATCAGCATGCTCGACGTCGACGCTCTCGAAATCGCCAACAAGAAATTCTACTTCGGTAAAGGTTGTCCTGATTGTAACCGCTCCGGTTATAAAGGTCGCCAAGGTCTCTTTGAGTTAATGACTATTTCGGACTCGATTCGTACTCTCATCACACAGCGCTCTCCGACCTTAGTACTGAAGCAAAAGGCCATCGAAGTCGGCATGCGTCCCTTGCGCGATGACGGCTTACGCTGTATTTTCGATGGCTTAACTACTATTGAAGAAGTTCTGAAATACACCTAATCTTTCTCCACAACCACTCCCATGCCTGAATATAAGTACAACGCTATTGATCGTAATGGTGCCCAAACCACCGGTAAAATCGAAGCGCCGAACGACGAACAAGCTCGTCAGAAATTAATGGCTCGTGGCCTCATGGTCACTTCCCTGGTGGGTGATACGGGTGCTGCCAAACCCGTTACTGCGGCCGCCCCGGCCAAGAAATCTTTTAGTTTCGGCTCAAAAGTTTCTGCGGAAGACGTCACCACGATGACCCGTCAGTTGGCGACCTTGATCGTGGCTGGTTTACCATTATTACGTGCACTGGAGTTGATTCATAAACAAGAACGCAATCTTCACTTCAAAGAAGTCTTGGGCTTGATTGCGGAAAGTGTTTCTCAAGGTAATAATTTATCCGAAGCGCTCGCCGCTCACCCAAAAGTTTTTGACCGTCTCTTCATTAACATGGTGAAAGCAGGGGAGGCTGGTGGGGTACTTGATAAAGTATTGGATCGTCTGGCAAAGTTCCGTGAAAAAGCTCAGCGCATTCAGAAGAAAGTTAAATCCGCGATGGTTTATCCAGGCGTCGTGGTTTCTGTGGCCGTCGTCATCGTTTATATTCTGATGGTTAAAGTCGTTCCCTCGTTCCAAAAACTTTTGAGCAGTCAGAAGTTGGCTTTACCCCCTTTAACCCAATTCGTCGTCGGTATTTCTACTGCACTAACGGATTACTGGTATGTGACGCCCTTCGTTATCTTTGGTATCTACTACGGCATGAAGCTTTGGTTGTCGTCTCCTAAGGGTAAGGAACTTTTCGATCGGATTATTTTCAAGTTACCTAAGATCGGTGGCTTCGTCCAAATTGTTTCTGTTTCTCGCTTCGCTCGTACCTTCGGAACCTTGATGGCTTCAGGTGTTCCCATTCTCCAAGCCATTAATATTACACGTGATACCTTAGACAACGTCGTCATCGCTAATTCGTTAGAGCGCGTGCATGATCGCGTGCGTGATGGTGAACCGCTTTCTATTCCTCTCGAACAAACCGGAGTGTTTCCCCAAATGGTTACTTCGATGATTCAAGTCGGCGAAGAAACCGGTCAGCTACCCGAGATGTTAAATCGCGTGGCCGATATTTATGACGAAGAAGTGGACAACGCGGTGACCGCGCTCACTTCCATTATTGAACCAGTACTGATCGTGTTTCTCGCGGTCGTGGTCGGTGCCATCGTTCTGGCGATGTTCCTGCCGCTCATCGCACTCATCACGCAGATGACGGGTGGATAATTAGGGCCCGAATTCATTGCCCAAAAAAGGAGCCGGCATACGTACCCCTACGTATGCCGGCTTTTTATTACTATTTTAACTTACTTACCCCATTGCCCCGTAGGACAAATTTATAACTAATAGTTTAGCGATTTTTGGGCTTTTGCAAGAATTTTCCAGATATTCTCACAACCACCTCCTATAAGTGCTTGATTTATAGGACTTTAAAATTGGGTGCAGGGGTAGGATTTGAACCTACGACCTTCAGGTTATGAGCCTGACGAGCTAACCGGGCTGCTCCACCCTGCAATAAGTGGGAGGTGCAACAGAAAGCCTAAATGGACGAGTCGCAAGCCATTTCTGCGTGGATCCTTTTAAGGTAATTTGATCAATCTATAAATGGCGATTGTTACAGATTTGTGCCAACCCAACTGGGGTGTTAATTGGGGTTGGAACTTTCGTTGTGAAAATTGATGTTCATAGCTGTTCCCTGTTATGTCAGCCACCCCTCCCAATCCTCCCTCGCCAAATGTTGATGATAATATCGATGCCAATGGTGAACAGGCAGCGATTCGTCAAAAGCAAGGATTCTGGGCGCGCCTCGGTGGTGGTGGTTTGATGGTTTCGTTAATGATTCACTTTTTCTTAATCGTCGTCGCGGTGTTCTGGGTAGTTTCAACCTGGACCGATTCCACGAAGCGCGAGCCGACCCAATTTGCGACCGGTGCGGGTGGTGGTAACGACGGCGATCGCGCAAAAATTTATCAGCACCGTCTGCAGCAGAAAAATATGAAGTCGCTGGCGAAGAGCACACCACGCCTGACTTCCAAGAACCCTAACGCTTCTATTTCGTTACCTGACATTCCTAATGTGTCGACGTCGTCCATGGTCTCCGGCGCAACCATGGGTGGTTCTTCTAAGGGCTTCGGCGGAGGCTCAGGTGGTGGTATCGGCTCAGGCCAAGGTATCGGCGTCGGTAATGGTAAAAATATGATTGGTAAATTTAAGCCCGTGATGGGCGCCAAAATCCAAGCCACCAAAGTGGCGGTGTTTATGGACTCCTCGAAATCGATGGCCCGTTATTTAGACCGAGTGGAGAGTGAGATTCGTAAACAATTCCCAGACGCTGATGTCTTTATGTACAGTGGAATTTGGACCAATACGGTCGGCAATGTGGTGATGGGTGGGAGTAAATATAAAGGCACTTATAGCGATAAAACAAAAGGCGGTGCGAAAAATACCGACATAGAAAAATTAACCACCAAAGGTAAAAGTATTTTTAGAGAACATGATAAGAGTTTCCAGACGGGGTGCGTGGGCGCGTGGGTTGATATTATGAAGAATCAGAGAGAATACGACGCCTTGATTATTTTCTCTGACTTCCAAGACGGAGTAACGCAGTACCGCGAAAAGGATAAAAATGGCGGATCGAAATACTATTATGGCAGCGATAAGTTTGAAACGGTTTATGCCGATGGCGTGAGAGCAAGGCATCCTACTGATGATCGTACTGAACAAGAAAAGGGATGGGAAAAGGAATGGCTGAAGGTATTCGGCGAAGCGAATTCAGGCAAGGGACCACGACTCTATTTATTTTCAACGGAAACTGAGCCTCAGGCTATTTTTGAAAAATGTGTAAAGTCTTCGGGTGGCCAAAGTAAAATGGTGGAATGGTTAAGAACGGGAGGAAATCCACCAGCGGTTACTGATGAAGACCCCACGGAAATTAAAAAGAGTTCGGTGAGTGCGCCTGCTAACACTAATCGATAGTAAGAAGGTATTAGGTCAATGTGCCTAGTACGCCAATCTTGTCGGTTGGCTGTGGGTCGTTGAATGGTCATGCATGTCGCACGCCACCGTTCGTCAGCGCAAGTCACTACAGAATTGGAAAGGTTTTGTGACCTCGCTCGGCGTGCATGGAATTTTATTAGGCCTAGCTTGTTGGATTGTCTTGGCTTCGCCGATCGCCGTGAAGCCCCATCAAGACCCTGATTTATTTGTCACGGCCAGTGGTTCGTCCAAACCAGCGAGCACCACGCAGGCTTACACCATCAAAAATACTCCGAGGAAAATTCAGGGGGCGACTCGTATTTCCGTCAATAATAACAATGCCTCTATCGCTTTGCCTGAGCTGACCGGTGCTTCCGATATGATGAGTGCCAACTTTAGCATGGAGAAAGGGATGGGGCGTGAAGGGTTTGGCCAGGGCCGGGGAATATCCTTCGGAGGTGGACTGGGCGACTCGCGGAGCTTGGTCGGAAAATTTGTAATGGGTGCCGCGATCAAAGCGCAACGCGTCGCTGTTTATTTAGACTGCTCTGGTTCGATGCGACCCTATTTAGAAAAAGTAACCGCCGAAATTAAAAAAGAATATCCCGATGCGGATGTGTTTCGCTTTGATGGTGCCCGCGTGGTGAGTTTGGAAAATAATATTGTCTACGGAAAAACTTTTCACGGCGATGCCCCACGCTTAACCGAGGCGCCTACTCAAACGATTGATGCGGAATTAACCGATGACGGCCGCCAGCTCTTGAGTCGCATTCGGTCTTCTTGCGAAAAGGGTTCGTTGGGGGCTTGGATTGATCGACTGCTGAGCGAGGACTATGATGCGCTCGTGGTGTTTTCTGATTTTCAAGACGGTATCCGAATTTATGAGGAAAATAATAAAGGCGCCCCGACGTTGATTTATTCCGATAGTAATTATCACAAGGTCGGAAGGGTCATGCCGGTTAAACCGTGGCAGGCTAAGTGGATGGAAGCCTTTAAAAAGGGGGCAGTAGGACAAGGTCCTAAACTGTATCTATTCTCCCTGCAACAGCCGCCGCAAGGGCTCTTAAAGGCCTGCGTGGAGGCCTCGGGGGGCGACTCACTGTCGGTGGGTTGGCTGAAGTCAGGCCGCCCTCCCAATTAGGCTTGGCGGTTGCACCCCGGCTTAAGATGGTTTGGATAAAGTCATGGCAATATTTAAGGCAGAGTACCGTGCGAATTTTTCGGATACCGATGCCGCAGGCATTATCCATTTCTCGACCATCTTTTTCTGGGTCGAAGCCACCGAGGAGGCCTTGTATCGCCAACTTAAATTACCGTTTCTTAAATCCGATGGAACGAAGCTAATGGGTTTTCCTCGAGTGCGGGTGGAGTGCGATTATCTCGCCCCCATTTATCGTGAAGACTTAGTGGTGATTGAATTATCGCCCCGCGAGTTAGGGGATAAAAAAATTATTTGGAATTTTAAGGCGAAGGTCGGAGAGAAAGAAGTAGCCAATGGTGCATTGACGACGGTCTACGCTTGGCGCGAAGGTCAGGGACCGATGTCTGCGGCACTCGTACCGTTAGAAACCAAAACGACGTTTGAAAACTTCTTTAAGGCGTAACCAGGTGTGATGAGTGATTCAGGTGTAATCCATAATTTTAGTCATCAAGCACTGGGTACACGATTTTGGATTCGGATTGCCGATGAGGATTATGCCTTTGCCGAACGGGCTGCTGAGTCGGTCTTCTTTACCCTCGATCGATTACATTATGATTTAAATGGGCGTGATGCTGGCGGAATCCTTGCGTTGATTAATCAACTGCCGGAAGGCGAAATGATTTCAGTCAGTGAAGATTTTTGTACTCTCTGGAAATTCGCCGAAGCCTTTAAAAAAGAAACTGCCGGGATCTTTGATGTATCGGCGGGAACTCTCTTTCGCTATTGGACCGAGCGCGGTTCGGATGAATTTAATCCTGATGACGACGTTTGGGAAAAAACTTTTCAGGATTATAAAACCGGAAAATTTGAGTTGGAGGGAAATGAACTAAGACGCCAAGAAAACGGAAGGACCATCGATTTCAGCGGAATCATTCATGGGTATGCCTGTGATCGTATGGCGGAGATGTTAGAAAGTAATTGGGGAATTCACCGGGCGATTTTAGGTGCAGGCAGTAATGTTATTTTAGCGTTGGATCCTCCAGGAGAAGCCCGAGGTTGGCGTGTCGGCCTAGGTCACACCCTGGAGCTTAAGTTATGTCGTACCGCACTCGCGAGTAAGCCCAATAACTCCATGAAGTCTTGTTTGGTGAATCCTCTGACGGGTCTCTCCGTGCCCTTAAGTCTGGAAGCGATTCGTGCGGTGGCAAATACGGCCTTAGAAGCCGAGGCATTGACGACGGTGGGTGTCTTGTTGTCTCAATCCGAAAGCGAAAATTTACTGACGCGAGTTTCTACCCGTGGACTTTGGCTGCCCGGCGGCGAGTGTCTCGGAATGTTTAAGAATCTGGATTTAACGAGTCGAAACTAGCACTTACTGATTAATCATCTTCTCGATATCCAACTGCAGCTTTTCGCGGTTATCGGAGAAGAGATAAGTGTCAGAGGATACACAATTCAGGGCGGAGATGAGAACATCGCGCGGAGGACGACGCGTATCCATCAGTCGACGGATATACACTTCAACGTCGTTAGCGATTTCGGGGTGCTCGATTTTCAGTTTCACAATCTGGAGTAATAACGGCTGGTTATTCTCATTCATTAAGTGAGCTTGAATGAGCATATTATTCGCTTCCACGAATCGTTTGGCCTGAATCAATTTTTTACCCGTGGCGATGAGGAGTTGGGGCGGAATGCGTCGATTCTCCAAGAGGCGGGTTAAATTAATTAAACCAATCTCCGGCTGATCATCGGCGAAGTACGCGATACATTTCAAAGCATCGAGGGCGATTTTGGTATCGGCCAACCATTGTTCGCGTTCGATTTGGGACAAGAGTTCATCGATGAGCAAAATCGCTTCGTGCGGACGATTAGCATTAATCAGACACTCCGCATGGGTGAGGGCAAATTTGGTACGACTCGGAAAACGATTTTGCTCTGCCAAGGTGAGTAATCGGGCTGTGAGTTTTGCATCAAAAATATCATTCGCGTACTGCGCCAACTCGAGCATCGCCTGCTCGCTCTTGCCGTATTTTTTAATAATTTTCTCTATTTCATTATTACGTTTTTCTTGATTTTCTGGACCCAATGTTAGGTGAAGCGACTGGATGTAGGGGCTAAAATTTTCTGGGTTACTAATAACAATTAAATCTAAACAATCGCGTGCTTCTTTAAGTTTACCCATGTCTTTAAGCCAGCGTGCCTTAATTTCCAGGAGCCTCATTACCCCGGGATAATTTTTGATGGCGGTATTCAGCAGCTTAATCGCCTCGGGTTTTTCCCCCAATTCATACATTAACTGACAGCGTAAGAGGAATCCCTCTGGATTAGTCTCCAGCGTGTAGTCGCGAATTAACTTGGAGGCTTCACTGTAATTACCGCGGAAAAAGTTGGCCTGAGCCTCGGCGAGTTTAAGATCTTCCCGAATGACGGGGCTGAGCTGTTTGTTGGGTAGGTATTTTTTAGCGGTGTTGATGACTCGGATGTCTTGGTCGAGCATGAAGCAACGTGTCAGGTAGTTTCTAAAAATTTCCGGATCATTTAATCCGAAATCGAGCGAATTTTCCAAAATTTGGAATGCGTCAATCGAACGGCCAAACGCAAAGTATAAGTCGGCGCAGAGTTTTTGTGCTTCCGCATTACGCGGCGTCAGGCTCGCGCCCGTGCCAATATATTTCGCAAATTCCGCAAAATCGCCACGTTCCAACGCGGCCTTCGCTACACTGACAAAATATTCACCTTTGTGATTTAAGTGGGCGACTTTTCCGTGATCTTTCTCAGGATTATAATCGATGATTTTTTGACGACTCCGCAGGCTAACCTCCTCGGGTTTGAGAAAGAAATTAACCGTAGAGTCGATAGTTGAGTCGTAATAAAACAAATAAATATCAGACCGACGGGTGGTTGTAATTCCATACATGTAACGTTCCCGAAAATACATAAATTCGGAAGCCATCAGCCAGAGGCCAAAAAGTAAAAAAGGCAGAATGCCCGCGATCCGTCGGACGTTTAAACTATAAACTTTTTTGCTATATCCGAATTGTTCAACGAAAACAGTACCGAATAAAATAGCCCGAGTGCGCTTCGTATTGGGGTCGACGCCGTAAGTATATTTATCTTCTTTCTTTTTCATGGACGGCACATTAACCAAACAATTGAGAAATGAGGCAAGAGAGGAGTCTACGAAATGAAATCTGCAGCAATTTCGACAGATTCGGTGGGATTAAGACAGCTTTTCCCTATGCAAATTTGGAATCCGATGACTGAGTCGTCCCGGCGCAGGATGAGGGGTCGATAAGCCTTTGCCGGGGAATTTGTACCACTCACCCCCGTAATTTTTTCATGGAGTTGATCGAGTAGATCGGCTCTTTGATATTTAACGACCACCCAGCCCGTTGCCTGGCGTGTAAACGCATCCAATGCATGAGCCACACCGTGCGGCACATTTTTTACCAATCCTCCGTAGGCCTTACTTAAATCAGAGAAATGTTTAGAGTGAATGGTTTCCTCAGACAAAACTTCTAATTGCGCATAAGCTTGGAGAAGCATGGAATTTCCCGAGGGTACCGCATTATCAAACCAGTCTTTTTGTCTCACCGAAAGATCCTCGCGATTTTCAGAAACCATGAAGTAGCCCATAGCATGCGAATCACGGAATTTAATTTCAACCGTCTCTAATATTTTTTTGGCTCTTCCAAGATAGTCAGTGTGTTGCGCGCCGAGTGCCCAGTCCGCATAGGCACCAAGCGCTAGTTCGGCTTCCGCCAAACTCGCATAGTTGATCATGATGCCTTCGCCGCTCGCGTTGTCTTTATACCAGGTGGTAAATAAATTGATTTCACCCTCGGTCTCCTGCGCCATGTTCTTCCAAAGAAGATTTTCTACCTTGGCTGCGAGTTTTATCCAATCTTTACGGCCAAAAATCCAACCTGCCTTAGCTAAGTTTTTAACTACTAAGGCATTCCAACCGAGCAGAATTTTGTCATCGCGCAGTGGTTGTGGTCTTTGCTCGCGAATTTTTAATAACTTTTGTCGGGCGAACTTAAATTTTTCCCGTTCTTTAATATTTCCTCTTAGTTTGGGAATATTGGCTCCTTCGAAATTACCTTGATCCGTAATCCCGTAGGCCTGTGCAAACTCTCGAGCTTCTTCGCCGAGTGCTTCGACAATTTCAATGGGCTTCCAAATATAGGTCGTCCCTTCGTGGTGATCAGTATCTGCATCCAGTGATGTTGCAAAGAGTCCACTCTCGGTTAACATCTCACGATTTAACCATTCGACGGTTTCTTCAACGACCGCCAAGTAAAGTGGGTCGCGATAACGCGACCATGCTTCAGCGTAGGTGCCAATGAGCTGGGCATTGTCATAAAGCATTTTTTCGAAATGCGGCACCGTCCAATCACGGTCCACGCAGTAGCGATGAAACCCGCCTCCGATTTGATCATAAAGCCCACCACGTGCCATCGCACCTAAAGTGACCGTAATCACGGCATCCAGTCGGGTCGCTAAAGCCCGATCATTATCTGCCGCCTGGGTGGCACGAATGCCTAATAAAAAATCAATAACTGGCGGATTGGGGAATTTAGGAGCCCCGCTAAAGCCTCCGTAAGTGTCATCATGATTTTCACAAATCCGTTGAGCTGCCTCGACTAAATCGGTGGGAGTAGGGGATAGACCATTGGCATCAGGCGCGACGGTTAAATGAAGCAGGTTTTTCGCAATAGCATCTGCGTTTGCTGCTAATTCATTTTTGTTACTGTGATAAAAATCGGCGACACGCATGAGTAATTGTGGCCAGGGAACTTGTCCTTGTCCGCGATCCTCGGGTGGAAAATAAGTTCCACCGAAGAAGGGTCGTCCGTCGGGTAGACAAAAACAATTCAACGGCCAGCCACCTTGTCCTTGAATCATCTGCACTGCATCCATCATTAACTTATCTACTTCGGGTTTTTCTTCGCGATCCACTTTGATGCAGACAAAGTGCTTGTTCATTAATTCTGCAGTATAGGCCTGTTCGAAAGATTCACGGGCCATGACGTGACACCAGTGACAGGAAGAATAACCGACGGATACTAATACGGGTTTATTGAGTTCCTTCGCTTCCGCAAAAGCTTCGGCACACCAAGGCCACCAGTGGACTGGATTCTCGGCGTGTTGACGGAGATATAACGAAGGCTCTTTGTCTAATCGATTAGGCACGGCTCTAACCTTGCCAAAGAGTCGGTAGGTGCAAGTCTGTCCTTGCACAGGCTTCGACTTGCCCGCGGCTAAATTTGTGCGTAATTCTTTGTTTTTCGAGATTCTGTCCGATGTCTAAAATTCAGATTTTAACCCCAACGGTCGCCAATCAAATCGCGGCCGGCGAAGTCGTCGAACGCCCCGCTGCGGTGGCGAAGGAATTATTGGAAAACTCCCTCGATGCGGGAGCGAAACGAGTCATCATCGATTTTTCAAGAGGTGGTAAAGCCTATGTGATTATCGAGGACGATGGAATGGGCATGAGTCCTACCGATGCGTTGCTCAGTCTCGAACGCCACGCCACCAGCAAAATCCGTCTCGCTGCTGACTTGGATCGTATCGCCACTTTCGGATTTCGTGGTGAAGCTTTACCTTCGATTGCGAGCGTCTCGCGCTTTACTTTACAAACGCGCTCAACCGATGCCGCATCGGGTACCGAAATTTATATTAATGGCGGAAAAGTCATTCACCAGCGCGACCACGGAATGCCCGTCGGCACGCGCATTGAAGTAGCTAATTTATTTCATCCAGTTCCGGCGCGACTGAAATTTTTAAAGTCAGATGAAACGGAAGCTGCCCACATTGTACGCTTAGTTCGTCTCTACGCTGTCGCGCATCCGGAAGTTGGATTTTTATTAAAAGAAGATGGACGTGAAATTTTTCGTTCCCCTGGACACGTCCCATTGCTCGAGAGAGTAAGAGTGATTTGGGGTAAACAAGTGGCCGTGGAAGTAAGTGTGATGCCGTTATTTGAAGTTAAAGGCATGCGTATTACGGGCTTACTCGGAAAACCAGGGGTGAGTCGCGGCACCCGCCAAGATCTTGTCACTGTAGTGAATGGACGTCCTGTTGATAGTCGTACCATGGCCTTTGCGACTACGGAGAGCTATCATACTCTCATTCCTAAAGGTCGATATCCCTTAGCGTTTATCTTTCTCGAAATTAATCCCGCCTGGGTTGATGTGAATGTGCATCCCGCCAAGCGCGAAGTACGTTTTCGTGATGAAGCCAGTGTACGAGGATTTATTATCCAATCTCTGCTGTCGGTATTACGCTCAAAAGGTGGCGATGGCTTGCCCGTTGAAACCATCATACCCACGGCTCTCGCACCTACCACTACACCTACGGTAAATAGCTCCTTTAATAATCCAATAAATTCTTCTGCACCTTCACCCGTTGCAGTGTCGACTAATTCTCAGAGTCTAAAGTTAGGTTGGAAGTTTTTATCCCGACTCCGCGAAGAGCGTGCCGTTTTTGAAACTCCCACTGGCTTAGCTATTTTAGATATTGGTGCCGCCCACCAAAGAATTTTATACGAAGATATCTTAAAACAGTTCTCCGAACAAACTCCGCTAAGTCAGCCACTGCTGATCCCTTTAAATCTCGAACTCGAGCCACTGCCCGCTGCGGTGTTAAAGGAAAAGAATGATTTACTCACGGCTGCTGGATTTTCTTTCGAAGAATACGGTCGAAATTTCTGGCGAATTAATGCGCTGCCGACTTGGTTAAATCCTGATGAATCCTTGATATTTATCCGAGATTTATTGGCTGAAATGGCCCGACGGGAGGGCGATTTTGGTAAGCCGGCCTTAGCCTATGATGCCCTAGCTCGCCTGGCAGTTATTAAAGCTCGGAAAAAAGGAGATGCCTTATCCGACCACGAACTTTTACAGTTAGTGCACAAACTTTTCCAAACATCTCAGCCCGGAGTAGACCCACGTGGTCATAAGACTTATATCGAGTGGACCGACGCTGATCTTACCCGTCGCCTAAGTTAATTAGCGTCGCCCCTTCGGACGTTTTTTCGCCGCCGCTGGTTTGCCCGTGCGGAGGGCTTCAATTTGATCTCTCAGCTGTGCTGCTTTTTCAAATTGTAATTCATCTGCTGCTTCTAACATTTCAGTTTCTAAATCAGCCAACACATGGGCAATGTCGCGGTCACTCGTGCCCTCGGTGACTTCTAAGATTTCCTCTTCTTCATCAACGAGGCTTTCTTCAATAGCCCGAACCGTACTCTTCGGAGTGATTCCGTGTTTGAGGTTGTAGGCCGCCTGACGTTTGCGGCGATCGCCACAAATGGTTAACGCCTTAGTAATCGATTTAGTCATGACGTCTGCGTACAATACGACTTTACCTTCTACATGTCGTGCCGCGCGTCCCGATGTTTGAATGAGGCTGGTTTCACTGCGTAAAAAACCTTCTTTGTCCGCATCAAGAATGCCGACGAGGGCAACTTCAGGAAGGTCGAGTCCTTCACGGAGAAGATTGACGCCGACGAGTACGTCAAATTTTCCAGCACGTAAACGACGTAATATTTCCACGCGCTCAATCGCATCGATATCCGAGTGTAAATATTCAACCTTGAGTCCGCTCTCACGCATGAATTGCGAGAGGTCTTCTGACATGCGTTTCGTTAAAGTGGTTACGAGTGTACGATAGCCTTTAGCGGCTACCGCTTTGGCTTCACCAATAATATCTTCGACCTGACCTTTAATCGGTCTGACTTCCATGACGGGGTCGAGCAGTCCAGTCGGTCTGATGACTTGTTCAGCAATGACGGTCGAAACTTTATATTCGTGAGCCGCAGGAGTTGCCGAAACATAAATGGTCTGACCCGATATAGTGTCGAACTCTTCGGGGCGGAGGGGGCGATTCTCCATCGCCGAGGGCAGACGGAATCCGAAGTCTACGAGCTTTTCTTTCCGTGCACGATCACCGTGATACATGCCGCCGATTTGCGAAACAGAAACGTGACTTTCATCA
Organism: Opitutales bacterium; assembly: GCA_016463705.1. GTDB lineage: Bacteria > Verrucomicrobiota > Verrucomicrobiia > Opitutales > UBA953 > UBA953. The sequence continues at coordinate 63,440 of JAEMQU010000001.1, read as the reverse complement.
ATAAATATGAGCTTATCGTCAGGGAAGAAATCGAGCAAACAATGCGGACGTTCACCCGGTTTGCGTCCCGACATGTGCATCGAGTAGTTCTCGATGCCAGAACAGAATCCTGTTTCACGCAGCATCTCTAGGTCGTGTTCCACCCGCATCCGAATCCGTTGCGCTTCCACGAGTCGATTAGCTTTCTCGAAAGTAGCGACGCGTTCTTCAAGTTCGCTACGAATCGCATCGGCAGCGGTTTTTACACGAGCAGCCGACGTGACGTATTGATTCGCTGGATAGAGATCAAATTTATCGAGGGACTTTCCTGCTTTTAATGTGACGGCATCGAGTTCACGTATGTTTTCTAAAGTATCGCCCCAGAATTCTAAGCGAATCGCTGACTCCATATAGGCAGGCCAAATATCAATGGTTTCTCCGCGCGCTCGGAAATTACAACGTTCTAAAATCGCATCATTACGTGAGTACTGATTGTTTACCAGTCGGGTTAATAGTTCATCACGTTTAATGACCAAGCCTTTGTGCAGAGGAATCATTAACGCCAGGAAGTCTTCGGGTGAGCCTAATCCGTAGATACAAGAAACCGAGGCAATGACGATGACATCGCGGCGGGAGAGTAGGGCACTGCTCGCACTGATACGTAAACGTTCAATATCCTCATTAATGGCTGAGTCTTTCTCAATGAAGGTATCGGTCGAAGGAACGTAGGCTTCGGGTTGATAATAATCGTAATAACTGACGAAGTATTCGACGGCGTTTTCTGGGAAGAAATTTTTGAACTCAGAATAAAGCTGGGCCGCTAGAGTTTTATTATGGGAAACGATCAGCGCCGGACGTTGTTGGCGGGCGATGATATTCGCCATGGTGAATGTTTTTCCTGAACCGGTAACACCAAGAAGCGTTTGGCGGAGATTTCCTGCTTCGATGGATTTATTTAAAGCAGCAATCGCCCCAGGCTGATCGCCCGCAGGGACATAGTTAGACTTTAGACGAAACTCCATGCTGACTTAGAAAATCTTACCTTGGAGAATCCACTGTGGATTTACTTCAGATAAATTATTAGTGATATGATGAGCGTTCTGGGCTAGTAAAATTTCGCGGGTGTGGGTGGTCGCTAAAGCAATGGTGGTGAAGCCACCGGCGAGCCCCGCTTGAATTCCCGAGAAGGAATCTTCGAAGACGAAAGATTTTTTAGGATCACCGCCCGCGAGTGCACAGGCTTTGAGAAATACCTCAGGATTCGGTTTTCCTTGAGTCACATCTTCGCTTGAAATCGCTCCTTGGAAGTGATCAGCCAAGTCAAAGAGTTCAAAAGAAAGTGCGAGATTGGCCTTGTGGGTAGAGGTGCCAATCACACAGGGAATACCCAATGATTTCAGGGCATTGGTGAGTTCTTTGACCCCGGGGAGTAATCGAATATGTCCAGTCCGTGCGATGGTACGGTAATGAGCTTCTTTTTTCTCAGAGAGACGGCGAATTTCTTGAGGGTCTTTGGACCAGCCTAAGATATGGGGAATGATGACTTCATTTAACTTTCCGAATCCTAATTTGAAATGATTGGGGACGAGCGGAAGATTTTCTTCCTTCGCTAAACTCTGCCACGCACGTTCGTGGGCGATGGAGGAATCGATGACGACGCCGTCCCAATCAAATACAGCAACGGTAGATGACATCTTAATGTTTGTCCCAGGATAGAGTCACTTTTACTGGGCGATGCTCCCAAACGTTCAGTGGCTCAAAAATTTGTCCGGGTGCTAAAATATTATTAGGATCCAAGGCTTTCTTGACCGCTATCATCGCTGCAATTTCAGCGGGGGAGTGTTGCAGACTTAGGAAAGGAGACTTGGCGATGCCGATCCCGTGTTCGCCGGTAATGGCTCCACCGAGTTCGACTACTTTCTTCATGACCTCATGGATGGCCTTTTCGGCTTTCTTACAATCTTCAGGATTATCCCGATTGTACATGATGTGCACGTGGAAGTTTCCATCGGCAGCGTGACCAAACGTTGGAGTAGGTAGGCCGATTTTATCGCGGACTTCTCGAGTGTATTTAATTAACGCAACGTAGCTCTTAAAAGGTACCACGATGTCTTCATTTAACTTCGCATTGCCCAGCGAGTACATGGCCTGCGAACAAGTGCGGCGAATATCCCAAAGCTTTTCCGCTTCGACCTCGTTATCGGTTTCACGTGACGCCGCACCGAATTTCTTAATCCACAGATTAACTTTAACGGCGTCATCCGCGAGTGCCGCAGGATGTCCGTCGATTTCGACTAATAAAATCGCACAGGTTTCTTTGATGCCGCCCAGCTCTTCGGTGGTAAATACTCGGCTACCGCGTTGTTTTTCTGCGGCTTCAACGGTTTGCGTGTCTAAAAACTCAAAGACCGATGGGTTGATTCTTGAGCCCATTAGTTCTGCTGCGGCTTCGAGTGCCAACTCGTCGGTGCGACAGGCAACCAAGAAGGTGCGACGCGCTAAAGGTTTATTCACGAGCTTGAGTGTCGCTTTGGTGATGATTCCTAAGGTGCCTTCGGATCCGATCCAGAGGTCGCGTAAATTAATTCCGCTGACAAATTTTCTTAAAGGAGCGCCCCATCTTACTTTTTCGCCCGTGGGAAGAAATCCTTCGAGGGCGTAGACATGGTCGCGAACAACCCCGTATTTAGCGGCCCGAAGTCCACCCGCATTGGTCGCAATGTTTCCGCCGATGCTACAATATTTCAGCGATGAAGGATCGGGTGGGAAAAATAATCCGTGCGGTGCGGCTAAATCATTGATATGCGCCGTGATGGCTCCCGGTTGAACAGTCGCCATGGCGGAGATGGGATCGATTTCAATTTTATCCCAGTGATCCAAGTGAATAACCCATCCACCTTTAATCGGTGAACTCCCGCCTGTGTTGCCGGTGCCACGTCCGCGGACGGTGACCGGAACTTTATGTTGGTTGGCTAATTTTAAAACCGTACCGATATCCTCTTCAACTTTTGGACGAATGACCGCTTCGGGCATGAACGATAAACGCATGTTATCGAACGACGCAGCGAAGCAGGTTGCTTCATCAGTAAAAACTCTCTCGGGTCCGAGAAGTTTGCTGAGCTCTTGCGTTGCAGCGGGATGAGTTTGAAGAGGAGCCATCGCTCACCCATCAAGCACGATTAGCCTAATTCTGCAAGCCACGCCGTGGCTTCCGCATCCGAAGGCATACGCCAATCGCCACGCGGGGAAAGGGCCACCGAGCCGACTTTGGGCCCGTCTGGCATGGAAGAACGCTTATATTGCTGGCTGAAGAAGCGAGTCAGGAAGGTTTTTAGCCAATATTTAATTTCTACGGTATCGTACTTACCGGCGAAGGCATGTTCCGTGAGCCAAAGAACTTTAGCCGGGCGGAATCCATTGCGAATGAAGTGGAAGAGGAAGAAATCGTGTAACTCATACGGACCAACCAAGAGTTCGGTTTGCTGAGTCATTTCGCCGTTGGCTCCAATCGGTAAGAGTTCGGGACTAACGGGTGTAGCAACAATATCTTCAAGCAGCGCGCGTTCATTACCGACATGACGAGCGTGGGCGGCCCACGAGACCAAGTGTTTCACTAAAGTTTTAGGAACACCGATATTTACATGGTACATCGACATGTGATCCGCGTTGAAAGTACACCAACCTAAAGCGGCTTCCGAAAGATCACCCGTACCGACCACTAAGCCTTGGGTTTGATTAGCAACATCCATGAGCACTTGGGTGCGTTCGCGTGCTTGGGCGTTTTCAAAAGTAATATCAAATTTTCCTGTCGGGTGTTCGATATCTTTAAGGTGATTATCTACCGCCATACCAATGGGTATCTCACGTGCCGTGATGCCCAGCGCATCCATTAATTTAAGTGCATTGATGCGTGTACGCTCGGTGGTGCCAGGTCCAGGTAGAGTGATGCCGATAATTCCTTTGCGATCTAAACCCAAGCGACCAAATGCTTCGAGCATGACCAAGAGAGCGAGGGTAGAGTCGAGTCCGCCCGATACTCCGATGACGGCATGCTTAACTCCGGTGTGACGAAGACGACGCGCTAAGCCGGTCGATTGAATCGCAAAAATTTCCTGACTGTTTTCGTCGCGACGTTGAGCGTCCGATGGAACGAAGGGATGTTGTGAGAAGCGACGACGAAGTTTGGGCGTAGTGCCAGTTGGATGTTTAACTTCGAAACTAATCAAACGCGGTTGATACGAAGGAATCTGACCAAAGAAAGTGCTATTGCGGCGACGTTCGGCCTGGAGCTTGTCGACATCGACCTGCGATACTAACAGGGATAATTCGAAGCGAAAACGTTCAGATTCACCCAGAATAAGGCCATTTTCAGCAATTAAACCGTGTCCGCTATAAACGATGTCGGTGCTCGATTCTCCTGCACCCGCAGCAGCGTAAATGTAGGCGGCTAGGCAACGAGCCGATTGCGAACGTACGAGATCGCGACGGTAATTCGCTTTAGTGAGAAGTTCATCACTCGCCGAAAGATTACAGAGCAGGGTAGCACCCGCTAAAGCTTGCGCGCCGCTCGGAGGTTCGACCGCCCAGAGGTCTTCGCAGATTTCAATTCCAACGACGCAATCCGGAACATCCTTAGCTTGAAAAAGTAAATCGATGCCGAAGGGAACTTTTTTTCCAAATAATTCGACTTCTTGAAAATGAGCGACGCGACTCGAAGCGAACCAGCGTTGTTCATAAAATTCTCCCGAGTTGGGTAAGTGAGTTTTGGGAACGACACCTAAAATATTTCCGTGCGAAACGAAGACGCCGACGTTGTAGAGACGTCCCGAAATTTCTAGAGGCAACCCGACGAGGGCCGTGAGGGAGAGTCGTGCAGTCGCTTCGGCGATTTTGGAGAGCCCGACGAGGGCACTGTTAAGCAGAGTACGTTGGCCAAATAAGTCACCGCAGCTGTAACCGGTAAGGCAAAGTTCGGGTAGCACTACGATTTCAGATCCTTCGGCGGCAGCCTTCTCGAGCGCTTGGATAATGAGCTGAGTATTGGCTGCGGGGTCTCCTAGTCGCAGGGCTGGGGAGGCGGCTGCAACGGTTACAAAACCGAATGGATGTGTACTTTTTGCCATTTTTGGCTCGGTAACGAGTATGTTCACCGTTGACCCTTGGCGAGGCAACCCGAAAGGTCTACCCATCCCTCGTTTTGGGGCTGATATGTCAAAAATGTCACTAAAAGAAGTCACTGTTTTCTCCCCCGCCACGGTCGCAAACGTGGCGTGCGGATTCGACGTGCTTGGTTTCGCCATCGAGAAGCCGGGCGACGAAATTATTGTCCGTCGATCCGACAAGCCCGGGTTCCGCATCACCAAGATTACCGGTGATGATGGCCGACTGCCTTTAGAGCCCAAATTGAATACCGCCGGAGTCGCTGTTCTCGATCTTCTTCGCCACCTCGGTTTGGGTGATATCGGAATCGAAATGGAAATTCACAAGAAGATGCCTTTCGGTAGCGGACTTGGTTCCAGTGCTGCGAGTGCGGTCGCCGGTGCCTTTGCCGTAAATCATTTACTCGGTGAGCCTCTTACCCGTCGTCAGCTCTTACCTTTCGTTGTCGCGGGTGAAGCCGCCGCTGATGGTGCTTGGCACGCGGACAACGTTGGCCCGTGTCTATTAGGCGGAATCACTTTAATTCGTTCGAACGCGGAACTCGATGTTCATAATATTCCGATTCCCAATAATCTTTGGGCCGCGGTCGTGCATCCTGACATCGTTGTACTAACCAAAGTCGCGCGCGAAATTATGCCTCGCCACGTTCAATTAGAAACCGCGATTCAACAAAGCGGAAACTTGGGAGGATTGATTTCTGGTCTCTACCAAAATGATTACGCTTTAATCGGTCGATCATTGCATGATGCGATTGCTGAACCTCACCGTCAGCGTCTCATTCCTGAATTTTATCGAGCAAAACGCGCAGCGATGTCTGCTGGTGCATTAGGATTTTCAATCTCTGGTGCGGGTCCGAGCGTTTTTGCACTCTGTGAAGGTGAGAAGGTTGCCCAAGAAGTCGCTAAAGCCGTCACCGAAGTTTTTGCTTCGATACCGATTAAAGTAACCCCCTACGTTTCACGCATCAATCCTAAGGGCGTCCATGTCATCTCCGAAAAATAAGTTAGAATTTATATCCACGGCCGATGCTTCGCAAAGTGCCTCTTTAAGAGAGGTCTTACTTTCGTCGATGCCAGGGAAGGGTGGATTGTGGGTGCCGAAAGTGATTCCACAAATCACGCCCGACTTCATTGAACAACATCGCAACGATACTTACGCGCAACTCGCTGAAGCCGTCACCGCGCCTTATTTCGCTGATGAGTTAGGTCCCGATGTTTTAAAGCGTCTTTGCCACGAAGCTTTTAATTTCCCAGTACCCCTCATCTATCCTGAGGGTTACCAAGGTAAACCCGAGAGCGCGATTAGTGTGCTCGAATTATTCCAAGGTCCATCCGCAGCCTTTAAAGATTTTGCCGTACGACTACTTGTACGTATCACAGCGCATGTCTTAGGAAAAGATTTTCCAGAACTCACCATCCTCGCAGCGACATCGGGTGATACCGGTGGTGCGGTGACTGAAGCTTGTGCTAATGTTCCCGGTGTTCGTGCGGTGGTTCTCTATCCACGTATCGGTGTGAGTACGGTGCAGGAATCGCAAATCGCACGCCGTCGTCCGGGCGTGGTAGCCATTTCAGTAGATGGTACGTTTGATGACTGTCAGGCCTTGGTGAAACGCGCCTTAGCTGATCAATCACTCAGTCAGCGCCGTCCATTACTCACGGCCAATTCTATTAATCCTGTTCGTTTAATTGCCCAGATTCCTTTCGCTTTTCATGTCCGTCGTTTATTAGCAAAAAATCAACGCCTCGCGATTATTGTTCCTTCGGGTAATTTAGGAAATGTCGGAGCCGTTCAATTGGCCCGTCGCATGGGTCTGCCGGTTGATTCATTAATCGCTGCGACTAATATTAATTCTCCGCTGCCTGATTTATTTGCGACGGGTAAGTATCAGCCTCGTCGCTCCACACCCACCGCTTCGAATGCGATGGATATTGGTGACCCTAATAATTTACCTCGTCTCTTAGCTTGGCACCAAGGTGGACCAGCCGTGCATGCGGTGACCGTCACTGACGCTGAAACGCTCGATGTCATGCGTCGTGTTCGTCAGCAGGGTGGTTATGTTCTCTGTCCGCACACCGCCGTCGGTTGGAAGGCCGCCGAAGATTATATTAAAAATAATCAGAACACCCAAGTGGTCGTGTTTGGCACTGCACATCCTGCCAAGTTCCCAGAGATTCTAGAACAAGCCTTCGGCGATCGCAACGCTTCCACCTTCCCTTACGCCTTACCCAGCCCAGAACCCCTGCGCACTGGTAATGATTACGAAGCGATTCGTACTATTTTAGAATCCGAAGCTGGCTTCAGATAATCACTTCTGCGTGTTGTCAGTCAGAGCCTTACCGGCTTCAGCTTTAGCGCCGTCTTTTTTCTGAGGGGCTTCGATGACGACGATGCAACCAGACAGTGCTAATGCGATTAAAGAGAAGAAGAGGGCGGGCAGTTTCATATTTCTTATTAAAATTAATTATTCTGGTTCAGCAACCGAGAAGGTGATGTTACTGATGTCGGCCTTGGCTAAAATATCGAGAACATTGATGACTCTCTCATAACGGGCTGCTTCTTCGGCTTGTACGGTAATCAGAAGTTTGGTCTTAGATTGTTTAGCGGCTTGGGCCATCTTGGTCATCTCATTGAAGAGACCTTCGAGTTCGCGGTCTTGCGGCTGACCTACAGGATCCTCGTTGATGGTGATTTGTCCGCTCTCTGAGACGCCGATGGTCACCTCATCAGGCATGTCGGTTTCCTTGGCGGTTTCGGCATTACCAGGAAGAGTGGTTTTTAATTCATGTTCCACTTTGACGGCACCGGCCATGACCATGAAGAAAAGCATGATTACGAAAACCACATCAATCATCGGGGCGATTTGGAATCCGGCGTCCGATGGAACTTCTTTAGGGGCGAGGCGCATTTTTATTCGTCGCGGTTAAGGCCTGAGAAGGCGATGTTATCGATGCCAGCTTCGGCACCCCATTCGAGTGCTTTGGAAATAAATTTGGCCTGACATTGACGATCGGCCCGAATGAGTAGACGGAATTTTTCGTTGGTCCCTTTGCGGGCAGCGAGTTCTTTCGAGATGCCGTCCTTGTCGTTGATGTCTAACTCGCGGTCATCGAGTTTATATTTGGCCTGACCGGTGCTGGCATCCCAAGAAATATTGATTAATCCCGCAGCAGCTTTGTCGTCGCGTTTTACACCATGGACGGCGACGGGGAGTTTAATATTTTTATCGACCTTCAAGACTTGGGCTGAGGTGATGGACATGAAGAAAATCAGTAAGACCAGGAGCACGTCGATCATCGGTGCTACTTGGAATTCTGGTTCTCCGTCCCCGCCTCCGCCTCCTCCTGCCATGGTTAGTCTTGGTGTTTAAGGGGTGAACTTAAGCGGAGGGTGGAGTGCTGGAGGCATCCCAATTAGGCTTAGCGGCGTAGATTTCTTCATCACCAATGGCACGACCTTGGACCTCATCGTAAGGGAAGGAGCGGAAGAGACCGGTGACGATTTCTTGAACGTCGTGAATTCCTTTTTGGATACGATTACGCAAGAGGTAGTAGCAGATGAATGCAGGAATTGCGATGAAGAGACCCGAAGCGGTTGCGACGAGAACTTCGCCAATCGCCCCCGAGAGTTGTGAAGGATCGCCTACGCCTGATGTGCCGAGCTTATCGAACGCTTTCATCATACCCGTCACGGTACCAGTCAGACCAATCATCGGAGTACAAACTCCGATTACCGAGAGGTAGGACGCGCGGCCCATGAGTTCGGATTGAATGCGAGAAATTTCTGAGATGACCGCTTCTTCGGTCATCACTTTACCATCGGGTGCGAGGGCAACCCCTGCACGTACGACTTCGGCGACGGGTGAGCCTGCGGTCTTGGCGAAGTTGTAGGCACCGACGTAATCACCACGCTTAAAGAGTTCGCGTAATTGGGTGACGTGGCTGGCGGGATAAAGTTTTTGCGCGCTGGTGCGGATGGTGCCATCGACGATGAACCAGATCATGGCGACCGAGCAAAGAGTGATTGGGTACATGACCCAGCCACCTTCGACGAAGAGGTGCATCATGGTTTTTTCTTTTACGCCGGCAGCTTCTTCAGCGCAGGCGAGGATGGTCATCATTCCGAGGAAGGCCATCGTGAGGAGGGGGAGGCGGATTGTCTTCATGGTAAATAGGGGGAGTTAGATTTTATTTAGGTTGAGATTAAAAAGGGGGCAAGGGTTCACTTGCTCATTTCCTGAGGTTTTTCCTCTGTTGCATCGGTAGAGGGTGTCACGGGGGCTTCGGGGATGAATTCAGCATCCTTAATCTTCCCAGCATCGGCTTCAGCTTCGAGGCGTTCCTCTTTGGGCAGAAGTTTTTTGGCTTCTTCGGCTTCTTTGGAAAGAGGGTAGTTGGTGATAAGGTTACGCAGGTAACGATTGGAAACTTCTTCGAGCTTTTGTTCTTTAGTGGTTGGACCATCCATGCCGCGGAAGGCTTTGGCGGCACCTAAAAGTGCTTTGGGGATTTGTTCGACTTGGGAGCCATAGAAAACAGGAACACGTAAAAAAGTGTTCATCGCGTTTTCATATTTTTTAGTTACGAGCAGGGAACTTCCTTTGAGAATGTGTAAGCGAGCGAGAATTTCTACGTCGTCGATATTCTTAATGAGCTCAGCGGATTCGGTAATGACTTTTTCGTAGTCAGCCTTGCGGTAGCTTTGCACGAGTCGGGCTAATTTAATTTTGGTGCTGAGTTCAGGCTGGGTACCATCATCGGCGCGTTCGAGATTTTCTAAGAAACTCGAAATCGCGGCATCGTTTTCGAGTCGATCCAACGCATCTAATTTAATCATCGATGCTTTTAACCACCACGAACCAGGAACCTTCTTTAAGGGCTCAAAGAATTTAATCACCGGCTCAATTTCATCGAGGGCCAGATTGGGTTCGCCCCGGCTGACATAGATTTGGGCTTGGACGATTTTTTCAGGCTGAGCCCAGACAATGCCTTCCACTTCGCTGATTTTTTTGGTTAAAACTATGTCCACGTCACCTTGGCGGCTGGTACGTTCGATGGTTCCTTTGGTCGTACTGATAATAGCTTTCTTGGAATCGATTAGCGGCTTAGGTGGCAGAGACTTATCCATTTTGAATGGATCATTCACTTCCCAGCGTTCGTTATTTTTGAAGAAGAGGGTTTGGGCTTCGCTGACCAAGGGGGCGAAGAGGGCGATGAGAACTAATGGAGCAATACGCATGGTCTTAGAGTGATAGCATTAGAATTTTTGCTTCTTTAGCTTCTGGGGTGTCCTTGATGCGGTCCTTGGAGAGCATTTCCACGAGGAGAAGTTTAGCTTCAGGTTTTTGGTCTAATTTTCCGGCTAAAATTTTAGCCGTACCAAGATACGCTTTGGCTGACCAGAATTCATACTTCTTCCAGGTTTGGTAACAGCGACGATAGAAGGCGACGGCTTCGGCGGAGTTTCCTTGGCGCTCTTCCATGAGTCCAATCCAGTAAAGACAACCCGCGGTGGTCTCACCTTTCCACTCCTTGGTCTTAACAATGTCTTCAAAGCCTTTACGTGCTTCTTCGTAGCGTCCTAATTCTGCTAAAGCACGAGCGTGAGCAAATTTGATATCCTTTTCCTTGGACATCACGATGTTGTTGTCCGTGGCCTCATTACAGAGCTCGAGTGCTTCTTTAAATTTACCTTGGTTGAGGCGAACTTCCGCCATACCAGCAAAACCAAAGTCAGCATACTCGGATGAGCGATGGTGCTCGAGCAGGTACTGATAAAGACCTTCGGCAGCGGGATAATTTCTTTTCGCAGCGAGATGATCTCCCACCACACCTAAGAGGGTAGAACTGAGTTCTTCGGCTTTATAGTTATTGGAAATCTTCCGGAAATACAGATCAGTCTTCTCGGGATTGCGTAAGAAGGCGGAGAGTTGCGCGAGCGCGAAATAGCCGCGTGCCTGGGCGATTAAAGAGTCTTTGTTTTGCTCGAGTTTAAGTAACTGAGTCATTTCCTGTTCGGCCTTCTCGGCGGTATAGGCTTTAGGGTCGAGTGCGATACCTGGTTTCACGCGTTTTACTTTGCGCGAAATTTTTTCGGCTAAGAAAATAATCAGCTTTTCCGAGCCTTCTTGTTTCCGGTCGTTGATGGACTCGGCGACGGACTTTGAAAGCATCGCGAGTGCTTCAGTTTTCGCGGCCAGGATGCTGACTTGTCGGTCCCTCTCGATTTGATCGAGTTCAGCGGCCAGCACATCGGAGAGTTTAGCGACTTCAGCCTTAGCAGCAGCTAATACGCCCGGGGTGGTACTATCTGCTTTCGTTAAATCATCTACCTTCCGGCGAGCCCCCGCGAGGAGTGCACTGTATTTCTTCTGAGTGGCTTCGGTGCGTTGCGAGAATTCAGGCTTATCGCCCATGCGCTCGGTCGCTTTAATAATCTCGTAGAGGTACGACATCGCCTTAGGGCTGTTGTGATCCCAGTCGTAGATTTCTTGGTAAAGATTTTTAAGTTTTTGATGTTCGCCGCGACCCGAGAGAAGCTTGTTGAGTTGTTGTACAACGAATTCCAAAGCACTGGCATTATTTTTACTCGATTTTGTGGCAGCAATGTAAGCCTCAATGGATTTTACGAGATGGACTTCTTTTTCTTTTTCGAGGCGTTGTTTTTCTAAAGTATATTTCTTTTTAATCGCAGGATCGCCGTTGGTTTTAATATTATTATCTGCGGTACGAATCGCATTATCGAGATCAGTGCTTAAGCGAGTTTCACAATCGCCGATTAACGTATGTACTTCGGGAACTTGATTTTGTACTTCGAAGACGCTGCTCGTGCTGTAGTCCTTCAACCAATCTTGGCAGATTTTTTGACACTCCGCAATTTCGGGTGGATTCAGTCCGTACTTGATAATCGCTTGGCGGTAGCGGACGTCGGGCAAGAACGCACCTTTGGGATATTGTTTCTGATAATCATCAAACCCCTGTTTGGTTTCCTTGTATTTACCCTGATAGAACCAGCAGAGGGCACGCATGTAGGTGACTTGTTCCTTGCCGAGTGACTTCGGATACTTGCGGGCAAATTCATCGAGGGCAACGCGTGCCTTTTCCCAGTCGACTTGTGCAAAGTGCGATGAAGCGATGCGGAAATCGAGTTCCTCCATCGTAAAAGGGTCCATCTTCTTAACGTTCTGCTTCGCCCATTTATAATGTTCGATGGCTTCCGGGTATTCTTCGCGATCTTGGGAGATGGATCCGAGAATCACGGCGACTTCGGAAACTTGTTCGGCTTCAGGGAATTTTTGTAAGAACTCTTTGCACTTCGCTTGGGCTTCAGTGTTTCGTCCGATTTCACGAAGGGCTAAAATGTAATAGTAATAGGCTCCAGTTACTTTCGTGAAGTTAGGAGAGTTATCAAAAATATCACGGAAGCCGACGAAGGCCTCCCAAGGTAATTTTAATTCTAATAAGCAAAGGCCAATCCGATAGGCGATGAGTGCGTCGTAATCTTTATTCTTCGAAAATTCACTTTCGATTTTCTGGAACTGGGCGAGTTCGCCGTTGACTATGTCAATTTTCGCTTTGGTTTCATCACTCACGGTGCCGGTCACCCGTAGCAGGTTATCCAGTTCGTTCTGTTTTTGCTCCAGCGCCTTCGTAATCGAGCGAGTAATATTATTTCGACGGAGCACGCCTTGGTAACTGGCTAAGGCCTGACGGTACAGCTCGAGTTTAGTTTTTTCGTCGGTGCTGGCTTCGGCACTCGCGAAACGAGCATCACCGATTTCGATGCGTTGGAAATTGGCTCTGACGATTTCGGCGGGTGAACCTGATCCTTTGGAATCAATCTCGGCTTTTAATTGTTCAGCTTCTTTAACGAGGCCGAGTTTGGTGTAAACTTCGACGAGTTGGTTGCCGGCCTCACGCGCTTCAGGTGTACCCAAGCCACCCGCGATGGCTTTCTTAAGAAGTTCTAAAGCTTGGCCGTAAGCTTTTCTCTTTTCCGCATCGGTGCCACTCTTGGCTTGTTCGATGATGATGCGACCGGAGAGAGCGTAGGCGCTCACGCGGTCTTGGGGCTGCACGAGTGGGCTGGTGCGTAATTCGCCTAAAAGTTTTAAGGCCTCTTCCCATTTCGACTGCCCGCCGTACACTTCAACTAAGGTTAAACGAGCGACACCGATTTTGTTATCATTAATATCAAAAAAATCTTCCGTACCCTTGGGGAACTTAGTTAAAAATAAATTGATGGCGCCTTCGGCCTTGGCCCAATCTTTTTTGAGGTAGTAACAGGAGGCACGTTTGAATTGCACGACCGCCGCCAATTTGGTTTCCAGTTTCGGTGCCTTCTTTTCAAGCTCCTCTAAATTTTTCAGAGCCTCATCATACTTTTTCTGATCCATCGCCAACATGGCTTTGGAAAAAAGAACAGTGAGGGGGTCTTCAGCTGGTTTCGTCGCTACCGCTTTATTTTGAGCCAGGCAAAGCGTGGAACCAAGGTTTCCAGTGAAGAGGGCAACAAAGGTCGCAATTACTAAAAATCGAAAGGATCGTGGAGCGAATAAAGCCATCGGGGTGAGGAGTTGGGGAACTCTCGGAAGTAGGCTGTAAAAGTGCCGTTGCGGCCGAATTTTGCCAAGTCTTAACAGGGCCCCCATACCTAAACTTATCCGCAGTGATAAATGAGTATTAACCCTAAAATATTACTTAGTCGGCCGTATCGCCGTGCCCAAAATTGTCTCAAAGCCAGGCTCTTGTGACTCTTTTGTGACAATTCTCACTTCGGTCTTAATAAACCCAGATTCTTCGAGCCAATCATGCAAATCATTTTCATTAAAACCGAGCCAGCGATCGGCGTAGAGTTCGCGTGCTTTTTCGAACTTATGCGCACGCAAATCTAAAATCAGTAATCGGCCACCCGGTTTAAGAATACGATAGGCTTCAGCCAAAGCTTTTTTCGGATTTTCGGCGTGGTGTAACGCTTGGCTCAATAGGGCGAGGTCCACGCTCTTATCGGGTAGGGGAACTTTTTCGATGTCTCCTAAAACATATTCCAGATTTTTGATCTGTTCTTTTTTCGCTAAGCTGCGACCCAACTCCACCATGCGAGATGAGTTATCGATACAGTAAACAAATTCTGCTTGGCGGGCGAGTAATCGGGAGAGCGTACCATCGCCCGCACCGAGGTCGGCAATTTTAACTTTCGGGGTTAATAAAAAAAGCATTTGGCCGATGGATTCCCAGGAGCGACCCGGACAATAGTTTTTACCGAGGCGTTCGGCGACGAGGTTAAAATGCTGTTCAGTTTTGCGGCGACGTTTTTCCGCCAAGCGTTTGAGGGCTCGTTGATCGGCCTGAGTTTGCGATTCTTGGGCGGTGGCCTGCTGGGTCGCCTCAATCATTTTCTGCACCCCGCTCGGTAAATTTTCAGCTAAAACGTAAAAGGAATTTTTTCCATCGCGACGGTCATGGGCCAGTCCGGATTTTTTTAACAGTGCGAGGTGCGTCGAAATACGTGATTGGCGCATGCCGAGTATCTCTTGAAGTTCGCCTACAGAAAGTTCGCCTCGGCTGATGAGGAAAAGAATCCGTGCCCGGGTGGGATCAGAAAGAAGGCGGATGGACTCCCAAGGGTCGGGCATGTGGCGAGATTGCAGTAGGTTTGGGTCCGTGTCAAAAGAGGAAGCCCCAGAAAACTAGGGCTTCGTCGCGTCCAAAGAATGAACTTCGGCTTATTTTTTATCGGCCCAGCGCGTAATCGAAAGGACTTTCCACTTTTCGGTGCGACCTTTGATATTGGTGGCAAATTCTTCGCCGGTTTTCTTGTTCAAGAACTGACGAGCTAAAGGAGTGATGTAGGCCAGAATGTTACGCTCGGGTTCGCCATCCCATGCACCCAGAATGGTGTAGGTGATTTCAGTCTGATCAGACTCGCGATGTAATTTAACATTGGTGCCGATCGAAACCTTATCCGTCTTGGCGGTAGCGAAATCAAAAACTTCAGCCTTCTTGAGCATCGCTTCTAATTCAGCGCGACGTCCGGTTAGAGTGTCGTGATCTTGGCGAGCCATCTTGTATTCAGAGTTTTCGCGTAAGTCACCGTGCTCTTTTGCGATCTGAATCGCTTCTTTCGTGGCGGGAAGTTTGACCTGAACGATATCGATAAGCTCAGCTTCGCGGGCTAATTTACTTTCATTAGAAACCTTGAGAGTGCTTTCTTCTGTGGTGTTTTCGTCTTGTTGGCTCTTCCAGATTTGTTCGACGCTTGGTTCGATATGGTGGAAGCGGGCCTTAAGTTTGCTCTTGGTGGTCTCGTCGAAACCTTGATTGCGTAACATGATACGTACGAGGTCGAAGATGGTTTCGATATCTACTTTATTGCCATTGGGCATGAGGATATCGGACAGAATATTTTTGTCGTTGATCAACTCAGTGACGAGAGGAATACGCGCGGTTGAATTAGACTCGAGCGCTTCGATGTCGATGCTGCTTAAGATGGCACCGAGCAGGTTGGGATTAACTAAGGGGGCGACAATCTCTGCATATTTTTTGGACTCACGATTTTTGATGATCCAAATAATGACTGGTGGGCGGAGGTCGCGTGAATCGAGCCATTCGCTGAAACGTTTCGCAACTTTTTCGGCGAGTTCCGCGTCGCAGAGATAAGAGATGCATTCGGAAACTAATTTAGCGGAACCCGTTTTGGTTCCACCGATATCACGATTGCGGAGTAAATCGAAAGCGCGATCGGCCCAGCGTTCGCCACTGTGTGCACGAATTAAATCGAGTAACGCACGGATTTTTTCGCTGGTGTGAGGGATGTTTAAGGCGATGGTGGCGAGGTCGGAGTCGCTGCTTTCAGCGATGATTTCCGAAGCCGTTGGGCTTTGGGTGTCGACGGTTTCAACCGCGGTGCGGAAGAACTTATCGCGATTCCAAATAGCGCATAAAATCTTAGGTAAATGGGTGCTTCGACGGGAACCGGTGAGACCTTTGAGGGCTTTGCTGAGGTCGCTGGAAACTTTAGCTAAATTAGCTTCATTCGCTGCGGAACGTGTTTCGTTGGTTGGGCTGTCGGCGAGTTCTTCGAGGATGGCAATTTTGCGTTCGAAGATGGGTGACATTTCGTACTGTGCGAAAAGATCTTCCCCCACGTCCTTCGGCGCTTCGAGTAAAGCGTAGGCTCCCCCTTTGCGTTCAGGGATTAAAATAGCGCGATCTTTGCGAATGGCGGCGCGACCTTTGGTCCACCAATTTTTGAAGGCCGTTGCGCGATCTTTACCAGCGGCCAGAGAGGCGAAATAGATGCGATCTAATTGTGCTTCGAGAGCGTAGGAAGAACATTCGCCGGTTGGGTATTCAGCTAAGATGCTTTTGATTAAAGTCGGTACATCGTCGGCGACCAATTTCGCAATTTTTTCTTTGCTGCCGTC
The DNA here is from genome assembly GCA_016463705.1 of Opitutales bacterium. Lineage (GTDB taxonomy): Bacteria > Verrucomicrobiota > Verrucomicrobiia > Opitutales > UBA953 > UBA953. The sequence continues at coordinate 46,876 of JAEMQU010000001.1, read as the reverse complement.
TGCGTAAGATTGGGAGAGGATGCTCTCGGGATTTAAAATCTCAATTTTGCCGTTGGAGAAAAAGGCCACGTCGATGACGTGTCCTTTTTTGGACTGCTCAGGGAAGTCGATGGTGAAGCGCTTTGTCGCTTCTTCGTACGCACGAATGATTCCGATACCCCAAGCTTGGTGTAAGCAAAAACCGTTTTTACCAGCCGTGACCAGGCTGATGGTTTCTGGGATGAGGTGGTTTTTGCCACCGTGTGGGTTAAGGGCCTTGTTACTCATTGCAAATTGTGGTTTTGAGGGTAACAAAACTTACTTGCAAGCCGGAAGGAAGGCCCATCGTCTTTGCCACCTAAATAAGTGCAACTCGTCCTAATCAACCATGGCCTTTAAGCCTTTAAAACCCTCCATTCATGGCGAAACCCCCGACTCCTTGGGGCTTAAGCTCGCTGAAGCCGGTCACCCCAAATACCGGGCTGGGCAGATTTTTGAGTGGATTTATCCCCGCCGTGCCGAATCCGCGGAGATAATGACTAATTTGCCGGCTAATTTGCGGGTTTGGCTGGCCGAAAATTATGATTTTACCTCAACCGAGGTGCTTGGACACAAAACGTCCCAAGATGTGACCCAGAAACTTTTACAAAGACTCCGCGACGGATCTTTAATCGAGACCGTCATCATCCGCGCTCCCATGGAAGGCGTCGGCCAAGATAAATCCCGTCGTACGATTTGTATCTCCACCCAAGTCGGCTGCGCCTACGGTTGTAAATTCTGTGCTTCAGGTCTCGATGGCTGGAAGCGTGACTTGAGTATTGGCGAAATCGTTTCGCAACTTGTGCAAGTTTGTCGCATTGAAGATCAAGCCGATCCCGCTCGTGCCGCCGAAGGTTTAGCTTCGTTTGATAATATTGTGGTCATGGGCATGGGGGAGCCTTTGGCTAATTATGATAATTTGATGTCGGCCCTAAAAATTGTAAACGCCCAGTGGGGCTTTGGTTTTGGCGCTCGCCGTGTGACGATTTCTACTTCGGGCGTTGTTCCCAAAATTTTAAAATTAGCGGAAGAGACTTTAGGCTTTCGTTTGGCGATTAGTTTACACGGAGCGACCAATGAAGTGCGGGAAAAAATCATGCCCATAAATAAAAAGTACCCGCTGGAAGAATTAATTCCCGCCGCTAAAACTTTTGCCCGTGAACACGGCCGTATGTTAACGCTAGAATTTATTCTCATCGAAGAGATTAATGACTCACTCGAACAGGCCCAAAAATTAGCGGTGATTGCTCGAGAACTACACGCCCACGTTAATTTAATTCCTTACAATACGGTGGAGGGACTGGATTGGCGTCGACCTTCCATCACCCGCCAAGATCGCTTCGTTAAAGAACTACGTGCCCTGGGTGTTACCGCGACTTTACGTCGGGAAAAAGGGCATGATATCAATGCCGCCTGTGGTCAGTTAAGACTGCAGAAGGAGAAGAGTTTAGGCGCAGATTCGACGCCAGTCGCGGAAGCTTAAGCAGTTAATCCAGCGATAAAAGCTCGGCGATCAGGTGCTTTGTAAAAAGCGGTACCTGCCACCAAGGTGTCTGCTCCGGCGGCGCGACATTGTAAACCAGTTTCGTGGTTGATTCCGCCGTCGACTTCTAAGCGGAAATTTAAACCGCGATTTTTTCGTTCGTTGTCTAAGAATTTAATGCTCTCAAGTACGGATGGCATAAAAGACTGTCCGCCAAAACCAGGAAAAACTGTCATACACAATACGAGGTCAACCGAATCTAGATAGGGTAAAAGTCTCTTCGGGTCGCAATCGGGATTCATTGCGATACCCGCATGTACACCAGCGTCTTTAATCGTTTTCAGAGTTTTGGTGACGTCATGGTCGGCTTCGACATGAACGGTAATCGTTTCCGAACCCGCTTTAATGAACGGTGCAACGTAACGATCCGGATTTTGTAACATCAGGTGCACATCGAAATGCAGTTTGGTCCGCGATCTTAAATCGGCCACCACCTGTGGACCAAAGCTAATATTTGGCACAAAGTGTCCGTCCATAATATCGAGGTGAACCCACTTTAATCCGGCCTCTTCAATCGCTTTAATCCCGAGTGCAAATTCACCGTGATTAGCGGCCAGCAGGGAAGGGGCAATGATGGGCGAGTTCATATTTACCAAGCCGTGGTCGCAGCTTCTCGTATTTGGCTAACGATATCCGTAAACAAACCCGGTGCGATGCTGCGCTCTTCCGCGGAAGCATCGCCCTTGGGCTGCAAGGTTGAGGAGGCACTAAATTCTCGGTCCTTAAATAAAACTTTAGTTCCGTTATGGGTGGTCAAAGTGCAACGCACGGTGATCGAAATGTTAAAGCTACTGTAAGTATAGCTGTCGATTGATTTCGTGGTGAGACCTTGGTGGGTGTAGCGTGTGACGACGGTTTCTAATCTTGCACCACCTGGACCGATTTTAATGCGAGGATCGGCGGTAAAGGATTCAATTAATTTTTGTTCAAGCACAACCTGCGTCCCGATACGTGAAGTAGTATTTTTTATGGGAGCAATTTCAATCGTCGTGAACACGGGTTTAGGTCCACCGAGCTCATAGGATGAGCAGCCGGTTTGGCTGATGGTTAAACTCAGGCCCAGAAATAAAAAGAGTGTGCGCAAGCTCATGGACGGGAATTTTCGGTCGCCGGATTAATCGTTTCTTTACGGAAACCCAGTGCATCTAATTCATCACCCACCGTGACGGGTTTGTTGTCGGTGCGGGACGTGGGACGTGGATAAGCGCCGAGTAATTTATCCGCAAGGGTCGTGGGTGGACTAGGATTTTTCTCGATTTCCGTGAGTAAATTTTGGGCTTCCACCGCGGCGGCGGATTCTGGCGAAATACTTCGGCAGGCATTGGCCATGAGTTTAGCGGCTTCAGGATTGTTGCGGCTGTACCAGTAGAATTTTCCGAGATTGAGTCGGGCCCGTGCCGCGCGATCGCGTAAGATTTTAATTTGTTCCGGTGCGCTTTTCGCGCGTGGATCGTTTGGATATTGGTCGGCGAGAGTCTTCCAGTGGTCTGCCGAATCGATGGTGCTCGCTTGATCCCAATCGGGACCGAGTGATTCTTCGCTGCGTAGTTTAGCCAGTCTTTCGAGGGCTTCGGGTGCGTATTTCGAAGTGGGATAGTCACTCACAATACGTTCGAGGGCCTCAAGGCTTTCGGCCGTACGACCTTGTTCCGCATTCAGGCGCGCGATGCGGATTAGGGCGATGTCAGCGAGTGGTCCATTGGGCGCGACTTTCACGACTTTTTCGTAAACGACGACTGCGTGTAATCGGTCTCTAAACCAAGGAAACCAACCACCCAATTGCGGGCGAGCTCCGTCCGCCAAACGTGAAGCGATAATAAAATCTAAATCGATGGCGTCTTGGAAATTCACGTAGTTGGTGTGACGTTTGAAAAATTCATCCAAGTCTTCGCGCTCGGCTGGTTCAAACTGATTACGCGCAATATGAATTTTTGCTCTCGCAATCAGGGCAATCGCTTCGCCTTCGTGACCAAACTGGGTTTCCGCAATTTTATTCCAGAGTGATAAAGCTGTGGAATAATCTTTCGCATCCGTCGCGGCCTGGGCTTCGTTAATTTGATTTAATAATTCCGGTAACGTGGTCGGTGCGATGGCGACAGAAGTGGTACCTTCTTTGAGCGTCCAGCGAGGTCCGGTGTGAATCAGTTCGGCCTGACACGTGAGTGTGAGGGCGAGAGCGAGGATGCTGAAGAATTTATTTTTTAGGTTCATGCCAACGAAGGAGTGTTGCGCCCCAGGTTAATCCTGAGCCGAAAGCGACGAGCAGGACAAGGTCACCGTGTTTGATTTTGCCTTCCCGCCAAGCCTCTTCGAGGGCCAGGGGAATAGAGGCAGCCGAAGTATTCCCAAATCGGTCTAAATTCGAAGGAAATCGCTCAAGCCCAACATTCAATTGGCCCGCCACCGCTTCAAGAATACGCGCATTCGCTTGGTGGGGGATGAACCAGGCCACTTGATCGGAGGTTACTCCACATTTGTTTAAAACGCGCTGACAGGATTCGGACATCACTCGCACGGCGAGTTTAAAAACTTCTTTGCCATTCATGCGTAGGCAGTGTTCGCGATTTTGAATCGTTTCAGGTGTCGAAGGTTTAGCGGAGCCGCCCGCCACGCTATGAATAAGTTCAGCGTTAGTTCCATCGGAGCCTAACATGTTTCCGAGAATGCCCACATTAGGAGTGTCGGTTAATTCTAAAATAGCGGCTCCTGCTCCATCGCCAAAAAGTACGCACGTGGTGCGATCTTGCCAGTCGAGAACTCCGGAAAGTTTTTCGGTTCCGACAACGAGAGCGCGTCGGTAATTTCCCGAACGCAACATGTCGGTGCCCACTTGAAGGGCGAAAATAAATCCAGAACAAGCGGCGGAAACATCGAAGGCGGGGATGTCGCGACGGAGTCCGAGTTTAGCTTGAAGAATACAAGCCGTTGAAGGGAAAGGGACGTCGGGCGTCATGGTCGCGACGATCAGAAGGTCGATATCTTCAGGATTCAGTCCGGCATTTTTAAGGGCGTGGGCGGCCGCCTTTGCTCCCATGTCGGAAGGATTTTCGTTGGGTCCAGCGATGCGACGTTCGGCAATTCCTGAGCGTGTTTTAATCCATTCATCGTTCGTATCGACGATCTTTGATAAGTCATCGTTGGTCAGTTTTCGCTCGGGTGTATGGACGCCGAGTGAACGGATGAAGACTGAGGATTGAGCCGGGTTCATCAAGTAGTCGAAGTAAGCCCTGCGCGGGGAGGAAGGGAACACTAAAACCTCATTCTTCTTCCGGAGTCGAAGAAATTACGGCATTTGCTTCCGCTAAGGCGACTAACATTCGGCGGTTTGCATCATGTCCCACGGCTTCGAGGCCTAAGCGAATGGCACTGGCGATACTTTGACGATTACTCGAACCGTGAGCTTTCATGACTAAACTGGAGAGTCCTAATAAAGGAGCTCCGCCGTATTTTTCAGGCTTAAGTTTTCCTTTAAGTTCACGCAAGAGAGGGAACATGGCGATACCGCCTGCGAGGTAGACGGGATTACTTTTTACTTTTTTACCGACCATGTCTCTCACCATGTAAACCAGACCTTCCAGCGTTTTTAAAATAACATTTCCGGTGAAACCATCGGTGACCACGACATCACAAGCGTCGCCAAATACATCAAACCCTTCCACGGGTCCGATGTAATTAATTTTATCACCCATCGCTTTTAATAAAGTGTGCGTACGATTAATTCTGGCCCCGCCTTTACCTTCTTCGGTGCCCACGGATAATAAACCTACTCGTGGGTGGGCGATGCCTAATGCGCTTTGTGCATAGATGGATCCGAATACGGCATTATGGACTAAATGTTCAGGTTTGGCTTCAGGATTTGCGCCCACATCAAGCATCACGAAGTGGCCTTCGCGGCGTGGCATAATAGCGGCGAGGGCAGGACGTTCGGCGCCTTCCATCGGGCGCACTTTAATGGTTCCAGCTGCGACTAGTGCTTTAGTATTACCGGTAGAAATAACGAGATCAGCCTGACCTGCTTTCAGCATATCTAAAGCAATCAACATGGATGAATCGCGTTTCGATTTAATGACCGTCATCGCCGCGTCATCGGGATTCACCACCGTTGCAGCATGTTTAAATTCAATGCGCTTAGATTTAAGAATGCGGTGCTCGGCGGCGAGTTGGCGCAAATTATCTTCGTGACCTACTAAAATAAGTTTATCGTTGGGCCCGACAAAGCCTTCACGCAGTGCAAGGGCTGCACCCGCGACGGCTTCCGATGGACCTAAATCGCCACCCATACAATCGAGGGCGATCCTTTTTCCAGTGGGCGTGATTTCTTCGCTCATGATTGCACGGGCGTTGCCCGTAAAAATTGCTTAAGCCTCGGTGTCGAGGACTTGACGACCACGGTATTTACCGGTGGTTGGGTCGACACGGTGTGAACGGCGGAGGGCGCCTGATTCAGCATCGCGTACGAGCTTGGGAGCACGGAACTGATTGGCTCCGCGACGAAGGCGACTGCGGCGTTTAGACTGTTTGCGTTTCGGATTTGCCATGGTTTTGCTCTGGTTGAGGGTCAGATGTAGAGTCTCCCTGCCCCCACGGTCAAGCCCCCATTCAATGGCTTGCTCTACTTAATTGTCCCGATTGGCTGGGGTATGGCCAAATCGCCCGCCCTTTTCCTCGATCGGGATGGAAATCTCATCGAAGACCACCACCACACCTGCCAAGTTGACCAAGTAATCCTTATTTCTGGGGTAAAACCAGCCCTTAAGGCCTGTTTATCGGCCGGTTATAAGCTTTTTATTCTAACTAACCAAAGTGGAATTAATCGGGGGATTTTTACCTGGGAGCAATACCATGCCTGCAATCAACGCATGCTCGAATTGCTGGATTTACCAGCCCCAGGAATTTTAGAAATCAAAGCCGCCCCCGAAAAACCGGATGAGCCATCTTTGTACCGTAAGCCCAGTCCTCAATTTATTTTAGAAATGATCGAGCTTCACCAACTAGATGAAACAAGGTGTTGGATGGTGGGCGATCGTATCACCGATTGGGATGCGGGATTAAATGCGGGAATAAAATCTTGTGCCGTGCGCAGTGGAGCCGGTCGCGTCGAAGATTTTATTTATGCCGAGAAAATGAAATTCACCATTCGCCAAGATTTCCCTGAGTTTGTTCGTCAGGATCTCGGCTTGAATTGGCATAAATAAAAAGGGCGAACTCGAAAGTTCGCCCTTTAAAATCAATGGCTAAACTGAATTAGACCTTAGGAGTTTCAGTAGGGGTAGGTGGGCACTTTTCTCCGTCTTTTTTCTCACAACCACCACAGTGGTTTGAGATTTCGC